>SCMT01000019.1 GCA_005502915.1 Lysobacteraceae bacterium 2PB | reverse complement strand
GGCGGGGCCGGCGGCGGGGCCGGGGTGTCGACTTCCGAGGCTTCCTCGAACACTACCGGCGGTTCATCCGGCGGCGGTTGCACGACGGGCCGCGGGGTTTCCTGCGGGGTCAGCTTGATTTCCTTCGGCGGCTCTTCCGGCGGCGGCGGCGGCGGCGGCGGCGGCGGCGGCGGCTCGATGATGACGACGCTGGTGTTCTGCTCTTCTTCCTGCTCGGCGCCCGGAGGGGTGACCGGCACGAGCAACAGCATGAGTGCCGCGATGTGCAGTGCGATGGCGAAGCTGATAGCGGCGACTCGCGGCCAGTTCAGGCCGGATTCGTCGCGGTCATGCTTGTCGGAGGTCGGCAAGTCTTGGGTCATGCGCAGCAGGCTCGATTTAGCGGACTCGTGGTACCTGTCCGGATCCGCGCCCGTGTCCTCTGCCGGAACACGAACCCGCCCCCTGAACCACAGCACCCCGGAATGGTCGAACCGCGACTGGTTTCAAACATCGGCCCCGGTCGCGGGAATCTGTAAGCTTATACAATCGGGCCGGGAGTTACCAACACCCCCGGACCCCTGAAACCGCCCGTCTTCTCACTTTCCGCCGGGCAGGGCCAGGATCGCGTTGGCATCCTTTGGCTTCTTCACACCCTTGGCCAGCGCCTCCTTGGCAGCGGCCTTCGCTTCGGCGATCCGGGACTCGTTGCGGAGCACGCGGGCGAGGTTCAGCGCGGCTTCGCCGTCGGTCGAGACCTTCATCGCACGGGTATAGAAATCGATCGCCTCGGGGATCTTGTTGGCGTCGATGTAGTAATGCTGGGCGAGAATCGAGTAGTCGTTGGCGAGCTGCTGCGAGGGCTTGATCGCGCCCTTGTTCACGCCTTCTTCCAGTACTTCGCGTGCCTGCGCGTACTTGTTCGCGTTGATGTAGCCGACGAACAGGGTGCGGTATTCCGACCCCTCGGTCAGCATGCCCTTCTTGCGGGCATCCTCGAGCAGGGCATTGGCCTTGTCGAAGTTGTCGGCCTGCTGGTACAGCGCGACGGCATTCATCAGGGTCGGACGGTCGCCGGGCTTCGCGGCGAGGACCTTCTCGAACAGCGCGGCGCCTTCCGCCGGACGGTCGAGGTTGCCCAGGATGATCGCCTTGAGCGCCAGCGGATCGGTCTTGTCCGTCTTGGTTTCGGCGAGGAAGCGGTCGACCACGGTCAGGGCTTCGGCCGACTGGTCCAGCTGGTTCAGCTGGATGGCGAGGTTGTACATCGCCTGGTAGTGGCCGTTGTTGTCGAGACCGTTCGCGTCCACCGCCTTGCGGAAATAGTCGGCGCTCTTCTGCTGGTCGCCGGCATTGTTCGCGGCGACGGCGGCGAGCTGGTAGAGATAGGCCAGCAGGTAGGCGTTGGTCGAACCCGAAGCGGCGAAGGCGTCGACCTTGGCGAACACGCCATCGTACTTGTTGGCTTCGTAATCGGCCTGCACGTCCTTGGCGGCCTTGCTTTCCTTGGCGCTCACCTTCTGCGACGGGGCGACGCGGGTGGCCAGCGGGTACAGCGGGGCGGCGCTGGATGCCGTCGCGCCGCCCGACGACGATGCCTGCTGCTCGCCACCCTGCGCCTTGGCACGGCGCTGCTTGGCCCGCTCGATGCGCTCCATCACAGGACTGGAGACGCGGCTACCCTCTTCCTTCTTGTCGCCGTCGTCGCTGTCCTGGGCATGGGCATTGCCGATGAAACCGCAAGCGAGCATCGACGCAATGGCGAATGCGAGTACGGAGGATTTGATCTGCGGGCGGGAAGGAGCGGTCATTGAATTTCTCTGTTCCGGGAACTCGTGAGCGGGAACGTGGTGGGCGTCGCTGTGGATGCGGGGTCGCCGCAATGTGTTTCGTACTTCGATGGCAAGGGCGGACGGGTCAGGCGGTGCAGCGATCGAACCACATCCTTCGCTGCTGCCCGCGCGTCAACGCGCGGCATCGCACATCGGGGTCGGGGCGTTCCCGGGCGCAGGTCGCGACCGCCGCGAACGCGCGCAGGAAAAGCGTCGTGTTGCTGGAGGACATGCGGTACGGCTCGGCGCAGTGGGGGGACATGTTGTAGTCGGTCGGGCATTAAAGTTTCGTCAAGACCATGACCTTTTTCGCTTGACGGCCGCCGATTATGCGCAGCCCGCCACACTCGGGAAAGGGATCTCGACGTTTTTTGCGAGTCCCGGCATCGTTCCGTGATGCGCCTCGGGAAACCGCGTCCTGCATGTCCGGTTTCCGCTGGAATTCGCGAGATTGCGGGATTTCTCGACATTCGCATCCGTATGGAAAAGCCCTGCGCGCAGTCGCGCATGCGCAGGGCTTCCCGGCGAGCCTCGCCGCGTGGATCAGACGTCGAGGTTGGCGACCTTCAGCGCGTTGTCTTCGATGAATTCGCGTCGTGGCTCCACCACGTCGCCCATCAGCGTGGAGAAGATCTGGTCGGCGGCGACCGCGTCCTCGATGCGGACCTGCAGCAGGCGGCGCGTGTCGGGATTCACGGTGGTTTCCCACAGCTGTTCCGGATTCATTTCGCCGAGGCCCTTGAAGCGCTGGATCTGGCGACCCTTCTTCGCCTCCTCCAGCAGCCAGCCGTGCGCCTGGGCGAAGCTCGATACCGGTTCCTCGCGATTGCCGCGCACGATCTTCGCGCCGTCGCGCAGCAGACCGTGCAGCAGTGCCGCCGCATCGCGCAGCGGGCGCAGTTCGCCGTGTTCGAAGCTGGACAAGGCCAGCACCTGCACCTGCGATTCGCCCATGTGCGTGCGCGTGACCAGCAGCGCGGCTGCCTGGTGTTCGCCGGCCGCCTGGACCGAAACGCGGAAACGCGGACGACCCAGGCCGGTGCGGTTGAGGCGCGCTTCGAGCGCGTCGAGTTCGCTGCGATCATCGACCAGGCGTGCCAGCGACGCGGCATCCAGGGGCGTGAAGTCGATCAGCGCTTCGAGCAGGGATGCGTCGTAACGATAGGCGTTGCGCGCGATCGCATCGCGCGCACCTGCGTAGGCCAGCAGCAGGCGTTCGAGGTTCGCGCCTTCGATCGCGGGCTCGCCGTCGGCGGGCACCAGCGAGGCGTTTTCCACGGCGTTGTTGGCCAGGTACTGGTCCAGCGCTGCGTCGTCCTTGAGGTACAGCTCGTTCCTGCCCTGCTTGATCTTGTACAGCGGCGGCAGGCCGATGTAGATGTGGCCGCGCTCGATCAGCTCGGGCATCTGCCGGTAGAAGAACGTCAGCAGCAGCGTGCGGATGTGCGAGCCGTCGACGTCGGCGTCGGTCATGATGATGATGCGGTGGTAGCGCAGCTTGTCCGGGTTGTATTCGTCCTTGCCGATGCCGGTGCCGAGCGCGGTGATCAGCGTGCCGACTTCGGCGGACGACAGCATGCGGTCGAACCGCGCACGCTCCACGTTGAGGATCTTGCCGCGCAGCGGCAGCACCGCCTGGTTCTTGCGGTTGCGGCCCTGCTTGGCCGAGCCGCCCGCCGAGTCGCCCTCGACGATGAACAGTTCGGACAGCGCCGGATCCTTTTCCTGGCAGTCGGCCAGCTTGCCGGGCAGGCCGGCGATGTCGAGCGCGCCCTTGCGGCGGGTCAGCTCGCGGGCCTTGCGCGCGGCCTCGCGGGCACGGGCAGCGTCGACCACCTTTTCGCAGATCGCACGGGCCTCGGCGGGGTGTTCCTGGAGGAACTCCTCCAAACGCGCACCGAACGTGCTTTCAACGACCGGCTTCACCTCCGAACTGACCAGTTTCTCCTTGGTCTGCGAGGAAAAGCTTGGGTCGGGCACCTTCACCGACAGCACCGCGATCAGGCCTTCGCGCATGTCGTCGCCGGAGAAGGCGATCTTGGCCTGCTTGCCGATGCCGCTCTGCTCGATGTAGTTGCTCAGCGTGCGGGTCAGCGCGGCGCGGAAACCCGCGAGGTGCGTGCCGCCGTCCTTCTGCGGGATGTTGTTGGTGAAGCAGAACATCGTTTCCTGGTAGGCGTCGGTCCACTGCAGGGCGACGTCCACGGTGATGCCGTTCTGCTCGCCGCTCACCGAGATCACGTTCTGGTGCAGCGGCGTCTTGAGCTGGGCGAGGTGTTCCACGAAGGACCGGATGCCGCCTTCGTACTGGAAGACGTCCTTGCGGGTCTCGCCGCGCTCGTCGGGACGCAGGTCCTGCAGGGTGATCTTCACCCCGGAATTGAGGAACGACAGTTCGCGCAGGCGCTTGGCGAGGATGTCGTAGTGGAAGACCACGTCGGTGAAGATCTCCGCCGACGGCAGGAAGCGCAGGCTGGTGCCGCGCTTCGTCGACGGTTCGAGCTGCTTCAGCGGGTACTGCGGCTCGCCGAGGGCGTATTCCTGCTCGTAGTGGTAACCGTCGCGCCAGATCTCCAGCCAGAGCTTCTCGGACAGCGCGTTCACCACCGACACGCCCACGCCGTGCAGGCCGCCGGAGACCTTGTAGCTGTTGTCGTCGAACTTGCCGCCTGCGTGCAGCACGGTGAGGATCACTTCCGCAGCGGAAACGCCCTCCTCCTTGTGGATGTCGACCGGGATGCCGCGGCCGTTGTCCGACACCGAGCAGGAACCGTCCTCGTGCAGGGTGACGATGATGTCGTCCGCGTGACCGGCCAGGGCCTCGTCCACCGAGTTGTCGACCACCTCGAACACCATGTGGTGCAGGCCGGTGCCGTCGTGCACGTCGCCAATGTACATGCCCGGGCGCTTGCGGACGGCCTCGAGACCGCGCAGGACGGTGATCTTGCTGGAATCGTAGGTGTTGTTGGCACCGGAGGACGGCTGGGTTTCGTCGGTCATTCGCTTCGTTCTGGTGCTGGTGCGACCGGACCGGGCCGGCTTGCGCATGGCGCAGGCGGCAGCTGGGTCGCGTTGGGAATTCGATCGAAAAGTATAACAGTGCGTCCCTGCCCGCGCCGGACCACCGGGTTGGACGCGGCCATTCGCCGATCGGTATTCAGGCGATATCCCGGGGCAGGACCACGCCACGTTCCACGTGGAACACGCGCGGATCGATCTCCATGCCAGACAGCGCCGACGGCGCTTCGGTGCCGGTGATGAAGACCTGCGCGCCCGAGGACACCAGGCGCTGCAGCACCCTGCCCTGATGGTTCCGGTCCAGCTCCGAGGCCAGGTCATCCAGGGCCACGACCGGCCATTCGCCGGCGGCTTGCGCATGGTGCGCGGCCTGGGCAAGGAGAATCGAGAGCGCGGTCAGCTTCGCCTGCCCTCGCGACAGCGCTTCCCGTCCGGGCAGCGCCGGGTAATCGATGCGCCAGTCGGCCCGATGGGGACCCACCGAGGTGTAGCCATAGGTCAGGTCGCGATCCCGTGCGACCAGCAGCGCGTCGGCCAGCGACAACTGGTCGCGAGACCAGCCGGGATGGAAACCGAGCACCGGCCGGCCCAATGACGGGATCAACTCATCGGCAACCGCCTGGAGTTCGGGTTCCAGCTGCTCAACGTAGCGCTGGCGGTAACGCGTGAGCAGTTCGCCAGCCTCGGCGAGCTCATGATCCCAGGCATCGAGCTGGCCGTCGCGGACCCGCGCCTTCAGCAGCTGGTTGCGCTGTTTCAGGGCCCGCGCGTAACGGCGCCAGAGGCGCAGGAACTCCTGCCCGCCTTCGGCTTGTTCCACGTGGAACAAGCCCCAGTCGATCAGACGCCGTCGGGGTTCACCTCCACCGGTCACGAGCGCATGGCTACCGGGCTCGAAGGTCACGACGGCCAGCGCGGCGCAGAGTTCGCCGAGCTGGGACACCGCTACCCCGTCGAGCCTGCCTTCCCAACGCTGGCCCAGATGGCGAAGCCCCGCCTTGCGGGTCCGGGGCGGCGCCTGCTCCTGCCATTCGGCGAAGACTTCCACGGCTTCCTCCCCGGTCCGGATCAGACCATCGCGGACCCTGCCCCGGAAACTGCGGCCATATGCCAGCAGATGCAGGGCTTCGAGCAGGCTGGTTTTGCCGGCGCCGTTGTCGCCGGTGATGAGGTTGATCCCGGGCGACGGCAGCAGTTCGGCGGCCTCGACACGCCGGACAGAGGCGACCCGCAGGCGCGTCACGTACATGCGACGGGACCTCGCGACCGGACGCGCTCGCGCAAATGAAATCGCCCGGGGATGCCCGGGCGACCCATTGAATCCTTGATGTGTTCCACGTGGAACAAGCCCGATCGATCAGAGACGCAGCGGCATGACCACGTGACGACACTTGTCGCTGCTGGACTCACGGACCAGGGCAGAAGAGTTGGCGTCGCGAAGCTGCAGGATGATCTGCTCTTCGCGCAGCGCGGACAGGGCATCGAGCAGGTAATTCACGTTGAAGCCGATGACCAGACTGTCGACCTTGGTGTCCGCCTCGACTTCTTCCTGCGCTTCTTCCTGTTCCGGGTTGTGCGCGTTGATCCTGATCTGGCCGGGCGATACTTCGATGCGAACGCCGCGGTACTTCTCGTTCGAGAGAATCGCCGCACGCTGCAGCGAAGCACGAAGGGCTTCGCGATCGATCCGCACTTCGCGGTCGGCGCCGATCGGAATCACCGCTTCGTAATCCGGGAAACGACCGTCGATCAGCTTGCTGGTGAAGGTCACGTCATCGCGCTTAACGCGGATATGGCTGCGGCCCATTTCCAGCTCGAGTTCGCGGTCGCCGCCTTCGAGCAGGCGCTGCAGTTCGAGCACACCCTTGCGCGGCACGATGATCTGGCGCTTGGTCTGCACGGCTTCTTCGAGCACCGCTTCGCACAGCGCAAGACGATGGCCGTCGGTAGCGACGCAGCGCAGCGCCTTGTCGCGAAGATCGAACAGCAAGCCATTGAGGTAGTAGCGCACATCCTGCTGGGCCATCGCGAACGCGGTGCGCTCGATCAGCTCCTTCAGGCCGGCTTCGGCGACTTTGACCCGTTCGGTCGCGTCGACTTCATCCAGTGCGGGGAAGTCATTCGCTGGCAGACTCGCCAGCGTGAACCGGCTGCGCCCTGCCTGCACCGTGATCTTGTCGCCGGACTGGCTGATCGTGACCCGGCTGCCGTCGGGCAGCGCGCGCACGATCTCGAACAGCTTGCGCGCAGGGATCGTGGTTTCGCCCGGTTCGGCGTCCTCGACCCTGGTGCGCGCGACCATCTCGACTTCGAGGTCGGTGCCGGTGAGCGAGAGCAGGTCGCCCTCGACCCGGGCCAGCAGGTTGGCCAGCACCGGGAGCGTCTGTCGGCGTTCGACGACATTCACCACCTGCGCCAGCGGCTTCAGGAGCACTTCGCGTTGAAGACTGAAACGCATCGGATTGGGTTCCCCTCGTGAGTCGGCGGCCTTGCGCCGCTTCATGCTTCTAAAAGATGGAAAATCTTAAAAGATGGTGGTGATGGTAGCGCGAAAAACGGTGGGAAACGCATTCAAGTCGCTGTTTTCGCACGTTTTTCGATGCATCCGAACGTCTGTATAACCTGGGTCGCGTCGTGGGGATGGTCTGTGGATAAGCGGGTGCCGCTCCGGCGGCCTCGTTTTTATCCACAAGTTGTCTCCACGCCTTGCGCAACTTACGAAATGCGGGTGTGGATATCCACACTTTTCGCCTGTCGCGACAACACCTTGGGCGCTGTCTTCACTCGCTCAGCTTGCGGATCAGCTTGTCCCAGTCCTCGCGCAGCTTGCCGTCGCTCTCGGTGAGCGTGCGGATCTGCCGGCAGGCATGCAGCACCGTGGTGTGGTCGCGCCCGGCAAAGGCGTCGCCGATCTCGGGCAGGCTGTGTTCGGTCAGCTCCTTGGCCAGCGCCATCGCCACCTGGCGCGGACGCGCCAGCGAGCGCGTGCGGCGCTTGGACAGCAGGTCCTTGATCTGCAGGCCGTAGTAGTCGGCCACGGCCTTCTGGATGTTGGCGATGCCGATCGCCTGCTGCTGGGCGCGCAGCAGGTCGCGCAGGGTTTCCTGGGCGAACTCGGGCGTGATCGCCTTGCCGGTGAAGTTGGCCCGGGCGGCCAGGGTGTTCAGCGCGCCCTCGAGGTCGCGCACGTTGCTGCGCATCTTCTTGGCGAGCAGGTAGGCCACGTCCTCGGGCAGCACCACGCCGCGTTCGCGGGCCTTGCTCAGCACGATCTGGGCGCGGGTCTCGAAGTCCGGCGGCTCGATGGCCACCGACAGGCCCCAGGCCAGGCGCGATTTCAGGCGCGGTTCCAGGCCTTCCACCTCTCGCGGATAGCGGTCGCAGGTCAGGATGATCTGCTGGCGGCTGTCGAACAGCGCGTTGAAGGTGTGGAAGAACTCTTCCTGGGTGCGGTCCTTGCCGGCGAAGAACTGGATGTCGTCGATCAGCAGCGCGTCCACCTGGTGGAACTGGCGCTTGAACGCGTCCATGGTCTTGTCCTGCAGCGCCTTCATCATCGCGCTGAAGAACTGCTCGCTGCGCAGGTACATCACGCGCATGCCCGGATTCTGCCGGCGCATCTCGTTGCCGGCGGCGAACATCAGATGGGTCTTGCCCAGGCCGGTGCCCCCGTACAGCAGCAGCGGGTTGTGGGCGCGGTCGCCGGGCTTCTGCGCGGCCTGCCAGGCGGCGGCGCGGCCGAGCTGGTTGCTGCGGCCCTCGACGAAGTTGTCGAAGGTGTAGTGGTTGTCGAGGTTGCCGGCGAAGGACGCCCCCGTCTCGCCGGACTGCACGCGCTGGGCGGCGTGCAGCTGGGTGGGGGTCGGCGGCGCCGGCGCCTGGCGCGGCGCGGAGCCGACTTCCAGCGTCACCGTGGCGCTGCCCGCGAAATAGTCCATCAGCTCGCTGATGCGGGGCAGGTAGCGTTCCTGCACGGCGTCGCGGACGAAGGCGTTCGGGGCGTAGAGCACCATCCCGTCGTCGCGCTGGCGCGCCTGCAGGGGTTTCAACCAGGTCTGGACTTCCTCGAGCGGCAGTTCGGCTTCGAGGCGTTCGAGACAGCGGGGCCAGGCATCCATCGGTGATTCGCGGGTCGCAGCTAGGTGTGGGGCGGTCGGCCTGGGCCAATCGCGGGAACGGGTCGTCCCCGCCCGGAACGCGCGATGTCCGCGTCCGCGTGGCCTCGGGGCCGTCGTCGTGACGCGGCACCCGTGCGCAGGGCTGTGGGTAACCGGTGGGTAAGTCGGCCAGACTACCATCCCGAGGGGGCCTGCCGCATCACCATCTCATCCGCTGTGACACAACCATTTGACCCGGCCGCCCCGGGACCCCCATAATTGCCGGTTCTTGCGGCCCAGGCTGCGCGTGCTGCGCGCCCATCGGGCTACCACCTCACCTTTTTCAAGCACTTTCGAGCCCGATCATGGCCACCAAGCGCACCTACCAACCCAGCAACCTCAAGCGCAAGCGCGACCACGGCTTCCGTGCCCGCATGAAGACCGCCGACGGCCGCAAGGTCCTGTCCCGTCGTCGCGCGAAGGGCCGCAAGCGCCTCTGCGCCTGATCGTCGATCTGCCGCATCCGGTCCGCTGACCGGATCCCGGGCGTGACGTGCAGACGATGCGCCCCGGCAACGACGATCCCACCGGCATGACTGCCGGCAAGTCACCAGGCGTCACCGCCCGATACCCGCGCTCCGCGCGGGTACGCGCGCGTCCGGAATTCGACGCCGTGTTCACCCGCGGCCGCCGCGCCGCCGCGAACGCCCTGTTCGCCCTGCACCACCTCCCTGCCGACCACCCTGCCCGCCTGGGCCTCGCCGTCTCGCGCAAGGTCGACAAGCGCGCCGTGGTCCGCAACCGCATCAAGCGCGTCCTGCGCGATCATTTCCGCCGCGAACGCCACGCCCTGCCCGGCGGCGATTTCGTCGTCGTCGCCCGGTCCGGTGCCGCGCGCGCCACCGGCGCCGAGATCACCAGTGCCTTCCGGCATGCCTTGCGCCGGGTCGCGTTGCCCCCATCGATACCGGACGGCACAATGCCGCCCGCTTCCCCTTCCTCACCCCCAGCATCGCCCTCCGGCGGTGCGACGACTCCGGCCGTGCCATGACCCAATTGCGTACTTTCCTGATCCTCGCCTGGCTGATGGTCGCGACCATCCTGTGGATGAAATGGACCGAGGAGAAGCAGCCGCAGCCCGTGGTCGCCGCGCCCGCGGTCGTGCAGCCGCAGGGCATGCCCGTCCCGACCGCCGCGCCGGTGCCGACCGCAGCCGTGCCTGCCGCACCGGGCCAGTCGCCCGCGATGCCGGCGGCCGTCGCCGGCACGCAGCCGCAGGTGCGCATCACCCTGAGCAACGATGTGCTGCGCCTCGTCGTCGACGGCGCCAGCGTGCGTCGTGCGGAACTGCTGAACTACCGCACCAGCCGCGCCGAGGATGCGCCGCTTGTGCGCCTGTTCGACGAGGAGCCGAAGAATTTCTACGTCGCGCAGAGTGGCTGGGTCAGTGCCCAGGGCGCGCCGAACCACAACGGTGGCTTCGTGCCCGAGGACAGCGCGACCACGCTCGCGCTCGCCGATGGCGCCAAGGACGTCAGCGCGCGTTTCGTGTGGAACGGCGCGGGCGGCGTGACCATCCGCCGCACCTACACCCTGACCCGCGGCCAGTACGCGCTGAAGGTCCGCGACGAGATCGTCAACCGCGGCACCACGCCGTGGACCGGCCACGTCTATCGCTACCTGTCGCGTGTGCCGCACGACTATCACCGCAGCATGTTCAACCCGGAGACCTTCGCGTTCAGCGGCGGCGCCTGGTACACGCCCGAGGAGAAGTACCAGAAGCGTCCGTACGACGACTTCATGGATGGCGACAAGGTCGATCCGATCGAGAAGGGCACGAACGTCGAGGGCGGCTGGATCGCGCTGCTGCAACACTACTTCTTCACCGGCTGGATCCCGCAGGCCGACCAGAAGGCGAACTACGCGCTGAGCGCGGACACCGCACAGTCGCTGTTCGGCATCAGCGCCACCGGCCCGCAGTTCACGGTCGCGCCGAACACCCAGGCCAGCACCGAGGCCAAGCTGTGGATCGGTCCGAAGCTGCCGGAACAGCTGGAACAGCAGGCGCCGGGCTTCGAGCGTACGCTCGACTACGGCATCTTCACCGTGCTCGCCGAGCCGATCCACTGGCTGCTCGCGCAGCTGCACAAGGTCACGCACAACTGGGGCTGGGCGATCGTGCTGCTCGTGCTGCTGATCAAGCTCGCGCTGTATCCGCTGTCGGCCGCGCAGTACAAGTCGATGGCGAAGATGCGCAAGTTCCAGCCGCGCATCCAGCAGCTGAAGGAACGCTACGGCGACGACAAGCAGAAGTTCCAGACCGCGATGCTGGAGCTGTACAAGAAGGAAAAGATCAATCCGGCCGGCGGCTGCCTGCCGATCCTGATCCAGATGCCGGTGTTCCTGGCGCTGTACTGGGTGCTGATCGAATCGGTCGAGCTGCGCCAGGCGCCGTGGATGCTGTGGATCCAGGATCTCACCGCGCGCGATCCGTTCTTCATCCTGCCGATCCTCAACATGGCGGTGATGTGGTACACGCAGAAGCTGACGCCGATGGTCGGCGTGGATCCGATCCAGCAGCGCATGTTCCAGTTCATGCCGCTGATCTTCGGCGTGATGTTCGCCTTCTTCCCGGCGGGCCTGGTGCTGTACTGGGTGACCAACGGTGCGCTGGGCATGATCCAGCAGGTCTGGATGATGCGTCGCTTCGGCGACAAGTCGGAGTCGGCGAAAGCCTGATCCGCCAGCATCCCGCGCAACACGCACGACACCCGCCGCAAGGCGGGTGTCGTCGTATTGCATCACTGAAATCCCGGTTGGGTGCGATGATGGTGCTTCACCGGGATCGGCGCGAACGCGTCATGAGGCATCCATGACCCGACAGTACGTGATGCTCGTGATCGGAATGTTCTGCTGTCTTGTCGCGGCGGTCGCCGTGAACGTCGCAGCACCGGGATTCGAAGCGATCTATCGCGATTTCGGCGCCGAGCTGCCATGGCTCACGCGCATGCTGCTCGCGGGGCGATGGTTCTTGTTTGCCCTTCCCGTGGCGATCCTGCCGGCATGGTGGCTGGCCCGGCCCGCATCGGGACGCGCGGATCGCCGTGCCCTGGTTGCCCTAATTGGCATGATCCTGTCGGTGTTGCTGGTACCGCTGGTCGTCTTCGGCCTGTACATGCCGATCTTCGCCGTGGCCGGCGTCATGGGCGGCTGACGCTGCTGCGCGAAGCAGCGCCGCCGTCGTCCGATCCTTGGATCAGCCCCTCGATCAGCCCCCGAATCAGTCCTTGAAGTCGTGCGGGTCGGAGGCGAAGCCCATCGCCAGTGAGCCCTTGCCGACCTTGATCATGCCGGTGAGGCTCATCACGCTCTCGAACACTTCGACGCCATGCTCGCGGCAGGTGTCGATGAGCGACTGGTAGCCGGGCAGCAGGCGCATTTCCTCGAGTTCGCCGCCGAAGCTCAGGCACATCGTCTTGGTCATCAGGCCGATGCGCACGCGTTCGCTGGCATGGTCGAAGAGGCGGCGGCAGGCGGCCTCGAAGGTGCGGATCTTCGCGACCGGCTTGGTGTCGCCGCGGTTGCAGTACAGCACCGGCTTGATGTCGAGCGCCGAGCCCAGCGTGGCGCTGAACAGGCTGACGCTCTTGTCGCCGCGCAGGCGCGTCTGCGTGCGCAGGTACATCAGGTCGCGCGGGACCATGTAGCCGTGGGTGTTGATCGCGAGGTTGTCGAGCCTGGCGCGGATCTTGGCGACGCCCTCGCCGGCCTGGATCATGCGGACCGCTTCCACTGCGGTCACGCCCTGCGCGGCGAACAGGTTCTGCGTGTCCATCACGCGCAGCGCGAACGGCGTGGTGATTCCCGCAGCGGCGCGGATCGGCTTGTAGTCGTTGAGGATCGCGTAGCTGGCCTGCATCGCGTTCTCGTAGACCTGGCTGCGGCTCTTGGTGACCGTCAGGCAGAACACGTGGTCGTAGTCGAGGACCAGTTTCTTCAGGAACAGGTCGTGGATGTCCTGCACGCTGAACGGCATGGTTTCCGCTTCGGCGCCGCGCTCGGCGACGTGCGAATGCAGGAAATCCAGCGTCTGTTTCTCGTCGCGGTGATCGGCGCGGATCGCGTCGCCGATCTGGACGGTGATGGGAAGTATCTCGATGTGATTCCGTTCGATATAGCTCCTGGGAAGATCGCAGACCGAATCGATCACCAGACCTATACGCATGATGGCGGGTTCCGTAAGGGGGCGCGATGGTAGCAGCTACCGTACTCCGTCGTACGTCACCTTCGGCATGGAACGGCCAGCCCCTGTTCAGGCGCGCTGCACACCGACGGGCAAATCGGCGACCCGGCGCATCTCGGCCTCGTCCCACAGGGCCGGGTCGCGCAGGACCGCAACCGCGAACGCATGCGCATCATTCCCCCAGAACAGGCGTTTGCCAAGTGCGAGCGTTGGCACGCCGAACACGTCCTCGGTCAGCGCGACTTCGGTGCAGGTGCGCAACATCGCCTTCACCTCGGCGCTGTCGGCCACGCCGGGCGGCAATCCCAGCGATTCGCGCACGGGTTCCAGCGCCTGCGTGCTGTCCGCGGCGCGGCCCTGCACCCAGATCCAGTCGAAGAGCGCATCGATCGATGCGGGGCTGGCGCCTGCTGCAATGCACAAGCGCAACGCGGGCAGCGGGTTGAAGGGATGGGTCGGCGGGAAGCGCAGCGGCACGCCGGCTTCGCGCGCCTGGAACAGCGCGTGGCGATAGGTGAATTCGCGCTTGCTCGGGATTTCGGCGGGACCCTTCTGTCCGCGTGCGTCGAGCACGGCGGCGAGCAGGATCGGCACCGGTACGATGGCGTGCTCGGCCATCAGCGCGCGCACCTTCGGCCACTGCAGGTAGGCGAAGGGCGAGATGAAATCGAAGTACCAGCGGTTGGTCTGTTCTGTCGGCGTGTCTGTGGGCTTGTCTGCGTGCATGGGATGGCGAGGCGGGAAGAGGAAGCTGGAAGAGGAAGCGGGAGGCGCTGGCTGAATCAGCACCCGGTGGCTGCATGCGTGGCGACGGCGTGCAGCAGTTCGCCCTTGCCGGCGGCGCTGGACAGGAAGAGCGTCGGCCGGTTGAGGTTGTAGTGGTCGGTGGTGTCGAGGATCAAGTCGAGGCGGCCGTCGCGGTCGAGGTCGCCGGCGAAGATCAGACGCGGCGCGGCCTCGCTGACGAAGAACAGGCGTGCGCCGGGACTCTCCCGCGAGGCGCCGAGCGACATCAGGGTCTGCCGGCGTTCGCCTTCGATCAGGTCGATGCTGCAGGTGTAGGCCGCCGGTCCATCGGGCGCTGCGGTGGCATTGCGATCCTCGATGACGCAGCGCGTCGCGATGCGGTACTCGCGTGTTGCGAGTGACAAGCGGTGCGCGGGTAGGCCGTGTTCCGAGGGAGGTTCGACGATGCTGGCGCGGTTCACAGTGCCAGCGCGCAGGCCAGCGCCGCGCAACAGCATGGTCGCGTCGTCCATGCGGATCGCCGAGACCGCTTCGCCGGTGGCCTGGTCATCGGCATCGACAAGGGGATCGTGGACACGCTTGACGGCGACCCGGACGGAGACCAGCTCCGCATGGCGGCCCCGTTCGCGCAGGGCGAGCCAGCGCTCGCCGGACCGGGCGACGACTTCACCCGCATGGAAACTGCCCGGCGGCTGCAGCCCGTAGCCGATGGATGCGGCGGCGCTCGTGGCGAGGCCGCCGCAGAGGATCGCGAAGGAAAGCGCCGCGAACGGCAAGCGGATGCGTGTCATCGCACCAGCTTACCGCTGTCCAGCGGCGCCCGCTCGCCTACTCCGTGCCGGCCGGATAAGCCCTCGGCAGCGTGCCGGCGGCACGCAGGTAGCGGTCGCGCAGTTCGGTCTGGCGGCTGCGCATCGGGATCGCGCGGCCGTCGAACCACACCTGTCGCGCGGTGCTGCTCACGTCCAGCGGATCGCCGGTCCACAGCACCAGGTCGGCGCGCTTGCCGACCGCGATCGTGCCGATCCGGTCGCCCACGCCCAGCGTTTCCGCCGGGACGCGGGTCAGCCCGGCCAGGCCGTCTTCCCAGCTCAGGCCGTTGGCCACGGCGTTCCCGGCCAGCTGGCGGATCTTGCGCGCGTTGTGCGAGGCCTTGTCCGACTGCGAGAACGCGACCTGCACGCCCGCGTTGCGCAGGCGCGCGGCGTTCTCCAGCGTGGCGCCGAGCTGGTCGAAGCTGCGCGGCAGGTTCGACAGCGGATCGAGGAACACCGGCACCTTCGCGGCCGCGAGCTGCGGTGCGAGCTTCCAGGCTTCGTCGCCGCCCTGGATCGCGATGCGCACGTTGTGGCGCTGCGACCAGCGCAGCAGCTGGCGGATGTCGGCGGCGCGATGCACGCCCACCATCACCCGGCCACCGCCGTCGATGAAGCGCGCCAGCGTGGCGCGACCGGCCGGCGTCAGCATGGCCATCGGCGCGTTGGTCGGGATGCGTCCGCGCACTTCGTCGATGAACTGGTCGAGCAGCATCCACTGGCTGGCGCGGGTGCCGCCGCTGAGGCCGGCGCCGTCGCTGCCCAGCTGGATGAACAGCAGCTTCGGCCCGGCCGGGTCGGCGCTGCCGTCCAGGCGGACCACCGCGCCCTGGCCGGCGATGATCGAGCCGCCATTGGCGGTGTCCGCGCCGAGCAGGGTGAAGCCGATGCCTTCGACGCGGGCGATCGGTACCAGCACCGAGGCCGGGTTGTAGGCCAGGGTGACGTCGAACTCGGGGCGGACCACCATCTGCTTGCCCTGGCCCAGCGCCAGCGACTGGTCGTTGGTCGGGTCTTCGGACGAGACTTCGTCCAGGCCGATCGCGCTGACGCCGCCGAACATCGCCGGCGTCAGCGGCTTGCCGCCGGCATCGACCACGGTGGCGCTGCCGGCCGGCAGGCCGGTGCCGATTGCGGCGATGCTGCCGTCCCGGACCAGCACGTCGGTGTTCTTCAGCGTGCCCTGCGCACCGGCGGTGTGCACGGTGGCGTTGCGGATCAGCACGTTCTGGGCGAAGGCGTTGCCCGTGAGCAGGGCCAGCGCGGCGGCGAGCGCGGCGAGACGGACACGGTGGCGGGAATGCTTCATGGCGTGATTGTTCGTGCGATTGTTCGTGCAATTCACTTCACACCTCCTTCGATGCCCTGGCCGAGCATGAAATCGGACACCGGCTGGCGCGAGGGATCGTTGCGGTCGTACAGGCGCGCGCCGTCGACATAGACCTGCTCGGCCTTGGCGTAGACGCTGAACGGATTGCCGTTCCACAGCACCACGTCGGCCATCTTGCCGGCTTCCAGGGTGCCGGTCTGGTCGAGGATGCCCATCGATTTCGCCGGATTAGCGGTGATCCAGCGCACCGCGCGCTCGGGCGGGATGTCGATGCCCACGCGCTGCGCGTTCGCCATCACCTTCGCCGCTTCCTGGTTCAGGCGCTGGATGCCTTCGTCCGAATCGGAATGCACGATCGCGCAGCCGTTGCGGACGCGGTCGACCAGGGCGATGTTTTCCTGGATGCCGTCGAAGGCTTCCATCTTGAAGCCCCACCAGTCGGCCCACAGCGCGCCGCAGATGTTCTCCTGGCCCAGGCGGTCGGCGAGCTTGTACGCCTCCACGCCATGGTGGAAGGCGCTGATCTTGAAGCCGAATTCCTTGGCCAGGTCGATCATCGTGGTCATCTCGTCCGCGCGGTAGCAGTGGATGTGGACCAGGATGTCGCCATTGATCGCGCCGGCCAGCGTGTCCATCTTCAGGTCGCGCTTGCCGCCGCTGTCGTTGCTGCTGTCCTTGCCGTCGGTGCCGCTCTGCCACCAGCGGCGCTTGGCACTGCTGGCCGGCTTGGGCTTGTTCTTCTTGAGGTATTCGCTGGCGTCGATGAACGCGGCACGGTAGCCGGCCACGTTGCCCATGCGCGTGGACGGGCCGCCGCGCTGGCCGTAGACGCGTTTGGGATTCTCGCCGCAGGCCATCTTCAGCCCCCAGGGCGCGCCCGGGAACTTCATTGCCTGGTAGGTCGTCGCCGGCACGTTCTTGAGGGTCACGCCGCGACCGCCGATCAGGTTCGCCGAACCCGGCAGCACCTGCATCGCGGTCACGCCGCCGGCCAGCGCCGTGGCGAACCCGGGATCCTGCGGCCACACCGAATGCTCGGCCCACACATTCGGCGTCGTCGGAGCGGTGGCTTCGTTGCCGTCCGAATGGGCGCTGGCGCCCGGCGAGGGATACACGCCGAGGTGCGAATGCACGTCGATCAGGCCCGGCGTCACCCACTTGCCTCGGCCGTCGACCTGCACCGCGTCGGCGGGGGCATCCAGGTCGCGACCCACGGCGACGATGCGGCCGTCGCGCATCAGCACGTCTGCCTCGTCCAGGCGCGTGCCGGTGCCGGTCAATACGGTGGCGTCGCGGATCAGCACCGCCGGCGCCCCGATCGGGCGATAGGTGCTGGCGTACGGGTCCTGCGCGAAGCGCGAGACCGGCTTGGCGGACGCCGCATCGGCGGCGGACGCGGGCGCCGCGACGGGCGCGGTCAGGACAGTCGCGGCGAGCGCGACCACGAAAGAGCGGTGCATGGCGAGTCTCCCCGGGAAAACTTCGCCACCGTAGACCTCCCCGCACAGGCTGCCAACCATGACCTTCGGCAGGGTCCGGGCATTCCCGGTACGCAGTCGACAGCTTGCCGGGGCGCCGCCCGCCTTCCGCCAAAGCCCGCAATGCCCGACGGCGTCCGCAGTCAGTCCCGCCCGCCGGACGGCACGGTACGGATTGGAGCAATCGTCCCTCCTCCGCATGCCAGAATGCCGGGATAACAACGACAACGACGGAGAACCCCGCGATGAAAGAAAAAGAACAGATCGTCGAGAACTGGCTGCCCCGCTACACCGGCGTGCCCCTGGACCAGTTCGGCGAACACGTCCTCCTGACCAATTTCGGCGGCTACCTCGGCCACTTCTCGCGCATGACCGGCGCCCCGATCGTCGGCACCGACCGGCCCATGCCCAGCGCCACCGCCGACGGCATCACCATGATCAACTTCGGCATGGGCAGCCCCAACGCCGCGACGATGATGGACCTACTGTCCGCGATCATGCCCAAGGCCGTGCTCTTCCTCGGCAAGTGCGGCGGCCTCAAGCGCAAGAACCAGCTCGGCGACCTCGTCCTGCCCATCGCCGCCATCCGCGGTGAAGGCACCAGCAACGACTACCTGCTGCCCGAAGTGCCGGCCCTGCCCGCCTTCGCCCTGCAGCGCGCGGTTTCGACGATGATCCGCGACCTCGGCCACGACTACTGGACCGGCACCGTCTACACCACCAACCGCCGCGTCTGGGAACACGACGAGGACTTCAAGGACCGCCTGCGCGCGATGCGCTGCATGGCCATCGACATGGAAACCGCCACCGTCTTCGCCGCCGGCTTCGCCAACCGCATCCCCTGCGGCGCGCTGCTGCTGGTCAGCGACCAGCCGATGATCCCGGAAGGCGTGAAGACCGAAGCCAGCGACGCCAAGGTCAGCGCCGAGTTCGTCGAACGCCACATCCAGGTCGGCATCGAGGCCCTGCGCCTGATCCGCCGGCACGGCAAGTCGGTGCGGCATTTGAGGTTTGATGAGTAAGACACACCGCGATCGTGCAGGAGGTTGCTCATGCCTCCTGCAGCAATGAAGCATGACGCGACCCTCCGGGAGAGAAGACCATGAACAACAGCATTCCTTACCGGAACAACACGCCTCATGGCTGGTGGATCGCGAGCTATGTGGAACTTGCCTGCTGGGACGATGAGCCCGAGGGTGATGAAGACATCCGTGGCCGCGTCTGGGAAAACACCATCATTCTGCAGGCGGAAGATCGCGAATCTGCCTTCGACAAGGCCATGCAACTCGCCGGCAACAACGAAAGCCAGTTCGACGACGGTGATGTCGATGGCCGGAAAGGACGTTGGCGTCTCGTCGGACTGAGCAGTCTGCTTCCGATCTACGATGAGCTCGCAGATGGTGCGGAAGTGCTGTGGACGGATCACGGCGTCATCTCGCTTCGAGAAGCCAGACGATTCGTGAAAGACAAACAGGAACTGGAAGCCTTTGATGACACGCCGCCGCCCGAAGATCCGGATGAACTGCTCGACGACGGGGAGCCGGACATCCTCGCCTTCTGGCGCAACGCCGGCCCATCGAAATGGTTTGCAAAAGATTCGGCGTTCGACGCCGAGCTCCGCGAGCGCTTCCTCGACGAACACTTCGCCGCCGCGCGTCGCGAGCGCGAGCACCTGCTCGACACGCCCGACGGCGCGCTGGCGCTGATCCTGCTGCTCGACCAGGTGCCGCGCAACGTCTTCCGCGACAGCGCGCATGCTTTCGCCACCGACCCGCTGGCGCTCGCCTACGCGCGTCGCGCGATCGACGCCGGCTTCGACACCCGGGTCGATCCCGCGCTGCGCGTCTTCGTCTACCTGCCGCTGGAGCATTCAGAAGACATCGCCGACCAGGACCGCTGCGTCGCGCTGTGCGAAGCGATGGGCGACGCAAACTATCTCAAGTACGCCGAAGCGCATCGCGACGTCATCCGCCGCTTCGGCCGCTTCCCGCACCGCAATCGCGCCCTCGCCCGAGAAAGCACGCCCGAGGAATCGGCGTGGCTGGAGGCGGGCGGGGGGTTCTGAGCAATGTATCGGCGGCTCGATCCGGAACGCGATTGGTCGTTCTTCGATGAGGACATCCGCGTGCCTGAGGCGGATCGCGCGCTGATCCGGCCCTTGACTGCCGAAGCGGCAAGGACACTGTGGGAGCGTGAAGTTGCTTCTTCTCCGCAGCAAAGGCATCCCATGCTGTTGCCTGCGGAGCATTGGCTGAAGCCGCAGACCTTGGGGCCCAACTGGCTCAATGAGTGGCGCCGAGACGAGGGTGAACAAGTCGATGGATTCCTGCAATCAATGCTGCAATCGTCCGAGGGCGAGATCGCCTACTTCATCTTCATGCGCGAGGATGCGTACGAAGCACCGGTTGGCATTCTGACCAAGCATTGGCGAGCATGGCTTTTCCTCGACGATGAAGGACCGTTCATCCTTGTGCCAACGACCGGTGCCTATGTCGGTTTCGGACCGAACGGCAATGTGTTTGCCGGCAGCAGGATTGATGCATAGCGTCATAGGGTGCGCTACAGCGCACCCTATGCGGCGGTCTCGACTCTCGAAAACCCCAGCAACGCGCGCGTCTCCCCGCTGTCATTGTCGTGCTCAATGACGAGCGTCATCCCATGACGTTCGCACAGGCGTTGCGCGATCGACAGCCCCAGGCCGAAGCCTGCGCTGCCTTCGCGCTTGCGGTGCGGTTCGTGCAGGTGGTCGCGGAGGTCGGCGGGAATGGCATGGCCGTGGTTGGCGATGCGCAGTCGACCGTCGTGCAGATCGATGCGGATCGTGCCGTGGGTGGCGTGGGCGAAGGCGTTGCCGATCAGGTTGGACAGCAGGATATGCAGCACGCCGCGCGGGCACTCGACGCGATGGTCTGCGGGCAGGTCGACATCGAGCGTGATCGCGCGTTCGCCGAGCAGCGGCGACTGTTCGACGATCGCACGTTCCACCACGGCCAGCAGGGGCACGGATTCCGCGGGTTCGGCATCCTGCTCGCGGGCCATGGCCAGCAGCGTGGCAAGGGTCTGTTCGAGTTGCGTGGCCGACTGGTGGATGTGTGCCAGCTGCTCGCGCGAGGTGTCGGCGAGTCCGGGATCGCGCGCCATGCGTTCGGCGGCGCTGCGGATGACCGCGAGCGGCGTGCGCAGTTCGTGGCTGGCGTCTCGGGTGAAGCTGCACTCGCGCTCGATGAACTCGCGGATGCGACCGATCATGGTGTCGAGGCCGCGCGCGAGCGTGCCGACTTCATCGTCGGGATCGCCTTGCAGCAAGCGCTCCGGCAGCGCATCCGGACGCAGCTGCGCGACGGTGTCCGACAGTCGCCACAGCGGCGTGGCGATGCGGTGCGCCAGCCATGCACCCGCGATCAGCGACAGCAGGGTCATGCCGAGCCCGGTGATGGCCAGCACCCACAGCCATTGCCCACGGACCGGACGCACGACGAGACGATCGCTGACTTCGTAGGCCAGCCAGGCACGTGCCGATCCCGCATCGTTCCTGATCACGGCGAGATGGTAATGCCGGCCCTGCGTGCCTGAGACTTCGATGCGCTCGGGCTCCTCCTGCAACACGCGGCGCAGGTCGTCGGGCATCGCGGCGATGTCGCGATAGAGCCGCATGCCGGGGGTGCGCGGCGTCGACCAGCGGCCGTTGCGTTCGTGGAAGTCGCGTTGCCGCGCGGCTTCGTCGGCCAGCTGGGCCGTAAAGAACATGTCCTCGGTGGTGTAGGCGAAGATGAGCGCGTACAGCGTGAACACGCCGGAAATCGCCAGGCTGAATGCGGCGAAGACCAGCATCAGCCGTCGCCGGAGTGTCTTCCGGGGCCGGGTCATGCGTCGGCTTCCAGCCGGAAACCGACGCCATGCACCGTGACCAGCATCGGTCGCGGAAACGGACGATCCAGCGCCTGTCGCAAGGCATACAGGTGCGAGCGCAAGGGGTCGGACGGTGGCGCGTCATCGCCCCAGAGGCGATGCACGAGTTCCGAACGGGTGAGCGTGCGTGGCCAGGCCTCGGCGAGCGCGAGCAGGATGCGATACGGACTGTGCGCCAGTTCGATGCGCTGGCCTTCGCGTTCGACAAGGCCGTTGCGTCGATCGATGCGCAGCCGACCGATCTCGATGACGTGGCGATCGCCGACGAGATGTCGGCGCGACAGCGCGAGGCAGCGGGCGAGCAGCTCCTCGCCCGCGAAGGGTTTCACCAGGTAGTCGTCGGCGCCGTGGCGAAAGCCGAGCAGCTTGTCGTCCAGCGCATCGCGTGCGGTGAGCATGAGCACCGGAATATGGCGATCGGCGCGTGCGCGCAGCTCCGCGCACACGTCGAGACCGTCCATGCCCGGCAGGCCGAGATCGAGCACGAGCACGTCCGGCGGCGCGTCCAGGGCCATGCGCAGGCCGCTGCGGCCATCGGCGGCGAAGTCGACCACGTGTCCGTGCGCTTCGAACAGCGCGGCGATGTTCGCGCGCAGGGCGTGGTGGTCCTCGACCACGAGCAGCCGGAGTGGTGGAGATGTCGTCATGGTGCGTCCATCCTGCCACCGTCCGCGTCCGCTGCGGCGCATGTCACTGCGGAATCTTCGCCAGCAGCGCCTTCGCTTCGGCCAGGTCGGGCTTGTCGGCGAGCACGGCTTCGACCAGTCGACGCGCGTCGCCGTGTTCCTTCAGGCGCAGGTGCGCATCGGCCATGCCCAGGCCCAGTTCGGGCGCGCTGTAATGCGGCCGGGCCAGCTGCATCACCGACAGGGCGCTGCGCAGGGCGGCATCGTCGGTCGCCGCCTTCGCCTGGTAATAGCCGAGCAGGGCGATGAGTTCGACATGGAAGTCCGTCGGCGTCGCCGCGAGCGCCTTGCGCGCGCCCTCCGCATCGCCGCCCAGCATGCGTTGCACCAGCGCCATGCTGCGTTCGTCGCGATCGGGCGTGCGTGCGACGGGCGTGCGGCCGGTCGCGCGGACAACCGCCTCGGCCACACCGGTGGTGGAATACGGGTTCTGGCCGGTGATCAGGCGGCCATCGATGGCGACATGCGGCAGCATCAGCGGCGCTTCCTCCCAGCGCGCGCCGCGCTCGCGCATCGCATCCTCGATGCGGAAGGCGTAGTCCTTCGCCCACTTCTTGCCGAAGATCGCTTCCTCCTCGTTGCTGAACCCGTTGACCGCGCGATTCGCGACCAGCAGCGCGCCGTCCGCAGTGCGCACGTCGACCAGCGCGGCGGGGCCGTGGCAGACCGCCGACACCACGCCGCCGTGGTCGTGGATGCGGCCGATCAACCTGGACAGCGCCTTGTCTTTCGGCAGGTCGAACATCGCGCCCTTGCCGCCGACCACGAACACGCCCGCATAGTGTTCGGCCTTGAGCGTGGCGGTGGCGCGCGTCGCGGCGAGCTCGCGCATCGCGGCGGCGTCGGCGAGCAGGCGTGCGTTGGCCGGATGCTTCGGATCGTACTTGTCCGCCTCGACCGCGCCGCCCTGCGGACTGGCGATGTGCACGTCGAAGCCGTTGTCGCGGAAGATCGCCCAGGCCTGCGAAAGTTCGTCCATCTCGTAGCCGGGCCGGGTCTTGCCCTGGTCGCGGCCCTCGCCGCTGACGACGATCAGGATGCGGTCTGGACCTTTGGCGCCTGCAGCCAGCGTGGTGGTGGACACGGCGAGCGCGAGCACGCCGATGGCGATGCGGGAGAGGAAGCGATGCACGGGAAGACTCCGGGATGGGGAGGCTCCAGTGTCGGCATCCGGTGTGAAGCGGATTTCAAATGCGGGTGATGAACATAGGGTGCGCTACAGCGCACCGTTTCGATTCGCGGCGATGAAAAACCGGTGCGCTGTAGCGCACCCTATGGCAATCCCCAAACGCAACAGGGCGACCCGGAGGCCGCCCTGCTGGTGTCGATCGATGTGCGTATGCCGCGTCTTACTTCAGCTTCTGCCACAGGAACGTGTAGGCCAGGGCGGACATGTGCGCGGCCTGCTGGTTGTTCGAGGCGCCGCCGTGGCCGCCTTCGATGTTCTCGTAGTAGCGGACGTCGGCGTTCATCGCTTCCATCTTCGCCATCATCTTGCGGGCGTGGCCGGGGTGGACGCGGTCGTCGCGCGTGGACGTCGTGAACAGCACCGGCGGGTACTTGGCGTCGTCCTTCAGCAGGTGGTACGGCGAGAAGTGCTGGATGAACTCCCAGTCCTTCGTGTCGGGATCGCCGTACTCGGCCATCCACGAGGCGCCGGCGAGCAGCTTGCTGTAGCGCTTCATGTCGAGCAGCGGCACCTGGCAGACGATGGCGCCGAACAGCTGCGGGTACTGCACGATCATGTTGCCCATCAGCAGGCCGCCGTTGCTGCCGCCCTGCGCGCCGAGGTGCTTCGGCGAGGTGATCTTGCGCGCGAACAGATCCTCGGCGACCGCCGCGAAGTCCTCGTAGGCCTTGTGGCGGTTGGCCTTGAGCGCGGCCTGGTGCCAGCGCGGGCCGTATTCGCCGCCGCCGCGGATGTTGGCGAGCACGTACACGCCGCCCTGCTGCAGCCAGGCGCGGCCGACGGTGGCGCTGTAGCCGGGGGTCAGCGAGACCTCGAAGCCGCCGTAGCCGTAGAGCAGGGTCGGTGCCTTGCCGTCGAAGGCCAGGTCCTTGCGGCGCACGATGAAGTACGGGACCTTCGTGCCGTCCTTCGAGGTCGCGAACTGCTGTTCGGTGACCAGGCCTTCGGCGTCGAAGAAGGCCGGCATCGACTTCAGCTTCTCGGGCGCCTGGCCGATCTCGACCATCAGCAGCGTGGTCGGGGTGAGGTAGTCGGTGGTGGTCATCCACAGCAGGTCGTTGCCGTCGGGATCGACCGCGCTGACGCTGGTGGTGCCCACGGCGGGCACGCCGTCGAGCAGGCTCTGCTTCCAGCCGCCTTCGCCCAGCGGGGTCAGCACGCGGATCTTGCTCTTCACGTCGCTGAGCAAGGTGATGACGAGGTGCTGCTTCGTCCAGGTGAAGGCCGACAGCGAGGTGTGTTCGTCCGGCGTGAACACCACATCGAATTCGCGGTTGCCGGCCATGAACTTGTCGAAGTCGATGACCAGCAGCGAGCCGGCGGCGTATTCGCGGTCCTTCAGCTTCCACGGCTCGCGCAGTTCAAGGGTCAGCCACTGGTTGTGCACGGACTTGTTGGCGGTGTTCGGCACGTCGAGCTTGACCAGCTTGCCGTCCTTGCCGCGCAGGTACAGCTCGTCGTTGTAGAACGCGAGCGTGCGGCTGACGAAGCTGCGCTCGTAGCCCGGGGTCAGGTCGTGGTAGGCCGCGATGTACATGTCGGTCGGCTTGCCTTCGTACACGACCTTGGCCGAGGCCATCGGCGTGCCGCGCTTCCATTCCTTGACCACGCGCGGATAGCCGGACGAGGTGAGCGAGCCATCGCCGAAATCGGTATAGACATAGACCGTGTCGCGGTCGACCCACTGCAGGCCGCCCTTGGCCTCGGGACGGAAGAAGCCGTCCTCCACCCAGGTCTTGGTTTCGAGGTCGAACTCGCGGGTCACGTCGGCGTCGGCGCCGCCGCGCGACAACGCGATCAGGCAGCGCTCGTACTTGGGCTTGAGGCATTCGGCGCCGTGCCAGACCCACTTCTCGTTCTCGGCGCGGCCTTCGGCGGCGTTCAGCGCGTCGAGGTCGATCACCGTTTCCCACTTCGGCGCGGGCTTGCGGTATTCCTCCAGCGTGGTGCGGCGCCACAGGCCGCGCGGGTTCGCCTTGTCGCGCCAGAAGTTGTAGTAGTAGTCGCCGATCTTGGTCACGCCCGGGATGCGGTCGGTCGAATCCAGGATCGCGCGCAGGTCGGCTTCGAGCTTCTGGAATTCGGGCGTGCCGGCGATCTCCGCTTCGGCCTTGGCGTTGCGTTCGCGCACCCATTCCAGCGCCTTGGGATCCTCCACGCCTTCGAGCCAGAGGTAGGGGTCGGCGGGCATGGCGGCATTGGACATGGCGGGGGCGGGTTTGGAGGCGGGCGTCGCGGCGAAGGCGACCAGGGACGGAGCGCAGCCGAGGGCAAGGCCGACGGCGAGGCAGACATGCGAGAGCTTGGGCATGCGGGGTACCGGTGATCAGGGACGGCAGGGGCCGTCACGCTAGCACAAGCCCGCGCCCCCGGGCCGCTGCCGGAGGTCACGCCCGCCTGCGCGCCGCGCGGCTCAGGCCGCGCGCGGCAGGGTCCGCATGGCGACGGTACGCGGGCGTACGTCGTGCAGGACATGTACGCTCGCCATCGGCCGCCGCATCGCCGCGACCGCGCGCTGATCGCGCCAGCGCAGCAGGCGCGCCACGGCCCAAGCCGACAGCGGCAGCGCCAGCAGCCAGAACGGCAGCCAGCCCAGGGATTCGCTGGTGCTGCGCGCCGCCGGCAGCGACAGCATCGCCACCAGGCCCAGCGCGACCGCGCCGAGCAGGCTCTGTTCGATCAGGGACGGTTGGTCATGGGCAGTGGCGGGCATGACGAGGGACATGGCGACGCTCCGGTGGATGACGGAGCCAGTGTTCCGGGGCCGGGTCTCAGGGGCTGCGACGTGGCGTGTTCCGGGGTCGGGCGATAAGCTCTGGCGACATCGGCCGGGATGACGCGTTCCGGATCGTCCGGACCACAGGGAGGTTGCCATGGACTTCGAAACACCGCGCGATCTGAGCGCATTCGTGTTGCTTCACGTCATGAAGACGTTTCGCGAGCAGGGGCGGGAAGGCCTCGCTCCGAAGCAGGTGGTTGGTCTGCTGCGTGAGCGCTGGCAATTCCCGTCCAATCGTCAGTGGTATGACATGCGCCTGGAACCTCTGGTGGAGATGCTGCTCCACGATCTCGTCGAACTCGGATGGCTTGTCGTTGGGGAAGGTCGCGACTCACCCCTTTATCGCATTGCCATGCCGCCCTCCGGTGCCACGCCGCCCCCGGAGCTGCCACGTGCGGAGACCGATGGCGACCCGCCTGAAGGTGGCTCGGGAATGGCCGAAGTGCTTGCCCACCCGATCCTATTCGCGTATCCGCCCGAGGCGTTCGAAGAGGCCCTGACGCGGGCGCTGGAGCCGCAGACATGAGCACCATCAACAGTCTCGCCCTGCTTGGATTCAAGTGCGCGCCGTTCGTCTTCGACCTGTCCAGCGAGATGAGCCACGTCAGTATCCGCGACCAGGTCGTCAGGGGACGGCTGCTCGCCCGGGACTTGGCGGCACTGAAGAACAAGCCGTCGACGGTGCTAGTGATCGGCGCGGGCTTCTCCGGTGTATCTGCAGCCTTGGCATGTGCCGAAGCGGGCATGCGCGTGGTGGTGGTGGATGGCAAGCCGCAGCCGTTTTCAGTCCAGGACGGCGTGACACAGCGCTTTGTCGGACCCTTTATGTACGAATGGCCGGCGCACGGTGCTCTCGACCAAGCCTATCCGCCCGCATCCACGCCACAGATGCCTGACGGATCGATCTTGCAAGGACTGTGGAACACGGCGCTTGGCAATCACCCGATGGACGCGAATGATATTGCCAAGCGTGCGCGCAGTGCGCTGCAAGGAACCATCGCTGGGTTGGCGGTTCCTTTTCAGATCCACATGTCGCTCTCGTCAGTCGATCGAAAAGCTGTGCACGCTTTCGTTTCCGACTTCGCACGCCACATGGGGATATATGCCGGGCATGTGCCATGGAAGGCGGCGTGGAAGATGCTGGATGCGGCGACGTTCGGAACGCCTTGGGCCGCATCGCCAGCAGCGACGACGGCATCTTCGATCGTCGATTTCGATGCTGTCATTCTCGGTGCTGGGTTTGGCGAGGAGCGCGTAAGGCTTGATGTGCTTTCTCCAAACGATTTGCCTGCTCAAGGCTTTCATTTCTGGGAGAACGACGACTGGACTACCTTGTCGGCTGACGATGAGATCGGGGTATTCGGCGCGGGTGACGGCGCCCTGCAGGATGCCTTGCGCGCGCTGACGGGATACGACCACCCTTTGATCACGATGGGTGTTATCCGCAGGAACAAGGCCGTCGATGACGCGATTGCCGCAATCGAGATGGAACTGGTCTCGATCGAGCAGGAAGCGCGTGCGGCCGCGATGTGGACGCAGGTGGCGCAGGCGACGCCGGGTAGGCCGCCTTTCGATCGCAGCCAAGTCGATGCGCATCTTGATGCGCGAGTGGCCGAAATCGCGGATCGCGTGGCCTCGAAACCGGGCGTTGCACCCGTTGTCCTGGGCGTGCTGAGACAAGGTCATGGCATCGTCTATCACGCATTTCGTGAATCGAACTACACCAAGGCATATATGCTCAACCGGTTCCTGTTGCATTTGATCGAACGGAGCCAAGAGTCGCATGGCCTGCTAGCCGGTCATGTCCGCTATGCAAAGCTTGCCAAGGTAACCCGCATACAAGGCCGGGACCGTGGAGTAGGAATCAGCCGTGGAAGATACGAGGTGGAAGTGGATCATCCCGGCGGTACGAAGAAACTGTTTCTGGACAGAATCGCAGTGCGCTACGGACCGGACCCGGCCACCCTGCCCGGAAGACAGATGGTGGGTCTCACTAGGCAGCAGGTCGCTGAGCGCACGGCGATCGGACAAGTCCAGTTGCCTTTCGTTGCCCATCCGCGATGATGCTTTTCTGCTTGTCCTCTAATATGCGCGCAGGACAGTTCCAGTGAGACGGAACTGTCCTGCTTCACAGGAAGATTGCCGGCCTCACCGCTCGTAATTGCTCACCGCCAGCTGCAGCATCGACTTCATCTGCTCGCGCAGCACTGCGGGTTCGACGATCTCGGCGTCGGGGCCGTAGTGCAGGATGTCCATCAGCAGTTCGCGTGGGGCGCTGTACGGCACCTTGCGTTCGAAACGGCCGTCGGGAAGGGTGCGGTCCTGCTGCTGCGAGTGCCAGTGCTCGTCGGCGACCCAGCGCGCGATCTTCTGGTTGAAGACGATCGTCGCCCAGCCCTTCGGCGCGCCGGAGAAGATCCCGTAGCTGCCGGCGAGGTGGGCGTTGAGCTCCTCGTCGGGCACGTCGCGCGCGGCGCCGTCCTGCATGCGCGGCGTGGAGATGCGGTCGACCGAGAAGCTGCGCAGCGCCTCGCGTTCGTGGTCGAAGGCGTCGAGGTACCAGTTGCCGCGATAGTGGGTCACGCGCTGCGGCGACACGGTGCGGCGGGTCTTCTCGTCGGTGGACCGTGCGCGGTATTCGAAGCTCAGCTGCCTGCGCTCCAGCACGGCGGAACACACGATCCGGAACACCTGCTCGTCCATGGTGCGGGTGCGGTGCGGGATCACGCGCACGCGCTCGACCGGCCAGCGCTTGCCGGGGGCGTGCTCCTCCAGCAGTTTCTCGATGCGCTGCTGCAGCGGCGCGAGCGCCGAAGACAGCACGCCGCCGCCGGTGCGGCTGAGCAGCTGCTGCGCCGCGAGCAGGGCGTGCAGCTCTTCCGAGTTCAGCCACAGGCCGGGCAGCTCGAAGCGTTCGCCCTCCTGGGCGTCGTAGCGGAAGCCGGCCTCGCCGTCGCCCACGATCGGCGCCATCAGCGCGTCGCGGAGGAAGGCCAGGTCGCGGTAGGCGGTCGCGCGCGAGCATTCCAGCTCGTCCTGCAGTCGCTTCACGGTCACCGGGTAGCGGGCGCTCTTGAGGATGCGGTGAAGCGACAGAATGCGTTCGTAACGGTCCATTGATGTCCAGTCGGCTGGCAGGTGGCGTGATGGCCGGTTCGGCCTCCATTTTCCGCTATAGCATGGGTCTTCGTCTTCCCGTCGCAGGAGCCTCCCATGTCGTTGATCCGGAAAGGAATAGTGTGTCGCATCCCAGTCTTGCGGGCTGCGACTGGCGCGGCGCTGGCCGCCATTCTGCTGGTGGCCGCCGCCGGAACCGCCTGGGCGGGCCCGAAGGAGGACCTCAAGGCGGTGAGCGTGAAGTTCCTCGCCCTGCGCAGCTACCACGTGGTCATGGAGAACAGCGACAAGCGCGTGCCGAGGACCGAGATGGACTTCGTCGCCCCGAACCGCTACCGGATGCAGATGCCCGGCGTGGGCACCCAGATCGTGATCGGCGACACCATGTACATGAACATCGACGGCCGTTCGATGCGCATCCCGATGCCCAAGGGCACGATGACCCAGTGGCGCGAGACCGACCGCGCGATGCGCGAGGTCGACAAGGCCCAGGTCGAGGCGCTGGGCTCCGATGTCGTGAACGGCAAGCCTGCGAAGAAGTACCGGATGACCCAGAACAGCGGCGGCACGCCGACCAGCAGCCTGATGTGGGTCGGTGCCGACGGCTACCCGGTCCGCATCGAGACCACCGGCAAGGCCGCCGGACGCAGCAGTACGGTCACCATCACCTATTCCCGCTTCAACGATCCCTCGATCCGGATCGACGTGCCGAAGTAAGCATCGCCTCGGCGGACTCGCCTGCCGGCCCGCCCGGCAGGCACAATGCCCGGATGTCCGCGCGCCCGACGAACGACCCCCGCCTCGATCTGTGGCCCTCGCCCGGCGACGAGGTCAAGCACACCACCTGCTACATGTGCGCGTGCCGCTGCGGCATCCGCGTGTGGATCAAGGACGGGCAGATCCGCTACATCCAGGGCAACCCCGAGCATCCGGTGAACAAGGGCGTGCTCTGCGCCAAGGGTTCGGCCGGGATCATGCAGCACTACTCGCCCGCGCGGCTGCGCAAGCCGCTGCTGCGCACCGGCGAACGCGGCAGCGGCGAATTCCGCGAGATCGAATGGGACGAGGCGCTGGCGCTGGCGACGTCCTGGCTGAAGCCGATCCGCGAACGCAATCCCGACGAGCTGGCGTTCTTCACCGGCCGCGACCAGTCGCAGGCGCTCACCGGCTGGTGGGCGCAGCAGTTCGGCACCGTGAACTACGCCGCGCACGGCGGTTTCTGCTCGGTGAACATGGCGGCCGGCGGCCTGTACAGCATCGGCGGCAGCTTCTGGGAATTCGGCGAGCCGGACTGGGAACACACCCGCTACCTGATGATGTGGGGCGTCGCCGAGGACCACGACTCCAACCCGATCAAGCTCGGCCTCGGCAAGCTGAAGGCGCGCGGCGCGAAGATCGTCGCGGTGAATCCGGTGCGCACCGGCTACGGCGCGATCGCCGACGAATGGATCGGCATCCGCCCCGGCACCGACGGCCTCTTCGCGTTCGCGCTGATCCATGAGTTGCTCGACAGCGACCGCATCGACTTCGATTACCTCGTCCGCTACACGAACGCGCACTGGCTGGTGATCCGCGATCCCGGCGCGGCGGATGATGGCCTGTTCGCGCGTGATGAGGAAGGTCGGCCGCTGTGCTGGGACACGTCGGCAGAAAGCGGCCCCCATCCCGACCTTCCCCCGCTTGCGGGGGAAGGAGAAGAGCCCCCTCCCCCGCGTGCGGGGGAGGGTTGGGGTGGGGGCAATGGTGCGCTTGCCCTAGCCAACGCCATCGGCATCCAGCCGCGCATCGTCGGCGAGGTCACCCTGCCCGACGGCCGCACCGCCGTGCCCTCGTTCCAGCTGCTTGCCGAACGCTATCTCGATCCGCAGTACTCGCCCGATGCCGTCAGCGAACGCTGCGGCATCCCCGCCGACACCATCCGCCGCATCGCCCGCGAACTCGCGCAGGCGGCCTTCGAGAGCAAGCTCGAACTGCCGGTGCGCTGGACCGACGCCTGGGGTCGCGAACACGACACGATGGTCGGTCGTCCGGTGTCGATGCATGCGATGCGCGGCATCAGCGCGCACAGCAACGGCTTCCACACCTGCCGTGCGCTGCACGTGCTGCAGATGCTGCTGGGCGCGGTCGACGCGCCGGGCAGCTTCCGCTACCAGCCGCCGTTCCCGAAACCGGTGCCGCCGGCCAACCGGCCCGGCAAGGCACGCAAGGACAACGGTGCGCTGGACGCCGCGCCGCTGGGCTTCGTGCATGGCCCCGAGGACCTGGTGGTGGACGAGGCCGGCCAGCCGAAGCGCATCGACCATGCATACTCGTGGTCGTATCCGCTGTCCGCGCATGGCCTGCTGCATACCGTCATCCGCAACGCGCATGCCGGCGATCCCTACCGCATCGACACCCTGCTGATGTTCATGGCGAACATGAGCTGGAACTCGGCGATGAACACGCGCGAGACCATGCACTGGCTCACCGACCGCGACGAGACCGGCGCGTACCGCATTCCGCGCATCATCTACAGCGACGCCTACGCCAGCGAAATGGTCGCCTACGCCGACCTGGTGCTGCCGGACACCACCTACCTCGAACGCCACGACGCGATCAGCCTGCTCGATCGGCCGATCTCCGACGCCGACGGCGCGTCCGATGCGATCCGTCATCCGGTGTTCGATCCGTCGACGCAGCGCGATCACGAGGGCCGGCCGCGCGACGTGCGCGGCTTCCAGTCGGTGCTGCTCGACCTCGGCGCGCGCCTCGGCCTGCCTGGCATGGTCGATGAGATGGGCACGCCGCTGTATCGCGACTACGCCGATTACATGGTCCGCCACGAACGCGCGCCGGGCGTGGGCCTGCTCGCCGGCTGGCGTGGCCGCAACGGCGACGAACACGGCAAGGGCGCGCCCAATCCCGACCAGCTGCAGCGCTACATCGAGCACGGCGGTTTCTGGCACGCGCCGATTCCCGAGTCCGCGCGCTACTACAAGATGGCGAACCGCGATTACCTGCAGTGGGCGCATCGCTTCGGCTTCATCGCCACCACCGATCCGATCCCGCTCCAGCTGTATTCGGAAACGATGCAGAAGTTCCGCCTCGCCGCGCGCGGCCATGGCGTGCAGCTGCCGCCGCCGGAGCATCGCGAACGCGTCGAGACCTATTTCGATCCGCTGCCGATGTGGTACGAGCCCTTCGAGGGCGCGCAGACCAGCGGCGATGATTTCCCGCTGTCGGCGCTGACCCAGCGGCCGATGTTCATGTACCACGCCTGGGGGTCGCAGAACGCGTGGCTGCGGCAGATCGCCGCGCGCAATTACCTCTATCTGCATCCGGACACCGGCGCGCGCCACGGCATCGCCGACGAGGACTGGATCGAAGTCAGTTCGCACCACGGCACGATCACCGTGCAGGCGAAGTTCGCCGGCAACGTGCAGCCGGACACGGTGTGGACCTGGAACGCGATCGGCAAGCGTCGCGGCGCGTGGCGTCTGTCGAAGGACGCGCCGGAAGGCGAGAAGGGTTTCCTGCTCAACCACCTGATTTCCGACATCACCCCGCGCGGCGATTACGCCAACGCCGATCCGGTCACCGGCCAGGCGGCGTGGTTCGACCTGCGCGTGGCGATCCGCAAGGCCGACACCACCGGCATGAGCGCGCCGCAGTTCACCTCGCTGTCGTTCGAGGACGCCTCGAACCGGCCGCTGCGCTACGGCGCGGACCTGCGCGGACAGGGTGCCGCATGAGTCCGCTGCTGCGACGCCTCGTCGGCTGGAGCTGCATCGCTGTCGGCAAGGTCGGCAGCCTGGTGCTGCTGTGGCTGCTGGTCGTGGCCGCCGAGCCCGGCGTCTCCGCGCACGGGCCGCTGCCGCTGTTCGTACTGTTCGCGATGACCGTCGGTGTCGTCGTCGTCGGCATCCGTGTGCTGATGCAGGCGGACGAAGGCACCCCCGGGAAAATCCACCAGGATCGCCGGACATGACGCCGGACCTGTGGATCACCCTGGTCGTGCTGGTCGGCGCGGTGGTGCTGTTCGTCAGCGAGAAACTGCCGGTCGACGTGGTCGCGCTGCTGATCCTCGGCAGCCTGCTGGTCTTCGGCGTGGTATCGCCGGGCGAGGCGCTGTCCGGCTTCAGCAGCCCGGCGACGATCACGGTCGCGGCGATGTTCGTGCTCAGCGCGGGCCTGCAGCGCAGCGGCGCGCTGCGCGGCGTCGGCGAACTGCTGTCGCGGGTGCGCTGGCCCTGGCTGCTCGGCCTGCTGATGATGCTGCTCGCCTCCTTCGCTTCGGCGTTCATCAACAACACCGCGATCGTCGCGGTGTTCCTGCCGCTGGTGATTTCCGCGGTCGTCGCGCGCGGGCTGTCGCCGTCGAAGTTCCTGATCCCGTTGTCGTTCGCGGCGCAGTTCGGCGGCGTCTGCACGCTGATCGGGACGTCCACCAACCTGCTCGTCGACTCGCTGGCGCGGCAGTCCGGGCAGCCGGGCTTCGCGCTGTTCGAGTTCGCGGCGCTGGGCCTGTGGTTCGTCGTCGCCGGCACGCTGTACATGCTGGTCGCGCAGCGGTTCCTGCTGCCCGACCTGGGCATTCCCGACAGCGGCGCCGACGACCATCGCGGCCGCTACCTGGTCGAACTGCAGGTGCCGGAGAAGTCGCCGGCGATCGGGCGCCTCGGTTCGGTCGCGATCCCGGTCGATGCCAAGGATGTGTTCCTGCTGGAGAATTTCCGCGACGGGCGGCCGCTCGCGCAGCCGCGCGCCGAGGCCGTCGCGGCCGGCGACCGCCTGCTCATCCGCGGCGACTGGAACGAGATCGAGCGCGTGCGACGCGAACTGCAGCTGCGCCACGATCGCGTCGCGCGCGACCTCGACGGCGATCCCGCCGACACCCGGCTGCATGCCGAGGTGATGATCGCACCGGGCTCGCCGCTCGCCGGCAAGAGCCTCGCCCAGCTGCGTTTCGGTCACGTGTACCGCGTGCGCGTGCACGGCGTGCAGCGCAGCGGCACCGCGCCGCGCGCGCCGCTGGACCACATCCCGCTCGCGGTCGGCGACATCCTGCTGGTCGATGCCACCGCCGCCGCGCTGGAAGACCTGCGCAGCGATCCGGGCGTGGTGCTGATCGGCCAGCGCGAGCAGCCGCGCGTCGATGCGCGCCGCGCGTTGCTGTCGCTGCTGGTGATGGCCGCCGCGATCGGTGTGGCCGTGCTCGGCTGGATGCCGATCGTCGCGTCGGCGCTGCTCGGCTGCGCGGCGCTGGTGGCGCTGCGTTGCCTGCGCCCGGAAGAGGCGTACGCCGCGGTCGACTGGCGCGTCATCATCCTGCTCGCAGGCGTGCTGCCGCTGGGCATCGCGCTGCAGAAATCCGGCGGCGCCGACTGGGTGGCGCAGCACGCGCTGGGCTGGCTGTCGGGATACGGCCCGCTGGTCACGCTCGCCGCCATCTACCTGCTCACCGCGCTGATGACCGAAGTGATGAGCAACAACGCCGCCGCCGTGCTGGTCGTGCCCATCGCCATCTCCACCGCCGAGTCGATGGGCGTGGATGCCAAGCCCTTCCTCGTCGCGGTGGCGTTCGCCGCATCGACCAGCTTCGCCACGCCGGTGGGTTACCAGACCAACACCATGGTCTACACCGCCGGCGGCTACCGCTTCTCCGACTTCCCGAAGATCGGCATCCCGCTGAACCTGCTGTTCTGGGCGATGGCGGTGATGCTCATTCCGCGTTATTTCCCGTTCTGATGCGTCCCGTTCCGACATGACCGACCTGCCGCCGCCATCGAAGAAGAAGCTGGGCCTGGTGATCGACCTCGACACCTGCGTCGGCTGCCATGCCTGCGCGGTGAGCTGCAAGCAGTGGAACGCCGGTGGCATCGCCGGGCCGCTCACCGACGAGCAGCCCTACGGCAAGGACCCGTCGGGCGTGTGGTTCAACCGCGTGCACAGCTACGAGATCGCCGCGACCTCGGCCTGCGCGTCGACGGGCAGCCTCGCGGCGGAAGCGGCGCAGCCCGCGATGACCTTGCACTTCCCGCGCAGCTGCCTGCACTGCGAGACGCCTGCCTGCGTGACCGTATGCCCCACCGGCGCCAGCTACAAGCGCGCCGAGGACGGCATCGTGCTGGTCGACGAAGACAAATGCATCGGCTGCAAGCTGTGCTCCTGGGCCTGTCCCTACGGCGCGCGCGAATACAGCGCGGTCGAAGGCGTGATGAAGAAGTGCACGCTGTGCGTGGATCGCATCTACAACGAACAGCTGCCCGAAGCCGACCGCCAGCCCGCCTGCGTGCAGGCTTGCCCGACCCGCGCGCGGCACTTCGGCGACCTCGGAGATCCGGACTCCGAGGTGTCGAAGCTGGTCGCCGAGCGCAACGGCGTCGCGCTGATGCCCGAACTGGGCTACAACCCGGTCAACCGCTACCTGCCGCCGCGCCCGCGTCGCGCAGGCGGCGATGCGCCCGCGCCGCAGGAAGAGACGCTTGATGCCGCGAAGCTGCCGCCGCTGCTGCGCTGGCTGGACAAGGTGCTGTCGCGATGATGTCCCTGCTCCCGAAGCCGCCGTGGCCGCTGGCCCTGCCCGCGCTGGCCTATCTCCTGCTCGAAGCCTGGTTCTGGTGGTCGGTACCGGGAACGCCGGCGACCCTTCGCTTCCTCGCCGTTTTCATCCTCGTCGTTGGCGTGTTGTACGAGAACCGCTTCGCGCTGCCGCTGTGGGCGCTGTACTGCCTGTTCGGTGCGCTGGTCTTCGCGACCTGGTCGCTGCGTGCGTTCCGCATCGACGCGGCCGAGGCCGCCGTATTCGCCGCCTGCTCGGCCATCGCGCTGACGCAGGTCGCGTATCTGTTCTTCTTCCATGCACCGCGCCGGGACCGGCGCCTCGGTGATGCCTGATGCACCCCGCCTTCTCCGTCATCGTCTTCACCACCCTGTCCGGCACCGGCTTCGGGCTGTGGTTCTGGCTCGCGCTGCGCATCGCGCTCGGCGACAACGCGCAATGGTTCGACGGCATCGGCTGGGCGCTGGGCCTGATCGCCGGCGGCGTGCTGGTCGCGATCGGGGTGATCGCCTCCCTGTGGCACCTCGGCAAGCCGATGCGGGTGTGGCGCGCGTTCTCGCAGTGGCGCAGTTCGTGGATGTCGCGCGAAGGCGTGTTCGCGATCGCGAGCATGGGGGTCGCGGTGGCGGCCGTGCTGGTGCAGTCCTCGCTCGTCGATCCGCCGCAGGAACCGGTCGTGATGCGGGCCCTGTGCGCCCTGCTCGCGCCGCTGTCCCTCGCCGCGATCGTCAGCACGGCGATGATCTACGGTTCGCTGAAGACCATCCCCGCCTGGCGGCATCGCCTGGTCGTGCCGGTCTACCTGCTGTTCGCGCTGCTCGGCGGCGGCCTGCTGTTCGGGCCGTTCGCGGGCACCACGCTGGACCTGCCGCGCATGGTCGGCGCGGGCATCCTCGCCGCCGCGATCGCGCTGGCGGCGATGAAATGGCGCTACTGGCGTGCGATCGACGACGACGCGTTGCCGCTGTCGCGCGGCGATGCGGTCGGCCTGCCGGGCCGCGAGGTGTCGGTGTTCGAGCGGCCGCATACCGAGGCGAACTACCTCAACCGCGAGATGGGTTTCGTCGTCGCCCGCAAACATGCGCGCAAGCTGCGCATGATCGCATTCGTGCTGTTCGCACTGGTGCCCGCGCTGTGCGCCGTGCCGATGCTGCTGTTGCCGCACGGCGGGCCTGCGGCGCTGTACTGGGGCGCGGCGCTGTCGTTCCAGCTCGGCGCGCTGGTCGAACGCTGGCTGTTCTTCGCCGAAGCGAAGCATGTGGTGACGCTGTACTACTGATTCACGGGTTCGTGTAGAGCGGAGCTTGCTCCGCTCGCTGATCCGGTGAGATGCATGAGCGGAGCAAGCTCCGCTCTACAAAACGCATCGATGCTTCGATCAGCGCCCGGCGATGAACTCGCCGGCGCCGAGGTCGAGCAACTGCCGCGCGACCTGTTGGCCGAGCGCGTCGGCATCGTCGCCGGTCGCTTCGCTGCGCACCGCGCGGCCGTCCTCGACCGCACTGACCTGACCGACCAGGTGCAACCCGCCGTCGACCTCGTGCGCAAACGCGGCCACGGGTACCTGGCAGCTGCCGTGCAGGGCGCGGTTCATCGCGCGCTCGGCCTCGACGCAGCGTCGCGTCGGCGCGTGGTTCAGCGTGGCGAACAGCGCGCGCGTCGCTTCGTCGTCCTCGCGGCATTCCACCGTGATCGCGCCCTGTGCCGGTGCGGGCAGCCATGCCGGCGCATCGAGGCGCGCGCGGATGCGGCGGTCGAAGCCCAGGCGCTGCAGGCCGGCGCAGGCCAGCAGGATGGCGTCGTATTCGCCGGCATCGAGCTTGGCCAGGCGCGTGTTGACGTTGCCGCGCAGGTCGACCAGCTGCAGGTCGGGACGCAGCGCGCGCAGCTGCGCCTGACGGCGCAGGGACGAGCTGCCGACGCGCGCGCCGAAAGGCAGGGAGGCGATGTCGTCGTGGTTGTTGCTGACGAAGGCATCGGCGTGGTCGGCGCGTTCCAGGATCGCCGGCAGCACGAACGGGCCTTCCAGTTCCATCGGCACGTCCTTGAGCGAATGCACCGCGCAATCGGCCTCGCCGCGCAGCATCGCCTCCTCCAGCTCCTTCAGGAACAGGCCCTTGCCGCCCACCGCCGCCAGCGAGCGGTCCAGGACCTGGTCGCCGCGCGTCGACAGCGGCACCAGGGTGATCTCGAGGTCGGGATCCAGGCCGCGCAGCAGGGCGGCGACATGCTCGGTCTGCCAGAGCGCGAGCGGGCTCTTCCGGGTGGCGATGCGTAGGGTCTTCATGCCGCGATTATCGCATGCGGCCTAGGCGCCTCAGCCTGCCCCAAGCCGGCCGCGGCTGGCGCTTAGCGTCAAGTGGATGTGATGTGATAAGTGAGGGTCGATCTAAAATCTGGAAAACTGAATTCAATTGATTTTGTTTCTGTTTCTTCAAAAATTCTCTGATATAGGAAAATTGCTTCAGGGATTAATTTTAGGACCTGAGGGCTCCCTGCGAGGACTGAAACAGCTTTCTCTATTTCAAACCAGCTAATCCAAGATGCTCGCTCATCCTGTTGCAGGTTTTCCGTAAAACGAGCGGAATATCGTGCGACAACCCAAAGCATCGGTACTTTATCAGTTGCTTTGATTTTTAGATTAAGCTTTTTTCCTATTTCTTGGCAGGTACATCCTTGTGACCATGCGTGGACTTGCTGAACCCATTCGTTGGCCTTGATTATATTTTTTCTCTTGCTATCTCTTTCGGCGGGTGAAAGATCAAAAACATCATTCCATTTCAATTGAATGAGGACTATGTCTCCGGATTCATTGTCCACGATAACAGCATCGATATCAGTTGCCGTTGAGCCATCCTCTCTCTTGATCTTGAATCCATTGCCGGGCACATTAAATCTAGGGCTTGGAAACATATTGGCTAAGTCTTCCCTAAACACTTTCTCTCGTTTATCGACGCCCTTGTCCCAGTCGGATCTGTAGAATTTTCTTAGATGTCGAAATAGAGAGAAGTACGGGTTTGATAACGCGCCGAAGCAAGGCAGCAAGAAAAAATCCTTCCCAAGATCTACGTAGTAAGGTGTCGGGATATCTAGCGAGCTTTCCCAATGAATCACATTGCTGTATTCAAGCGTTAGCGCTTCTAAGGTTGGATCTACTAGCTCTTTGCTGAGTCCAGACTCCATCCATACCGAACGGATGTCATCTCTTCTGGAGAAAATAGTGCATATATCAGACAAGGATGTGTTTGGATTCTTTTGTAGCAATAAGGAGCAGAATTTGATGTGACAAAGAATTCGAGCCTGTGCTTGAGCGCATGCTTTTTTCCATTCGCCAAAACTTCTGCCGCCAATGAAATGATCATCGGGTAGTGCCTCAGCTTCTAGATATAGCGGCGCTAAGCTGCGAGCATAATTAAAATAATAATCGACGATTTTTTCATCGTTGTTGTACCTAACAAACCAGCCATTGTCATTATCGACATAGGCCCGCATCCGCTTTTCAATTTTCTTTTCTGTATTTTTGGGTACGCTTTTCAGTATTCTCCGGGAAGCAATCGTTGCAAGAAACGCTTCTTCTGCCGGGCCTTTCGTGATATGTATTGAGTAGTGATTTTTCCCAACTTCCTCTACCTTAGCCAAACCACTTTTCTCAAATTTCACCATTCTTCTAAGAAATGCGAGGCTGCCGCATGCTTTGAGATATGAGTGAGCGAATTGAAATGCCTTTGGACTTCCTGGCCCCCAAGGCACCCCTTGAGTGTTGTCAATCATTAGTTCAAGAAGTGGTTTCGTAGCGCTAGGAATTCCCATGGCCATGAGCTTGGTGCCGATTGGGCCTCGTTCCTCTCTATATTTGTCAGATCCGAAAAAATCAACGATGGACAAGTAGTCCATAGTTCTGAATATCGCTATTAGTCCTTCTTTTTCTCTTCCCGAGAAAGCTTTTATATAGGACCGTTGCGATTGATAGGTGGCTTGGTCGATATGATCAAGTAGCGCCAAATGGCTCTTCCCATTCATTGAGATCGCCTGTTTGATTGGTACTGATCGATGTACTTAGGAAACGGAACTTCGAAGTCCCGTTTCGCTCACCACCACCCTACAGATGCCGCACCAGCTCCCTCAGCTGCGGGACGCAGCGGCGGCTGACTTCCAGCGGCTTGTCGCCGTGGCGGAGCACGGCTTCGATGCGGCCGTCGCCGGAGCGGCGCAGTTCGATGAGCTCCTCGCGGGCGACGAGGCAGTTGCGGTGGATGCGGACGAAGCTGTCGCCGAATTCGTGTTCGAGCGACTTGAGCGATTCCTCGATCAGGTCCTCGCCGCGGGCGTGGTGCACGACCACGTATTTCTCTTCCGCATGCAGGTAGCGGATGTCCTCGATCGGGATCAGGCGCAGGCTGCCGCGCAGGCGGGCGCAGAGGTGGGTGCGGCGCTTGCCGTTGCCGTTGCTTTCGCCGTTGTCCGGGCGCGGGGCGCGGCCGGCGATGAAGGTGCGGGCGCGTTCCAGCGCGGCGGCGAGGCGCTCGCGGCGGACCGGCTTGACGAGGTAATCGACGGCGGCGGCATCGAAGGCCGACAGCGCGTGTTCGTCGTAGGCGGTGCAGAAGATCACCGCCGGACGCGGTTCGAGCATCGTGAGCCGGCGCGCGGTTTCCAGGCCGTCCAGGCCGGGCATGGCGATGTCCAGCAGGACGATGTCGGGATGGTGTTCGTTGCAGGCGGCCAGGGCGCTTTCGCCATCGCCGGCCTCCGCGACCAGTTCCAGGCCGGGCTGCTCGGCGAGGAGCGCACGGAGGCGCTCGCGGGCCATGGGTTCGTCGTCGGCGATGAGGACTTTCACGTCATTGTGTGGCCTGGAATCGCGATGGGTCGATCTTAGTCCTGTCGCCACGCTTTGCAACAGTGACCGGTCAGCGGGCCGCGCCTGCGAACAGGGACTGCATCCAGTCGCCGAGATCGCGGATCTCTTCCATGCAGACCTGGTGCTGCATCGGGTACTGCTTCCATTCCACCCGGAACCCGAGGCGTTGCATCAGTGCGCAACTTTGCTCACCAGCCCCGAACGGCACAACCGGATCGAAGCGGCCATGCGCCATGAACAGCGGCTGGCGTTCCGCGCCGGCCTGGAAGGCGGCCTCGGCCTTGTGCATCGCGGGAATGTAGGTGGACAGCGCGATCAATCCCGCCAATGGCGTCGTGCGGCGCATGCCGGTGGCGAGCGTGACGGCGCCGCCCTGCGAGAAGCCGGCCAGGATCACGCGTTCCGGCGGGATGCCGCGTTCGGCTTCGCGGGCGATCAGCGCTTCGACCTGCGCGACGGACTGGAGCACGCCGGCTTCGTCGGCGCGGTTGAAGAGGTTGTCGGCGCTGAGGTCGACGATGTCGTACCAGCCGCGCATGCGCATGCCGCCGTTGCAGGTGATCGGGCGGACCGGGGCGTGCGGGAACAGGAAGCGCAGCGCGGGCCAGCCGGGGCGGACGAGGTCGGGCACGATCGGCACGAAATCGTTGCCGTCGGCGCCGAGGCCGTGCAGCCAGAGAACGGTCCAGGTGGGGGAGCTTCCGGTGAGGCGCTCGACGCAGTCGAGCAGGGGGGCGGTGTCGGTGGTCATGGCCGTATTCTGGCCGGCGCCGGGCACGGCGACCAGCACGCCGGCAGCCTTCGGCGTCGAAGTCTGCGCGCGATCAAGCGAGGGTCGGCGTCGCCGTGCATCATGCCCGGGTCCTGAAGCCACACCGATGTCTCCGGAGGTCCGTCCATGTCGATCCGTCCCCGCATCCTGCCGACCTGTGCGATGGCGGTCGCCATGGCGGTTGCGATGCCGTTGGCGGCGCAGACGCCCGGATCGCCAGGCCCGGTGAAGCCCGTCGCCTCGAAACCCGTCGTGCCGAAGCCCGCCACGCCGGTCGCCACGCCGGTACTCAAGCCGGGCCAGTTCGTCTGGACGCCGGAGCTGGCGCCGCAGGGGCCGGTGGTGATCGTGGTCAGCCTGCCCGAGCAGCGCGCCCATGTGTATCGCAACGGCGTGCGCATCGGCGTGTCGACGGTGAGCACGGGCATGCGCGGCCACGAGACGCCGACGGGGGTGTTCACCATCCTGGAAAAGCAGCGCGAGCACTACTCGAACCTCTACGACAACGCGCCGATGCCGTTCATGCAGCGCCTGACCTGGGACGGGATCGCGCTGCACGCGGGCCGGATCCCGGGCTACCCGGCTTCGCACGGCTGCGTGCGCCTGCCGCATGCCTTCTCCGAGAAGCTGTTCGCGACCACGTCGCGGGGCATGACCGTGGTGATCGCCGATGGCGCCTCGCATCCGCCGGAGGTCGCGTCGCCGGGGCTGTTCGCGCCCGTGGATGCCGCCAGCGGCACGCCGCGATTGCCGGCGCCCGTCGACGAGGACAGCGTCTGGGCACCGGAGCGCGCACCCGAGGGCCCGCTGACCGTGCTGTTGAGCACCCGCGACCAGCGCGTGCTCGTGCTGCGCAATGGCGTGGAGATCGGCCGGGCCCGGGTGGCGGTGGGGCCGCTGGCGCCGCAGGGCACCCATGCCTACGTGCTGCTGGAGGGCGCCGCCGACGGGCCGAGCGCGGTGCTGCCGGACCGGCCGCGCCTGCGTTGGCTGGCGGTGGCCGTGCCGCGCAGCGGGGCCATGCCCGAGGACGGGCTGCATCGCCTCGTGGCCGAGGGCCAGCTGCAGGTCGACCCGGCCTTCGCCCGGCAGGTCTACGACGCCCTGCGCCCCGGCGCGACCGTGGTGCTGACCGACGAACCGTTGCGTCCGGCCGGGGCCGACGAGGGCCTGACCGTGCTGCGCGCGGACGCCCCGCCGGCCGCAGCGCCGCCCGAGACGCCACCTCCGCCGCCGGCCCAACCGGTCTACGTCCCGCCGGATCCGGAAGCCCCAGGACGGTGAAAAATGCCGACAGGTTCATGAAACGCGGCGGCTTCCACGGCTATCCTGCGCCGATGTCGCCACGATCCGTCGCCTTCTCCCTCCTCCTGGCCCTGGCTGCCGCGCCACTGGCGTCCGCCAACGATGCGGGCATGCCGATCCCCGAGCGGGCCCCCGCCGGCGGGCCGGACCTGCTCCAGCGCCTGCACGCGCAGGCGCCGCGCCTGGACGCGAAGGTGCTCGGGCTCGCCCTCGATGCCGCCGGCTGCGCCGCCGAATCCGGCCGGGTCGCCCCGGCGCGTCGCCTGGCGGTGATCGACTACTCCCGGCCCTCGACCGAACCCCGGCTGTGGGTCTTCGACCTGCGCGAAGCCCGCCTGCTGTACGCCGAGCACGTGGCGCATGGCCGGCGCAGCGGCGAGAACTTCGCGACCGCCTTCTCCAACCAGGACAGCAGCCACCAGACCAGCCTGGGCCTGTTCGCCACCGCCGAGACCTACGTCGGCGGCAACGGCTACTCGCTGCGCATGGACGGACTCGAACCGGGCATCAACGACCGCGCCCGCGACCGCGCCATCGTCATGCACGGCGCGCCGTACGTGGATCCGGTGATGGCGCAGCGCCAGGGCCGGCTCGGGCGCAGCCTCGGCTGCCCGGCGGTGCGTCCCGCCGTGGCGCAGCAGGTGATCGACACGCTCAAGGGTGGCCAGCTGCTGTTCGCCTACTACCCCGACCAGCAATGGCTGGCGAATTCGAGCTTCTTCCGCTGCCGCGCCGGCCTGGCCGCGCGCGCGGGTGCCGCGCGGCCGGCGGGCGGGCGCTGAGGCGCCATGCTCGGCCTGCTGCAGCTGCTCGCGGTGTTGCTCGACGGCCTGCTGTACTGGCGCATGTATTCGGTGTTCCTCGCGACCCTGCTCGCTTGCCTGGGCCTGATGGCGCTGCTGCCCGATGGCCTGGCGCAGTGGCTGGTCTGCATGCCGCTGGCGGTGGCCGGCATCGCACTGGGGTTCATCTGGCAGATCAGGGCGTCGAAGCCCGGCGCCTGAATCGTCGCAGCGGCGCTGCCGCGCACAGGCTAGGATGCGGCTCCTTTCCGCCTCCGGATCCGGCATGAAGCTCGACGGCATCGCGTTCCACCATCCCTTCGCCTTCTGGTTCGGCTGCCTGCTGGTCCTGGGCGGCGTCCTGGCGCACATGCCCATGTTCATGATGGGCGAGCACACCCACTGGCAGATGGTCGGCATGCCGATGACCACCGAGATGTGGCTGGGGATGCTGGCCATCCCGGTCGGCCTGGCGCTGTCGATGTACGGCCTGACGCCGCGACTGGACGCGCTGCGCGCGAGTGGCCAGGCCGCCCGCGATCACCGCTGGTTCCACGTGGCCGATGGCGTGCCGCTCAACCGCGCGCACTGGGTGCTGGTGACGGTGCTGGCGATCGCGCTGGCCGTGGACGTGATGAAGCCGGCCACGCTGGGCTTCGTGATGCCGGGCATGAGCGCCGAATACGAGATCACCAAGTCGCGCGCCAGCCTGCTGGCGCTGTTCGCGCTGACCGGCACCACGGTCGGGTCGGTCGTCTGGGGCCGGATCGGCGACCTGTTCGGGCGCCGCGCGGCGATCCTGCTGTCGGCGCTGATGTTCATCGGCACCGCGATCTGCGGCGCCATGCCCACGTTCGAATGGAACCTGGCGATGTGCTTCCTGATGGGTGCATCGGCCGGCGGCCTGCTGCCGATCGTGTTCACGCTGATGGCCGAGACCGTGCCGGCCTCGCATCGCGGCTGGCTGCTGGTCGCACTCGGCGGCGTCGGCACTTCGGCGGGCTACCTGCTGGCCTCGGGCGCGGCCGCGGTGCTGGAGCCGATGTTCAGCTGGCGGGTGCTGTGGCTGCTGGGCCTGCCGACCGGCGCGATCATCATCGTGCTCAACCGCTGGATCCCCGAGTCGCCGCGCTTCCTGTCGAACATGGGCCTGGAGAACGAGGCGCGCGCGGTGCTGCGCCGCTTCGCCGGCGGCTCCGCGAAGGCGATCGAGGACGACGCGCCGGCCGATTGGCAGGCCCACCAGGGCCACGCCGCGATCGACGAAACGCATCCGGTGACCGGCTGGCGCGCGCTGATGCGCGGCCCGCACGCGCGGATCAGCGCCGGCCTGCTGGTCTGCGGCGTCGCCTGGGGCCTGGCGAACTTCGGTTTCCTGCTGTGGCTGCCGACGAACCTGGTCGAACTGGGCGTGGACCCGAAGGCCGCCAGCGCGCTGCTCGCCCGCTCGGCGGTGCTGGCGCTGCCGGGGATCGCGGTGACGGTCTGGCTGTACCACCGCTGGAGCAGCATCCGCGCGCTGGTGCTGTTCATCGGCCTGACCACGCTGTCGCTGCTGGCGTTCTGCGCGATGGGCTGGCTGCAGGTACGTTCGCAGCCGCTCACCGTGGCCGCCACCGCCGCGCTGCTGGTCAGCGTGAGCGGGGTGATCGCGATGCTGATTCCCTATGCCGCCGAGATCTATCCCGTGGCCCTGCGCGCGACCGGCTCGGGGCTCATCGCCGCCAGTTCCAAGCTCGGCGGCATCGTCGGCGCGGGCTTGGGCCTGATCGGCTTCTTCGACCACTTCGCGATGTCCGCACTGTTGATCGCCCTGCCGATGGCGGTGTCGGGCGTGATGCTCTGGCGCGCCGGCGTGGACACCCGCGGCCGTTCGCTGGAGGAAATCCAGTCGGCGCTGCGCTGATCCTCGATCCCTGAGGCTCGATTCCTGATGCTCGATCCTCAGCCCCGCCACCACATCCCGGCGGCGAACGCGGCGAGGATGGCCAGCACGCCCGGCACGATGCGCAGGCAGTAGCCGCCACCGCCGCGCAGCCAGGCCATGAGCAGCTTGCTGGCCGAATTGGCCGCCAGGGCGACGAGGACGGCCCAGCCGGCGTGCGCGGGCGTGATCTGCGCGCTCGCCACGCGCTGCGCCACCGATGCGGCGGCGGCGTGCGCGTCGGCGAAACCCGCGACGCCGGCCGCCAGCACGACGCCGGTGTCGCCCAGCCAGCGGTGCACCCCGGCCGACAGCAGCAGGATCGCGCCGACGATGGCGACGAAGGTGAGCGCATGGCGCGGCTCGAACGGCCGGCCGGGCGCGACCGCATCGCCGTCCACCGCGCCGCCGCCGCCGCGCATCCGCAGCGCGAGCGCCGAGACCAGCGCGGCCGCGCCGGACAGCGCCAACGGCCAGGCCAGGGCGGCCAGCAGCGGCATCGACAGCGCGCCGATGATGACGGCCAGCATCAGGATCGTGGCGATGTTCGAGCACAGGGCGGCGGCGGCGCACTGCGCCACCCACTGCGGCGAGGCCCGCGCGCGGTCGCCCATCGCGGCGATGGTGGCGGTGCTGGAGACGAAGCCGCCGACGAAGCCGGCCAGCGCCAGGCCGGCGCCGGGCCCGAGCATGCGCAGCGCGACGTAGCCGGCGCCGTTGATCGCCATCACCAGCACGACCAGCAGCCAGAGCTTGTGCGGATTGAGCGCGCCCCAGGGGTCGACGGCGCGGTCGGGCAGCAGCGGCAGCACCACCGTGGCGGCGGCGGCCAGCAGCAGGGCGTCGTGCAGTTCCTGTTCGGTCAGGGTGTTGCGGATGAAGGCGTGCAGCCCGGACTTGCTGGCCAGCACCACGGCGACGACCACGCCCAGCGCGGCGGCCAGCGGCAGCGCGGTCATCGCCAGCACGCCGAGCAGGAAGGTCACCAGCATCGCGACCTCGGTGGTCAGCCCGGGGTCGGTCTCGCGGCTGCTGCGGTAGCTGGCGAGCGCGGCCAGCGCAACGAAGGCGCCGGCGATGGCCACGCCGGCGCCGCCGATGCGCTGCGCGATGGCACCGGCCAGCGCCACCAGCAGGAAGGTGCGCACACCGGCCGCGCCACGCGCCGGACCTTCGCCCTTGCTGCGTTCGCGCTCGATGCCGATCAGCAGGCCGATGCCGAAGGCGACGCAGAGACCGGGCAATTCGGGTGGCAGGGTGAGCATCGATGCGTGCGGTGGACTGTGCCGGAACGGCGGGCCGTTCCAGCATAGGGCGTGTCGACCCTCGCATGCGCCCTTGCGCATGCGAGGCTTCGATCAATGCGCGAACAGCACCGGGATGTGCGCCGTGTGCAGCAGTTCGCGCGTCGTGCCGCCGAGGACGGCTTCGCGCAGCCGCGAATGCCCGTAGCCGCCGGCCACCAGCATGTCGGCGCCCAGGTCGCGGGCGGCATCCAGCAGCGCGTAGGCCGCCGAGAAGTTCATGCTCGGCCGCGTCATCACCTCCACCTTCACGCCGTGCCGCGCCAGGTGGGCCGCGATGTCGGCACCGGGTTCGGCGCCGTAGGACCCTTCGCCGATCCTGGGGTCGATCACCACCACGCTCACGCTGTCCGCAGCCTGCAGGAAAGGCAGGGCGTCGCCGACCGCGCGCGCGGCCTGCGCCGTGGGTTTCCAGGCCACGACCACGCGCCTGGGCGGCAGCTGCGCCTTGCTGTCGGCGGGCACCACCAGCACCGGGCGTCCGGACTGGCGCAGCACGTCGTGGAAATGGTCGTGGACCAGCATCGACTCGGCGCCGTCGCGCGGCATCGCCGGCAGCACGGTCAGGTCGGCGTGGCGCGCGTGCATCGTCGCGGTGTTCTGCGGGAACACCGACACCGCATCGGCCACGCGCACTTCCACCGGCACCTCGGCATGGGCGAAGCGCTGGCGCAGCTTGTCGGCGCGTTCGCTGGCGCGCGCTTGCGCCTCGGCGTGCAGCTTGGCGTAGATGTCGTAGGCCATCGCGCCCCAGTCGCTGGGCATCGGCGCCGGCACGTCCACCGTCACCAGCACCGCGACGTGGGCGCCGGACCCGGCCGCCAGCGCCAGCGCCGCATCGGCGACCGAACGCTCGCTGTCGGCGTTCACCCATGGCACCAGAATGTCCTTGATCATGATCATGCCCCGTGTCTGTGGTGTGTCCGGGCATTCCAGCAGGATCCGCGCCGGCCGGCATTGATCGGAATCAATCTCTTCGGTCAGCTTGCGGCGTACAGTCGACGCTACGCCGATCACGGGCAGGGCGCGATGGATCCGAACGCGGACACGGTGTCGTCGGAGGGCGGGCAGGCCGGGAAGCGGGCCGGGGGAGCGGTTGATGCCCCGGTCGACGCCCCTGTCTTCCGCGCGCGCGGGCTGCGCAAGGTCTATGCGATGGGCGAGGTCGAAGTGGTCGCCCTGCATGGCGTCGACCTGGACATCGGCGCCGGCGAGTTCATCGTCCTGCTCGGCGCCTCGGGCAGCGGCAAGTCCACCCTGCTGAACATCCTCGGCGGCCTGGACGTGCCCAGCGCCGGCGAGGTCGCCTACTGCGAACACCGGCTCGACGGCGCCGGCGAGGCCGAACTCACCCGCTTCCGCCGCGAGCATGTCGGCTTCGTCTTCCAGTTCTACAACCTCATCCCCAGCCTGACCGTGCGGGAGAACGTGCAGCTGGTGGCCGACATCGCCGACGATCCGATGCCGGTGGACGAGGCGATCGAACGCGTCGGCCTGACCGCGCGCCGCGATCATTTCCCCTCGCAGCTGTCCGGCGGCGAACAGCAGCGCGTGGCGATCGCCCGGGCGATCGTGAAGCGCCCGGCGGTGCTGCTGTGCGACGAGCCCACCGGCGCGCTGGACTACGCCACCGGCAAGCGCGTGCTGGAGGTGATCGAACGCATCCACGACGAACTCGGCACCACGGTGGTGGTGATCACCCACAACGCCGCCATCGCCGGCATGGCCGACCGGGTGATCGTGCTCGGCGACGGCCGCATCCAGCGCATCGAACGCAACGCGCACCGGCTGCGGCCGTCGGAGCTGTCGTGGTGAGCCGGCGGGCCTCGTGATGAAGGCGCTCGACCGCAAGCTGCTGCGCGACCTGCGCCAGAGCTGGAGCCAGGCGCTGACCATCGCGCTGGTGGTGGCCAGCGGCGTCGCCGGTTTCGTCACCACGCTCAGCGCGATCGACTCGCTGGCCCTGGCGCGCGACCGCCACTACGCCGAGGCGCATTTCGCCGACGTGTTCGCCACCGTCAAGCGTGCGCCGCTGTCGCTGGGCGACACCCTGCGCGCGGTCCCCGGCGTCGCCGACCTGCAGCTGACCGTCGAACAGACCGTGCGCATCGGCATCGACGGCGTCGCCGACCCGATCCTCGGCCACCTGATCGGCATCGATCCCCGCCATCCGCCGCGCATCAACCGCATCGACCTGCGCGCCGGACGGATGCCGCAGGCCGGCCACGAAGGCAGTGGCAACGACGGCGACGGCATCGAGGCCCTGGTGTCCGCCGGCTTCGCCGAGGCGCGCGGCCTGCGGCCGGGTGCGCGACTGCGCGCGCTCATCAACGGCCGGCAGCGCACGCTGCGCATCGTCGGCATCGCGCTGTCGCCCGAGTACGTGTTCGCCGGCTACGGCGGCATGCCCGACATGCGCGGCTTCGGCGTGTTCTGGGTCGACCACGACACCCTGGCGGCGGCCAGCGACATGGACGGCGCGTTCAACCATGTCTCGGCGACGCTGGCGCCGGGCGCGTCGCACGCGGCGGCGGTGGCCGGCATCGAGCGCGTCATCTCGCCGTGGGGCGGACGCGAAGCCCACGATCGCAGCGAGCAGACCTCGCACGCCATGCTCGACAACGAGATCCGCGAGCAGCGCGTGCTCGGCACCGTGCTGCCGGCGATCTTCCTCGCGGTCGCGGCGTTCCTGCTAAACGTGGTCATCTCGCGCACCATCGCCACGCAGCGCGAGCAGATCGCCGCGCTCAAGGCGCTGGGCTATCCGGACCGACGCATCGCCGGACACTATTTCACCCAGGTGGTCGCGATCGTCGCGGTCGGCCTGCTGCTCGGCCTCGCCCTGGGCAAATGGCTGGGCACGGCGATGGTCGGGCTCTACGCCGAGTTCTTCCACTTCCCGCGGTTCGACCACCGCATGGCGCCGGGGCTGGTGCTGGCCAGTGCCGCGATCGCCCTCGCGACCGCCGCGCTGGGCACCGCCAACCCGCTGCTGGCGACGATGCGCCTGGCGCCGGCCGAGGCCATGCGCCCGCCATCGCCCGGACGCTATCGGCCGACGCTCGCCGAGCGTCTCGGCCTGCGCCGCCTGCCGACGGTGCTGCGGATGATCCTGCGCAACCTCGAACGCCGCCCGCTGCGCAGCGCGCTGGCGGTCGCGGGCGTGTCGGCGGCGGTGGCCATCGTGATCCTCGGCAACTTCTTCCGCGATGCGATCGAAACCATCGTCGACTCGAAGTTCCGCGTCGAGCTGCGTGCCGACGTGATCGTCTGGCTGGCCGAACCGGCCGAAGCCGCTGCCGTGCACGAGCTGGCGCGGCTGCCCGGCGCGCTCTCGGTCGAGGCCGGCCGCGACGTGGCCGTGCGCATCGTCCACGGCCACCGCAGCGAGCGCCTCGTCCTGCAGGGGCTGCCCGCGCAGCCGGAGCTGCAGCGCATCGTCGACGTGGACGACCGCGCCTGGCGGCCCTCGCCCGACGGCCTGGTGCTGACCGACCGCCTCGCCGACAAGCTCGGCCTGCGCGTCGGCGACACGGTGCGCGTGGAGGTGCTGGAGGGGCGAGCGCGCACCCTGCACCTGCCGCTGCGCGCCACGGTCCGCGACATGATGGGCCTGAACGCCTACATGGAGCGCCGCGCGCTCAACCGCGCGCTGGGCGAGGACGATGTCGCCGGGCGTTTCCCGGTCGCGGTGTCGCGCGGCGCGGAACCGCGCTTCCTCGCCGCCGCGATGCGCCTGCCGCGCATCGTCGGCGCGTTCAGCAAGGCGACGCTGTGGCGCAACATGCAGGAGATCAGCGCGCGCAACATCCGGATCATGAGCACGATCCTGACCGCGTTCGCCACGGTGATCGCGATCGGCGTGGTCTACAACAACGCGCGCATCGCCCTGGCCGAGCGCACCTGGGAACTGGCCAGCCTGCGCGTGCTCGGCTTCAGTCGCGCCGAGGTGTCGGCGTTGCTGCTCGGCGAGATGGCTCTGGTCATCGCCCTGGCGCTGCCGCTGGGCATGCTGTCGGGCTACGGCCTGGTGCACCTGCTCGTCGAGCTGCTGCGCAGCGACCAGTTCTATTTCCCGGTGGCGCTGCGCCCGCGCACCTACGCCTGGGCCTGCCTCGCGGTGCTGGCTGCGGCGGTCGCCAGCGCGCTGGTGGTGCGCCGGCGGATCGACCGGCTGGACATGGTGGCCGCGCTGAAGACGCGCGAGTGAATGACGGAATCACGGAGACGAGGCATGCGGATCACGCGACGCGGATGGGGATGGGGCATCGGGCTGGGCGCGGTCGCCCTGGGCCTGCTGGCGTGGGCGTTCGCGCCGAGGCCGCTGCCGGTGGAGATCGCGACGGCGACGATCGGCCGGTTCGAGGCGAGCATCGACGAGGAGGCGCGGACCCGGGTGCGCGACCGCTACGTCGTCTCGGCGCCGCTGTCCGGGCGGCTGGCGAGGATCGCGCTGCGCGAAGGCGACGCGGTGGCGGCCGGCGACGTGGTCGCCAGCCTCACCCCCGCGCTGTCGCCGATGCTCGATGCGCGCACCGAAGCCGAGCTGCGCGCCCGCGTCGAAGCAGCGGACGCGATGGTCGCGCGCGCCCGTTCGCGCATCGACCGCGCCCGGGTGAGCGTGGCGCAGGCGCGCAACACGCTGCGCCGCGACGAGGCCCTGGCGCGCGACCGCTTCGTCTCGGCCAACCAGCTGGACAACGACCGTCTCGCGCTGCAAGCGGCCCAGCGCGAGCTGGACGGCGCCGAGCAGGACCAGCATGTCGCCGGGCACGAGCTCGAACAGGCGCGCGCCGCGCTGTCCGCTGCGCGCAACCCGGACGGTGGGTCCGATCGCGCCTTCGCGCTGCGCGCCCCGGTGTCCGGCCGCGTCCTGCGCGTGGCGCAAGCCAGCGAAGGCATGGTCGCGCTGGGTACGCCGCTGCTGGACATCGGCGACCTCGCCGACATGGAGGTGGTCGCCGAACTGCTGACCACCGATGCCCTGAAGACCCCGCCCGGCACGCCGGTGCGGATCGAGCGCTGGGGCGGCGAGGGCAGCCTGGCCGGCCGCGTGCGCCGGGTCGAGCCGGCCGCGTTCACGAAGATCTCCGCGCTCGGCGTCGAAGAGCAGCGCGTGCGCGTGCTGATCGATCTGCTCGACCCGCCCGCGCGCCGCGGCGCGCTCGGCGACGGCTATCGGGTGGGCGTGCGCGCGATCGTGCAGGCCCGCGACGGCGTGCTGGTCGTGCCGGTCGGCGCGGTGTTCCCGCATCCCGGCGACACCGGCGATGGAACCACGCGGATGGCCGTGTTCGCCCTGCGCGACGGGCGTGCGCGCCTGATGCCCGTGGACCTGGGCGGCCGCAACGGCCGCGAGGCCTGGATCGTGAAGGGCCTGGCGCGGGGCGACCGGGTGATCGTCTACCCGGGCGACGCTGTCGTCGACGGCCTGCGCGTGCGGCCGCGGGACGCGGCGGACCGATGAGCCCCCGGCCGATGCGCGGTGGCCGCAGCGGCCGACTTTGATCGCGATCAAGGTCGCCGGGCGCGCATCGGCGTGCAATCCACGCACACGCCACGACAAGGGGAGACGGTCATGCAACGGGTGAAGGACAAGGTCTGCATCGTGACCGGCGGCGCGCTCGGCATCGGCCGCGCCTGCGCGGAGCGGCTGGGCGAGGAAGGCGGGCGCATCGCGGTGTTCGACGTGCTCGACGCGGAGGGCGAAGCGCTGGTGCTCGCGCTGCAGGCACGGGGCATCGACGCCGCCTACTGGCATGTCGACGTGGCCTCCGAGGTCTCGGTGAAGGCCGCGACCGACGCCGTGGTCGCGCACTTCGGCGGCCTGCACGTGCTGGTCAACAACGCCGGCATCTCCGGCTCGACGAAGCTGACCCACGAGATCACCGAAGCCGAGTGGGACCGCGTCCAGGCGGTGAACGTGAAGGGCGTGTTCTTCTGCACCAAGCACGCCCTCCCGCACCTGCGCGCGGCCCGCGGCGGCAGCATCGTCAACCTCTCGTCGATCTACGGTCTGGTCGGTGCGCCGGACGTGCCCGCCTACCACGCCTCCAAGGGCGCGGTACGGCTGATGAGCAAGACCGACGCGATGATCTACGCGCGCGACAACATCCGCGTCAACTCGATCCACCCGGGCTACATCTGGACGCCGATGGTCGAACACCACCTGCAGGCCAGCGGCGCCACCGACCTGGACGCCGCCCGCGCCGAAGTCGGGGCCCTGCACCCGCTCGGCCACATGGGCGAAGCGGATGACATCGCCTGGGGCGTGGTCTATCTCGCCTCCGAGGAAGCCAAGTTCGTCACCGGCTCGGAACTGGTGATCGACGGGGGATATACGGCGCGGTGAAGCCGTTGGTGCGAGCGCTTCAGCGACGGATTGCAGTGAACTGAACGTCACGACATGACAACGTCATCCTCGCTTGCGCGAGGATGACGCGTGTTTCGGCGCTCCCGATCACGTCATGCGCGGCCTCACGCCCCCACCCGCCGCCGCACCGCGTCGAAATCGCGCACCGGGCGGACTTCGATGCTGCCGAAGCGGATCCACGGGAATTCGTGGGCGATGCGTACGGCGTCTTCCAGGCTGTCGGCTTCGATCAGGTTGAAGCCGGCCAGCACTTCCTTGGTTTCGGCGAAGGGGCCGTCGGTGACGCGGGCGGCGCCGTCGCGGACGCGGACGGTGCGCGCGGTGCGGGCGTCCTCCAGCTGCTGCGAGCCGAGCAGGCAGCCGCCGGCCTTCAGTTCGTCGGCGTGGGTGATGCAGCCGTGCATGAGCCGGTCGAACTCGGCCTGGGGCAGGGTGGCCATCAGTTCGGGGTCGGTGTAGACCAGCAGCAGGTACTGCATCGGCGGCTCCGCGCACTCGGGGGACGGCGCCCATGATGCCGCAGGCCCGGGGCGGCGACCCGTGCCGGAAGCGATGGAAAAAATTTCCTGCGCCACGTGTCGATCCCGGGGGTCGTCGTTCGTCGTGACGGGTATGGGGCCGGACAGGCCGCCCCACCCACCCGAGGAGAACGACATGAAGGTCATGGTGATCGTAAAAGCCACCGCCGAGTCCGAAGCCGGCGTCCTGCCTTCCACCGAACTGATGGCGGCGATGGGCCGCTACAACGAAGAGCTCGCCAACGCCGGCGTGCTGCTGGCCGGCGAGGGCCTGAAGCCGACCTCGCAGGGTGTGCGCGTCCACATCGACGGCCCGCGCCGCCAGGTGATCGACGGCCCCTTCGCCGAAACGAAGGAACTCATCGCCGGCTTCTGGCTGTGGCAGGTGCGTTCGCTGGAGGAAGCCATCGAATGGGCGCGCCGCTGCCCCGACCCGCACCCGGGCAGCGGCGGTTCCAGCCTGGAGATCCGCCCGCTGTACGAAGCCGACGACTTCGGCGAGGCCTTCACGCCCGAACTGCGCGAACAGGAAGACCGCCTGCGCGAGCGCATCGCCGGCGAACCCTGAGCCCATTCCCGCCTGACCCGGTTCCGACCGCCCCCCCTGTCCATCGACGCCACAAGGAGCGTTCCATGCGTTTCATCGCCTACCTGAATTTCAACGGCAACTGCCGCGCCGCCTTCGACCTGTACCGCGAAGTGTTCCGCGGCGAGATCGTCATGCGCATGACCTACGGCGATTCGCCGATGTCCGACCAGATGCCGCCCGACACCCACAATCTGATCATGCACAGCCAGCTCGAAGCGGACGGCGCGGTGCTGATGGGCGCCGACGGCCCGCCACCGCACGTCGATGCGGGCGTCGGCACCTGCGTGAACATCGACGTGGCCAGCATCGAGGAGGCCGAGCGCATCTTCGCCGCGCTGTCCGAAGGCGGCACGGTGCAGATGCCGCTGCAGGAAAGCTTCTGGGCCCATCGCTGGGCCGCGTTCGTCGATCGCTTCGGCAAGCCGTGGATGATCAACTGCCTGAAGACGGACAACTGCCCCTGAGCGGCGTCCCCACCACACAACGAGGTGCATCCCATGTCGTACGTCGATGGTTTCGTGTTGCCGGTGCCGAAGGACAAGCTCGCCGCCTATCGCACCATGGCCCGCAAGGCCGGCAGGATCTGGATGGAATACGGCGCGCTCCAGTACTGCGAATGCGTCGAGGACGACGTCAAGCCGGGCAAGCGGACATCGTTCCCGCAATCGGTGAAGCTCAAGCCCGGCGAAGTCGTGGTATTCGCGTGGATCGTCTACAGGTCGCGCGCGCATCGCGACAAGGTCAACGCCAAGGTGATGGCCGACCCGCGCATCGCCGCGATGGGGCCGCCGAACGAGATGCCCTTCGACGGCAAGCGCATGTTCTGGGGCGGCTTCAAGTCGATCGTCGAATACTGAATGCCCGTACCGGGGGAACGGACCGGGCGCATGCGCGCGGCTTGCATGCCGGCGTCGGCGGTGGTGTCATCGCCGCCGATGACCGATGCACGCCTCCATCGCACCCTCGACGCGCTGTGGCGCATGGAATCGCCGAAGCTGGTCGCGCGCGTGGCGCGCATGACCGGCGATGTCGGCGTCGCCGAGGAACTGGCGCAGGACGTGCTGCTCGCCGCGCTGGAGCGCTGGCCCGCCGACGGCGTGCCGGACAATCCCGCGGCCTGGCTGATGACCGCGGCGAAGCATCGCGCGATCGACCACCTGCGCCAGCGCGCGCTGCACGCCCGGCGCCAGGACGAGTACGGCATCGAACTGGAGCTGCACGGAGACGCCATGGGCGACGAAGCGCACGCCTTCGCGGACGACGACATCGGCGACGACCTGCTGCGCCTGGTGTTCGTCGCCTGCCATCCGGTGCTGCCGCGCGAGTCGCGCGTCGCGCTCACCCTGCGCCTGCTCGGCGGCCTGACCACCGCCGAGATCGCGCGCGCCTTCCTGCAGCCGGAGCCGACGGTGGCGCAGCGCATCGTGCGCGCCAAGCGCACGCTCGCCGAGCGCGATGTCGCCTTCGAGGTCCCGCGTCGCGCCGAGCTGGCCGAACGCCTCGACGCGGTGCTGGAAGTGATCTACCTGGTCTTCAACGAAGGCTACGCGGCCAGCGCGGGCGACGACTGGATGCGGCCGGCGCTGTGCGAGGAAGCCCTGCGTCTGGCGCGCGTGCTGGCCGGCCTGCTGCCCGCCGAATCGGAGGTGCTTGGCCTGCTCGCGCTGATGGAGCTGCAGGCGTCGCGCGCCCGCGCGCGCACCGATGCCGATGGCGCACCGGTGTTGCTGCTGCAGCAGGACCGCGCGCGCTGGGATCGCCTGCAGATCCGCCGCGGCCTGGTCGCGCTGCGTCGCGCGCAGGCGCTCGGCGGCGGCCGCGAACCGTACGCGCTGCAGGCCGCGATCGCCGCCTGCCATGCCACCGCCGCGCGCGCCGAGGACACCGACTGGTCGCGCATCGCGGCGCTGTACGCCGTGCTGTGCACGGTGACGCCGTCGCCGGTGATCGAACTCAACCGCGCGGTCGCAGTGGGCATGGCCGAAGGTCCCGCTGCCGCGCTGCCGCTGGTGGATGCGCTGTGCGACGACAAGGCGCTGCGCGATTACGGCCTGTTGCATGCGGTGCGCGCGGACCTGCTGGAACGCCTGGGCCGTTTGTCCGAAGCCGGGATCGAATACCAGCGCGCCGCCGCACTCGCCGGTAACGTCCGTGATCGCGACCTGATGCGCGGCAAGGCGCGCGATTGCGGCATTGCCGACGCCTGAGCGGCGCGTTGCGTTCGACTCCCGCCGAAGTTCCCTGCGATTGCGCGCATGCGTGGCATGTATCGTTTCGTTCGCGCGCAAACGCGAACGATTCGCGATCCATCCTCGCTTTCGTCAGGATTTCGACAAGCGCGCGTTAACGTCCCGTCAAACGCGTGATGACATGCGCGGGTCGCAATGAAAAGCGAACGCTTCCCTCACGCAGCGCTCACAATGGGCTAATCGACGCTTAATCCGCGGCGCCGAGCATCCCGCCCCATGATGCTCATGACGCCCACGATGCCCGACACCCTCTCCGACGCCTTCGTCCCGATGCCGACGCCGCGCGTTGACGAGGCCGCCTTCACGCAGGGTGCGCTGGTCGAGGCCGGCGATGCCTGTCGCGCCGAGACCGAGGCCTTCATCGCCCAGGTCTATCGCGCGCGCTACGGCGCCTCGCTCGCGGCCTTCCTGCCGCACCTGCTGGCCTTCCGCAACGACGCCGGCGCACTGCGCGCGGCGGTCGGCCTGCGCAGCGGCGACGAAGGTCCGCTGTTCGTCGAGCAGTACCTCGACGTGCCGGCGGATGCCGCCATCGCCGCGCACCTGGGGCGCCCGGTGTCGCGTGCCGCGCTGGTGGAGGCCGGCAACTTCGGCGCGGTGCGCGCCGGTGATGCCCGCGCGCTGATCGTGCACATGACCCACTGGCTGCACTTGGCCGGGTTCCGCTGGGTGCTGTTCGCGGCCACGCGGCAGCTGCGCAACACCTTCGACCGCCTGCACCTGGCCACCGTGGAACTGGCCCCCGCGCTGGCTTCGCGGCTGCAGGGCGATGCCAGCGACTGGGGCCGCTACTACGACACCCAGCCGACCCTGATGTTCGGCGACATCGGCGCCGGCCACGCCTACCTGGTGCGCAGCGGCGCGTTGCCGTCGATGTCGCCCTGTCCCGCCTGGCTGCCGCGCACGGCGAAGGCGGGCGCATGAGCATCGAACCGAGCTTCGATCGCCTGATCGCCCGCATCGGTGGCGACGCGGTGCGCGTGCGCTGGACCGGCGGCCAGTGGACCGGCGACGACTTCGCCGCACGCATCCGCCAATTCGCACAAGCCCTGCAGGACAGCGGCGTCGCGCGCATCGCCAGCCGCCTCGACAACGGTCCGGACTGGCTGGCCCTGGATCTGGCGATCCGTTCGCTCGGCCGCGTGCACGTGCCGCTGCCGACCTTCTTCACGCCCGGGCAGGTCGCGCACGCGCTGGCCAGCAGCGGCGCCGATGCGCTAGTGGTGCCGGTCGATGCGTCGCTGCCGGAGCCGTTCGCCGCATTGCCGTCGCGCGCGCTCGGCGATGCGATGCGCCTCGTCTCGCTGCCCGCGCAACCTGTCGACCTGCCCGAGGGCACGGTCGTCATCACCTTCACCTCCGGCACCACCGGCACGCCGAAGGGTGTGTGTCTCGGTGCCGATGCGCTGCTCGCGGTCGCAGCCTCGCTGGCCGAGGCCGCAGGCCCGCTGTCGGCGAAGCGGCACCTGTGCCTGATGCCGCTGTCGACCCTGCTGGAGAACGTCGGTGGCCTGTACGCCGCGCTGCTGTCCGATGCGGAGATCGTCGTGCCCTCGCTCGGCGAGATCGGCTACAGCGGTTCGGCCGGACTCGACGTGCCCACGCTGATCGCCTGCCTGCATCGCCATCGTCCCGAGAGCGCGATCCTGCTGCCGCAGCTGCTGCTGGCGCTGGTCATGGCCGCCGAGCGCGGCGCGGCGCTGCCCGATTCGCTGAAGTTCCTCGCCGTCGGCGGTGGACGCGTCGGGGAAACCCTCGTCGCGCGCGCCGAGGCCGTCGGCCTGCCGGTGTTCGAAGGCTACGGTCTGAGCGAATGCGCCTCGGTGGTCTGCCTCAACCGGCCCGGCGCGACGCGCGCTGGCAGCGTCGGCCGGCCGCTGCCGCATGCCCGCGTGAGCGTGCGCGACGGCGAACTGTTCGTCGAAGGCGTGCGCATGCTCGGCTACCTCGGCGACGAGTCCTCGCGGCACGGCCCCGTCGCCACCGGCGACCTCGGCCACATCGACGACGACGGCTACGTGCACATCACCGGTCGTCGCAAGCACCTGTTCATCACCGCGTTCGGGCGCAACGTGTCGCCGGAATGGGTGGAAAGCGAGCTGCTGCAGCATCCGGCCTTCGCCCAGGCCGTGGTCCACGGCGAGGCGCGCCCGTTCAACATCGCGATCGTCTGGCCGCGCGATCCCGCACTCGGCGACGAGGCGCTGCGCGTCGCGCTCGACGCGGTCAACCGCGCGCTGCCCGACTACGCCCGCGTGCGCGACATCGTCCGCGCCGATGCGCCCTTCACCTTCGCCGACGGCCTGCTGACCAGCAATGGCCGCCCGCGCCGCGACGCCATCCTCGCCCGCCATGCCGACGCGGTCGAGGCCTGCTATGCGCGCCACGCGTCCGAGCCCGCCTTCTTCGATCACCTGCAGGAATCCGCCGCATGACCGCTGCCGCACTGAACGACATCGCCTTCCACGACAGACTCCTCGCCGAGACCCAGGCCGAGCGCGCCTCGCTGCTGTCGATCCCGATCATCCAGGAAGCCCTGGCCGGCCGCATCCGTCGCGAGGACTACATCGCCTTTCTCACCCAGGCCTTCCACCACGTGCGGCACACCGTGCCGCTGCTGATGGCCTGCGGTGCGCGCCTGCCGGCGCGGCTGGAGTGGCTGCGCACCGCCGTCGGCGAGTACATCGAGGAGGAGATGGGCCATCACGAATGGATCCTCGACGACCTCGCCGCCTGCGGCGCCGACCGCGACGCATCCGAACGCTCGCAGCCGGCCGAGGCCACCGAACTGATGGTCGCCTACGCCTACGACACCATCGCCCGCGGCAACCCGGTCGGGTTCTTCGGCATGGTGCTGGTGCTGGAAGGCACCAGCGTCGCGCTCGCCACCCGGGCCGCCGAGACCATCGAGACCTCGCTGGGCCTGCCGCGCAACGCCTTCACCTACCTGCGCTCGCATGGCGACCTCGACATCGAGCACACCGGCTTCTACGAGGGCCTCATGAACCGGCTCGACGACGAAGACGATCGCCGCGCGGTCGTCCATGCCGCGAAGCGCTTCTACAAGCTCTACGGCGACGTCTTCCGCACCCTGCGCGACGAACGCGATGCCGTGCAGGGCGAGACCGTCCGGGAGGCCGCATGAGCGCGCTCGACGGTCGGACCGTGCTGCTTACCGGCGCCAGCGGCGGCATCGGCGGCGCGTTGTGCGATGCGCTGGTCGCGGCGGGCGCGCGCGTCGTCGCCGTCGGTCGCAACGCGGCACGACTGCAGGCGATCGCCGCGCGGCATGCGCAGGGTCGCATCGTCCCGGTGATCGTCGACCTTGCCGATTCCGAGGGGCCGGCGCAGCTCGTCGCGGCGGTCTCGCAGCTGCAACCGACGCCATCGGTGCTGGTGCTGGGGCATGCGCAGGGCGCGTTCGGGCTGTTCGAGCAGCAGACGCCGCAGGCGCTGCAGGCGCTGGTCAACACCAACCTCATCGCATCGATGAGCCTGATCCACGCCCTGCTGCCGGTCCTGCGCAGGCATCCGCAATCCTCGGTGGTCGCGATCGGTTCCACCTTCGGCAGCCTGGCCTTTCCCGGGTTCGCGGCCTACAGCGCCAGCAAGTTCGGCCTGCGCGGCCTGATGGAAGGCCTGGCCCGCGAATACGCCGACACGCCGCTGCGCTTCCAGTACCTGTCGCCGCGCGCGACCCGCACGGCGTTCAACACGCCGCAGGTCGAGGCGATGAACCGCGAGATGAAGGTCGCCCAGGACGACCCGGCCGATGTCGCCGCGCAGCTGGTCGCGGCCATCGCCAGCGGCCGCCGCCGCATGCAGATCGGCTGGCCCGAGAAACTCTTCGCCCGCATCAACGGCGCGCTGCCCGGCCTGGTCGACCGCAACCTCGCCGCGCAGCTGCCCATCGTCCGCCGCCACGCGCGGTCCTGAACATCGACCACGCCGTCATGCCTTCCCTTCATCGATCCCCGCAGGAGACTTCCATGCACACCGTCCGCAACCGCCTGCTCGCCACCGCGCTCGGCGCGACCCTGCTCGCTGCCACCGCCGCCGCGTTCGCCGGCGATCCCTCGTCGCAGGTCGCCGCCGTGCGCGACCGCTGGGCCGAGGTCAACTACAACACCCCGAAGGCGCAGCGCGAGGCCGCGTTCGAAGCGCTCGCGAAACAGGCCGCCGCCGCGAAGGCCGCACAGCCGAAGGACGCCAGCGCGCTGATCTGGGAAGGCATCGTCCTGTCCAGCTACGCCGGCGAACGCGGCGGACTCGGCGCCCTGGGCCTGGCCAAGCAGGCGCGCGCCGACTTCGAGCAGGCGCTCAAGCTCGACCCGAACGCGCTCGACGGTTCGGCCTACACCAGCCTCGGCGTGCTCTATTACCAGGTGCCCGGCTGGCCGGTCGGCTTCGGCGACGACGACAAGGCCCGCGACCTGCTGCGCAAGGGCCTGAAGGTCAATCCCGACGGCATCGACCCGAACTACTTCTACGGCGATTTCCTGCGCGACCAGGGCGACTGGAAGGGCGCCGCCGCGGCACTGGAGAAGGCGCTGGCCGCGCCGCCGCGCCCGGGCCGCGAACTGGCCGACCAGGGCCGGCGCAAGGAAGCCGCCGCGCTGCTGGCCAAGGTCCGCGCGCACCTTGCCTCGCGCTGAGCCGGCACCGACACTGGCGCCATGCGCATCCTCCTGGTCGAAGACGACGAATCCCTGGGCGAAGGCCTGCGCACCGCGCTGCGGCGCGCGGCCTACACCGTCGACTGGCTCCGCGACGGCGCCAGCGCGCTGGCGGCGATCCGCGACGGCGGCTTCGACCTGGTCGTGCTCGACCTCGGCCTGCCGCACATCGACGGGATCGAGGTCATCCGCCAGGCGCGCCGCACTGGCGCCGACGTGCCGATCCTGGTGCTGAGCGCGCGCGAGCGGTCCCGCGACCGCACGCTCGGACTGGATGCCGGCGCCGACGATTACCTCGGCAAGCCCTTCGACGTGAACGAACTGCTCGCCCGAGTGCGTGCCCAGCTGCGGCGCAGCGTCGGCCGGGCCACGCCGCTGCTGCGCTTCGGCGCGCTGGAGCTGGACCCGGTGCAGCTCGCGGTGACCTGGCGCGGCCGCGCCATCGACCTGCCGCGCCGCGAGTTCGCCCTGCTGCGCCTGCTGATGGAGCAGCGCGGCCGGCCGATCACCCGCGAATCGGCGCAGCAGCGCCTGTACGGCTGGGACGAGGACGTGGCCAGCAACGCGCTCGACGTGCATGTGCATGCCTTGCGTCGCAAACTCGATCCGGCGCTGATCCGCACCCTGCGCGGCGTGGGCTACGCGCTCGACGAGCAGGTGGCGCAGTCGGCGCCGGTCCCGTCCGCCCCGGCGCAGGATGGCGGCGCGGCCTGACGCGCGTCCGGCCCGCGCTGGACGCCCCGTCGCGGATGCGCTGAACTGCCGCCATGTCCTCGATCCGCCGCGCCCTGCTCCTGTCGATCATCGGCACCACCACCCTGGTGCTGCTCGTCGCCGCCGCTTTCAGCTACCGCAGCGGCCTGCGCGAGGCCGACGAACTGTTCGACGCCAAGCTCGCGCACTCGTCGCGCGTGCTGATGAGCCTCACCGACGCGCCGCTGGACGAGCTGCCGCCACGCAGCCCCGGCGCGGCCCCCGATGCGCCCCGGGTGATCCGTGTGTGGCACGGCACCTTCGACGGCGAGCACGCATCGCTCGCGCAATCGAGCGGCCATGTCTACGAAACCAAGCTCGCCTTCCAGGTGCGCGACCCCGCCGGCACCCTGCTGCTGCGTTCGGACAGCGGGCCGGCGCGCCCGCTGGCGCCGCTGGCGCCGGGTTTCGCCGACACCGTGATCGACGGCGAGCACTGGCGCACCTTCACCCTGCGCTCGCCGGGCGGGCGCTGGTACCAGTCCGGCGAACTGGCCGGTATCCGCAGCGAGATCGCCGAGGAGATCGCGTTCGGCACGATGCTGCCGCTGCTGGTCGCGCTCCCGCTGCTGGCCCTGTTCGTCTGGCTGGCGGTGGGCTGGGCCTGCGGCAGCCTGCGACGCGTGTCGGACGCCGTCGACGAGCGCGTGCCCGAACGCATGGCGCCGATCGCGCTCTCGCGCGTGCCGCGCGAGATCGCCGCGATCATCGGTGCGGTGAACGGCCTGCTCGCGCGCCTGCAGGACGCCCTGTCCCGCGAGAAGCGCTTCACCGCCGACGCCGCGCACGAGCTGCGCACGCCGATCGCCGCGCTCAAGCTGCACGCCTACAACCTCGCTCATGCCGACGATGCCGAGGAACGCGCGCAGTCGCAGCAGCGGCTGGATGCCGGCATCGCGCGCATGGAACGCCTGGTCGCGCAGCTGCTGGCGCTGAGCCGGATCGAGCGCGATGCGCCGACGGCCGCGCCAGTCGCACCGGTCGACCTGGCCGAGGTCGCGCGCCGCTGCTGCGACGATGTCGTCGCCGCCACCGGCATCGACGACGCGCGCATCGCCCTCGACCTCGCCCCGGTGGCCGTGGCCGGCGACGAATTGCTGGTCGACGCGGTGGTCCGCAACCTGGTCGACAACGCCGTGCGCTATGCCGCGCGCGGCCAGGTCGCGGTGCGCATCGCGCGCGACGGCGACCGGGCGACGCTGGTCGTCGAGGATGCCGGCCCCGGCATTCCCGAGGACGCGCGCGACCGCGTGTTCTCGCGCTTCCACCGCGAACTGGGCAGCGATGTCGAAGGCAGCGGCCTCGGCCTCTCGATCGTCGCCGAGGCCCTGCAGCGCCTCGGCGGCACGATCACCCTCGATGCCTCGCCCGCGCTCGGCGGCCTGCGCGCCACGGTCAGCCTGCCCGTGGCTTAGTTGCGGGCGCTCAGCGCCAGTCGTAGCGCAGTTCCGCCACCCAGGTGCGCTGGGTGTAGGGATGGAAGTTCCAGTAGGTGCGGTCGTTGAGGTTGTCCACGCCCAGGGCGAGGCCCCAGTGTTCGGTCGGGCGCCAGCGCGCGCGCAGGTCCATGACGAAGAACGGGCTGGTGCCGGTGTAGGCATCGCCGTTGGGGTCGCTGTTGTCCAGCGTGTTGAACTGCTTGCCGCTGTAGCGTGCGCCGGCGGTGAACTGCCACTGCGCGCTGGGCGCGTAGCTGGCCAGCAGGTTGGCGCGCCAGCGCGGCACGCGCGGCTGCCACTTGCCTTCGCTGGCGGGGAAGTTCGGGTTCTCGCGGATGATCGAATCGGCGAAGGTCACGCTGCCGGTCAGGTCCAGGCCCTCGATGCCCAGGTCGCGCCATTCGCCGGCCAGTTCCACGCCGGTGGTGCGGATCGCGCCCACGTTCTGGATGTTGGTGATGTTCGGCGTCACCAGCACGTTGGTCTGCGAATAGAGCGCGTCGCGGGTGCGTTCGTGGAACACGGTCGCGCGCAGCCTGCCCTGCGTTCCACTGGATGATCCCAGTGCATGGACCAGCGACAGTTCCGAGGTCGTCGAGCGCTCGGCTTTCAGGTTCGGGTCGTTGTTGACCACGCTGCCGGCGACCAGCGACCCCTGGTACAGCTCGCTCACCGTCGGGAAGCGCACCGCACGTCCGACCGAGGCCTGCAGCGAGGTGTCCGGCGTGAACGCGAACGCGAGCGCGGCCTTCGGCGACAGCGCCGTTTCGCGGCGTTCGCCGAAGCGCGCGACCGTCGTCGCGTTGGCCAGCAGGCCGTCGTGCGCGCGCCAGCGGTCGAAGCGCAGGCCGAAGGTGCCGGTCCAGCGTTCCGACCAGCGCCAGGTGTCCTGCGCGAAGACGCCGGTCAGCGCGGCCTTGCCGCCGAAGGCGGAGAAGCGCGCGCCCGGCGCGCCGCGTCGCCAGTCGCTGGTGTCGCGGACGCTGGTGTCGAGCGTGAAGCGGTCGTCCTGCACGCCGAACTCGACCACGTGCGCGTCGTTCGGTCGCCATACCAGCTGCGCGTTCGCGCTGCGCCAGCCGGTACCGTCGCTGTCGGCGATGCGCCCGGCGCCGCCGGTGTCGGCGACCGGCCGCGCCACCGTCGGCGAGCGCACGCGGTCGCGGACGTAGTCGTAGCGGCTCACCGCCAGGGTGAAATCCAGCGTCTTGCCGCTGCTGCGCTTCAGCGCCAGGCCATGCATGCGATGTTCGAGGTCGGCCTGCTGCAGGCCGATCGCGGTCGCGGGCACCGTATAGCGGCGGCCGTCGATCAGCACGTTGCCGCTGTACACCGGATTGCCGGTGGCGTCGCGCAGCCAGGTCTCGGAATCGCGGAACACGTCGTTGCGCCAGGTGCCGAAGGTGTAGCTCAGGCGCAGGTCGTCGCTGACGTCGTAGGCGAGCTTGAGCTTGGCGTGTGCCTGCTCGGTTTCGACGATGCTGGTCGCGCCGAGCAGGTACCACGGCTGGTTGCGCGGATTGCGCCCCGCCACAGCACCGGTGACCGGCGTGCCGCTGCCTGTCGTGCCGCTGGACTGCAGCAGGTTGGCGAACACCATCGGATGGCCTTCGCTGTCGAGGCGGTTCACCGCCAGCCAGGCCGAGAACGCCCCCCAGCGGTCGCCGATCGAGGCGCTGGCCTGCGTGCTGCCGTAGCTGTCGCGGGTCCGGTAGAGCTCGAAATCCTGGTGGTGGTGGCTCAGCTTCGTGTGCGCCTCGAACGCCTGCGGCATGCGCGTGACGTAGTCGACCACGGCACCGACCGAATTGCCCGGGTAGGCCGCCGAGAACGGCCCGTACAGCACGTCGACGCGGGCTATTTCCTCCGGCGCCACCAGGCCCCAGCGCGGCGTGAAGGTCGCGCCGTTGCCGAGCAGATTGGACAGCAGGATGCCGTCGGCGTAGACCAGCGAACGCGCGCTGTTGCCGGTGCCGGAGGCGCGGGTGGCCAGCACGGCGTGATCGAAATCGCCGACGTAGCGCTTGCGCACAAGCAGGCTCGGGAAGTACTTCAGCACGTCCTCGGCGTCGATGGCGTTGATCGTCGCCTCGGCCTCGTCGCCGGTGATGCCTTCCATGGTGGTCGGGATCTGCGTCGGCAGCGAGGTCGGACGCACCCCGGTGACGGTGATCGTGCCCAGCGTGCGGGTGGTCTGTGCGTCGTCGTCGCTGCCGTCGGGTGTGGTTTGCGCGTCGTCGCGGGTCGCGTCGTCGGTCGGGGTCGGCGCATCGGCGCGGGCCGCGAGGGCCGGCAGGGCCAGGACAAGCGCGAGGAAGAACGTGGCGTGGCGCATGGTGCGGACCGGTCCGTGATCGGGGGCGGTATTGTCGAGAGCTGCCGCCGCAGTCGCCTGCGGCAAAACGCCGCATGGCCAGCGGCACGCTGGCGGCTTACGCTTGGCATCCGGCGACATGTCCCGCGATGCCCGGTTTGCCCGACGTCGTGACCTGCAGGTCGTCGCTGTCCCTGATCGAGAGAGACGATGATGTCGTGGTGGTTCGTCGGTGTGAGTCTGTGGTTGCTGTCCTGGGGCATGGGCCTGTCCGCCCGCATGCTGGCGGATGCCGTGCCGCGCGCCTGGTGTCTGTTCGACGGAGAGGCGTCGTGATCCGGCTGCAGCGCCGGATGGCCGCCGCCTGCTTCGCGCTCGCCGTGGTGCTGTTTTCCGCCTGTGTGCCGGCCGGCGCGCAGCGTGTCGGCGACCTGCGCATCGAGGATCCGTGGGTACGCGCCACGCCGCCGGGCGCGGGCGTCACCGGCGGTTTCATGACCGTGCGCAACACCGGCGCGAAGGAAGATCGCCTGGTCTCGGTGACCAGTCCGGCGGTCGGTCGGGTGGAGATCCACGAGATGCGCCACGAGGACGGCATGATGCGCATGCGTCGCCTGGAGACCGGCGTGCCGGTGAAGGCGGGCGCGAAGCTCGAACTGGCCCCGGGCGGTTACCATCTGATGCTGTTCGGGCCGAAGCAGCCCTTCGTCGAAGGCGACGTGGTCGTCGCCACCGCCCGCTTCGAGAAGGCCGGCAACGTCGAGATCGCCTTCCGCGTGCGCGGCCTCGGCGCCAAGCGCGAAGCCGGTCATCACGGACACTGAGCGCACATCTCCGCCGTAGAGCGGAGCTTGCTCCGCTCATGCTTTTCTCGTGAAGATCGAGCGGAGCAAGCTCCGCTCTACAAAGGCATTGGAAGACCTTGCGGCCTCAGCCGCGCTCGCGCACCGGCCGTTTCGCCAGTCTGCGCTGCAGCGTGCGCCGGTCCACGCCGAGCACACGTGCCGCTGCGGAGACGTTGCCCTCGCACTCGGCCAGCACGCGCTGCATGTGCTCCCAGCTCTGCCGGCGCAGCGTCGGCGGCGTTTCCGCGATATCGGCCGACACCGCATCGGGCGCATCCCCGAAACTGCGCAGCAGGCTGTCGAGGTCGAAGGGCTTGGGCAGGTAGTGCCAGGCGCCGCGGCGCATCGCATCCACGGCCGTCGCGATGCTGGCGTAGCCGGTCGCCAGCACGATGCGCGCATCCGGGCAGTGCTCGCGCAGCGCCTGGATGAGCGCCAGGCCGTTGTCCGCGCCCAGGCGCAGATCGAGCAGGATGCGCTGTGGTCGCTTGTCGCTCGGCAGCGCATCGAGCAGACGCAGCGCAGACTCGGCGTCGTGGGCGATGTCGCAGGCGATGCCCTCGCGCTGCAGTCGGCGGGCCAGCACCGTGCAGAACGCCACGTCGTCGTCGATCAGCAGCATGCGGGACACATCGCTCATGGTGCGACCGCCTCGTCGTTCGCCAGCGGCAGCACGATCTCGGTGATGCAGCCGCCACCGCCGCGCGCGAACTGGCGCACCGTCCCGCCGGCGCGTTCGATGCTGGCGTTGGAGATCATCAGGCCGACGCCCAGGTTGTGTGCATCGCGCTCGGCGCGTGCGAACGCTGCCAGCGAATCCGGTCCGTCGCCGCGGTCGCGCACCGCGATGTGCAGCCGGCCTTCCGCGATCCGCGACGCGATCTCGACCGCTGCTTCCGTACCGCTTCGTGCGTTCGCGTCGGCGGCATTGTTGAACAGGTGGATCAGCGCCTGCGGCAGGGTCGCATCCACCCGCACCGCATGCCCCGTCGCAGCCATGTCGAGCGAGACGGTCACGCTCGGCCTCAGCAGGCGCCAGCGGTCGACGCAGTCGTGCAGCAGGGCATCGGCATCGCGCGGCGCGGGCTCGTCGGCGTCGCCACGACGCGCCAGGTCCGCCAGCGTGCGCACATGGTTCCGGCAATGCGCCAGCTGCGCGCGCATCAGTGCCAGGTCTTCGTCGTCCGGTGCGTACCCGTTTCGCCAGTCGTCCAGCAGCAGGCCCATCGTGGTCAGCGGCGTGTTCAGTTCGTGCGCGGTGCCGGCGGCCAGGGTGCCCAGGGCCAGCACCGATTCGTCGCGCAGCGCGCGCTCGCGCGCCTCAGCCAGCGCGCGCCGCTGGCGCTTCACCGTGGCCATGAACCGGCCCAGCACCACCGACATGATCGTCACGGTCAACAGGAAGTTGATCCACATGCCGATCACGTGCAGCTCGAAATCGCGGCCGTGCACGGTCGGCAGCGGCAGGTGCCAGCGCATCAGCCCCGTGTAGAGCAGCGCCGACAGCGCGGCCAGCGACAGCACCGGCACCAGGTCCAGCCCCACCGCCGCGATCGCCACCGGCACCAGGTACAGGGAGACGAAGGGATTCGTCGGCCCGCCCGCCAGATAGAGCAGTGCGGTCAGCGCCGCCATGTCGACCAGCAGCTGCGCCAGCAGCAGGCGCGCCCCGGCCTGCCCGCCGCGTCGCCACCACAGGTGCAGCGCGATATTGAAGACCAGCAGTGCCGCCGACACCGACAGCATCGGCGCCAGCGGAATACCCAGGCCCAGGCGCCAGGCCACGAACAGCATCGTTGCCAGCTGTCCGGCGACGGCGAGATAGCGCAGCGGGATGAGCAGGGGGAGCATGCGCAGTCGCTCTAACGGCAGGCGGTGGTGTCTATGATGCCGCAGACGCCCGCACCCGCTCCCAATCCAGCCCGAAGCGGGCAAGGTACTTGCGCAGGCGGTCGGCGTCGTTGGTGCTGGTGCGCTGGCGGCGCGAGGCGGCGAACAGGGTGCGGCCGGCATCGGACAGCGATTTCGCGCGGGCGCAGACGCGCACCACGTCTTCCAGCTGCACGCGGTCGAAGCGATCGAGCTCGTCCAGCGCATCGCCGAGCAGCGGCAGCAGGGGCGAGGCCTCGCTGCCGACGCGCCACTGCGCGCGCAGACGCGCGATCTCCTCGTCGACCAGCGCGGTGGTGATGCGCCCGGCATCGGCCAGCGTGGCGAGGCGCATCACCGATGCGCCGAGATCGCGGAAGTTGCCGGGCCAGCGCGCTTCGGGACTGGTCGCGAAGGCGAGGAAGCGCGCCCGCGCTTCCTTGTTGAAGGCGACGCGATGGTGCTGCTCGCGCGACCAGCGCTCCAGTTCGAAATCGAGGTTCGGTTCGATGTCCTCGATCCGTTCGGCGAGTCCGGGCAGGCGGTAGGTCCACAGGTTCAGGCGCGCCAGCAGGTCGTCGCGGAAACGGCCCTGCGCCACCGCCTCGCCGAGGTCGCGGTTGGTGCCGGCGATCAGCTGGAAATCGCTCTCCACGTCGCGGTCGCTGCCGACCGGCGGGAAGCGCTTCTCTTCCAGCGCGCGCAGCAGCAGCGCCTGCTCGTCCAGGCCCAGTTCGCCGATCTCGTCGAGGAACAGCAGGCCCTTGTCGGCCGAACGCAGCAGGCCGGCGCGGTCGCTGCCGGCGCCGGTGTACGCGCCCTTCACGTGGCCGAACAGCGCGCTCATCGCCCCGTCGCCGCGCAGCGTGGCGCAGTTCACCTCGACGAAGCGCCCGGGCAGCTGGTGCTTGAGCTTCTTGAGTTCGAACACGCGCTTGGCCAGCTGGCTCTTGCCGGCGCCGGTCGGGCCCATCAGCAGCATCGGCGCCTTCGAGCGCGTGGCCACGGTCTCGATCTGTTCGATCATCCGGTTGAACGTGGCGTTGCGGGTGGCGATGCCGCTCTTCAGCAGGTCGCGGTCGTCGATGCGCTGCTGTTTGAAGCGCTGCGCGATGCGGTCGTAGCGCGAGAGGTCGAGGTCGATGATGGCCATGGTGCCGGCCTGGCCGCTGCGTTGCTTCTGCGGTGGCGAGGTCTGCAGCAACCGGCCCGGGAACAGCCGGCTCTCGGCGAGCAGGAACCAGCAGATCTGCGCGACGTGGGTGCCGGTGGTGATGTGGATCAGGTAGTCCTCCTCCTCCGGGCGGAAGTCGTAGCCGCGCAGGAAGTCGTGGAGGCAGGCGTACACGCCCTCGAAGTCCCAGGGATCGACCAGGTGCATGTCGTGCCGCACCACGGTGGTCTCCGGCGACACCTGCGCCAGGTCGGCCGCGACCGTATCGCCCAGCCGTGCGTACCGGCGCTCGTCCAGCAGCAGCTCGATCCGGTCCAGCTGGAAGTCCTCGTGCATGCCCAGCGACACCGTGGGGCGCCATTTCTCCCAGCGCCCCGGTCCGCTGGCCGCGTCCAGCTGGGTGCCGATCATCCCGAACACGACCTGTCGCCTGCGCATGATGCTATCCGATAAATGCTTATCCATCAGTATAGGAAAACGATGCGTTGTTCGGGTGGAGCCGAACGCTCGATCTCCACAAATCCATTGTGGATCAACGACTTGATTGCCTTGTCGAACAGTTGGCACGGGGATTGCCTTATGGACGGCACAAACGACACGCAGACCGGGCATTCCCGAAAGGACGACACCATGGCCAACACCAGCCTCTTCACCTCCAGCCGCGGCGCCCTGCTGCCGGACGCCACCACCCGCAACGAGGCCGGTGGCCTGGCCTATGCCCGCAGCCCGAAGGCGGCGCTGGCCCTGTACGCGGCGACCGGCTGCCTCAACGGCACCTTCTACGCCGATGCCGGCGAGCAGCTGGACATGGCCCTGAAGCTCTGCGCCGAGGTCGAGCCGGGTTTCGTCGCCCGCACCGCCATCCATGCCCGCAAGGTCGGCCACATGAAGGACATGCCGGCCCTGCTGCTCGCCACCCTGTCGGTGCGCGACCGCGAGGCCTTCGCCGCCGCGTTCCCGCAGGTGGTCGACAACGGCCGCATGCTCCGCAACGTGGTGCAGATCCTGCGCAGCGGCCGCGTCGGCCGGAAGTCGCTGGGTTCCCTGCCCAAGCGACTGATCCGCGACTGGCTGCAGAACGCCAGCGTCGACCAGATCGTCTCGGCCGCCATCGGCAACGACCCGTCGCTCGGCGACATCGTGAAGATGGTCCACCCGAAGCCGGCCGACGCCGAGCGCCAGGCGCTGTACGCCTGGTTGATCGACAAGCCGTACGATGCCGACAAGCTGCCGGAGAAGGTGCGCGCCTACGAGGCATTCAAGAACGACCCGTCGCGCACGCTGCCGGACCTGCCGTTCCAGTACTACACGTCGCAGCCGCTGACGACCTCGCACTGGAAGGCGCTGGCGACCCGTGCGTCCTGGCAGTCGCTGCGCCAGAACCTCAACCACTTCGCGCGCCACGGTGTCTTCACCGATGCGTATGTGTTGCGCAAGGTGGTGGCGAAGCTGACCGACGAGGCCGCGATCCGCAAGGCGCGCGTGCTGCCGTACCAGCTGCTGACCACGTTCCAGGCGACCGGCGACCTGCCGCGCGCGATCGGCGAGGCCCTGCAGGACGCGATGGAAATCGCGACCCGCCAGGTGCCGAAGCTGGAGGGCGATGTGGTGGTGGCGGTGGACGTGTCGGGCTCGATGAGCTCGGCGGTCACCGGCTATCGCAAGGGCGCGACCAGCGTGACCCGCTGCGTCGACGTGGCGGCGCTGATCGCGGCCTGCGTGCAGCGCACCAATCCGCTGGCCCGGGTGATGCCATTCGACACCGCCGTGCGCGACCTGCGCCTGAACCCGCGCGACAGCGTGATCACCCAGGCGCAGCAGCTGGCGAAGCTGTGCGGTGGCGGCACCACGGTGAGCGCGCCGCTGGCGAAGCTCAACGCGGAGAACGCGAAGGTCGACCTGCTGGTGCTGATCTCGGACAACGAGAGCTGGCGCGACACGCGCGGCTCCGGCGCCACCGAGACCATGCGCCAGTGGGAGCGGATCAAGTCGCGCTGCCCGAACGCGAAGCTGGTCTGCATCGACCTGCAGCCGTACGCCACCAGCCAGACGGTGGAGCGCGCCGACGTGCTGCATGTCGGCGGTTTCAGCGACGCGGTGTTCGACCTGCTCGCCAGCTTCGCCGCCGAGGGCATCGGTGCGCGTCGCTGGGTGGATCGCATCGCGAGCATCCCGTTGTAAGCGGCAATGAAAAGTCCTGGCCGGCAATGGGGCCGGCCAGGCACAGAATTCAAGCGTTGACGGCGATCGCGAATGCCATCGGGACTACATTACCCATGCGTCCCATACCCCTTGTCGCAATCGTCATGCTCCCTACCGTCGACGATGGAGAATGCTGGAAAAACTACACCTCGAGATGGTCCAGGTCGTGGGTTCGAGTCCCACCTGCCGCGCCAACATCATGGCTGCCGATCCACGATCGTCAGTCCTATGCGGCAGTAGCTCAGTCGGATAGAGCAGGCACGTTTTTCCGATCCTTGTCTCCGTTGTCGTCGGTCTTTCATCCGTCATCCCGAGCGCAGCGAAGGATGACAAGCAACAGGTTTCACCTCGTCGGTCGCGAATGCCGGCGGAACTACACACTCTTAATGTCCGGGTCGCGGGTTCGAATCCCGCTCGTCGCGTAACGATGCGGCGGTAGCTCAGGGGTAGAGCAGGAAAAACGTTCCGTCATTCTTGTCGCGGTTGGCGATCCATCAAGCCCTGTCATCCCGAGCGCAGCGAGGGACCTGCTGTTCAATAGGCAGAAACACCGAAAGCAGGTCCCTCGCTGCGCTCGGGATGACAGGAAAATTGCTTCACCTCGTCAGATACGAATGCTGGTGGAACTACATGACACCCGAAACGCGAGTTCGAGTCTCGCCGCCAGCGGAAAGGCTGGCGTCGTCTAGAGGACCAGGGCGCGGGTAACGTTCCGCTTCTTCTTGTCGGAGTCGGCGATAAAGAATCATCTGTCATCCCGAGCGCAGCGAGGGACCTGCTTTTCAATTGGCAGGAACACCGCAAGCAGGTCCCTCGCTGCGCTCGGGATGACAAGCAATCGTTTCACCTCGTCGGCCGCGAATGCCGATGGCGCTCCTTGTGGTCGCGGGTTCGAATCCCGCCCGGTGTCCGTCAGTGCACCGGTAGCTCAGCCTGGTAGAGCACAAACATTCGCGTCATCCCGCCTCGTCGCGGTCGACGATTACGAGTTCCAGCGGCGAATGCGGGCTGGAATACAGGTTCCTCCTCCGGGAGTTGGGTTCAAGTCCCACTGCAGTGACGACGCCAGTCCGATCCGCAGAGTCCTGCCCACCTTGTCGCCGTTTCCTTTCTGCAATGCGAGAATCCATCATGACCACCGAAAATTACAACGTCATCCATGACCCGGGCGCGGTGCCGATCAAGCTGTGGACGCGCGGCGTCCCGCTGGAGGACGAGGCCCGCGACCAGCTGCGCAACATCGCGAAGCTGCCCTTCATCCACCGCTGGATCGCGGTGATGCCCGACGTGCACCTCGGCAAGGGCGCGACGGTGGGTTCGGTGGTGCCGACCATCGGCGCGATCATCCCGGCGGCGGTCGGCGTGGACATCGGCTGCGGCATGATCGCGGCGCGCACCTCGCTGGTCGCCAGCGACCTGCCGGACAACCTCGCCGGGGTGCGCAGCGCGATCGAGCGCGCCGTGCCGCATGGCCGCACCGTCGGTCCGCGCGACAAGGGCGCCTGGGAGAACGCGCCGGCGCTGTCGGTCGAGGGCTGGTCGCAGCTCGTGTCCGATTTCGAGAAGGTCTGCGAGCGTCATCCGCGCCTGAAGAAGACCAACAACCTCAACCATCTCGGAACGCTCGGTACCGGCAACCACTTCATCGAGATCTGCCTCGACGAGGAACAGCGCGTGTGGTTCATGCTGCACTCCGGGTCGCGCGGCGTCGGCAACGCCATCGGCACCTACTTCATCGAGCTGGCGAAGAAGGAGATGCAGCGCTGGATGATCAACCTGCCGGACAAGGACCTCGCGTACCTGCCGGAAGGCAGCGAGCACTACGCCGACTACGTCTTCGCGGTCGACTGGGCGCAGCGTTACGCGCGCATGAACCGCGAGATCATGATGCGCCATGTCGTCGAAGCGGTGCGCAAGGTCATCCCGAAGCCGTTCGAGGCCCAGGCCGAGGCGGTGAACTGCCACCACAACTACGTGCAGATGGAGCACCACTTCGGCAAGAACGTGCACGTGACCCGCAAGGGCGCGGTGAGCGCGCGCAAGGGCGAGCTGGGCATCATCCCGGGCAGCATGGGCGCGAAGAGCTTCATCGTGCGCGGCCTCGGCAACGAGGACAGCTTCTGCAGCTGCAGTCACGGCGCCGGCCGGGTGATGAGCCGTACCGCCGCGAAGAAGCTGATCTCGCTCGAAGACCACATCAAGGCCACCGCGCACGTGGAATGCCGCAAGGACGCCGACGTGGTCGACGAGTCCCCGGCCGCCTACAAGCCGATCGACGCGGTGATGGCCGCGCAGGAGGACCTGGTCGAGATCGTGCATACCCTGCGACAGGTGGTGTGTGTCAAAGGGTGAGGAGCAGCGCTTGCGTGGCACTGCCGCGCGCTGCGACGAACGCCCGCACATGGATGTGCGGGCCGGGCAGTCCGAAGCCAGTCACGTCTCGCCATGGATGGCATAGCAATGAATCGATAGAGCGACTGCAGAGGCAGCGCTACTCACGCAGAATGTAGCAATGACTGACTTGATCGAAATCGACGGCTCCGCTGGCGGCGGACAGCTGCTCCGCACGGCCTTGAGCCTGAGCCTGTGCACCGGCACGGGCTTCACCATGACGAAGATCCGCGCGAAGCGTTCGAAGCCGGGCCTGATGCGCCAGCACCTGACCGCGGTGAACGCGGCGGCGAAGATCGGCAATGCCTTCGTCGAGGGCGCGGAGCTGGGTGCGACCACGCTGCGCTTCACGCCGGGCGTGGTCACGCCCGGCGACTACCGTTTCGCCACCGGCAGTGCCGGGTCGGCGATGCTGGTGCTGCAGACCGTGCTGCCGCCGCTGTGGCAGTGCGACCGTGCGTCGACGCTGCGCCTGGAAGGCGGGACGCACAATCCGATGGCGCCGAGCGCGGACTTCCTGAGCGACACCTTCCTGCCGGTGGTGGCGAAGCTCGGCATCGAGGCCTCGCTGCGGATCGAGCGTCCCGGCTTCTTCCCGGCCGGCGGCGGCATCGCGCATGCGGTGGTGCAGCCGGCGCCGGTGCTGCGCCAGGTCGAGTTCAATGATCGCGGCGAGCGTCGCAGCCTGTCGGCGACCGCGATGCTGTCGGGACTGGCCGCGAACATCGGCGAGCGCGAGCTCGATGTCGTGATGCGTCGCCTGCACCTGCCGCGCGAGGCGCGACGCGTGCACGAGGTCGTGCCGTCCTCGGGTCCGGGCAATGTCCTGCTGCTGCGCGTCGAGCACGATTCGCATGCCGAAGTGTTCACCGGCCACGGCGAGCGCGGCATCACCGCCGAGCGCGTGGCCGAGCGTCTCTGCGAGGAGGCCGGGCATTACCTGCGCAGCACCGCCTGCGTGGGCGAGCACCTGTCCGACCAGCTGCTGCTGCCGATGGCGCTGGCCGGCGGCGGCGCGTTCACCACGCACCTGATCAGCGATCACCTGAGCAGCAATGCGCGCCTGATCGAGAAGTTCCTGCCGGTGGAGATCGACTGGACCGAGCTCGGTCCGCAGCTGTGGCAGGTGCGGATCGCGTCCTGAGGGATTGATCCGGAACCGTCGTGGACGCTCAGCGCGCGTCCACCGCCCGGGTGGCGCGGCACAGCGCCCACACCACCATCAGCAGGCCGGCGATGGTGATCAGGTTGAGCGCGGTATGCACGGCCATGAACAGGTTCAGCATGCCCGCGACATCGCTCGCCGCCGCGCCGGTCGAGAAGATCGCGTTCTGGTAGAAGGTCAGCCCCATCCTCGCCAGGGTCGAAACCACCATGATGGTGACGCCGACCACCGCGTTCCTGCGCTCGCGTCCCGGCTTCGCCGACCCCAGCAGCATGATCAGCGCGATGCCCAGCCCGATGAGATCGGGCAGGTAGGCGGTGAGGGTGAAGAGGATCGTGCTGAAGGAGTCCATGCGGTCGTTCCCGTGGGTTCTTTGCTTTCTGTGTCGTCAATCCGCCGTGACCAGCGCGGCGTGGCGTGCCTGCAGTTCCGCGTACACCGGGTCGGTGTCGGGGCGCATGCCGTGCCACAGCGCGAAGCTTTCGGCGGCCTGCTCGACCAGCATGCCCAGGCCGTCGACGCTGCGATGCGCGCCTGCGGCGCGGGCCCAGGCGAGGAAGGGGATCGCGGCTTCGCCGTAGCTGAGGTCGACGCAGGCGGTGCGCGAGTCGACCAGGGACATCGGCAGGGTCGGCAGGCCGCTGCCGCGCGCGGCGGAGGTGGCGTTGACGATCAGTTCGAAGTTGCCGAGATCGCGCAGGTCGTCGAAATAGCGGGCGTGGACGCGGCCGGGTTCGCCGAGCAGGTCGGCCAGCGCGTCGGCCTTCTTCGCGTCGCGGTTGACGATGTAGAGGTCGCCGATGCCGGCGTCGATCAGCGCGGGCGCGACGCCGCGCGCGGCACCGCCGGCGCCGATCAGCAGGGTGCGACGCGCGCGCAGGTCCAGGCCATGGCGACCGGTGAGGTCGCGGACGAGGCCGGCACCGTCGGTGTTGTCGCCGAACCAGGCATCGCCGCGACGCACCAGCGTGTTCACCGCGCCGGCGCGGCGCGCGCGTTCGCTCAGTTCGCTGCACAGGTCCGCGGCGGCCTGCTTGTGCGGCAGGGTCACGTTCGCGCCCTGGCCGCCCTGCGCCGCGAAGGCCGCGACGGCGTCGGCGAAAGCCTCCGGTGCGCATTCGATCGCGGTGTATTCCAGGGCGATGCCGGCCTGCCTGCCGAACGCGGCGTGGATGCGCGGCGAGAGCGAATGCGAGACGGGTTGGCCGAAGACGGCGTAGCGGTTCATCCTGCGCTCCTCTCGTTGGACGATGTCGATCAACTGTCCTTCAGCCACCGCGCGGCATCCAGCGCGAAGTAGCTGAGCACGCCGTCCGCGCCCGCGCGCTTGAACGCGACCAGGGCTTCGAGGGCGCAGGCGCGTTCGTCGAGCCAGCCGTTCTGCGCGGCGGCCTTGAGCATCGCGTATTCGCCGCTGACCTGGTAGGCGAAGGTCGGCACGCCGAATTCGTCCTTCACGCGGCGGATGATGTCGAGATAGGGCAGGCCCGGCTTGACCATGACCATGTCGGCGCCTTCGTCCAGGTCCAGCGCGACTTCGCGCAGGGCCTCGTCGGAGTTGGCCGGGTCCATCTGGTAGCTGTACTTGTTGCCCTTGCCCAGCGCGCCGGCCGAACCCACCGCGTCGCGGAACGGGCCGTAGTAGGCGCTGGCGTATTTCGCGGCGTAGCTGAGGATGCGGGTGTGGATGTGGCCGCCGGCTTCCAGCGCCTCGCGGATCGCGCCGACGCGGCCGTCCATCATGTCGCTGGGTGCCACGACATCGGCACCGGCGCGGGCGTGCGACAGGGCCTGCTGGACCAGGGCTTCGACGGTCTCGTCGTTGACCACGTAGCCGCTGTCGTCGATCAGCCCGTCCTGGCCGTGCGAGGTGTAGGGGTCGAGCGCGACGTCGGTGATGACGCCCAGTTCGGGGAAGCGCTGCTTGAGCGCGCGCACGGCGCGCTGCATCAGGCCCTCGTCGTCCCAGGCGGCGACGCCGTCCAGCGACTTGGCTTCCGGTGCTGTCACCGCGAACAGGGCGAGCGCGGGGATGCGCAGCTCGCTGGCCTGCTCGGCGACCTTCAGCAGCTCGTCGATCGACAGGCGTTCGATGCCGGGCATCGAGCCCACCGGGGCACGGCCGGGCAGTTCATGGACGAAGACCGGATAGATGAGATCGTTCGCGGTCAGCACGTGTTCGCGCATGAGGCGGCGCGAGAACTCGCTGCGGCGCATGCGGCGGAGGCGGGTGTAGGGATAGGTCATGGGCGAATGATACGCCGGGTGCGGTGTGCGGGATTTGCGCCGGGGCAAATGGTCGCGAGGACCACAGACGAGGTAGCGGCCCTTCCCGTCGCCCCCTTTGCAAAAGGGGGCCGACGCGCGAAGCGCGGCGGGGGGATTTGCGCGAGGTCTCGCAGCGCCCGTATCGATGCAGGCATGCACACTCAAATCCCCCGCGGCCGCTTCGCGACCGCCGCCCCCTTTTGCAAAGGGGGCTCGGGGAACGCGCCCGGGCACGCCCTACAATCCCCCGATGCGCCCCGC
>SCMT01000018.1 GCA_005502915.1 Lysobacteraceae bacterium 2PB | reverse complement strand
AACCACCATCGCCCGCATCGATCGCTGGCCGGCCTGTCGCCGGTCGCCTTCGCTCGGGCACAATCCCCGTCAACCTCTACTTCTGCATGACTCGAAGAAACGAGGACGCTTCAAATCCTCTCGAATTTGGTCCGGTTTGGCTAGGAATTACCTTTTTTTGCTTGATGCCATCCCATAACGCTTTGGCTGAAGGCGGCACCTGTCCTGCCGGTTACTATCCAGTGAACTCCCCGGGGGTGATGGGATGCGCGCCCATTCCCACTGCGGGAGGTGGCGTTCCCGATGTCGGTCCTCTTTGGGTGACCAGCTGGGGTGCCATTTCGGTTGATGGGCCTGCGCGCGTGATTGGCGCATCTCACAGTCAACGCAGCAAGCGCAAAGCCGGTGCCGCGGCATCGGCCGACTGTGTGGCCAGAGGCGGGGAAAAGAAGAACTGCAAGGTCCTGATTACTTTCTACAACCAGTGTGGTGCCTTGGCCGGGGGCGATACCGAGGCGACGACTTTCAGCGCAGGTACGGCGGAGCAGGCAGGCGAACTGGCGCTTCAACGCTGCTCAAGTCTGACTTCCAATTGCAGGGTCCTGCAAACGACCTGCAGTTATCCGATGCGGGTGGATTGATCGGAGTTTGTCGATGCGAAGCGGGTGCCTAGGTCGTATCAGTCCTCGGTAGACGATGATCATGATGCTCCGTTTTTTTTTCGCTGCGGTGTTCTTGTTTTTCACCAGCGAAGCGTTCGCGCAGTACGTCGTGGGTGATTACGTCTACACCTGCCCGAGTGGCTTGCCATGGAACGATCCTCGTTGCATTCGCGAGCCCGTCGACCGAGGCGATTCCGGCCAAGCCGGGCCTCAGGATTCAAGCGCTGCCCCGGTCGGTCCTGTTGCCAGGAATACCGCGCACTGGGCGCTCGCGCTGGGTATGGGCCCGGATGACAAGCCTGCATATGCGCTTGGCGCTGATCCGTTGTCAGCGCAAGCTGCGGAAGCTGTCGTGCTTCGCAGGTGCGTATCGGCCGGTGTCCGGGATTGCCGTGTCGTGCACCAGTATCGTTCGGGAGTTCTGGCGATCGCGCAGGCCCCGGATGGAGGATTTTTCCATGGCGTATACGCGTACCCTGAGCTCACCTCCCAAATGAAGCAGGCGAAGAAAGCGAGGGATGCCGCAGGGGAGGCCGTGCTGGCTGCATGCGCCAAAGCGATGAGAGGGCGCTGCAAGTTGCTGCAGGTCACTCCCAGTCATGATTGGCTGGGCTACGACGAGTGATCAATCGTAATCAAGGCCAGGCCCGTCGCCGTCGATGACCGCGACACTGTGCGGACTGATGCTGCGGCCTATCGTGCTGGCATCCGGGAAGAGGCAGGCCGTGAGATCATGGGGACTCGTTCGGCGCAAGCGCCAATCGGTCGAATTGTCTCGGGTAATCAGACGCGCGTGAACCGAACCTGGGCAAATTCAGGGCGTCGAGTGAGTGCTTGTCTGAAGGAGAATCTCCGATACGAAACTTCCGTCATTCTCATGTGGATGGAGATAGTGAGATGAGTTGCGCAACCACTCCCGGATATTCATCCGTCTGCGTTCTTGCTTTGATTTTCATGTTGCTTCACTCCCCGGCCACCATCGCCCAGGCCTATCCTTGCCCACAAGGACCTGGCCCCGGGCAGCAACAAGTGGGGAGCTCGGGTGGATCACACGGTGTCGCGGCCGTGCCGATGTGCGTGGATGTCGGTGCTGGCGATGCCGGTCAGGCGGCTCATTACAGTGGCCCAGCACCCATCCACACCGCGCACTGGGTGCTGGCGATCGGCTCGGGAAGCGATGGTCGTTCCGCCTATGTGCTCGCTGCGGATCCGGTCTTCGCCGAAGACGCGGAAAAACTGGTCTTCCGTCGCTGCCAGAGCGCAGGGGTTCGTGATTGCCGGATCGAGCGCAGATTCAACGCCGGCGTGTTTGCGCTCGCGGAAGCGGCCGACGGCGGATTCGTCCACGCGATCTATCCCTATCCGGAATTCACGTCCGAGCGACGTCAGGCGAAGAGGGCACTGAAGGACGCCGAAAAGGCGATCATTGAGGCCTGCGCTCAGCAAACCGGAGGTTCGTGCAAGCTGAAGGAGATCAGGCCGAGCAACGAATGGAATGGTTACGACCATTAGTCGGCGCGGCCACCATCGACGCGATGCGATCTTGGCATGCCAAGACGAAAAAAAGCCCGGATTGCTCCGGGCTTTTTTCGATCTGGTGGGCGGTGCAGGGTTCGAACCTGCGACCCTTGCCGTGTGAAGGCAATGCTCTACCGCTGAGCTAACCGCCCGATGTCGCGGGCGGCCATTGTACGGAGGACTCGGCGGGGAGGCAAGCGGTCGGGTACGGCGATGGTTGCCCGGTCGCGGCTCACTCGATTTCGGACCGGGCGTAGGCGGCGTCGAGGGCTTCCATCGCGTCGAGGGGTTTGCACCCGGCGGCCTTCTCGTACGCGGCGGCGGCATCGTCCTCTTTCTTGTCCCCGTGCAGGAGCATGAGCACGTTTCCGTATTCGACCAGGGCAATCGGGGAGGCCGGCGTCAGCTTCAGGGCTTCCTTGATGTGTTTTTCGGCGTCGGCAGCCTTGGCTCCGTAGGTCAGTCCACCGATCATCGCGCCGATCTTGGAGATGATCTCCGCGTGGTACAGGGCCATGGCGGTATGCGCCTCGGCATGCTTCGGGGCAAGTTCGAGCGCGGTCTGCAACGAGGCGCGGACCTTGCCGGCGATGCCTTCCTTCAACGCCTTCGTGATCGACAGGCCCTGGCTGTAGCGGCCGAGGGCGAAGGCGTGGCGATAGTGGCTGTTCGCCTCGTCCGGCAGCGCCTTGATCGCGGCCTCGGCCAGTTTGGCGGCCTGTTCGAAGCGTTTGAGCTTTTCTGCGTCGGCATCGACAAGATAGGTGGCATGGATGCCGAGCGCCTTGATCGCCACCGATGCGCCGATGGGACCGAGGGCTTCCCCGGCCTCGAAGGCGGCCTTGAAGTCGCCCTGGTGGAAACTGCGCCAGGCATCCTGCAGGGCCTCGGCGAGTGCATCCGCATCCAGCCCCTTGGGAGCGGCCTTTCCGGCGGCCTTGATCAGGGCGGCTGCGCGCTTGGCGTCCGGGAACGGTTCGCAGTCCCCCGCGTGCAGCTTGGGCCAGGCTTTCTTGAGGGCATCGCCGGTGTAGGCAAAGGCTTTTGCGTCATGCGGGAAAGGGGCCCAGGCGGATTTGGCCATCGTTCGTATCCTCCGAAATGTGCGCTGAGCATCCCGCGAGACGGCTTGGCAGGCAAGCCCCGAATCACAGTCCCCGTGCCTGTGCGAGGCCGGGCGGCGTAGTGTGTTTGCTCTGACCATACGGTGCAGTCTGTTGCCATCCAGAGCCGGGTTTTCCGGCGCCCCACGCAACGGAGTCCATCCATGGCACGCAAGACCTCCCCCCGCATCACCCCGACCGCGACGCCGCGCCATTTCTGGCTGGCTGGTCTGGGATTCGTCTCCATCGCCAGCCGTCGCACGGTGGCCGGTGTCGGCACCATCGCCGACCGCGCCGCACGTGCGCGTCAGGATGCGCTGAGTGCAGTTCGTCAGGTTGGCTCTCAGGCGACGTCGGCCACGACCGCGCTGCGCGATCGTCTCGAGACCACGGCAGAGCGCGTGAATGCGGCGCTCGAGCAGGCGATCTCGCCCCTGGTCGCAAAGTTCAAGCCCGCAGGAAAGGCCAAGCGCCCCTCGCGTCGAGGACGCAAGCCGGCGGCGAAGACCGCGCGCCGCGCCGCACCGAAGGCGAAGGTGGCGCGCCGTACGCGTCGGGCCTGAGCCGCACCTCGCAGTCGCATGATGAAGAAAGGGCGCCGATGGCGCCCTTTCGTTGTTTCGAAGGCCCGGAGATCAATCCTTCCTGATGCCGACGCCGGCCGTGCCCGGGGCTTTCACCGGGATCTGCATGCCGCGGCAGTAATAGTATTCGACCTCGCAGGACCATGGGTCGCCGCCATAGGCCAGACAGTCCTGATACTGCTGGTAGCAGTACCAGTGCGACGATGCATTGGCCTTGCCGCTGGGCAGCGCGAACAGCATGGCGATGGAAATCACGAGCGCACTGGTTTTGAGCATTGTGTTCATGAGCCTGTCCTTGTCGTTTGCATTCCTCGCGGGCGGTGGACACGCACGATGCATATGCGGTCCATCGCACACGGAATCAGCGGGTTTGTATGGAATGATCAATGATGCGGGGCGCAGCCGATCACGGGATCGGGCAGCCGTACCCGGCGAGGCAATCTTCGTAGCGCGAATAGCATTCGATGTACGGAACGCCGCTGGCGCGGCATTGCAGGAGCTGCCGATAGCAGGGGTTCGGCTGGCATGCGGCATCCGCCGTGAGTGCCGAAACCATCAAGGTCAGGCCCGCCATCAGGGCCATCACGCTGGAACGTTTCATCGAAGACATCTCCTTGTCCGATCGGAACCCCTGCGCTGCCGACTGTACCGGGGCGGATGGCCGATTTCTGCAGGATTGCGCACGCTTTCGACGGCTGGTGGCCGTGCGATCACTCGAAATAGGCGCGAATCAGCGTGTTGAGGTGCACGCGCTCGGCGTCGCGGAGGAAAGGAGCCAGGAGCATCATGACCTGGACGATGCCCTGGCGGATCGCGACCTGTTCGTCGCGGTCGCCGCGCGCGGCGGAATAGTTGAGCCAGAAGGTCGACAGCACGAGGATGTTGGTCGCGGCGGCGTCGAGCTCGTCCGCGGAGGCGCGCATCACTTCCGCCTGGCACAGGCCGCGCATCACGATGTGCGCGCGGTCGTCGGCGCGCTTGAGGATGCGCGCGAAGCGCAGGCGCATGCGCCGGTTGCGGCTGAGGATCTCGACCAGATCGCGATAGAGGAAGCGGTAGTCCCAGATGCACTCGAACACGAGATGCAACTGCAGCCAGATGTCCTCCAGCTGGGGCAGCCGCCCCGAGGGCGAGGCCAGCGCGTTGTCCATCCGCTCTTCATAGCGCGCGAAGAGCTGCTCGATGATGTCGTCCTTGTTGCGGAAGTGGTAGTACAGGTTGCCCGGGCTGATCTCCAGCTCGTCCGCGATGTGGTTCGTGGTGACGTTGGGCTCGCCCTGCGCGTTGAACATCGCAAGCGAGGCATCGAGGATGCGCTGTCGCGTCTGCTTCGCCATCGAGGCGGGCTTCCGGGCGGAGCGGGCGGGCGGAACGGTCGGCTCAGCCAACCAGCTTCTTCACCAGGTCGACGTACTTCTTCATGGCGTCGTCCTTCGAGGTGCCCTTGAGCTTGGCCCAGGCTTCGTACTTGGCGGTACCGACGAAATCGAAGAAGCCCGGCTTGTCGCCGTGGACGTCGCCCTCGGCGCCCTGTTTGTAGAGGGCATACAGGCGCAGCAGGGTCTCGTTGTCGGGACGTTCGGACAGGCCCTGGACGTCCTTGGCGGCTTGCTCGAACAGCTTCTGCAGATCGGACATGGTTTCGATTCCTCCGTCGATGCGGCATGACAGCATGGGCCGGGCCGGCGGGTCAATACGATGCCGTCCGGCGTCCGGGTGGTCCGCGCCGGGACGCCTTGCCGGACCCTACGGCGCCGGATTGTTCTTGCCCGCCGGCTCTGGCAACGTAACCGCTTCGGACCGCGCCGCGGGCCTGATCCCAATGAGGGCAAGGATATGAGCTATTTCGTGACTGGCGCCACCGGGTTCATCGGTCGCTACCTCGTCGGCAACCTGCTCAAGCGCAAGGGCACGATCTACGTGCTGGTGCGCAAGGATTCGCAGAAGAAATTCGATGCGCTGGCGAAGAAACTCGGCTGGGATCCCAAGCGCGTCGTCGCGGTGCACGGCGACATGACCGCCGCGAAATGCGGGGTGTCCGCCGCCCAGCTCAAGACCCTGACCGGCAAGGTCATGCATTTCTTCCATCTGGCCGCGATCTACGACCTGACCGCCAGCGCCGACAGCCAGCGCAAGGCGAACGTCGACGGCACGCAGAACGCGCTCGACCTCGCTGCGGCGGTCGGTGCCGGGTGTTTCCACCACACCAGTTCGATCGCGGCGGCAGGCCTGTATCCCGGCATCTTCCGCGAGGACATGTTCGACGAGGCCGAGGGCCTGGACGATCCATACCTGCGCACCAAGCACGACTCCGAGGGCCTGGTTCGCCGCGAGAAGCGCATCAAGTGGCGCATCTACCGTCCGGGCATGGTCGTCGGTCATTCGCAGACCGGCGAGATCGACAAGATCGATGGCCCGTACTACTTCTTCACCCTGCTCAAGAAGATGCGCGAGATGCTGCCGCCGTGGATGCCGATGCTCGGTATCGAGGGTGGCCGGATCAACGTGGTGCCGGTGGATTTCGTGGCCGATGCCATGGACCACATCGCGCACAAGCCCAAGCTCGACGGACACTGCTTCCACCTGGTCGATCCCGAGCCGATGCGCGTCGGCGAGGTGCTGAATACGTTTGCACGCGCCGGCCATGCGCCGGAGATGACCATGCGCCTGGATGCGCGCATGTTCGCCTTCGTGCCCAGCGGCATCCGTGGCGCGGTCGGCAGCCTGCCGCCGGTGAAGCGTTTCGTCGGCATGCTGCTGCGCGACTTCAAGATCCCGAAGGAAGTGCTGAAGTTCATCACCTATCCCACGCGCTTCGACAACCGCGAGACCGAGCGTGCGCTCAAGGGCAGCGGGATCACGGTGCCGAGACTGGAGACCTACGCCTGGCGCCTGTGGGACTACTGGGAGCGCCACCTCGACCCGGACCTGTTCATCGATCGGAGCCTCAAGGGCAAGGTCAAGGGCAAGGTCGTGGTCATCACCGGCGGCTCGTCGGGCATCGGACTGTCCAGCGCGCAACGGGTCGCCGAGGCGGGCGCGACGACGATCATCGTCGCGCGCGGCGAGGAGGAGCTGTTCAAGGCGCGCGACGAGATGAAGGCAAGGGGCGGCAAGGTCTTCGCGTACACCGCAGACCTGGCGGACATGGCCGATTGCGACCGGCTGGTCGCGACCATCCTCAAGGAGCACGGCCATGTCGACATCCTGGTCAACAATGCCGGCCGCTCCATCCGTCGCTCCATCGAGCTGAGCTACGACCGCTTCCACGATTTCGAGCGCACCATGCAGCTGAACTACTTCGGCTGCCTGCGCCTGATCATGGGCTTCATGCCGACGATGGTGCAGCGCCGGAAGGGGCACATCATCAATATCAGCTCGATCGGCGTGCTGGCCAATTCGCCGCGGTTCTCGGCCTACGTGGCCTCGAAGGCGGCATTGGACGCCTTCAGCCGCTGCGCGCAGGGCGAGCTGTCGGGCAAGGGGATCAGCTTCACCACGATCAACATGCCGCTGGTGCGCACGCCGATGATCGCGCCGACCAAGATGTACGAGAGCGTGCCCACGCTCAGCCCCGACGAGGCGGCGGACCTGGTGGTCAAGGGCATCATCGAGAAGCCCAGCCGCATCGCGACCCGCCTCGGTATCTTCTCGGCGCTGCTCAACGCGGTCGCGCCGAAGGCGTACGAGGTCATCATGAACACCGCGTTCGAACTGTTCCCGGACTCGGCGGCGGCCAAGGGCGACCGGAAGGCGCTGAAGGACGAGCAGCCCAGCCAGGAGCAGATCGCCTTCGCCGCGCTGATGCGGGGCGTGCACTGGTAACGCGCGGTTTGCCGGCGACGGAAACGCGAAAGGCAGCCGCGAGGCTGCCTTTCGTTTTGCCGCAAGGACCGCGCGGCGAATAAAAGAAACCCGTCGATCGGAAGCCGTGAGGGGAGGGGAGCGACGGACTTCGTTCGGGATCGACGGGTCAAGCGGCAGGATCGCTGCCGAAGGGACGTCGCTTGCGCGACGAGAGAGAGAGGGTTGCCGGGGATCAGGCGTCCTGCGACTCGGTGGCGACGACCTTGGCCTTGCGCGGCGCGCGCTTGGCGGCTTTCTTCGCCGGGGCCTTGGCGGCCTTCGGCGCCCTGGCTGCCGGCTTCGCGGCCGGTTTGCGCTTGGCGGCCGGGGCGGCGCCGCTCTGGCGACGGAGTTCGGCAGTCAGGGACTCGACGCGGTCGCTGAGGTCGTTGAGGTCTTCGCGGCTGGGCACGCCGAGCTTGACCAGCGCGCGCTGGACGCGGTCCTCGAAGACCTTCTCCAGCTTGTCCCAGGTGTCGGTGGCGCGTTCGCGGGCCTGGCCGACGCGGTTCTCGACGGCGTCGCGGACCACTTCGGCACGGCCGCCGGCGAACTTGCGCACGGTCTGCTCCAGGCCCATGCCTTCCTTGACCAAGCCCTCGAACAGCTTGGTGCCTTCGGCCTGGGCGCGGGAGAAAGCGCCGACGCCGGCGAGCCAGATCTGCTGCGCGGATTCGCTGAGGGATTTGGACAGGCGCTCGGCTTCGGCCTGCGATCCTGCGCTTTTTGCGGTGGTCTTCTTCGACGCGGTCTTCTTGAACTTGGCCATGTGCCCTCCGAGCGGGCAGGTGATCGATTGCGCAAGAGAATGCGCGTCGTGTCTAGAGTATTCACACGAGGTTGCGCGCATGCGACAGCACCCGCCGACGACATCCGCGGCGGGTGGGAGCGAGGGGGGCGACTCAACCGCGTCTGCGCTTGCGGATCAGGTGCTCGGTCTCGTCCAGGGCGCGACGCAGTTTCGCGGTCGTGTCGGTGCTGCGCGGCGGTGCGGCGCCGAGGCCGGTGAGCACGGTGCGGTGGCGGTCTTCGAGGATGTCGTGGCGCAGGCGGATGCCGTGGGCGGCGAGCACCGGCTCCAGGGATTCGGCGCGCTTGCGCAGGTCCTGCAGCGTGTTGCGGTAGCCCAGCTGGCACAGCCGCCTGCGGTTGCCGAAGCTGAAGGCGTTGGTGAAGAACATCTCGCCGTCGTTCGCGTTCGGCTCGAAGATCAGCTGGTCGATGTCGGGGTACTGCTGCGCGTACTTCGCGAGTCCCACCTGCATGCGCGACTGCAGCAGGGTGCGGAATGTCTGCGACATCACCGCCGGCAGGCCGCCCTGCCAGATCCGGTGCGGGTCGATGTCGCCCTGTCGTCCGGCATCGCTGTCGACCTTGGTGGAGTCGAACGGCACCAGCGGGTTGATGCCGATCAGCAGGTCCACGCCGCGCTCCAGCAGCACCGAGGCGTGCATGGTCCGGCGCAGGGCGCCGTCGACATAGTGCCGGCCACGCACTTCGACCGGCGGATAGAGGCCGGGCAGGGCGGCGCTGGCCTGCACCGCCTTGGAAATCGGGATGTCGCGCCAGTCCTCGCCGCCGAAGCGCACGGCTTCGCCGCTGTCGAGGTCCACCGCGACCACGAACAGGTCGCGCTCGAGCTTGCGGAAATCGTTGGTGCGGCCTCGGCGGGAGAAGATCTCGCGCAGGAAACGCTCGACCTCGCTGTTGTCGAACAGCCCGGTGGGCACGACGCTGCCGAAGCGGATCATGAAGTCCGAGAGCCGCGATTCGCGCGGGCTGAGCAGGCTGGCCCACCAGTCGAGGGTCAGGCGCGGCAGGGCCGAGGCGCGGCGCAGGTATTCGAACACCGCCGGGCGCAGGAAGGTCTCGGGCCGGAAGCGCACGTCGTCGCTGTCGCCGGTGATGAAGATCCGGCACATCTCGGCGGTGGTCATGCGGTTGACCAGGCCGGCGGCGAGGAAGGCGCCGCTGCTGACGCCGACATAGCAGTCCATCCGGGTGAGGTCGACGCCATCGAGCGCTTCGTCGAGCGCGCGCAGCGCGCCGAGCTCGTACATGGCGCCGATCGGGCCGCCGCCGGCGATGGCCAGGCCGATGCGGGCGGAGGACGGGGCGGGGGTGGCGGATTTGCGGCGGCCCGTGCGGGCCGGCGCGGTGCGCCGGGTGGCGGCGTGGAGTGAGAGCATGCAGGCAATACGGAAGAGTCCGGTCGAGTGTAGCCCAAAGCCCGTTCACGGACCGTTGCGCTGCATCAATCCCGGATGGGCGTGCCGGATCGGACGATCGGCCTTGTTCCCGCGCCGGGTCGCCCCGATCATCGAAGCATGAAGATCGTCACGCCCGACCTGGCCCACGGTCGCCGCCGGCTCGACAAGGCGGACCTCGCCGCTGCGCTCCGCCGCCGGCTGGGCTGGCACCAGCGGATCCACGACCGCACCGTCGAACCGCGCAACGACCTGCGCTGGCTGCCGATCGTGCGCCGCTGGCAGGCGGCCCGCCTGTCCAGGAGCTTCGAGGCCTTCATGGCCGATCCGAAACGGCGCGGGGCCGCCGAATTCTTCCTCACCGACCTGTACGGCGACCAGGATTTCAGCCGTCGCGATGCCGATATCGCCCGGGTGGTGCCGAAGATGCAGCGCCTGTTGCCGCAGACCCTGCTGGAGACGCTGGCCGATGCGATCGAGCTGGGTGCGTTGACCCATGCCTTCGACCTGCGCCTCGCCGAAACCCTGCAGCGGCTGGCGCCGCGCCGCACCACCCTCGACGACGAGCTGTACGGTCGTGCTTACCGCGAGGTCGGCATGCCTCGCCTGCGCGCGCACCAGATCGACCTGATCGTTGTCGCGGGCTACGGCCTCGGCCATGCCCTCCGCACCCGGGGCGTGGCCACCCTGCTGGCGGTGCTGCGTGGTCCCGCTCGTGCGGCCGGGCTGGGCGAACTGCAGTCCTTCCTGGAGCGTGGCTTCGGCGCCTACGCCAAGCTCGACGACGTGGGCGCGTTCATCGCCGATATCGAGCGCAGCGAGCGGGAAGTGTCGCGTCGCCTGTTCGCCGGGCATCCTAGGCCGTTCGAGCCGCTCCCGGACGCGCATCCGCCCGGGAGGACGGGAAGCGACGCGCGGCGCATGCGCAACCGGTGACGGGCAGCGTCAGCTGAAGCGTTCGTCCAGCACCCGGCGGATTTCCTGCTCGATCGAATCCTTGAACATCGCCACGAGGAAGCCGAGCTTGGCGGTGACATGCAGGTCCCTGGGCGACAGCGCGATCCGGCCGTCGACGCCGGACCGGTTGAAGTGCAGGGTGTCGCCGTCCCAGTGCCATTCGAAATCGAAGCGCTCCGCGAGCTTCTCCGCGACCTCCTCGATCGCCTCGCGCGCCTTGGGCAGCGGCAGCGAATGCGGGTGGTGGATGTCGATACCGGACATGGGGGCTCCTGATCAGGCGTCTTTCGGTTGGCCCGCGAGTCTAACGCCACTCCGCTTGTCGAATCGACCTTCGTCCCCTTCAACGGCGCGGCATGCATGTTAGATTGCGTGCCGATGGAAGGCCTGAAGCTCCGGTTCCCCGAACACCACCACCCCGAAATGCCGCTGGGTCCCGGCGTGCATGGCATCGGGCGCATCGGCGATACGGTCGGGCTGGTCGGGGCGGGCGAGGGCGATGCGCCAGCGATCCGGCTGTACGTCGATCGCCGCGGTGTGTGGATGACGGTCGCCGACGGTGCGCGCGGCATCCACGTCAACGGTCGCCCGGTGCAGCGCATGGCGATGCTCCGTCTGGGCGATGCGATCTATCTGGACGGCGTGGAAATGGTGCTGGCGTCGATGCGCCGCGTCGAACCGCTGCCCGATGCCCTCCGGCACGTGCCCGGCGAATTCCGCGGCGATTGTCGCGTCGTCGTGCGAGGGGTGGGCGGGCGACACCACGGCCGCAGCTTCACCCTCGAGGCGCCCAGGCTGGTCGGGCGCAGCGATGAGGCGGACATCCGCATCGACGACCCCGATTTCGCCGAGCGCCACGCCCGGATCGAGATGATCGGCAACCGCATCGTGCTGCGCGACCTGGGCAGCGGCGACGGCAGCCTGGTCAATGGCGAGGTGGTGCGCGATGCCGTGCTGTCGCCGGGCGACCAGATCGTGTTCGACCTGCACCATCGTTTCGTGATCGAGGCGCCTTCTGTCGCCACGCCGCAGCCGCCCAAGCCGGCGGAAGACCCCGACGGCATCGAACTGCCGCTGGCGCCGACACGTCGTCGTGGCCATCGCCTGCCGTGGCTGCTGCTGGCGGCCCTCATGCTGGCGGGCGCCATTTCGGCCCTGTTGCTGCTCGGCGGCGACTGAGCGGCGAAGATCAGGCCCGCTGTTTTCCAGGGGCTTTCCGCCATCGCCACCACAGCCGCCAGCCCAGCAGCACGGCGAGGATGCCCGCGTACAGCGCCGGCTCGCGAATGTCGGACTTCACCAGCCACCAGAAATGCAGCACGGCAAGCACGGCGATGGCGTAGACCAGCTTGTGCAGACTTGCCCAGCGCTTGCCGAGGCGGCGGATCCAGCCCGTGGTCGAGGTCACCGCCAGCGGCACCAGCAGCAGCCAGGCCGCGAAGCCGACGGTGATGTACGGACGCTTCACGATCTCTTCGAAGACCTGCAGCCAGTAGCCGCGCAGGTCCAGCACCAGATAGGCCACGAGATGCAGGGTCGCGTAGGCGAATGCGTACAGCCCGAGCATGCGCCGGAAGCGGATCAGCACCGGTTGGCCGGTGAGCTGGCGCAGCGGCGTCACCGCCAGCGCGATCAGCAGGAAGCGCAGGGCCCAGATGCCCAGGCGATGCTCGATCTCCGCCACGGGGTCCGCGCCGAGCGCGTCGCTGCCGGTGCGGTACACGTCCCAGAACTGCCAGGACAGGATGGCCAGCGGCGCCAGGCACAGCACATGTACCACGGTCTTGGCGGCGATGAGCCGCCCGGAAGCAGCTGCCATCAGAACCACTTCCTCAGGTCCAGCCCTTTGTACATTCCGGCCACCTGCGGCGCGTAGCCGTTGAACAGCCGGGTCGGGATGCGTTCGGCGAACAGCTTGCTGGCGCTGCCGCTGATCCGGCGCTCGGTCTTCTGGCTCCAGCGGGGGTGGTCGACGTCCGGATTGACGTTGCTGAAGAATCCGTATTCCTCGGGCTGCAGCTCGTTCCATGCGGTCTTCGGCATGGTCTCGACGAAGCGGATCTCCACGATCGACTTGATGCTCTTGAAGCCGTACTTCCACGGCACGACCAGGCGCACCGGCGCGCCGTTCTGCTGGGGCATCGGCTTGCCGTACAGGCCGGTGGCGAGCAGGGTGAGCGGGTGCATGGCCTCGTCGATGCGCAGGCCCTCGCGGTAGGGCCAGTTGATCGAATCCACGCGCACGCCGGGCATCTGCTTCGGGTCGGCGAGGGTGGTGAAGGCGACGTACTTCGCCTTCGAGGTCGGCTCGAAGCGCTTCAGCACGTCGCCCAGCGGCACGCCCAGCCACGGGATCACCATCGACCAGCCTTCGACGCAGCGCAGGCGGTAGATGCGCTCCTCGGGCGTGAGGCCCTTGATCAGGTCCGCCAGCTCGAGCTTGCCGGGCTTCGCGCATTCGCCGCCGACCGCCACAGTCCACGGCTTGGTGATCAGGGTCTTGCGCGCACGCGAGGGGTCGGCCTTGTCTGTGCCGAACTCGTAGAAGTTGTTGTAGGTCGTCACGTCCTCGTAGCGGGTCAGGGCTTCGTCGGTGCGGAAACCCGACTTCGCCTGCGCTTTGGCCTGGGCAGGCGTCTGCGTGCTCTTCGGCGCTGGCGGCGGTGGCTCGGCCTCGGCACAGCCGGACAGGGCCAGGGTCGGCGTGGCGGCGAGCAGGCCGAGCAGGCGGCGGCGGTCGCGGTAGACCGCTTCGTCGGTGATCTCGCTGGCGGGGATGCGCAGGGCGTCGCGAAGGGAACGGGACTGGGGCATGGGAACTCCGTGGACTGGGGGTGCCGGCGGCCGGTCTGCGTAAACCAGCATCGCATGGCGTCACGAGGCTTGGAGGTGGATACGGGGCCTCCGGTTGCGCGTGTCGCGCAGGCCGTTGCGGGCATCGTTCACCTTGTCGCCGACGATGGGCTTGCCGATGTGGTTTCGCATGAAACGGTTGCGTATGGAACCGTTCCGGCATGAGCAGGGACGGGGCTGGCGGCGGAAAGGATGCGCGTGATCGGCAAATGGCGAATCGGCATTTGCCGGATGCACACAACGATGGTGCGCTGCGGCATACTCGGGGGCCCTTTCGCCAGACCATGGAATTCCCGATGTCGCGCGCGTTCAACTTCAGTGCCGGTCCCGCCACCCTGCCCGAGAGCGTCCTCCGCCAGGCCCAGGACGAGATGCTGGAGTGGCGCGGTTCCGGTGCCTCGATCGTCGAACACAGCCATCGCGGCCCGGAATTCATCCAGGTCGCCGCCGAGGCCGAGGCCGACCTGCGCACGCTGATGTCGATTCCCGAGGACTACGCGGTGCTGTTCCTCGCCGGCGGCGCCACCACGCAGCAGGCACTGATCCCGTTGAATTTCGCCGCCGCCGGCCAGACCGCCGACTACGTGGTCAGCGGACACTGGAGCAAGACCGCGATCAAGCAGGCCAAGCCGTACGTGGCCGTGAACACCGTCGCCAGCAGCGAAGCCGGCGGCTTCCGCGACATCCCCGCGCGCGGCGAATGGCAGCTGTCGAAGGACGCGGCCTACGTGCACATCACCGCGAACGAGACCATCCACGGCGTCGAGTTCCGCGACACCCCGGACACCGGTGACGTGCCGCTGGTCGCCGACTTCAGCTCCAGCATCGCCTCGGAACCGGTCGACGTGTCGAAGTACGGCGTCATCTATGCCGGCGCGCAGAAGAACCTCGGCCCGGTCGGCATCACCGTGGTGATCGTCCGCCGCGACCTGCTGGAGCGCGCCGGCCAGAACCGTGCCGACATCTTCAACTATGCCTCGCACCTCAAGGGCGAGTCGATGCTCAACACGCCGCCGACCTGGAACTGGTACATGCTCGGCCTCAACGTGAAATGGATGCTCGCCGAAGGCGGCGTCGCCGAGTTCGCGCGTCGCAACGCCGAGAAGGCTGCGCTGCTGTATTCGGTGATCGACGGTTCCGGCGGGTATTACCGCAACGAAGTCGCCGCCGCCGTGCGCTCGCGGATGAACGTGCCGTTCTTCCTGCACGACGAGGCGCTGGACAAGCCCTTCCTGTCGGAAGCCAAGGCCGCCGGCCTGATCGCGCTGAAGGGCCATCGCGCCCTCGGCGGCATGCGCGCCTCGATCTACAACGCGATGCCGGTCGAAGGCGTGAAGGCGCTCGCCGATTTCATGAAGGACTTCCAGCAACGCCACGGCTGATCGGTCGCATGGCCGGTGCGCGCGATGCGTACCGGCCCGGCCCTGCAGCGGTGGATCGACGAGCGGAATGCCGCGTCCACCCTGGCGACGGCGGTCCGCACCCACGACGAATCCATTCTCCATTCGTACAACCGAGGGGCGCCGGCAGCAACGCCGGCGCAGCACAGCGATGACCACCGACAAGCGCCGGACGCCGGCCAAGGCAGCAAGCACCGCCACGGGCAAGGCCCGCAGCGCCACGAAGACATCCGCAAAGGCCTCCGCGAAAACGGCGGTCAGGACGACAGCGAAGGCGTCCTCCAGGGCCGCGCCGGCCGCCAGGACGAAGGACGGGAAGCGGGTCGACATTCCGGTCGACGCGCAGGGCAAGCCCGACCTGCTGTCGGTGCGCGCGCAGATCGACGGCATCGACCACGAGATCCAGTCGCTGATCGCCGAACGCGCGCTGTGGGCGCACCAGGTCGGCAAGGCCAAGGGCAAGCTCGCCGCCGCCGTCGACTACTACCGTCCCGAGCGCGAGGCCCAGGTGCTGCGCCGCGTCGTCGATCGCAACGAAGGACCGCTGTCCGACGAAGTGCTGGTGCGCCTGTTCCGCGAGATCATGTCCGCCTGCCTCGCGCAGCAGGAACCGCTGAAGATCGGCTTCCTCGGTCCGGAAGGCACGTTCTCGCAGCAGGCGGTCTACAAGCACTTCGGTCATTCCGCGAAGGCGCTGCCGCTGGCGACCGTGGAAGAGGTGTTCGACGAAGTCGCCGCCGGTCATGCCGATTTCGGCGTCGTGCCGGTCGAGAACTCCGGCACCGGCACCATCCAGTCCACGCTCGACCTGTTCCTGACCTCGCCGCTGATGATCTGCGGCGAGGTCGAACTGCGCGTGCACCAGTACCTGCTGTCGCGCACCGGCCACATCGAGGACATCGAGCGCGTCTACTCGCACGCGCTGTCGCTCGCGCAGTGCAAGGCCTGGCTGCGCCAGAACCTGCCGAAGGTCGAGAAGCAGGCGATGGTCAGCAATGCGGAAGGTGCGCGCCGCGCGCGCAACTCCGACGATGCCGCCGCGATCGCGGGCGAGAACGCCGCGCACGCCTACGGCCTGAAGGTCGTCGCCGGCCCGATCGAGGACCGAGACGACAACACCACGCGCTTCCTCGTCATCGGCCGCAGCTCGTTCCCGCCTTCGGGCAACGACCGCACCTCGCTGCTGGTCTTCATCCGCGACCAGCCCGGTGCGCTGTACCGCATCCTCGAACCGCTGGCACGGCGCATGATCAGCATGAACCGCATCGAATCGCGCCCCGCGCACGGCAAGCTCTGGCAGTACGCGTTCTTCATCGACGTCTCCGGCCATGCCGAAGAAGCACCGTTGAAGGACGCGCTGGCCGAGATCGACGAATTCGCCGGTGAAGTCCGTGTCCTGGGGTCGTATCCGGTGGCGGTCCCGTAAGCGCAGTGTCGTGCAACCGCTGCGACGAGAGTGATCTGTCATCCCGAAGCCGGTTTCATCGGGTGAGGGACCTGCTTTGCTCGGTTTGTATTGACAGCAGGTCCCCCGCTTCGCTCGGGATGACAACGGCTTTTGTTTCAAGTTGGTCTTGCGTTACCTGATCCATGGATGGCCCCGCCGGCGAATTTCAATGAACCAAACCGATCACGCATCAGAATCCTTCTTCTCCTCCCTCGCCCAGCCCGGCATCCAGCGCCTGCGCGCCTACGACCCGGGGCACGATCTCGTGGCGTTCCGTCGCAGGTTCGAGGGGCGTTTCCTGGTCGAGCTCGGCTCGAACGAGAATCCCTATGGCCCGAGCGCGAAGGCCAAGGAAGCCGTGCTCGGCACGATCCACGACAGCTTCCGCTATCCCGATCCGCTCGGCGGCGACCTCAAGCGCGCGCTGGCGGCGAAACACGGGGTCGATGTGGCCTCGATCCTGCTCGGCAACGGTTCGCACGAGCTGCTGATGCAGTTCGCGCAGGTGTTCGCGGGACCGGGTGCGGATGTCGTGGCGTCGAAGTACGGGTTCGCGGTGTATGCCATCGCCGCGCAGGCGGCGGGTGCGACCCTGCATGTCGCACCGTGCAACCCCGACGACCATGCGATGCCGCGCGGCCACGACCTCGACGCCATCGCCGCGACGATCACGTCGACCACGCGTCTGGTCTACATCGCGAACCCGAACAACCCCACCGGCACCTGGTTCGGCGCGGAGGCTTTCGCCGCGTTCATGGCGAACGTGCCGGCGGACGTGCTGGTGGTGGTCGACGAGGCCTATGCCGAATTCGTCGATGCGCCGGAATGGGCGTCCGCGCTGACTCTGGTCGCCACGCATCCGAACCTGGTCGTGACCCGCACCTTCAGCAAGGCCTATGCGCTGGCGGGCCTGCGCGTGGGCTACGCGATCGCCCATCCCGGCCTGATCGCGGTCCTGGAGCGCGTGCGCGAGAGCTTCAATGTCAACAGCGCCGGTCTGGCGGCGGCAGAGGCCGCGCTGGGCGACGACGAACACCTGCGCTGGGTCGTTGCGCGCAATGCCGAACAGCGCGCATCGCTCGCCGAAGCGCTGCGCGCGCGCGGCCTGACGGTGCTCCCGTCGCAGACCAATTTCCTCCTGGTGAAATTCGCCGAGCCCGGCGACGAGGCGCGGGTCGCGCGTATCGACGCCGCGCTGATCGATGCCGGCGTGGTGTTGCGGCCGATGGGCGGTTACGGCCTCGGCCACTGCCTGCGCATCACGGTCGGCAATCCCGACGAGAATCGCCGCCTGCTGGCGGAACTGGACAAGGTGCTGGCATGAGCGGTGGTGAGCAAGTGAAGGACGCAGGGATGAAGGATTGGATCGTCGCGCCGGGCGCGCCGCTGTCGGGGCGCATCCGCGTGCCGGGCGACAAATCGGTCTCGCATCGCGCGATCATGCTGGCTTCGCTGGCCAACGGCGTGTCGCGCATCGACGGCTTCCTCGAAGGCGAGGACACCCGCGCTACGGCGGCGGTGTTCCAGCAGCTCGGCGTGAAGATCGAATCGCCGTCCGCGCAGTCGCGGATCGTGCATGGCGTCGGCCTGAAGGGCCTGCGTGGCAGCGCCGACGCGCTGGACTGCGGCAACGCCGGCACCGGCATGCGCCTGCTCGCCGGCGTGCTGGCCGGGCAGGCGTTCGACAGCACGCTGGTCGGCGATGTCTCGCTCTCGAAGCGACCGATGCGCCGCGTGATCGATCCGCTGTCGAAGATGGGCGCACGGATCGACAGCGAAGAGGGCGGCCTGCCGCCGCTGCGCATCCACGGCGGCCAGGCACTGAGCGGCATCGACTACACGCTGCCGGTCGCCAGCGCGCAGGTGAAGTCCGCACTGCTGCTCGCCGGCCTGTATGCGGAAGGCGAGACCATCGTCCGCGAGCCGCATCCCACCCGCGACTACACCGAGCGCATGCTGTCCGCCTTCGGCTGGCCGATCGAATTCGAGCCCGGCTTCGCCCGCGTACGCGGCGGCGCCGATGGCCGTCATGCGCTGCGCGCGACCGATGTGTCGGTGCCGGCGGATTTCTCGTCGGCGGCGTTCTTCCTGGTCGCCGCCAGCGTGATCCCCGGTTCGGACCTGCTGCTCGAAGCGGTCGGCATGAACCCGCGCCGCACCGGCCTGCTGCAGGCGCTGCGGCTGATGGGTGCGGACATCGAGGAATCGAACGCGCGCAGGGCCGGCGGCGAAGCCGTGGCCGACCTGCGCGTGCGCTTCGCACAGCTGCGCGGCATCGACGTGCCCGAAGGCATCGTGCCGGACATGATCGACGAATTCCCGGCGCTGTTCATCGCGGCGGCCTGCGCCGAGGGCGTCACCCGCGTGCGCGGCGCGGCCGAGCTGCGGGTGAAGGAGTCCGACCGACTCGCCACGATGTCCGCCGGCCTGCGCCAGCTCGGCATCCGCGTCGACGAGACGCCCGACGGCGCCGACATCCATCCAGGCCCGCTGCAGCCCGCAGCTGACGGCAGCACGCGGATCGACAGCCATGGCGACCACCGCATCGCGATGTCGTTCGCGATCGCCGCGCAGCGCGCCGAAGCGATGTTCGTCGTCGGCGACATCGCCAACGTCGCGACCTCGTTCCCGGGCTTCGACGCCCTCGCGCGCGACGTCGGATTCGGCCTGCGCGACGCCTGAGGTCGCGCAGGCGGTGACGCCAGTGCCTCAGCGCTTGGCGTCGGCCTGTTTCAGCACTTCGCCGATCGCCGGGGACCAGACCGTCCAGGTGTGTCCGCCCTCGCGGACGAGCACCTGGTCGGCGGGCAGGGCCGGCGCGAGCAGCGGCACCGCGTTGCGCAGGCGGTCCTTGTCGCCGTAGGCCAGCCAGAAGCGCTTCGACTGCGCCGGGTCGCGGGACACCTTCTGGATGTGGCGCCAGATCTCGCGCTGCCAGGTGTCGTCGTTGACCTCCTGCGGCGGGCCGGCATCCCACTGCGCGATGCCGCCCGCGTCGCCGATCTCGCGCAGCAGCTTGCGGTCGCCGAGGTAGGGCGCCAGCAGGACCAGGCCGTCCATCTCGCCGGGGCGCAGGCGGTCGTAGAGCAGCACGCCCATGCCGCCCATCGAGGCGCCGGCCAGCCAGACCTCACGGTAGCCGCGCTGGCGTGCGGGTGCGACGACTTCGTCATGCAGCCGTTCGGGCGCGCGGCCCTGCATGTAGTAGCCCAGCGTCAGCTCGGCGAACAGCACGTCGGCATCCGGCCAGGCACCCTGGATGGCGGCGGCCATGCCGCTGTCGCGCAGCGCGGGCAGGCCGTCGGCGCGGCCGGGCAGCACGATCACCAGGCGCTTCGCGGGCTGCGGCGCCGGCACCAGCAGGGTGGGGATGGTCTTCGAGGGATCGCTCGGCGGCAGGCAGCCGGCCAGGGTCATCATCAGAGCGATCAGTGCGATCAGGGCGAACGGCTTGTGTCGCATGGAACGATCTCCTCGGTCAGGTGACGCACCTACGCGGCCGGGTGGCCGGCGGATGCAGGCGCTCACCCCCCGGCAGGGCGCTGCAGGACGTCGGGCGGCAGCAGCGCGCTGATTTCGCGGATGAACACCGGCAGGCGCTCTTCGGAATAGCCGCGATGCACGTGGGCGACCTTGCCCTCGCGGTCGATGATGAACATGTTCGGCAGCGCCTGCACACCGTAGCGCACACTGGTGGCGCCGCTGCTGTCGTGGACCCAGGTCAGTTCCAGGTCCTTGTTGGCGCGGATCACGCCCAGGTAGTCCTTGCGCGGCTCCTTGACGTTGATCGCGATGACTTCCAGCGCATCCTTGCCCACCGCGCGCTGGAACTGGCCCAGCACCGGCAGTTCCCGGCGACAAGGGCCACACCACGAGGCCCAGAAGGTCACGATCACCACCTTGCCGCGATGCTGGCTGACGGTCTGCTCGTTGCCCTCGCGGTCCTTGCCCAGCGCATCCGGCGGGATCTCGCCGGGCCTGGGCTGCGGATGCGGGCCGGCGGAGGCGACCGTGGCGGCGACGGCGAGGAGCAGCATGGCCAGCAGGCCACGGAGGCGGAAGGGCATCTTTCGGTCCGGCAACGGCGCTGCGACCTGCAGCCGGATCAGTCTATGCGAGCGTCGGCGGGCCGGCGAGCGGGCTCACTTCTCGACGAAGGCGCGCTCGAACACGTACTCGCCGGCGGTGCCGATGCGCGGCGAGGCGGTGAAGCCGCGGCCATCGAGGATGCGGCGGAAATCGGCCAGCATCTGCGGGCTGCCGCAGATCATGGCGCGGTCGTGGGCCGCGTCCAGCGGGTCGAGGCCGAGGTCGGCGGCGATCCGGCCGCTGTCGAGCAGATCGGTGATGCGACCGCGCTGCAGGCGGCCGTGGAAGAAGAAGTCCTCGCGGCTCACCGCCGGGTAATACAGCAACTTGCGGCTGATGTCCTCGCCGAGGAATTCGTGGCGCGGCAGCTCGCGTTCGATGTAGTCGCGGTAGGCCAGGTCCGGTTCGCCGCGCACGCCATGGACGATGATCACCTTCTCGAAGCGCTCGTAGGTCGCGGGGTCCTTCACCACCGCCATCCACGGCGCCAGTCCGGTGCCGGTGGACAGCAGGTAGAGGTTGCGGCCGGGATGCACGTCGGAGATCAGCAGCGTGCCGGTAGGCTTGCGGCCGATCAGGATGGTGTCGCCGGGTTTGATGTGCTGCAGGCGCGAGGTCAGCGGGCCGTCCTGGACCTTGATGCTGAAGAACTCCAGCTGTTCTTCCCAATTCGCACTGGCGATCGAATAGGCGCGCATCAGCGGCTTGGTCGAGCCGTCCGGCTGCGGGACTTCCAGTCCGATCATGACGAACTGGCCGTTGTCGAAGCGGAAGCCGTCGTCGCGGGTGGTGGTGAAGCTGAAGTAGGCGTCGGTCCAGTGACGCACGTCGAGCACGGTTTCGGTGCCGTAGGGGGAGGCCATGGGGTCGGGCAGGAGGCGAGGCGAAGCGGGCGCGCATTGTACCGGACGGCCCCCGTGGAGCCGTCCGGTACAGGGGCGGTCAGAGGGTCAGCGTATGCACGACCTGGGTGCGGTCGTCGGGGTCCGGCGCGGTGTGGAAGCCGAGGTGATGGGCGAGGTGGGTCATTTCCTGGTTTTCGGCGAAGTCCAGCGACACCATCCGCTGCAGGCCGCGTTCGCGGGCGGCCTCGATCAGCCTGCGCATCAGCGCCGTCCCCAGTCCCTGGCCCTGCCAGGCATCGAGCACGGTCACCGCGATCTCGCAGGTCAGCGGGTCGCTGCCGACCGCGTAGCGGGACACGCCGATGATGGCGCCGCGCTCGTCGGCATCGGCCAGGGCCACGAAGGCCTCGTCGTTGACGTGGTCCACGTTCACCAGCTTCTCGATCATCTCCGGTGCCGGGTCGCGGATCTGCTCCTGGAATCGGTAGCGGCGCGCCTGCGGCGACAGGGCCAGGATGAAGACGCGCTCGGCCTCGGCATCGCCGGGGTTCATCGGCCGGATCAGGACCTTGCGGCCATCGGCCAGGGTCTCGACGGTGTAGGGCAGGAGGGACGGGCGATCGGTGGCGCTGGGCATGGGTGGCTCCGGGAGGGGGCGATCTGCACGGGAACGACGGCCAAGGTCGTCGTCATGGGTCGATGACGCGACTCGATGATGATTCTGCAAAGCACCATCCCGCCGCGTATTGACCCCGGTCAAACCGGGCGAAGGGGTAAAATCCGCATCCCGACCCGCCACGACGGTTTCCCTCCGTGTCCGCAGCCTCCGCCTCCACCGCCATGCCCGCCGACCGCCGCCCGGTCTCGATCAAGCAGGAAGACCTGATCCAGTCGATCGCCGACGGCCTCCAGTACATCAGCTATTACCACCCGGTCGACTACATCCGGAACCTCGCCGCCGCCTACGAGCGCGAGGAAAGCCCAGCGGCGAAGGACGCCATCGCACAGATCCTCATCAACTCGCGCATGTGCGCCGAAGGCCACCGACCGATCTGCCAGGACACCGGCATCGTCACCGTCTTCCTCGAAGTCGGCATGGACGTGCGCTGGGACGACGCGACGATGGCGCTGGAGGACATGGTCCACGAGGGCGTGCGCCGCGCCTACAACCATCCCGACAACAAGCTGCGCGCCAGCGTGCTGGCCGACCCGGCCGGCAAGCGCACCAACACGAAGGACAATACGCCCGGCGTCGTCAACGTGAAGATCGTCCCCGGCAACACGGTCGACGTGATCGTCGCCGCAAAAGGCGGCGGCAGCGAAGCGAAGTCGAAGTTCGCGATGCTCAATCCCTCCGATTCGATCGTCGACTGGGTGCTGAAGACGGTGCCGACGATGGGCGCCGGCTGGTGCCCGCCGGGCATGCTCGGCATCGGCATCGGCGGCACCGCCGAGAAGGCGATGCTGCTGGCCAAGGAGTCGCTGATGGAGCCGATCGACATCACCGACCTGCAGGCGCGCGGCCCGTCGAACCGTGCCGAGGAACTGCGCCTGGAGCTGTACGAGAAGGTCAACGCGCTCGGCATCGGCGCGCAGGGCCTGGGCGGCCTGACCACGGTGCTCGACATCAAGGTCAAGGATTACCCGACCCACGCCGCCAATCTCCCCGTGGCCATGATCCCGAACTGCGCCGCGACCCGTCATGCGCATTTCACCCTCGACGGCAGCGGCCCCGTGATGCTGGATCCGCCGTCGCTGGAAGACTGGCCGGAACTGACCTACGACGCGTCGAAGGGGCGTCGCGTCGATCTCGACACGGTTACGAAGGAAGACGTGGCCTCGTGGAAGCCCGGCGAAGTGCTGCTGCTCAACGGCAAGCTGCTCACCGGTCGCGACGCCGCGCACAAGCGCATGGTCGACATGCTCAACAAAGGCGAGGAACTCCCGGTCGACCTGCGCGGCAAGTTCATCTACTACGTCGGCCCGGTCGATCCGGTGCGCGATGAAGTCGTCGGTCCCGCCGGCCCGACCACCGCCACGCGGATGGACAAGTTCACCGAGCAGGTGCTGGCGCAGACCGGCCTGATGGGCATGGTCGGCAAGGCCGAGCGCGGCCCGGCCGCGATCGAGGCGATCCGCAAACACCAGTCCGTCTACCTGATGGCCGTCGGCGGCGCCGCTTACCTCGTCTCGAAGGCGATCAAGGGTGCGAAGGTCGTCGGTTTCGCCGACCTCGGCATGGAAGCGATCTACGAGTTCGAGGTGAAGGACATGCCGGTCACCGTCGCCGTGGATTCCCAAGGCACCTCGGTGCACCAGACCGGCCCGAAGGAATGGCAGGCGCGGATCGGGAAGATTCCGGTGGTGGTCGGCTGACCGTCGACGGCGATGCTGCGCCCGGGATCACCGGGCGCAGCATCCGCGTCGCATTGATCGGCCGCTTGCCGCGAGAGCATCAGATCAGGCGCGCGCGCCCATTGCGGATCTCGACGCGCGAACCGACGGCGATGCCGTTGAGATCGTCCTGCGAGACGACGCGCTCGCGACCGTCGCGCATCCGCACGAAGATGTTGTAACCCGTGCCGACGCGATTCTGGATGGCGTTGCCGATGACGCCGCCAGCTGCGGCACCGGCCACTGTGGCCGTGTTCTTGCGACCTTCGCTGTCGGTCTGGTTGTCGGCGATTTCGCGTGCGGCGAGACCGCCGATCACCGCGCCGACCACCGCACCCGTGGCGTTGGGCGTGCGGCTGCCGTTGCCCTCTTCGATCCGGACCACGGTGCCGCAGTCGTAGCACGCCGTCTGCGAACCGCCGTAACCGGAACCGGAATAGCCGCTGGCGCCACCCGACGTCGCGCAGCCGGCGAGCGCGAGCGTGGACATCGCGAGCGCTGCGGCAAGGATTGGCGTCCTGATGGACGTGCTGTCGTTGGACATGTTCATGTCGACCTCCTGACGGTTTGCGTATCGCAGCGACGCAGGTCGCCGCTGCGTGCCCGGACCGTACGCCGCCGCGCATGAATCGTCAGGAACCATGCAGGATGCATGGGGGGCAGGATTCAGCAAATCGTGTCCTGTCCGCATGCCCACGACATATCAGATGCCCCGGAAATACACGTCCACGTAATCCGTCGCGCTGTCGCAGGGGTTGTCCATTTCCTGCAGGCGCCAGTACCGGCGCTTGCCGGTGGCCTTGAAGGTGAAGGTGCCGCTGCGCCTGCATTCGCTGCCGTTCGCGATGTGGTGCACGCGGGTGAGGATCTCGCCCTCGAACACGAAACCTTCGCGGCTGGCGGCGACGATCCGGCCGTCGAGGCGCACGTAGTCGTCGGCGTTTTCGCCGGTACCACGCTGTTCGCCCCGCATCGGCAGCGTGTCGCCGGCATCCTCGACCACGACCTTGCCCGCGCCGGAGAGATCGCCCCAGCGAAGCCATTGCAGGGTCAGCATGTGCTCGCCCACCAGGCGTGCGCGTGCGGCGGCGTCGAGGCCGTTCGCGGTCTTCTGCGCGGCGGTCGCGGGCGGCGATCCGGCGAGCACGGGCATCGAGACGCCGAACAGGCCCGACAGTGCAAGGGCGACCCGGAGGCTCAGGGCGGCGGTGCTCCCTACGAAGTGCGTCATGGCGATGTCGGCTCCGGATCGAGCAGGTTGGTGTTGGTGTCGTTGAGGATCGCGTTCGCGACCTGCACGTCGAGTTCGTGGTTCACGGAGGTGTCGACGCCGTTGTGCGCGGGCTCGATGGCCGCTTCCAGCGCATCCGCATCGCGGTTGCGGGTGGCGACGATGTGGTACGTCGTACGCGGGCTTTCGATCTCCGAGCGCTGGTACGCAGCCTTCACCTGGCGGATCGCTTCGCTGCGCACCTTGCCCAGGTCCGCGTTGCGCTGGTCGACCCAGCCGAAGAATTTCAGCTGGATGCCGTTCGCGCCGAACTCGACCACGGTCCAGGCGGGCGCCGGGTCGTCGAGTACGCCTTCGATCTTCGAGATCGCTTCGAGCGCGAGCGTCTGCGCTTCGCGGATCGACTGGCTGCCGTCGATGAGCATCGTGAAATCGAAGCGGCGTTTCGGGTTCTTGCTGTAGTTCAGCACCACCGACTTGAAGACCAGGCTGTTCGGCAGCTGCAGGTGGTTGCCGTCCATGGTCATCAGTACCGTCGCGCGCGAATTGACCGCGATGACCTTGCCTTCGCGATTCTCGATCATCACGTGGTCGCCCGGCTCGAACGGACGGCGCACGCTGAGCAGGATGCCGGCGATGTAATTCTCGGCGATGTCGCGGAACGCGAAGCCCAGGACCAGTCCGACCACGCCGGCGGAACCGAGGACCGCGCCGACCACCGAGGTCAGACCGACCACGTCCAGCGCGATCAGGATGCCGACCAGCATGATCGCGGTGCGCACGATCATGCGCACGAGGCCGCTCATGTAGGGGTTCTGCGAGCGGATGCGCAGCAGGTGCAGGCGGTTGCCGACGAAACGCGACAGCCAGTGCGTCAGCAGGACGACCAGCGCACCCAGCACGAGCAGCGGCAGTTTCTGGAACAGCCGCGCCAGGGCGAGGTTGGCGGTATCGACCAGGGTTTCGACGCAGTCGCCGAGGTGGCGCACGTCACAGCGCAGGGCTGCCGCTGGCGGCTGCGGCGCGGCCGCGGGTTTGGTCGCCGCGACCTTGCCGGTCAGCAGCTGCGTCCAGGCATCGCCCGAGGCGCTGGCCATCGGCACGGCGATGGCGAACAGCAGCAGCGCGAACAGCGCGACGAGGCCGAGACGGCGGAAGGGAAACACAGGGCGGTGCATCGATCAGAAGTACCAGGCGAGGACGAACAGGGCCAGCATGGCGAAGGCCAGCGCGATCTTCAACGCCACCCCGAGCACGATGCCCACCCATGTGGCCACGCCGACCTTCGTCGCCTGGCCGAAGCCGTCGCGGTCGAGGCGGCGCAGGTGGATCAGTTCACCGGCCAGCGCGCCGAGGAAGGGGCCGACGAACAGGCCGATGGGCATGAAGAACAGGCCGCCCAGCGTGCCGAGCACGGCGCCGACGACGGCCTTCCGGCTGGCGCCGACGCGCTTGGCGCCGATCGCCGTACTGAAGATGTCGATGGCGAACGAGAACAGCGTCATCACGCCGAGGACGACGAGGGTCCAGACGCCGATGGCCTCGAACCCGTTGTTCCAGGCCGCGATCAGCATGCCGACGTAGACCAGCGGCAGGCCGGGCAGGGCCGGCAGCACGATGCCGAGCAGGCCGACGACGATCAGGACGCCCGCGAGGACGTACCACAGGGTCGAAAGATCCATGGAACGCGTGATCCGTTGCTGGGAGGGACGGCGCGGATCATGGCACGGGCAGCCTGAGTCCCGCATGTGCGTTGAGGCAGGGCTTGAAATGGCGATGATCGGGGCCATTTGTGCCGACTTCCGCAGCGGCGGGCGTCCGTAACGACGACGGCCCGCCGAAGCGGGCCGTCGCGATCCCCCGATGCCGGGCGCGGTTCATCCCCGATCAGTTCTCGAAGGGCGTGTTTTCCGCGAAATACTCGTGGTTGTCGGCGTTGTCTGCGGCATTGGTCGGATTGGTGTTCGCCAGGTTGCGTGCGCCGGCTTGGCCGTAGACGTGGTCGTCGGTATCGGCCACCACGGTGAAATGGCTCATCTCGTGGATCAGCGTGCCGGCCTTCGAGTCGGTGCCGATGAGCGGCGCACTCCAGAACGCGTTGCACACCCAGATCTGGTACGGCTGGTTCTTGTAGACGTATGCGAAGGCGCTGCTGCTGCAGCCACAGTTGATGGTGACCTGGCCACCGGTCTGGTCAAGGTCCTTGTCGATGTTCACGAAGTGCTGTTTGACATCGCCGTAGCGCGTGGAGGAATACGCACCGAACCAGCTGGTGTAGCGCGCGCCGGTGGCGCCGCCGTTGAGATAGCCCTTCGCATTCTCGGAATAGCTGCGTGCCGAGAGCACGGCCTGGTTGATCTGGCTGATCTGCGTGCTGCTGCAGCTGACGGTGCTGATGCCCACCACATCCGAGAGCGTCGGATTGGCCGGCAGGACCGGCTTCACCCGGCTGCCGGCGGCGACGGCGCGGTCCAGCGAAATGCGGATAGGCGCGGCCTGTGCGACCAGCGGGGCGCCGTTGCCGGCGCGCAGCTGCGGCCCGCCGGACAGCGAGGCGTACTGCAGCGAGGTCGCGTAGGTGACGGTGTACAGGCCGGGCTTCGAGAGGTCGTACATCTTGCCGAGTTCGACCACGCTGCGCTGCGACTGGCCCGGACGCAGCACCGCGAAATCGGACACCGTCGGCGCGGCGCGCTTGATCATGCGGCCGTGGAAGCGGATTTCCTCGCCCTCGCGGCTGATCCGGAACAGGTTGGAATCGAAGGCGGCGGACGGCAGCTGCCACTTCGGGATCCGCAGGGTCTTGCGGCTGGTGTTGGTCACCACGACTTCCACCCGGTCCTGGCCCAGGGCCTGGACGCTCACGCGTACCGGGTTGGCGGGCAGGCGTGCTGGCGCGGCGGTGACCGAGGCGAGGGTGCCTGCGGCGACGGCTGCGATGGCGAGGCCGCCACCGAGAAGGGACTTGGGCGAAAAGCGCATGTGCGGATCCGGAGTGCGCGCCAGGTCGGCGTGGGTTCCGATGATAAGCGCGACCGGGGGGCGGCGCCTATGCCTGACCCGTGCCTGCGGGGAATGGCGCCCGGAACGACGACGGCCCGCCGGAGCAGGCCGTCGTGGTCGGCGCGTCCGCGCGATCAGTTCTGCGAGGGGGTGTTTTCCGCGAAGTACTCGTGGTTGTCGGCGTTGTCGAGCGCGCGGGCCGGGTCGGTCAGCGCCAGATTCTTCGCAGCGGACTGGCCATAAGCGTGGTCGTCGGTCCCGGCCACCACGTTGAAATGGCTCATCTCGTGGATCAGCGTGCCCGCGCGCGAGTCGGTGCCGGTGTTGTTCGCGCTCCAGAACGCCTTGCACACGAAGATCTCGTACGGGCGGCTCGGGTAGACGTAGGCGTAGTAGTTCTGGCTGCAGCCGCAGTTGATCGTAATCTGGCCGCCGGTCTGGTCCATGGCCGCGTCGATGTTGGCGAAGTGCTGCTTCGCTGTGGAATAGCGCGACGAAGTGTATGCGCCGAACCAGGTGGTGTAGCGCGGGCCCGCGGTGCCGGAGTTCAGGTAGCCCTTTGCGTTCTCGGAATAGTTGCGCGCGGCCGCCACCGCGTTGCCTGCGCCGCTGATCTGGGTGCTGCTGCAGCCCTTGTAGGTGACGCCGCCGACCACGCTGCCGCCGGCGCTCGGCTTGGCGCGGTTGATCGCCTGCGCGCCCGCGATCTTCGCGGCCGACGCGTCCACCCACATCCGGATCGGTGCGCCCTGCGCGACCATCGCCCGGCCGTTGGCGTGGCGCAGCTGCTTGCCGTCCGACATCGACGCCCACTGCAGCGGCGCCGCGAAGGTCACGGTGTAGTCGCCCGCCTGCGACAGGTCGTACATGGCGCCGAGGTCGACGACGGCGCGATGGCTGCGGCCCGGGCGCAGGATCGTGTACTCGGCTGCGGTCGGCACGCCGCGCTTGATCATCCGGCCTTCGAAGCGCAACGCCTCGCCGTCGCGGCTCACCGCGAAGAGGTTCGATTCGGCGGCGGCCGACGGCAGCTGCCAGTTCGGGATGCGCGCCGTCTTGCGGCTGGTGTTGGTGACGGTCACCTCGACCTGGCCGCCACCCAGCGCCATCACGCTGACGCGCAGCGGGTTGTTGCGCTCGAAGCGCGATGCGGCGTCCGTCGATGCGAACACGCTGGAAACGGCGGCGGCGAGCACGGTGGTCGCGCCGATGGTGGTGAGTGCGTTGAACTTCATCCAGTTGCCCCCGGAAATTTGAAGTGATTCGGAACATCCGCCATCGGCGGACGGCCGATCATGGTCGCCGGATCACGATCGCGCACGCTGCGATGCAGCAGTCGTGATGTCGCGCATGGGCGAAACGCAACGGCCCCGCGATGCGGGGCCGTGGGTCGATGCGTATGCGCACTCGATGTATACGTTATGTCGTGTCGCGTTATGTTGTATCGCTGCGAACGCGCCGAGGGTCACTCACTTGAAATCCTGGTGGCAGCCCTTGCAGCTCTCGCCGATCTTCGCGACGGTCGTGTTGACGCCCTCGCAGTTCAGCGGCGGCGAGCTCAGCGCGGCGTCGAGCGTGGCGCGCATGCCGCTGGCCTGCTTCACGAACCGCTCGTCGTCGGCCAGACCCGGGAACGCGCGCTCCAGGTCGTCGGCCATCGTGCGCAGCGCCTTGAGATGCGGGATCACGTCGGTGGCGTTGCAGCGGTTCTGCGCGGCCTTGCCGCCGAGCTGCTTCATGTGCCACTCCTGCACGTACATCACGCTGTCGTGGAAATGATCCTTCCGGGCATTGAGCGCGTTGAGCACCATCACGGTGGCGATCGCGCCGATCACGATGCCGATCAGCAGCATGAAGAAATAGCGCTTGAAGGCGGAAGGCGCAGTGGTTGTTTCCGGGGTGGTCGACATGCCTGGGGCTCCTTTCTGGATGGCGGAAAACATATCATGCCCGGCGGACAGGGCCTGTCCGTGCCGTCCGGCGCGGTAAAATCGCCGGCATGACCACGCCAACCCTCGATGACACCTGGACCGAACGCTTCGCCGGCATCGACCGGCTCTACGGCGCTGGCGCGCTGGCGCGCTTCTCGCGCTGCCACGTCGCCGTCATCGGCCTCGGCGGCGTCGGATCCTGGGTGGTCGAGGCGCTGGCGCGCAGCGGGGTGGGACGGCTGACCCTCGTCGACGCGGACGACCTCTGCGTGTCCAACACCAACCGGCAGTTGCCTGCGCTCGCGGGCCAGTACGGCCGGGGCAAGGCGCAGGCGATGGCCGAACGCTGCCGCGCGATCAATCCGGCGATGCAGGTCGACGAGATCGCCAGCTTCCTCACCCCGTCGAACCTCGAAGAGATCCTCGGGCGCGGCTACGACCTCGTCATCGATGCCTGCGACAGCTTCCGCACCAAGGTCGAGGCGATCGCCTGGTGCCGGCGCCGCAAGCTGCCGATCCTCACCGTCGGCGCGGCCGGCGGACGGCTTGATCCGACCCTCGTGCGCGTGCGGGATCTCTCGCGCACCGAGCATGACGCCATGCTCGCGCTGATCCGCAAGAAGCTGCGCGCCGAGTTCAACTTCCCGAAGAATCACCAGCGTTATTTCGGCGTGCCGGCGATCTATTCGCTGGAGAACGTGCAGTACCCGCAGGCCGACGGCACGGTCTGCGGCCTGCGCCCCAAGCTTGGTGCCGACGCCGCGCTCAAGCTCGACTGCGGCGTCGGACTCGGTGCCGCGACCCACATCACCGGCGCCTTCGCCTTCGCGGCTGCCGGCAAGGCGTTGGAGATGCTGCTGAAACCGAAGAAGCCGGACGCCTGAGGAGGCGTCTGGCCGGCTGTCCGGCTGGACCTGTCGCCCGGAACGATCCGTCCCAGTCGTGCGGCTGGGATGGCGCAAGGTGGCCCCGCATCTTGCGGCAGGCTCATTCCGAGGAGGTTTCCATGTCGCATCCCGCCACCCCGTCCGCGGCCCGCGTCATCCGCACCGTGCAGGGCATGCCCACGTCCGATGGGGCGGGCGTGAAACTGCGTCGGGTGATCGGCACGCCGCAGCTGCCGGACCTCGACCCGTTCCTGATGCTGGACGAGTTCGGGACCGACCGCGCCGAGGACTACATCGCCGGTTTCCCGGAGCATCCGCATCGCGGGTTCGAGACCGTGACCTACATGCTCGACGGCCGCATGCGCCATCGCGACAACCACGGCAACGAAGGCCTGCTGGTGCCCGGTGCGGTGCAGTGGATGACCGCCGCGCGCGGCGTGGTGCATTCGGAAATGCCCGAGCAGGAGGCCGGCCGCATGCGCGGTTTCCAGCTGTGGGTGAACCTGCCGGCCCGGCTGAAGATGAGCGAGCCCGCCTACCAGGAATTCGCGCCCGACCGCATCCCGGTCGCGCATCCGGCCGAGGGCGTGTCGATCAAGGTGATCGCCGGCCGCGTCGCCGATGCCGAGGGCGGCGAGGTCGCCGGCCCGATCGTGCAGCCGGCCACCGAGCCGCTGTACCTGGACATCGACCTCGCGCGCGGCCTGGCCTGGTCGACCACGCTGCCGGAAGGTCACAACGCCTTCGTCTTCGTCTTCGAAGGCGCGCTGTCGGTGGGCGAGGGCGCGGATGCGCGACCGCTGGCGACGCACACCCTCGGGGTGCTCGGCGGCGGCGAGCGACTGACGCTGGCTGCGGGCGCCTCGGGTGCCCGCGCGATCCTGGTCGCCGGCAGGCCGCTGCGTGAACCGGTCGCCAAGTACGGGCCCTTCGTGATGAACACGAAGGAAGAGCTGATGCAGGCGTTCGTGGACTACCAGGAAGGCCGGTTCTGACGGCAATCATCCGAAACGACGACGGCGCCCGCAGGCGCCGTCGCAGGGAGCAGGGAGGTGGCGACGGGATCAGTTCCCCGCCAGGGCCGGATTGAACTGCAGGCCCTGCACCATGTCCTTGTAGCGGCCGAGGTTTTCGGCGTTGTCGGTGCGGATGAACACATGGGCGACGTTGTTCGGGGCGACCTTCACCAGGGTCTCGCGGATCAGCTCGTTCGGCCGGGCGGCGATCTCGCTGCGGTACCAGTAGGTCTTCTGCCCGTCGATGACGCTTTCGCCGTCGCGCAGGGCGCTGTTGGGCTTGAAGGGCGAGCTGCGGCCGATGGTCACGGCGAACGCTTCCTTGCCGTCGTCGCTGCGCATCGCGCGGCACAGCAGCATGTCGGGGGTTCGGAGGACCTGCCAGGAGAGGCTGTCCGCAGCCTCTTTCGGCAGATTCGGACACTCAGGGGCAGCATTCTGCGCATTCGCGCCACATGCCCAGAACGCTGCGACCAACCACAAACACAAGGAAAACTTGGTTTTCATGGCGACCCTCACTGAACTTACGGGGGAGATGCCGGCCGCTGTCGTGCCGGCTTACCACAAGTCCAAGCAGATTGCATGCCAATTTTCCGGCCTTGATCGTTTCATCCGCAACGATTTCCGTGCGCGCCGTTTCATGGAACGGGGCCCGTCTCCGGCGCAGCATCATCCGGTGCTGCGTTGGAGGGAGCGGGGCGTCGCCGGCTCAGTCGCCGTCGTTGGCCAGCCAGCGGTAGAGGTAACCGCCGATGAGTCCGCCGAGGATCGGCGCGAGCCAGAACAGCCAAAGCTGCTGCAGCGCGCCCCCGCCGACGACGACCGCCACGCCTGTGGAACGCGCCGGGTTCACCGAGGTGTTCGTCACCGGGATGCTGATCAGATGGATCAGGGTGAGCGCCAGGCCGATGGCGATCGGCGCGAAGCCCGCCGGCGCGCGCTTGTGGGTGGCGCCGAGGATGACGACCAGGAAGAACGCGGTCAGCACGACCTCGCAGACGAAGGCCGCCGCCGCTGCATAGCCGCCCGGGGACAGCGCGTCGTAGCCGTTGGTGGCGAAGGCGCCGGGGGAAGCGGGGTCGAACACGAAATCTGGCCGGGCGTTGGCGATCAGGAACAGCAGGATCCCGGCCGCGATGGCGCCCGCCACCTGCGCCACGATGTAGGCCGGCAGGTCCTTCGCCGCGAAACGGCCGCCTGCCCAGAGCCCGAAGCTCACCGCCGGGTTGAAGTGTCCGCCGGAAATGTGTCCAAGCGCGTATGCGCCGGTCAGCACGGTCAGGCCGAAGGCCAGCGACACCCCGAGCAGGCCGATGCCGAGGGGATTGCCGTCTCCGCCGAAATTCGCGGCCAGCACCGCGCTGCCGCAACCGCCGAACACAAGCCAGAACGTGCCGAGGAACTCGGCGCTCAATCGCTTCAGCATGACGATCCTCCTGTCGGGTGGTACAGGGCCGCCCGGGATGGGCGGCGGATGCGGTGCGGATCGCCTGCCGGTGCCGGCGCCGGATCGATCAGTCCTCGTAGTCCGGGAACGGCAGGGTCACCACGTATTCCTGGTACTTCGCGAGGGTCGCGGCGTCGTTCGCGCGCAGCGAGACGTGCACGACGCGGTCCTCGGCGACCGGGATGAGGGTTTCGCGGATCAGCAGGTTCGGTTGGCTCGGCAGTTCGCTGCGATACCAGTACAGCTCGCGACCGTTGAGCATCGATTCCTCTGCGCGGTCGGCCCGGCGCGGCTTGAACGGCGATTCGCGGCCGATCGTCAGTGCGAACGCCTCGGCGCCGCCGTCCTGCACGATCGCACGGCAGACGATCAGGTCGGGCAGGCGCATGGCTTCCCAGCGGAGGATCTCCGCGGTTGCGGGCGGAAAGCCGGGGCATTCCTCGAAATTGGTCCAGGGGGCGGACTGGGCCTGCGCATTGCCTGCCCAGAAGCCGGCCAACAGCAGCAGACAGGCCGGTGTCCTCAGGATCGATGCCATCGAATTCACTACGGGGTCTCCATGGTGGCGAACGGTATTGCGTCCGTGCGCGTGGGGCGGTCCTCGACCCCCGACCATAAGCCACCCCGGCCCGCGTGACCAGTCGTTCCGGGAAATTTCGTTGTGCGCAGCCGGTCCATCCGGCGCCGCCGATGCCGTGGGTGTGGCTCAGCGCCGTCCCAGGATCAATTCCAGGACCAGGTTGCTGCCGAAGTAGGCCAGGACCAGCAGGATCATCGCGCCCAGGGTCCAGCGCACCGCCTTCGCGCCGCGCCAGCCCTGGAGGCGACGCCCCAGCAGCAGGGCGCCGAAGGCCAGCCAGGACAGCACGCTGAACACGGTCTTGTGCGCGAGGTGCTGGGCCAGCAGGTCCTCGACGAACAGCACACCGGTCAGCAGGGTGGCCGTGAGCAGCGCGAAGCCGACCGCGATCGTGCGGAACAGCAGGGTTTCCAGCTCCACCAGCGGCGGCAGCGCGCGCAGCCAGCCGCGCAGTCGCCGCTGGCGCAGGGCGCGCTCCTGCAGCAACGACAGGATCGCCAGGACCGAGGCGAGGGCGAGCGTGGCGTAGGCGAGCAGCGCGCACCAGGCGTGCAACTGCAGGCGCCAGTCCAGCTGCTGCGGATCCTGCCGGCCGACGAGGCCGTAACCGATGGCGACGACCGCCGCGATCGGGAACACGATCACGCCCAGCGCCGCCATCCGCCCGCGCACGCCGACCAGCACGGTCAGCAGGGCCATGCCCAGACCGACCAGCGACAGCGCCGAGAAGAAGTGCAGGTTCGCGCCACCGGCTTCGTGCCAGGCGCGCAGGTGCGCGGTCCCGTGCACCATCACGGCCGCCAGCGGCGTCAGCCACAGCGGTGCCGGCACCGAGGGGCCGAGGGTCGCCAGGCGACGGAACAGCAGCCCGGTCGCGGTCAGGTAGAGGGCGGCGGCGATGAGAACGAATGTCATCCGGGCAGTGTCGCACAGGCCGGTCGTCCGGCGCAGGGCCTATAATCGCGGTTTTCCAACTGCGGCGGCTCCCCATGTTCGAATCCCTCACCCAGCGTCTGTCCGGCACCATCGAGCGCCTGCGTGGCCGCGGCCGGTTGACCGAGGAGAACATCCGCGAAGCCACGCGCGAGGTGCGCATCGCCCTGCTCGAAGCCGACGTCGCGCTGCCGGTGGTCCAGGCGCTGATCGAGCGCATCAAGGTGCGCGCGGTCGGCCAGGAAGTGATCAAGTCGCTGACCCCGGGCCAGGCGCTGATCAAGGTCGTCCGCGACGAGCTCACCGCCGTCATGGGCTCGGCCGCCTCCGACCTCAACCTCAACGTCCCGGCCCCGGCCGTGATCCTGATGGCCGGCCTGCAGGGCGCGGGCAAGACCACCACGGTCGGCAAGCTCGCCAAGCACCTGAAGGAAAAGCGCAGGAAGAAGGTGATGGTGGTGTCGGCCGACGTGTACCGTCCGGCCGCGATCGAGCAGCTCAAGACGCTGGCGCAGCAGGTGGACGTGCTGTTCTTCCCGTCGGACCCGTCGCAGAAGCCCGAGGCGATCGTGAAGGCCGCGATCGACGACGCGAAAAAATCGTACGTCGACGTGCTGATCGTCGACACCGCCGGCCGCCTCGCCATCGACGAAGCGATGATGGCCGAGATCAAGGTCCTGCACGCGGCGGTGAACCCGGTCGAGACCCTGTTCGTCGTCGACTCGATGACCGGCCAGGACGCCGCGACCACCGCCAAGGCCTTCAGCGAAGCCCTGCCGCTCACCGGCGTGGTGCTGACCAAGACCGACGGCGACGCCCGCGGCGGCGCGGCGCTGAGCGTGCGCTACATCACCGGCCGGCCGATCAAGTTCATCGGCGTCGGCGAGAAGCCCGACGGCCTCGACGTCTTCCACCCCGACCGCGTCGCCAGCCGCATCCTCGACATGGGCGACGTGCTGTCGCTGGTCGAGCAGGTCGAGCAGCAGGTCGACAAGGACAAGGCGCAGAAGCTGGCCGAGAAGGTCGCCAAGGGCAAGAAGTTCGACCTCAACGACATGCGCGACCAGCTCGAACAGATGCAGAACATGGGCGGCATCGGCGGCCTGATGGACAAGCTGCCGGGCATGGGGCAGATCCCCGATGCGGTGAAGAACCAGGTCACCGGCAAGGAAGTGCCGCGCATGATCGCGATCATCAACTCGATGACGAAGAAGGAGCGCCGGCATCCGGACATCCTCAACGGCTCGCGCCGCGCCCGCATCGCCCGCGGCGCCGGCATGACCCCGGCCGACGTCAACAAGCTGATGAAGCAGTACCAGCAGATGGAAAAGATGATGAGCAAGCTCAGCGCCGGCGGCATGAAGGGCCTGATGCGGGGCATGCGCGGCATGATGGGCGGCGGCATGGGCCGGGGCGGGATGCCGTTCAGGTGATCGGGCTGCGCCCGGTCACTCTCTGTCCGCAGTGCGGGTCGAAGACCTGCTAGGGCGTGTCCGGAGCCCGGGGAAACCCGTATCCCGGGGGTTCCGTCGGCCCGGCGGGCCCGCTATAATCACCGGCTTACCCTGCCATCCCGGCAGCTGGGCAACACCGAGAACCTCATGGTCAAGATTCGCCTTACCCGTGGCGGCGCCAAGAAGCGCCCGTTCTACCACATCATCGTCACCGACAGCCGCAGCTCGCGTGACGGCCGCAACATCGAGCGCCTGGGTTACTACAACCCGATCGCCGCCGGCAACGAAAAGCGCGTGGAGCTCGACATCGAGCGCACCAAGCACTGGGTTGGCCACGGCGCCCAGATGACCGACAAGGTCGCCGATCTCTTCAAGCAGGCCCAGAAGGCCGCTGCCGCCCAGGCTCCGGCCTGAGGCACCCCGGCCGCGCGGATCGCGCGGCCGAATCCGAACTCTCGAGTTCCCGCATGACCGACCCGACGCGCCGCATCCTGGTAGGCAGGATCCACGGCGCGTTTGGCGTTCGTGGGGAAGTGAAACTCGAATCCCTGACCGAGCCCCAGGGCAACCTGGTGCGCTACCAGCCGTGGATCCTTCGCGACGCGGCCGGCCGCGAGCGCGAGGTGTCCGGGGCGAAGGCGCGACCCGGCGGGAAGGGCCTGATCGGCACGCTGCCCGGCGTCGAGGATCGCGACGCCGCCGAGGCCCTGCGTGGCGCCGAACTCTTCGTCCTGCGCAGCGCGCTGCCGCCGCCGAAGGATGGCGAGTTCTACTGGATCGACCTCGAAGGCCTGCGCGTCGAGAACCTCGACGGCGTCGACTTCGGCAAGGCCGCCTTCGTGTTCTCGAACGGCGCCAACGACGTGCTCGTGGTCCGCGGCGACCGCGAACGCATGATCCCCTGGATCCGTCCCGACTTCGTCCGCGCACTGGACTTCGACGCCGGCCGCATCCTGGTCGACTGGGACGCGGATTTCTGACGTCGCCGTCCTCCATGCGCATCGACGTCCTCAGCCTGTTCCCCGAATTCGTCGCCCAGGTCGCCGGTCACGGCGTGGTCGGGCGCGCGCAGGAGCGCGGGCTGCTGTCGATCCATGGCTGGAACCCGCGCGACTACGCCGAGGGCAACTACCGCCGGGTCGACGATCGCCCGTTCGGCGGCGGTCCCGGCATGGTGATGATGATCGAGCCGCTGCGCGCCGCGCTGGCCGCCGTGCGCGCGGCCGACCCGAGGTCCGTCCGGGTGATCTACATGAGCCCGCAGGGCGCACCGCTGACCCAGGCCAAGGCCCGCGAGCTGGCCGGGCGGGAGCGGCTGGTCCTGCTGTGCGGTCGCTACGAAGGCGTGGACGAGCGTTTCCTGCAGGCCGAGGTCGACGAGGAGCTGTCGATCGGCGATTACGTCCTGTCCGGCGGCGAGCTGGCGGCGGCGGTGGTCATCGACGCGACCGCGCGCCTGCTGCCGGGCGCCCTGAACGACGCCGAGTCTGCCGCCCAGGACAGTTTCGAGGGCGAGGGCGGCCTGCTGGACTGTCCGCACTACACCCGGCCGCTGGAACATCCGTTCGGGACCGTGCCGCCGGTGCTGCTGTCCGGCAATCATGCCGAGATCGCGAAATGGCGCCGCAAGCAGTCGCTGGGCCGGACCTGGCTGCGCCGGCCGGAGCTGGTCGACCGCGACCGCCTGTCGAAGGCCGACCGGGCCCTCCTGGACGCCTTCCTGGCCGAGCAGGCCGCGTCCGCATCCCCCCCGGAGCCTGCCCCCGGCGGTCCCGGCGAGCAGGGCTAACCCCTAGCGGCACAAGGCTTTTCCTGCCTATAATGGTGGGCTTGCATTTGCAGGCAGATCCATCCCGATGCCATGACGCGGGTCCACGTGCACTCGCGCAACAACACGCTTTTCGAAAGCATGCCTCTCGAAAGCACCAACAACAGGCCCACCATGAACAAGCCCTCGATCCACACGCTGCTGCAGCAGTTCGAATCCGAACAGATCCAGCGCCAGCTCCCGAACTTCGGTCCGGGCGATACCGTCATCGTCAACGTCAAGGTCAAGGAAGGCAATCGCGAACGCGTCCAGGCCTATGAAGGCGTGGTGATCGGCAAGAAGAACGCCGGTCTGAACTCCTCGTTCACCGTCCGCAAGATCTCGCACGGCTACGGCGTCGAGCGCGTGTTCCAGACCCACAGCGCCGCCATCGACTCGGTCGAAGTGAAGCGCCGCGGCGACGTGCGTGCGGGCAAGCTGTACTACCTGCGCAACCTCACCGGCAAGAAGGCCCGCATCAAGGAAGACCTGTCGATGCACACCAAGACCAAGGCCCAGTAACAGGCCTGGTATTGGCGGCCACGCCAACGCATTCGAAAACGGAACGGCCACCTTCGGGTGGCCGTTCTGCGTTGTGGGCGCCTCAACCGAGAAGCTTGCCCGCCACGGCGATGACGATCCCGATGGCGAGGCTGAGGATGCCGATGACGACGAAATAGCCGATGGAAGTGACCAGCGCGCGCAGGAGCGGGCCGACCCAGCGTCCCGGCGTGCGGAACGTGTCCCACAGCGCGAACACCTGGTAGACGAGGAAGAAGACCGTCATCGCCAGCATCAGCGGCCCGAACAGCGGGCTGCCGTTGACCAGCATGTGCACGGGGATGAGCACGAGGTTGATGACGCACATGAAGGCGAAGATGAAGGCATTGATCGCCAGGTGCTCGCCGTAGCTGCGATGGCGACCCATGATCAGCCAGCTCATCAAGGCGATCAGCGGCAACTGCACGACCAGCCCCAGCGAATAGTTCTGCAGCAGCGCCTTCATCGTCGCCGTGGCGCCCTTGGCCTGCTCCGGCGTCATGCCGGCGGTCATCGGTGTAAAATCGAAATCGAACTTCGCGTAGGCAAGCGCGCACAGGCCCGCGAGGATCATCAGCAGCGACAGCGGGTTGAAATAGCGGACGCGATGGCCGTCGAGATAGGCGTTCATCGTCTGGCCGGGGCGGGTGGCGAGCGCGAAGATCGTCACCAGGAAGCCGCGATCGACATGGAAGACCGCGTGCGGGATCTCGTGCAGCAGGTGCGGCAGGGTGAGCCGGTGCGTCTCGATGCGCTGGCCGCAGGCGTGGCAGTAGCCGCCGGCAGCCGTGGTACCGCAATTGGCGCACGCAGCACTGGTGTGCGGCGCGGATGCGTTGTGCTGGCTCATTCCACCTGGTCCGGACGTGCGATTTCCCCGCCCCGGACTATAGCCGATCGTCCAGCCCGGATCGTTCGGAGCCGATCAGCGCCGGGGCTCGCAGTCGGCCTGTTCGTCGCGACCGAACAATCCACCGAGGAAGCCTTTTTCCTCGCAGGGCGGTTTCTTCGGCTGCGGCGGAGGCGTGCGACGCGCCAGTGCCGCCTGCTTCGCCTGCCGGGCCTGCGCGTACTTCGCGCGCAGTTGCGGCAGCGCGGCGAGCGCCGCCTTTTCGCCTTCGACGATGGCGCGCGTGCGCTGCTCGAAATCCGCCGGGCCGATGTCGTTCACACGCGGACGGATCACGATGTCGGCGCGGGACAGCTCCTGTTCGCCGAGCTTCTGGCCCATGATCGTGATCGTCTGGTTGACCACGCCGAGCATGCTGTCCGGCGTCTTGCCGGTGACGCGGGTGGAGATATCGACCGCGATGACGAAGTCCGCGCCGAGCTGGCGCGCCGCGTCCACCGGGACCGGGCTGACCAGCCCGCCGTCGACATAGAGCGCATCGCCGATCTTCACCGGCTCGAACACGCCGGGGATGCTGCAAGAGGCGCGCACCGCCTGGCCGACGTTGCCGCGCACGAAGATCGTGCGCTGGCCGGTGGCGAGCTGGGTGGCCACGGCGGCGAACGGCTTCTTCATCTTGTCGAACGCGCGCTGGCCGATCGTGCGGTTGACGTAGTCCTGCAGCGCCTGGCCCTTGAGCACGCCGCCGGAGAACAGGCTGAGATCGCGGATGCTGGCTTCGTCCAGCGCGACCGCGTGCTGCTGCATCTGGAAGGCGTCCATGCCGCTGGCGTAGAGCGCGCCGACCACGCTGCCGGCGCTGGTGCCGGAGACCACTTCGGGCTTGAAGCCGTGGGCTTCGAGCATCTTGATCACGCCGATGTGCGCGAAGCCCTTGGCCGCGCCGCCGCCGAGGGCGATGCCGATGCGCACCTTCACCGGCTGCGGTGCGGGCGTCGGGCTCGCGACCGGTGCGGGCGGCGTGGGACGGGCGTTGTCCTGACCGCAGCCGGCGAGCAGGGTGAGCGAGAAGGCGAGGGCGAAGCAGCGCAGCGAGGTCATGCGAACGGAGCGGCCGGCAGGGGCGAGGGGACGGCTATCATCGCAGCCCGCGAGCACCCCCGGAACTGCCGGACGACGCCACCGCCGCCCCCGTGTTCATGCGGCAGGCATGGTCAGGACGCCATCAGCGCCTCGCGGATCGCCGCCGGCAGCTGGATCGCGCGGGCGAAGGCATCCGCATTCTCGTTGAAGGCGCTGCAGGTCTTCTCGGCGCTCATGCCGCGGCCTTGGGCGATGTCGCGCATGTCCTGCTCGACCATCCGCTGCATCGCGGGGCCAAGCAGCGTGGCGAATTCCTCCGGCGAACGTCCCTGCTCGGCATAGATCGCTTTTGCTTTGGCCAGTTCTTCTGCATGGATGCGTTCGTAGGCGGAGCCGAAGGCGGCGATCTCGACGCCGAGCTGCCGGCAGTGCGCCTGCCGGACCCGGGTGTTCATGAAATACGAACCGAACACCGCCTCGGCGGCCACCCGCGAACGTTGTCCGGGTGAGGTCTCGCGCATGGTGCTCGCGGCCTTGGCCGCCGCGACCTGCTTCATCGCATCGGTCTGCGACAGGCCCGGATGTTTCTGCGCGGCCTCGGCGCGCACCGCGTCGACCTGCTTCGTGACATCGGCAGCGGTCGGTGCGTTCTGCTGCTCCAGCCACTTCAGCCCTTCGTATCCCGCGAATCCCGCCACGGCGACGCCGACCAGGATCACGGTGATGCCTGCGCTTTTCATGTGGAGTCTCTCGTCGATGTGCGGGTGGAGTGTAGCAATCCGTCCGGCTGCGGCATGCCGGGCTGCGCAAGCAAGAAAGCCAGGCCGCAAGGCCTGGCTTTTTCGACTGGTGCCGGAAGTGGGACTCGAACCCACACGCTTTTAAGGGCGGCGGATTTTGAGTCCGCTGCGTCTACCGATTCCGCCATTCCGGCGCGGAGGCGAAGTATAGCCGAGGCGGAGCTTCCCGCCGAGGGCAGCTTGCGAAGGCCCTCAGGCGGCCTTGTCGAGGGTCAGTTGCTTGCAGGCGTAGACGTGCCAGCCGTCGCCGAGGTCGTTGAAGATGCCGCAGCGGGTCATCGTCTGCTGGTAGATGTGCAGCGAGACCGCGATGTCGGTGTCGCTGGCGTTGCGGATGACGTGGTACTCGTGCGGCGGGATCAGGCTGCCGGCGGAGCCGGTGCCGGCGATCAGGCTGCCGAATTCGACGAAGCGGTAGCGGTCGCCGTCGCGCTGGCCGAGGTCGTACTGGGTGATCTCGAGCTGGCCGTGCCAGACGCCTTCGACGCACCACAAGCCGGAATGGTCGTGGATCGGCGTGCCCTGGTTGGGTGCCCAGGTCATGGCGATGACGCCGTAGCCGTGCTCGGGGCTGACGTAGAGCTCGCGGCGCGCGTAGTGGCCTTCGACGGTCTGCAGCACGCAGTCGGGCAGGCGCACGGACTGTTCGCGCATCATCCGACACAGCGCGCTGCGCAGCGCCTGCACGGTCGCGGCATCGTCCTTGAGTGCGACGGCGGCGTCGATGGCGTCGATCAGGATCTGGCGACCGGGAAAATCCAGAGGGGCGTCCGAAGCGGGAGCGTGCATGGGCATGACGAAATCCTATTTCGGCATTCTGCCGGGTTATGAGGGCAGTTTAGCAGTCGAAACAGGCATCGCTGGCGTGCAGAACCCGATCATCGTTGCTGCGGTGCAACGATGCCGCGGCGTATGCAGGCCCGCGCGGCAGGGCGCTTTCCGGGTGATCCGTTCAACGGCAGCGGAAGCGCACCTGACCCCAGTCGGAGGTGTAGCGGCGGCTGGCGGCGTAGCCGCTGGAACGACCGTAGCCGGTGCCGGTGGTGCGTTCGCTGTAGCGGCGCGTCGTGGCCGGCGGGACGACCGGGGTGCGGTTCGGGGTGGTGTGCGTGGTCGGGAGGATGTTCATGGTGTTTTCCGGGTGGTGATGTCTTGGTGTGCTGGTAAAGTACAACACCAAATCAAAAGCTGAACGTGCCGGAAGTCACCCCGCCTTCGTCATGGGTGCAAACGATTGATTTACATGACAAAGCCCCGGCTATGACCGGGGCTTTGTACGTGTGCGCCACTTGGCGGGCGAACTCAGAGCGAGTCGAGGAAGTCCCGGACGGCTGGTCCGAAGCGGGCGATGTCGACCAGGAAGGCGTCGTGGCCCTGCGGCGAGGGCAACTGCAGGCAGCGGGCGTCGGTGCCGCCGGCGAGCAGGCCGTCGGCGATCTCCTGCTGCTGCTGCAGCGGGAACAGGATGTCGGTGTGCACGCCGATCGCCAGGGCGCGATTCACGCGCAGCTTCGACAGGCCGTCCTCGCAGGTGCCGTGGCAGGATTCGCCGAGGTCGAACCAGTCCATGGAGCGGCTGAGGTACAGATAGCAGTTCGGATCGAAGCGGCGCACGAAGCGGCGGGCGTGGCCTTCGAGATAGCTCTCGACCTCGAACTCCAGGCCGAACGGGTCTTCGCCGATGCGGCGGTCCGAATCCAGGCGTACGCGACCGAAGCGGCCGTCCCATTCCAGCGCGGAGCGATAGGTGATCACGCCGAGCTTGCGCGCCATGCGCATGCCGGCTTCGGGATAGGACTCGTCGCTGTAGTCGCCGTTGTTCCAGTTCGGGTCGAGGCGGATCGCCTCGCGCTGCAGCGAGCGGATCGCGATCGAGAACGGCAGTGCGCGCGCGGCGCCGGAGATGTTGATGTGGGCGTGGGCGATGCCCGGAAACTGCTGCAGGAACGCGAGGGCGACCATGCCGCCCATCGAGTTGCCGATCACGCAGGCCAGGCGTTCGATGCCGAGGCTGCGCACGACGTGGCCGGCGGCGACGGCGCAGTCCTCCACCGACAGGTCGGGGAAGCGCAGCCGGTACGGCGTGCCGGTCGCAGGATCGATCGAGGCCGGGCCGGTCGAGCCCTTGCAGCTGCCGAGCGTGTTCACGCAGAGCACGAACCAGCGGTCGGTGTCGATCGGCTTGCCCGGGCCGAGCATGGCTTCCCACCAGCCGGGGTCGGCATTGCCGGCGTTGCTGGCCGCATGGGCGTCGGGCGAGAGGCCGGTGAGGATCAGGATGGCGTTGTCGCCGTCGGCGTTGAGCTCGCCCCAGGTTTCATAGGCCATTCGCGCGCCGTGGAGGGCGCCGCCGCGTTTCATCGCGAAGGGCGAGGGCAGGTCGACGAAGCGGCTGCCGGCGGGAATGAATTCGGTCATCGGCGCAGTGTAACGGCCGGGCGTGTCGTCACGGGACACGCGGCCATGCCCGATGGTTGTTTCCTTATCGTGTGACGTCCATGTCATGTCGATTCGTCTCGTGAGTGTTCACCGCGCGCCGCGCAGCGCGACGCGGATGGGGAGATGGTCGGAGCCGATGTCGGGGCCGCGTTCTGCGTGCACGCGCTGCCAGTGCGGCGAGGCCAGCACGTGGTCGATGGGCAGGCCGAACCAGCGCCCGCCGAAGGGGCGCCAGGTCGGCGCGAAGCCGGTGGTGCGGCGCAGGTCGCGCGTGCGCGGCGAGAGCAGCGCGGTCGACCAGGGCGTGGCGTTGAGATCGCCGACGACCAGGGTCGGCAGCTCGCGGCTGTCGCGCGCGGCGACCTCCAGCAGCAGGTCGCGTTCGTGTCGCCAGTGCGGCTGCAGCGGCGGCATCGGATGCACCGCGATCAGGCGTGCCTGGCCCTGTGGCGTGTCCAGCATCGCGAGCAGGAAGGGGATGTCGTCGGCGCTGGCGTGGGTCTCGAACCCGGCCAGCGGACGGCGCGAGAGCAGGCCGATGCCGAACGGCGAGTCGTCCGGCAGCAGTTCGCGGTGGGGATAGTCGGGCGCGGCGCTGGCCAGCGCTTCGGCATAGGCCGGCGAGAGTTCGAGCAGGACCACGACATCGGCCGGCGCCGTGGCCAGCCAGTCGAGCAGCGGACGTGGATCGCGGTTGCCGGCATGAACATTCGCGACGATGACGGTCAGCTCCGGCGTGGCCTTGTCGTCGGCGTCCGGCAGCACCGGACTGGCGGTCCAAAGCGGCGCCGCCGCGATCGGGATCAGCGCCCACCAGCGCCGGTCTCGGTGGGTGGCCAGGCCGATGGTGACGCAAAGCACGACCAGCCCGATCGCGAACAGCCATTGCCAGTGCGCGGCGAGGTCGAGCAGCCACACCAGGGCAGAGACTGCAGCGGATTCCGAGCTGTCCCCGGTCTCCGGCAGCACGCGGAACAGCAGCGGCAGGGCGAGCACGCCGACGCAGCCGAGCGCGAGCAGGCGCGCCAGGCGCAGGCGGCGCAGGCGCTGGCGCCGACGGTCTCCGGACGAGGTGTCCTGGACGATCATCGCCCCGGGCTCAGGGCGTGCCGAGGGTCAGCGCGACCGGTGCGGTCGAGGGCAGGCGCACGCGCTGCGGCGCGGATTCGATATCGCCGTCCTCGCGCATCGCGTTGCCGCTGGCGGAGATGCGCGCGATCACTTCGACTTCCTGCAGCGCGGACAGCTTCGCGGTGGGCATCGGGCCGTCGGCGTCGTCGAGGGTCACGGTGAGCGGCAGCGACGACAGCGGGTGCTTCTCGACCGCGACCGGCATCGGCGGTCCGCCCACGGCGCGGGCGATGACGAAGACGGTGGCGTCGCCACGCAGGCGCACGCGGGCGGCGAAGTCGGGATCGAGCGCGACCTTCACGACCAGTCCGTTCCGCGCCGGTGCGGCAGCCTCCTCCGGCAGCGGCGGCAGGCCGGCGTCCGTGCGCGCGGCGTCGATCTCGCCGCGCAGGGTGTTGCGGGCATCGCCTTCGGTGGTCGCGAGCAGGGGCATCCAGGCCTCGGCCGCTTCGGCCGGCTTGCCCTGCTGGCGCAGCGACACGCCGAGGAACAGGCGTGCGCGCTGGTGCTTCGGATTCTGCTTCAGGGCATGGCGCAGGTGTTCGACCGCGCGCGCGTCGAAGCGCTGCTGCGGATGCGCGCGGGCCCGGGCCTCGGCGGTGGCGGCACGCAGGTCGGCGTCGTCCGGGGCCATCGCGACGGCCTTTTCCCAGGCGTCGCGGGCCTTGGTCGCGTCGCCCATGCGCGCGTAGGCGTTGGCCAGCATCACCCAGCCCTGGTGGTCGGCGAAGCGGTCGCTGTTCTTCTCGAGCTGGGCCACGGCTTCCTCGATGGTGTCCGGGCGCTCGACGGCGGCGGCATCCAGCGCGGCGGGCGTGCCGACGACGCGGTAGAGCGCGGCGGAGCCGAGGGTCAGCATCGCGATCAGCACCAGTGCGGTGCGTGGCCGATCGCGCCACAGCGGGCGCAGCACGGTGGCGAAGACCAGCAGCGTCGCCGCGGCGACGATCAGCGAAAACACGAGGGCCGGGGACGGGAACGAACCGGACATCACCACTCCTGGGAATCGTCGGCGGGCGGGGGCGCGGCGCCGGCATTGCGGCGCAGCAGGCGCCAGACCACCACGCCGCCGAGCAGCGCGAACAGCAGCGGCCCGAACCACAGCAGCCACGTCTTCGCTTCCACCTGCGGGCGGTAGAGCACGAATTCGCCGTAGCGCGCGACCAGGAAGTCGCGCACTTCCTGGTCGCTGCGGCCTTCGCGCATCAGTTCGAGCACTTCGCGGCGCAGGTCGACCGCGATCTGCGCATTGGAATCGGCCAGCGATTGGTTCTGGCACATCACGCAGCGCAGCTCGGCGACCAGCGCGTGGAAGCGCTTTTCCTCGGCGGTGCTGGTGAACTGCAGCGGCGCGGGATCGGTGGCTTTCTGCGCGAACGCGGCGGTGGACGCGAGCAGGGCGATGAGCAGGCCGAGGATGAGCGAAACGCAAATCCCCCTCGATCCCCCTTTTTCAAAGGGGGAAGACAAGCGGGACGTCGTGTCGTTCCTGCTGGCGCGGTTCCCCCCTTCGCAAAAGGGGGGCTGGGGGGATTTGCCCTTCACCACGACATCGACGCTCATTGCCCCTTCTCCACGGCGTCCAGCGCGGGCAGCAGCTCGTCGCGAACGATCGCATCGGTCATCGCGCCGACGTGCTTCCAGCGCACGATGCCCTTGCCGTCGACCAGGAAGGTCTCGGGTGCGCCGTAGATGCCGAAGTCGATCGCGACTTGGCCTTCCTCGTCGGCGAGCACCAGCCAGTACGGGTTGTTGAAGCGCTCCAGCCAGGCCAGCGCGTCGGCGCGCTCGTCCTTCCAGTTGTAGCCGATCACGCGCACGCGCTTGGTCTCGGCGAAACGGGTGATCACCGGATGCTCGGTCACGCACTCGGGGCACCAGCTGCCCCAGACGTTGAGCAGGTAGGGCTGTCCGCGCAGTTCCTTCGAGCTGATGATGCGCCCGGGTTCGTGCAACACGGGCAGCGCGAATTCCGGGGCCGGCTTGTTGATCAACGGGGAGGGCAGCGCATCGCGGTCGCTGCGACGGCTCATCCACACGCCCGCAGCCATCAGCGCGGCGATCAGCAGGAAGGCGACGAAGGGGAGCCAGCGTTTGGCGGTCATCAGTCGTCTCCGTCCATATCCAGCGAGAAGCCCTGTCTGTCCCCGGTGCCCATGCTGCGCCGTGGCCCATGCCCGCCCAGGGCATGGACGGATTCGACGACCGAAAAGGCCTCGGGGAGTTCGCCATCGGCGCTATTGCTGCCGGCGGAGGAGGCGTCCCTGCGGACTCTGCGGAACCGCCGATCCACCGCCGTCACGAATGCCCCCAGCGCCATCAGCAGCGCGCCGATCCACACCCAGCGGATGTAGGGTTTGATGTGCACGCGCACCGCCCAGGCGCCGCCGCCCAGCGGCTCGCCGAGGGCGACGAACAGGTCGCGGGTGACGCCGGGGCGGATGCCGGCTTCGGTCATCACCTGGCCGCCGCTGGCGTATTCGCGCTTCTCCGGATGCAGCGTGGTCACGCGACGGTCGTCGCGGAACACTTCGATGGTGCCGCGGCTGGCCATGTAGTTCGGGCCCTGCAGACGCTCGACGCCGTCGAAGCGGAAGCTGTCGCGGCCGAGAGTCAGGGTTTCGCCGGGCTTCATCGCGATCTCGCGCTGCTGCACCTGCGCTTCGACCAGCAGCGCGCCGACCAGGAACACCGCGATGCCGAAGTGCGCCAGCGCCATTCCGGCCATCTCGGCGGTGAGGCGTCCGCCCGCGCTGCGCAGGCGCTGCCAGACGAAGTGCAGGGTGCCCAGGCCCACCCACAGCGCGCCGGCCACGCCGGCGGCGGTCTTCAGGGGGCCCTGCGGTGCCTGGAAGTACGCGATCACGCCGCAGACCAGCGCCAGGCCCAGCCAGGGCAGCAGCAGGCGCAGCGGCTTGCCGACCTGGTCGCGCTGCCACTTCACCAGCGGGCCGAGCGGCACCAGCAGCACGATCGGCAGCATCAGCAGGATGAACAGCAGCGAGAAGTACGGCGGACCGACCGAGATCTTGTCGTCGCTGCCGATCGCGTCGAGCAGCAGCGGATAGAGCGTGCCGATCAGCACCATCGCGCAGGCGGCGGTGAGGAAGATGTTGTTGACCAGCAGCAGCGTCTCGCGCGACTGCCCTGCGAACGGCTTGCCCGGTGTATCGTCGGCGCGCAGCGCGTAGAGCAGCAGGGACGCGCCGACGACCAGGCCGAGGAAGATCAGGATGAACATGCCGCGCCCCGGGTCGGAGGCGAAGGCATGCACGCTGGTCAGCACGCCGGAGCGCACGAGGAAGGTGCCCAGCAGCGACAGCGAGAACGTGGCGATCGCCAGCAGCAGGGTCCAGCTGCGGAAGCTGCCGCGCTTCTCGGTGATCGCCTGCGAATGCAGCAGCGCCGCGCCGGCCAGCCAGGGCATGAAACTGGCGTTCTCGACCGGATCCCAGAACCACCAGCCGCCCCAGCCCAGTTCGTAGTAGGCCCACCAGCTGCCCAGCGCGATGCCGAGTGTCAGGAAGGCCCAGGCGACGTTGGTCCACGGTCGCGTCCAGCGCAGCCAGCCGGCGACCATCTCCGGCTTCGAGGCGTTGCGGTCGAGCAGGGCAGCGATCGCGAACGCGAACGGCACCGCGAAGCCGACGTAGCCCATGTAGAGCATCGGCGGATGCACGATCAGCCCGAAATCCTGCAGCAGCGGGTTCAGGTCGCGACCTTCGGCGGCGGCCGGGAGGATGCGCTCGAACGGATTGCTGGTGAAGATCATGAAGGCGAGGAAGCCGATGCTGACCACGCCCATGGTGCCGAGCACGCGCGCGACGACTGCATCCGGCAGCGAGCGCGAGAACATCGCCACCGCCGCCGTCCAGGCCGCCAGGATCAGCGCCCACAGCAGCAGCGAGCCTTCATGCGCGCCCCACACCGCCGAGTAGCGGTACATCATCGGCAGCAGCGAGTTGGAGTTCTCGGCGACGTAGCGCAGCGAGAAGTCCTGGCTGACGAAACCCCAGGTGAGGATGGCGAAGGCGACGCCGACCGTCGCCAGCTGCGCCCACGCGGCGGGGCGCGCGACGGCCATCCATGGTTTGATGCCGCGCTGCGCGCCGATCAGCGGCAGCGCCGCCTGCAGCACCGCGACCAGCAGTGCGAGGACGAGGGCGACCTGGCCCAGTTCCGGAAGCAGATGCACGGGCTCAGTACCCCTTCGTCGGTGCGTCGGCCGGTGCGGCGCCGGGCGACTTGCCGTCTGCGGATGCGGCCGGCTCGACCACGCCATGCTTCTTGTGCGCCAGGCCCATCTTGTCGGCCACTTCCTTCGGCACGTAGGTTTCGTCGTGCTTGGCCAGTACCTGCTCGGCGACGAAGGTGTCGCCCTGCATGCGCCCGGTGGCGACCACGGCCTGCTTCTCGCGGAACAGGTCGGGCAGGATGCCGGTGTAGCGCACCGGCAGTTCGGCGTCGCCGTCGGTGACGCGGAAATGCGCTTCCATCGAGCCCTCCGCACGCTTGAACGAACCGGCCGAGACCATGCCGCCGAGGCGGAACACGGTGTCGCCCGAGGCGACCTTCGGGCCGGCGGCGCCGCGCAGCACTTCGGCCGGCGTGTAGAGATAGGCGACGTTGCGCTGCAGGGCCATGGTCACCAGCACCGCGGCGATCGACGCGGCGGCGAGCACCGCGAGCACGAACCAGAGGCGGCGTTTGCGGGAGGGATTCATCGATGCAGGTCCGTGGAGGTCGGGGCTGTCTTCGCGGCGGCGCGACGCGCGCGCTGGAGGACGTCGCGCAGGGTGCGGCGGATGCGCAGGGCAGGCGCGAGCATGTCCCAGAGCATGACGACGAGGAACACGGCGTAGGCGCCGACGACGTAGCCGAGGTAGGTCATGGCGTGCTGTCTCCGTCGAGGCCGGCGCGCTGGCGGACCCAGTCCTTGCCGGCCTCGCGGTCGAGGTTGTCGGCGCGGGCGCGCTGCAGCAGCGAACCGGCGAACCAGAACTTGGTGCCGATCACCATCAGCACCAGCGGCGGCAGCATGCTCGGGTCCATGCTCGACTCGCCGAACACGCGGATGGTCTGGCCCTGGTGCAGCGAATTCCACCATTCCACCGAGTAGCGGATGATCGGCAGCAGGACCACGCCGACGATGGCCAGCAGGCCGGCGGCGCGCGCGGCGTTGCGGCGGTCTTCGACGGCGTGATACAGGCCGATCACGCCCAGGTAGAGGAACAGCAGGACCAGCTCGCTGGTCAGGCGCGGGTCCCATTCCCACCAGGTGCCCCACATCGGCCGGCCCCAGATCGAGCCGGTGGCGAGGGTGATGACCGTGAAGGCGGCGCCGACCGGCGCGCAGGCCATGGCCAGGATCTCGCACAGCTTGATCCGCCAGATCAGCGCGATCGCCGAATACAGGGCCATCAGCGCGAAGACGAGCATGCTCATCCAGGCCGAGGGCACGTGGATGTACAGGATCCGGAAGCTGTCGCCCTGCTGGTAGTCGGGCGGCACCACGAACAGCGCCTGCCAGAGCCCCACGCCCATGACCAGCAGGCCGATGCCGAAGCACCACGGCACCCAGCGCGCGGCGAAGCGATCGAAGTAGGGGGGCGAACCGAGTTGGTGGAACCAGCGAAGGACGGGGTTCATGGAGACGGGATCGAACTCGGAAGGGGGAAAGTGCGGTCGGACGTTTCGGGTGCGGCAGTGTGGATGGATCGGTGCAGCGACGACTTGAGTCGCCTCAAACGCCGTCGATCGTGTGAAGATCCGCGCATCGTCAGTTCACCGCGATCCGGATCGCCGCTGCCGCAGTGAACGGCGCCAGCACGAGGGCGACGACCAGACCGGCCGCCAGGAGCAGCAACGCGCCCACCGGGTCCATGCCCTGCGCGCTGGCGGCGACGCTGCCAGCACCGAACACCAGCACCGGCACGTACAGCGGCAACGCCAGCAGGCCGACAAGGATACCGGAGCGGCGCATGCCGATCGTGAGCGCCGCGATCACCGCGCCGATCAGGCTCAGCAGCGGTGTGCCCAGCGCCAGTCCGGCCATCAGCACCGGCAACTGCGCGCGCGGCAGGTGCAGCAGCTCGGCCAGCAGCGGCGTGGCCAGCAGCAGCGGCAGCGCGGTCGTCGCCCAGTGCAGGCCGGTGCGCACGGCCACCAGCCAGGCCAGCGGCACCGGCGCCAGCATCCACTGCTCCAGCGAGCCGTCTTCGGCATCGCTGCGGAACAGGCTGTCCAGGGCCAGCAGGCCGGCGAGCAGGGCGGCGACCCAGAGCACGCCGGCCGCGACCCGGGCCTGCAGCTTCGCGTCGCTGCCCAGGGCGAGGGCGAACAGCACGACCACGATGAGTGCGAACAATGCAGGCTGGAAGGCGTCGCCGCGACGGCGCCAGACCAGGCGCAGGTCGCGCAGCACCAGCGCGGCGGCGGCGCGCAGCAGCGACGGCGCGTCGGCGGGCACGGGCATGCGGGGCGCGTTCGCATCGGGCGGGGTCATGCGGCCTTCCTCAGCACCAGCTCGCGGGTGCGCACCGGCGGCGCGGCGTAGGCACCGTGGGTGGTGACCAGGGCGGCACCGCCCTCGCGCAGGTGGGCTTCGACCATCCGGTTCACCAGGGCGATGCCGTCGAGGTCGAGGTTCGCGTAGGGCTCGTCGAGCAGCCAGACCGGCGCGGGCGACAGCCAGACCCGGGCCAGCGACAGCCGTTTCTTCTGCCCGGCCGAGAGCTGCCGGGCCAGGGTGTCCTGGTAGCCGTCCAGCCCGACCATGCGCATCGCCGCGTCGGGCGACAGCGTGCCGGTGCGGCCATGCAGGCCGCAGAGGAAGTCGAGGTTCTCCAGCGCGCCCAGGTCCGCCTTCAGCGCCGGCAGATGGCCGAGGTAGGCGAGGGCGCGGGTGCGCTCGGGCGTCGCCGTCGCGCGGCCGTCGATCTCGATGGTGCCGGCCTCGGCGCGCAGCAGCCCGGCGAGCACGCGCAGCAGGGTGGTCTTGCCGGCGCCGTTGTCGCCCCGCACCAGCAGCGCTTCGCCGGTGTCCACCGCGAAGTCGAGCGGGCCGAATACCGGCTCGTCGTTGCGTGCGAAGCAGAGGCCGCGTGCGGCGAGCAGCGGCGGGGCGTGGCCATCGGATGCGGTCATTGCGTGACATCGGCCGGAGAAGGTCCGGCCACGATCGACGATTTTACGGCGAGCGCACCGATTTTGCCTTGGCGGCTTCGGCCGGCAGGGACGTCGATGCGGCGACTCCATCGCCCCGAGCCATGACCCAGTCCACCCAGGGATGGTCCGCGTAGGCTGCAGGCGCCGCTGCCTGCATCCGCAGGCGGACCGGCATGCCCCGCGACCACAGCAGGGTCCCGATCTGGCCGAAGTCGCGGGCCAGCACATCGAAGGCCTCGATCTCGGGGCCGATCAGCAGCCAGTTGTAGGCGCGCCAGACCCGGTTCCGGGCCGCCACGAACGCCGGGCGATAGCGCAGGCCCAGGGCATCCATGCGTCGCTGCAACGCACGGTCCGCGCTGCGGTTGTCGATGTCCGCACGCATCTGCTGCCCGGGGTTGGCGGCTGTCATCAGTCCGAAGCGGGGCGCATCCGGAAAGCCGGCGTCGAGCTCCGGCGCTGGCTCGCCGATCGCCAGCCGATGCCAGACGCCGTCGTGCTCCCAGCGGTAATCCGCCGCAAGGTAGCTGGCGATGAGCTGTGCGATGCGGTCGGGGGAGGCGCCGTGCGGCATGTCGATAGGGGGGAGAAGGGTCGCCACGGGCGGTTATGGTGAGCCCCGGCCGGCCGGCGATCAATCCCGCGTGTCGGGATGCAGCCAGTCGATGGCATCGTCATACCCGTAGCCGGCGGGTTTCGCGGCGTCGACGCGCAGGCGCACGGGCTCGCCGGCCGCCCAGTACAGCGTGGCCAGCTGGCCGTAGCGCCGCGACAGGGCATCGAAATCCGCCACCGGCATGTCCATCACCAGCCAGCTCGGTTCGCGCCAGGTGCGGTTGGTGGCCGACGAGAATGCGGCGCGGAAGGGCAGGCCGCTGGCCAGGATGTCCTTCTCCAGCAGGTCGTCGGCCTTGCGGTTGACCGGTTCGGGTCGCGGGATCGAATACGGGTCCCAGGCCGAGAGCAGGCCGAAATGGCGGACGTCGGGAAACTCCCGCTCCAGCTCCGGCGCGGGTTCGCCGATGCGCAGGTTGCGCCAGTCGCCGGCCAGTTCCCAGCGATAGTCGGCGGCCAGGTACGCCCGGACGAGCTCGGCGATCCGTGCCTGGTCTGCGCGTGGGGGGAAGGACGGCATTCCATAGGTTTAACCCAGGCGCGCCGGACCGTAAACTCTGGCGCCCCCGTCCGGCCTGTGTTAGCCGGCCTGTGCCGGCCGGTCGCCCGGTCACGGAGATGAACGGGCCTCCCCCACATTCCCTGCAGGAATCGAGCATGCCGCAGACCAAGTTGCCCAAGGTGGGCACGACCATCTTCACCGTGATGTCGCAGCTCGCCGCCGAGCACGGGGCGATCAACCTCGGTCAGGGCTTTCCGGACTTCCCGGTGCCGCAGCGCCTCGTCGACGAACTGGACAAGGCCATGCGCGCAGGTCACAACCAGTATTCGATGATGACCGGCATCCCGGCCTTGCGCCGCGCCATCGCCGACAAGACCGAGCGTGTCTACGGCGTCCGCCCGGACGAGAACGCCGAGATCACGGTGACCAGCGGCGCCACCGAGGCGATCTTCAACGCGATCCATGCCGTGGTGCGCGAAGGCGAGGAAGTGATCGTCCTCGACCCCTGCTACGACTGCTACGAACCGGCGATCGACCTGGCCGGCGCGCGTGCGGTGCACATCCCCCTGGACCCGGCGACCTTCGCGCCTGACTGGAACCGGGTCCGCGCGGCGATCACGCCGAAGACGCGCATGCTGATGATCAACAGCCCGCACAACCCGTCCGGCGCCATGCTCGGCGTCGACGACATGAATACGATTGCAGACCTGCTCCGCGACACCGGCATCTGGCTGCTGTCCGACGAAGTCTACGAGCACATCGTGTTCGACGGCGCCCGCCACGAGTCCGCGCTGCGCTATCCGGAACTGCGCGAGCGCGCCTTCGTGATCTCCAGTTTCGGCAAGACCTACCACTGCACCGGCTGGAAGGTCGGCTACTGCATCGCGCCGCCGGCCCTGAGCGCCGAGTTCCGCAAGATCCACCAGTACAACGTCTTCTGCACCTTCCACCCGGCGCAGCACGCGTTCGCGGCGATGATCGACGCCGAGCCCGAGCATTACGAGCAGCTCGGCGACTTCTACGCCGCCAAGCGCGACCGCTTCCGCGAACAGCTGCTGCAGACCAAGCTCAAGCCGCTGCCGGTGCCGGGCGGCTATTTCCAGCTGGTCGACTACTCGGCGGTGAGCGATCTGGACGATGTCGAATTCTGCCGCTGGCTGACCATCGAGAAGGGCGTCACCGCGATTCCGCTGTCGCCGTTCTACGAAACCCCGCCGGCCGGCCAGCGCCTGGCGCGGCTGTGCTTCGCCAAGAACGAGACCACGCTGGACGCCGCGATCGAACGTTTGATGAAACTCTGATCAAACCCCCTTCCCCCGCATGCGTGCAGGGGAAGGAGACAAGACCGTCATCGACCACATTCACGAAGAGACCCCATGGACGACTTGCGCATCACCCTCGTGCAGGGCGACACCCGCTGGCACGACCCGGCCGGCAACCGCGACTACTACGGCGATCTGATCGGCGGCCTGCGCGGCCGGACCGATCTGGTCGTGTTGCCGGAAACCTTCACCAGCGGTTTCTCCAACGAGGCCATCGCCCAGGCCGAGACCATGGACGGCCCGACCGTCGCCTGGCTGCGAGAGCAGGCCAAGGCGCTCGACGCGGCGGTCTGCGGCAGCGTGCAGCTGCGCGATGGCGAGGACGCAGGCGGTTCGAAAGTATTCAACCGGATGCTGTTCGCGACGCCCGACGGCGAGTTGCAGACCTACGACAAGCGCCACCTGTTCCGCTTCGGCCGCGAGCACGAGCGCTACACCGCAGGCCGCGACCGCCTGACCGTCGAGTGGCGCGGCTGGCGCATCTGCCCGCTGGTCTGCTACGACCTGCGCTTCCCGGTCTTCGCGCGCAACCGCTACGACGTGGAGCGCCCCGGTCAGCTCGATTACGACCTGCTGCTGTTCGTCGCCAACTGGCCTTCGGCGCGCGCCTATCCGTGGAAGACCCTGCTGCGCGCCCGCGCGATCGAGAACCTGTGCTATGTCGCCGGGCTCAACCGCGTCGGCACCGACGGCAACAATCTCCACTATTCGGGCGACAGCGCGGTGATCGACTTCCTCGGCCAGCCGCTGAGCGAGTGCGGCGACGAGCCGCTGGTGGTCACGACCACCCTGCTGGCGAAGGAACTCGCCGCGCATCGCGAGCGCTTCCCCGCGATGCTGGACGGCGACGCGTTCGAGCTGCGCTGAGGCTCAGCGACCAGGCGCCCCGCGCCGGACAAGTACGGGGCGCATCCGCATCGCGACATACGCAAGCAGGCATGCGCAGAACACCGGGAACGAGGGCAGGGCGGTGATCGGCGTGTCGATGTAGGCATGCACCTCGATCCCGTCGATGTCGCACAGCCAGCGCGCGTAATCGAACGTGCCGCCCATGTCGAGACAGGCGTCCGGCGCGGTCAGGTCTGCATGGAACCACCAGGCCGCCGTGGTGAGCGCGGCGACGCTGGCGTAGCGCAGGCATTGCATGGGCAGGCGGATGTTCATGGCGAGGTTTTCCGTGCACCGGCGGACGTGCAGCGTTCGATGGCGGTCGCTGCGCCGCTCCAGTACGGGTCTGCTTCGAAGCGCAGCGTTCGGTAGCTCCACAGCCTGACGGAGCGGCCATGGACGATCCATGCATGCGGACTGCGTGGACGTTCCCCGCCCAGCTGCGATCGGATGGATTCGATGAGCAGGATCGATCCGCGGCAGTCCGCCGTCACCGAAGCCAGCGTGGGTTCGATCAGTGCGCTGCGGATCGCTTCGCCGCACAGCAGGGGTGTCCAGAAGATCGCAGCGGTCGCCGACAGGATGCGTGTCCAGCGTCCACGCGATCGCATCGCATGGCGCAGCGGCATGAAGGCCAACGCAAGCACCATCGCCGACAGCGTCAGGCACAGCATGGCGAAGCCCGGTGTACGCACGATCAGGCCCGTCGCCTGCGCGGGCAGGAGCGGCGGCAGGAAGGCATGCATCAGCGCGAACCAGCCGCCCAGTGCCATCCATACCTGCCAGACGACGAACAAATGCAGGATCAGCAGCGAACCTGCACCGAAGCGCGTCTCAGCCGCCGTGGCCGCTTCCGTCGTTTCGACGCTGCTCATCGGACTGCTCGGCTGCCGAAATACACCCGCTCCGCTGCCCAGCGCATCGGCGCGCTGCCGATCAGCAGGTCGAACGGCCAGTCGTACTGCGCGTGGTCGAAGATCCAGCGCAGCGCGCGCTTGAAGCGGTAGCGCGGCGCGGCGTCGGCGGCGACGCGTTCCGGCGAAGGGCCGCCGTCGCGCAGATGCCGCGCGAGGCCCTCGCCGGCCGCCCAGCCGTGTTGCCAGGCCGAGTGGATGCCGCCTGCGGTGACCGGCGAGACGATGCCGGCGGCGTCGCCTGTGAGCAGAACGCCGGGCTTGGCGATCGGCGAGACCGGGCCGCCGCAGGGGATCAGGCCGGCACGGATCGCCGACGGCGGCAGGTCCTTCGGGATGCCGAGCCGCGCGCCCACGCGGTCGCGCAGTGCGGCCACGTCCGGCGTGCCCGCGCGGGTGACGTCGTGGCGGAAGGCCAGTCCGAACTGCACGCCGGTCGGATTCTGCGTGGCCCAGCCGATGTAGCCCGGCGCCAGGCCCTTGTCGATGAAGCAGTGCAGGGCATCGGGTTCGTGCAGTTCGAGACCGGCGAACTCGTACTCGACGCCGTAGAGGAAGTCGCGCACCGCGCCGAGGCCGAAGCGCTGCGCGACGCGCGATTTCGCACCGTCCGCGCCGACCAGCCAGTGCGCATGACCGACGCCGGGCAGGTGCCAGCGCCCGCGATGCGGCTGCACGCTGCGCGTGGCGTCGGTGAACGAATGCGCCAGGCGCAGGTCGACACCCTGTTCGCGCATCTCGTTGGCGAGCCAGCGCATCAGGTTCGGGGTGTCGGTGGTCAGGAACCAGTAGTCCGGCACCTGCAGCGCCACGTTGCGCAGGTTCGGCGCGTACAGGCGGACCTTGTCGACGCGCCTCACCAGGTCGGTGGGCATCCGGTTGAGCCAGGTGCGCTCGGCGGCTTCCTTCACGATGATCCCGGTGGTGTGCAGCTTCAGGCCCGGGTCGCGCTTGCGTTCCAGCACGCAGACGCGCAGGCCGTACTGCGCGGCGGCGAGCGCGCAGGCGGCGCCGGCGAAGCTGGCGCCGACGATGACGAGGTCGTAGTCGCGTTCGGGGGCGGCGGCCATGGTGGTTCCGTCGATGGGGACGGGCGCACTCTCGCCGGGTCGGGCGGGTTGCGTGTGGCGGTTGTGTGAAGTCGGACTTCATCGACAGCGCGGCGCTGGAATTGTGTAACCGCATGCGCCGCGCTTACCCTTGCCGACCGTGACCAGACTTGCCCGCCGCCGCAGATCCGCCTCCCGATGCATCCTCGTGGTGATGATGCTGGTGCTGGGCTTCGTGCTGCAGCCGGTGATGGCTGCCTACGGCCAGCTGCACGAGACCCTGGGCCACCTCGGCGAGGGCGTCGCCCATGTCGAAGGCGATGCGCACGACGACGCACACGACGACGCGCCGCCATCGCCGGACGAAGACGGTCACGACACCGGCGTCCTGCATGCGCTGTCGCACCATGCGCACTGCTGCGCGCAGCCGCAATGGCTCGCGCCCGACGGCCTGCCGCTGCCCCTGCGACTCGCCTCCGCCTCGCGTCCGCCGAGTTCCGGCTACGACGCCCCTCCTGAATCGCCTGCCGACACCCCATTCCGTCCCCCGATCGACGCGTGAGTCCTGCCGGCTGGATGCCGGCGCTTCACTTCACGACGACATCGGAGCATTTCCATGCACATGCGACTCGCGGCGCTGGCCGCGTGGGTCGTGGCGTGCGCATTGGCGTGGCCTGTCCATGCCGGCGCCCGCGCGACCGACGATGACCTGGACGACCAGGTCCACGACACCCTGACCCTGGACGACGCATTCGCGCGCGTCGCCAGCCATCGCAACAAGACCCATCCCGACCTGCGCCTGTTCGACACACGCCGCGACGTGCTCCAGGCGGAGCGCGATCGCGCCGTCCAGCGGCCGGCCTTCGTCGCCGGCGTCACCCTGGAGAACGCGCTGGGCAGCGGCGAGACCGCTGGCCTCGGCAGCGCGGAACTCACACTCAGCCTGGCCTCCGTGCTGGAGCGCGGCGGCAAGCTGGACGCGCGCCGCACCCTGGCGCAGAGCCGCATCGATGCGCTGGCCATTGAGCGCGAGACCACGCGCCTCGACCTGCTGGCCGAGGTCGCGCGTCGCCATCTCGCAGCGGTCGCTGCCGAGCACCAGCGCCGGATCGCCGTGCAGGACATCGCGCAGCGCAGGCGTACCGTCGCCGCCGCGCGCCAGCGCCTGCAGGCCGGTGCCTCTCCGGAATCGGTGGTGTTCATCGCCCAGGCCGCACTGGCGCGTGCGGAACTCGAACGCGACCGTGCGGTGCAGCGCGGCATCGCCGCGCGCCAGCATCTCGCCGCGCTGTGGGGCGAACGCGATCCGCGCTTCGTCGTCGCGGGTGGCGATCCGCTGTCGCTGCCGTCGGTCGAATCCGCCTCCGTGCTCGCGGCACTACTCGACGGCACGCCCGAGCTGGCGCAGTTCGCGGACGAGCGGCGGATCCGCGAGGCGCGGCTCCAGCTGGCGCGCAGCGAGGCCGCCCCCGATGTGGACTGGCAGGTCGGCGTGCGCCGCCTGCAGGCGGACGGCGATGTCGCCCTGATCGGCGGCGTGTCGATGGCGCTGGGCGCGCGCGGTCGCGCCGAGCCCGGCATCCGCGCGGCCGAGGCCGAACTGGCCTCGCTGGAGATCGAGCGCGAAGCGCGCGGCATGGCGCTGTATTCCACGCTGGCCGATGCACGCGGTCGCTATGCCCTGGCGCAGGTCGAAGTGCGTCGTCTGCGCGACGAGGTCCTGCCGAAGCTGGCGCAGGCCGAGTCCGCCGCCGAGCGCGCCTATCGCGCCGGCGCGATCAGCTACCTCGAATGGGCGCAGCTGCAGTCCGAGCGCACCAGTGCGCGGAAGCAGCAGCTCGATGCCGCCATCGAAGCGCAGCGCGCGCTGATCGAACTCCAGCGCCTGACCGGGCAGGCGCTGGTCGTCTCCCCGAATGCCAACGCACAAGGAGTGTCCCCATGACGATACGACCCCTGATGGCTGCGGTCGCGCTGACGCTGATGCTGGCCGCCTGTGGCGGCGAAACCGGAGGGCATGCCGGTGACGACCATGGTCACGAAGACGGACACCATGACGAAGGCGAAGCGCCGGAGAAGGGCGAACACGGCGGTCGACTGCTCGAAGCCGAAGGCCACACGGTCGAACTGGCCATCGCCGAGACCGGCCGCCCGCCCACGTACCAGGCCTGGCTGTACCGCGACGGCAAGCCCTTGCCCCCGCAGGCCGGCAGCGTCGAAGTCCGCCTGAAGCGTCTCGGCGACATCGCGGAGCACCATGTCCTGACACCGCAGGCGGACGGCAGCCTGATGGCCGCGACCGTCGTCGGCGAGCCGCATTCGTTCGATGTCGAGGTGATCGCGAAGATCGGCGGCAAGCCGCTGCGCTGGGCCTACGAGAGCTACGAGGGCCGCACCGTGATCCCTGCGCAGATCGCGACGGACTCGGGCATCCGCGTCGCCGCCGCCGGGCCGGGCGAGATCGCCGACCAGCACGAACTGCAGGGCCTGCTGACCACGGTCGAAGGGCGCGCGGCCAAGGTCATGGCGCGCTTTCCCGGTCCGATCCGCGCGCTGCGCGCCAACGTCGGCGACCGCGTGCGCGCCGGGCAGCCGCTGGCGACGGTGGAAAGCAACCTCAGTCTCACGGATTACACCGTGACCGCACCGATCTCCGGCGTCGTCATGTCGCGCGACGCCACCGTCGGCGGCGTGGCGGGCGAGGGCACGTCGCTGTTCGAGATCGCGGACCTGTCTTCGCTGTGGGTCGACGTGCACGTGTTCGGCGCCGACGCGCAGCACATCCAGCCGGGCGTGCCGATCGAAGTCACGCGACTCAGCGATGGCGCGAAGGCGGTCACGACGCTGGAGCGCGTGCTGCCGGGCACCGCGACCGCCAGCCAGAGCACGGTCGCGCGCGCGACGATCCCCAACGGCGACGGCCTGTGGCGGCCCGGGTCGGCGGTGAAGGCGCGGATCACGGTCGCGCGCAAGCCCGCCGCCCTGGTGGTGCCGCTGTCCGCACTGCAGACCTTCCGCGACTGGGACGTGGTGTTCATCCGCGTCGGCGACACCTACGAGGTGCGCCCGGTCGAACTGGGCGATCGCGACGCCGAGCGCGTGGAAGTGCGCTCGGGACTGAAGCCGGGCGACCAGGTGGTGGTCGAGCAGAGTTATCTGGTCAAGGCGGACATCGAGAAATCGGGGGCGAGCCATGATCACTGACCGAGCCGCGCCGGCGGCGATCGGCCTGCTCGAACGCACGATCCGCTTCGCGATCGCGCACCGCTGGCTGATGCTGGCGCTGACCGTCGCGCTGATCGCCATCGGTACGTGGAGCGCGCTGCGCCTGCCGGTCGATGCCGTTCCCGACATCACCAACGTGCAGGTGCAGATCAACACGCGCGCCGACGGCTTCTCGCCGCTGGAGACCGAGCAGCGCGTGACCTTTTCGGTCGAGACCGTGATGGCCGGGTTGCCCGGTCTGGACTACACGCGTTCGATCTCGCGCTACGGGCTGTCGCAGGTCACGGTGGTGTTCAAGGATGGCACCGACCTCTACTTCGCCCGCCAGCAGGTGGCCGAACGCCTGCAGCAGGTGAAGTCGCAGCTCCCGGAAGGACTCGAACCCGAACTGGGGCCGATCGCCACCGGCATGGGCGAGATCTTCATGTACACGGTCGACGCCGATCCGAAGGCGCGCAAGCCCGACGGCAGCCCGTGGACGGCCACCGACCTGCGCACGCTGCAGGACTGGGTGATCCGCCCGCAGCTGCGCAACACGCCCGGCGTGACCGAGGTCAACACCATCGGCGGCTTCGCCCGGCAGGTCCACGTCACGCCCGATCCCGCGCGCCTGGTCGCGCTGGGCTTCACCCTGCACGACGTGGTCCGCGCCATCGCCGCGAACAACCAGAACGTCGGCGCCGGCTACATCGAGCGCAACGGCCAGCAGTTCCTGGTGCGTGCGCCTGGGCAGGTGGCGGATCTCGACGCGATCCGCGACATCGTGCTGGATCGCCGCGACGGCGTGCCGATCCGCGTGCGCGACGTGGCGGACGTGGGCGAGGGCCGCGAACTGCGCAGCGGCGCGGCCACGCACGACGGCCGCGAGGCCGTGCTCGGCACGGTGTTCATGCTGATCGGCGCGAACAGCCGCGAGGTGTCGCAGGCCGCCGCCGCGAAGCTCGAGCAGGCCGCCAGGAGCCTGCCGCCCGGCGTGAGCGCGACGCCGATGTACGACCGCACCTCGCTGGTCGACCGCACCATCGCCACGGTGACGAAGAACCTGGTCGAGGGCGCGCTGCTGGTCGTCGTCGTGCTGTTCCTGCTGCTGGGCAACATCCGCGCCGCGCTGATCACCGCCGCCGTCATCCCGCTGTCGATGCTGTTCACCGTCACCGGCATGGTGCGCGGCGGCGTGTCAGGCAATCTCATGAGCCTGGGAGCGCTGGACTTCGGCCTGATCGTGGACGGCGCGGTGATCATCATCGAGAACTGCCTGCGCCGTTTCGGCGAACTGCAGCACGCGCTGGGCCGCGCTTTGAACGACGAGGAACGCCTGGAAACCGCCGCCAGCGCGACCGCCGAGGTGATCCGGCCCAGCCTGTTCGGCCTGGGCATCATCACCGCGGTCTACCTGCCGATCTTCGCGCTCACCGGCGTCGAAGGCAGGATGTTCCATCCGATGGCGATCACGGTGGTGCTGGCGCTGAGCGGTGCGATGCTGCTGTCGCTGACCTTCGTGCCCGCATCGGTCGCGCTGTTCCTGCGCGGCAAGGTCGAGGAAAAGGACACCCGATTCATGCAGTGGGCGCGACGTGCGTACGCGCCGCTGCTGTCGTGGTCGCTGTCGCATCGCATGGCCGTGGTGACGGGCGCGCTGGCGCTGCTGGCGTCGAGCGGCTGGCTGGCGACCCGGCTGGGCTCGGAGTTCATCCCGAGCCTCGACGAAGGCGACATCGCGATGCATGCGCTGCGCATCCCCGGGACCAGCCTGGAGCAGGCGATCCGCATGCAGGTGTCGCTGGAGGCGCGGATCGCGGAATTCCCGGAAGTGAAGGACGTCTTCAGCAAGCTCGGCACTGCGGAAGTGGCGACCGATCCGATGCCGCCCTCGGTCGCGGACACCTTCATCATGCTCAAGCCGCGTGCGCAGTGGCCGGACCCGCGCAAACCGAAGGCGCAGGTCGTCGCCGAGATCGAGGCGGCGGTGAAGCAGCTGCCCGGGAACAACTACGAGTTCACCCAGCCGATCCAGATGCGCATGAACGAGCTGATCTCGGGCGTGCGCGCCGATGTGGCGATCAAGCTCCATGGCGACGATCTCGACACGCTCGCCGAGGTCGGCGAACGCATCGAAGCGGTCGCGAAGACCGTGCCCGGTGCGGCCGACGTGAAGCTGGAACAGGCCACCGGCCTGCCGCTGCTGACGATCACGCCGGACCGCCAGGCGCTGGTGCGCTACGGCCTGAACCCCGGCGTGGTGCAGGACACCGTGGCGACGGCGGTCGGCGGCGAAGTGGCCAGCCAGCTGTTCGAAGGCGACCGCCGTTTCGACATCGTGGTGCGCTTGCCGGAACGCCTGCGCCAGGATCCCGCTGCCTTGGCCGACCTGCCGATCCCCTTGCCATCGAGCGGGCCCGACGGCGACGACAACCGCGACGAGTCCAGCCGCATCACGGCCTGGGGCACGCCGCGCACCGTGCCGCTGCGCGAGGTGGCGACGATCGAGACCACGCTCGGTCCAAACCAGATCAACCGCGAGGACGGCAAGCGTCGCGTGGTGGTCACCGCGAACGTGCGCGGCCGCGATCTTGGCGGTTTCGTCGGCGAGCTGCAGCGGAAGATCGATGCGGGCGTGGAGCTGCCCACCGGCTACTGGATCGATTACGGCGGCAGCTTCGAGCAGCTGATCTCGGCCAGCCAGCGCCTGTCGGTCGTGGTGCCGGTCACGCTGCTGCTGATCTTCGCGATGCTGTTCTGGGCCTTCGGCTCGGCGAAGGATGCGGCGATCGTGTTCAGCGGCGTGCCGCTGGCGCTGACCGGCGGCGTCGTCGCGCTGGCGTTGCGCGACCTGCCGTTCTCGATCTCGGCGGCGGTCGGCTTCATCGCGCTGTCCGGCGTGGCCGTGCTCAACGGCCTGGTGATGATTTCCTTCATCCGCAGGCTGCGCGAGCAGGGCCTGCGCCTCGACGACGCGGTGGTCGATGGCGCGCTCGGACGCCTGCGCCCGGTGCTGATGACCGCGCTGGTCGCCTCGCTGGGTTTTCTGCCGATGGCGCTGAACGTGGGGGCCGGCTCCGAAGTCCAGCGCCCGCTCGCCACGGTGGTGATCGGCGGCATCGTCTCGTCGACCCTGCTGACCCTGTTCGTGCTGCCGGTGCTGTATCGCTGGGTGCATCGGGTGCGGGCAGCGGCGTGACGCGGAGCCTGTCCGGTCCGCGCTGCCGGACCGGGCAGGCCCTGCCTCATCCCGTCAGGGTGCCTGCCTGCACACCACTTGGTACGTGTTGTAACCGCAGCGGTTGCCGCCGACGGTGTGGGTGCGCACGAGCGTGAAGGGCAGGGCCTTCGGGCCGGGACCGCCCTGGAGCATGCAGTAGTTGCGGGCATGGGCGACCGGGTCCGTGCCGCAGGGCAGGTCGGCGTTGATTTCGCCGATCCTGAACGTCGTGCGCCGGGTGCGGAATGGCTTCGGCAGGCCGTGGCAGTCGACGCGGAAGGTGTTGTATCCGCAGCGGTGCCCGCCCCACTGGCGCACGAACTCCAGGGTGTAATGCGCCTTCAGCAGGCTGCCGTCGGGCATCCGCGTCGAGCAGATGTCCTGGGCGATCTGCTCACGGTCACTGCCGCAGCCGTACCAGCCGTCCGGCGCTTCCTCGTACTTTTCGCCGATGGTGAAGTGGTGGGTTTCCTGGGCTGCGGCGGTGCACGCCATTGGCAGGGACAGCAGCGCGAGGATCAGCGGGGCCGATGTTTTCATGGGGCCTGCTCCGTCGGTTTCGGTAGGCACACGCTATGCCGCCGAACCGGTCATGACAGCCCGATATCGGCATCACTGTGGTTGCGCACCGGGGCCGTCATGGTCTCCAGCCGGTGATGCCGGGTTTCTCGTGTCGGCCAGACGCCGATGAAAGCTCCAGAGCCACAGCATCTCGCCGCCACAGTCGATCAGGCAGCCGGTGTAACGGCTGGCGTGGAGGTCCGACAGCTCGACCCGCCACAGATCGCCGGGCTCCATGCGCGGCGCGAGGAACATCACGAGATCGGAGGCCTTGAACGCCAGCGCTTTGCGGGTCTCGGCAAGCGTCTCGTCGAAGCGCCCGGCCTGCGTCGAAAACGGCGTCTGCAGGAATTCCGCGCGCAGATAGTGCTCGACGTCCGTCCAGTGGGCGGCGGCCGAGATCGAGACGATGCGCGTGTCGGGTTCCGCTGCGAGCGCGGCGCGAAGCAGGCGTTCAGGCGTTCGACCGCGCTTCGGGAGCAGGCAGGCGTGCATCAGCTGGTCGCGGTACCTGCCCTGCATCGACGCAGTCGCGTCGAGAAATCCGTTGAGTGACGCCAGCAGGATGCGCCGTTGCTGCTTGCCGGGGTGCCAGCGTTTCATGGAAGGCCGGATGCGTGCCCGGCGATGGCCCGAGGGGCCTCTGGATATGAAACAGGACGGGCCGGATCGCATGGATCCGGCCCGTACATCGATCAACGATCAGCGATTGAACCCGCCGCCACCGCCACCGCGCGGGCCGCGGTTGCCGCCGGGACGCGGGCCAGCCGGGCGCGGGCCGCCGGGCCGTGCGCCGCCGGGCTTCGCACCCGCAGGACGCGGGCCGGCCTTCGGGCCACCGGGGCGCGGGCCGCCGGGACGCGGACCACGCGGGCCGCGCGGCTCGCCGTAGGGATTGAAGCCGCCGCCATGGGCATGGTCGGACGGGAAGCTCGGGGCGTTGCCGGGATGCCCGTAGGGCTTGGCGGCACGGGCCGGCTTGTTGCCGCCGGGCCGGCCGGCACCGGGGCCGCGGCTTTCGCCGGCGAAACCACCGCCGAAGCCGGCGCCGGCCGGGCGGTCGCCCTGGGGACGCTTCGGACGCGGGCCACCGGGGCCACGGCTTTCGCCACCGAAGCCGCCGGCATCGCGATCGCCGAACGGACGATTGCCCCCCGGACGCGCGCCAGCGGGGCGCGGGCCACCGGGCTTCTTGGCGCCGTAGGGCTTCTTCGGGCCGCGACCGTCGGCGTTGCGATGGCCGGCCGGGCCGGTGTCGACGCCTTCGGGCACGTACCAGGTGCGGAACGCGGCGGGATTGCCCTCGGGCAGCGGCTTCGGACCCTTGTCCTTGCGCTGCTTGAAGGGCTTGTTCTGCGACTGGCGCGCCGCGGCTTCGCCGCTGACGGTGAGGTCGCCGCGCTTCTTCTTGTTGCCGAAACGACCACGGTCCTCGCGGACATGGTCGAAGCGGCGCAGTTCGCGGCCTTCGTCGGCGGTGTTGTGGCCGTTGACGTAGGCCTGGGTGCGGCCTTCGCGGCCGATGTGCACCGTCGCCTTGGCGGCCTTGCGCTGGCCGATGACCGGCTGCAGGGTCAATGCCGGCGGCGGACCTTCCTCCAGGTTGAGCTTCCTGCGCAGGGCATCGACCTGCGCGGCCGGCAGCTCCTGGCTCTGGCCGCGCAGCAGCGGCTGCGGCAGGCTCACGTCGCCGTAGCGGATGCGCTTCAATCGGCTGACCTGGCAGCCCTGCGATTCCCACAGGCGGCGCACTTCGCGATTGCGGCCTTCGCTGAGGGTCACGCGGAACCAGTCGTGCGAATCGGTGCCGCCGATGCGTTCGATCTCGTCGAACTTCGCCGGGCCGTCCTCCAGCGCGACGCCGCGACGCAGGCGATCGACCAGCTTGTCGGAAATCTCCTCTTCGCCCTCGGGGGCGCGGACGCGGCAGACGTATTCGCGTTCGATCTCGAAGGAGGGATGCATCATCGCGTTGGCCAGCTCGCCGTCGGTGGTGAGCAGGAGCAGGCCGGTGGTGTTGATGTCGAGGCGGCCGATCGCGATCCAGCGCGCGCCCTTGAGCACGGGCAGCGATTCGAAGATCGTCGGGCGGCCTTCGGGATCTTCGCGCGTCGTCACTTCGCCTTCGGGCTTGTTGTAGATCAGCACGCGGGCCGGTTCGGTCAGCGCGCTGGCGACGAAGGTCTTGCCGTCGATCTCGATGCGATCGCCGCCCTTCACGCTCATGCCGATCTGCGCGGTCTCGCCATTGACCTTGACCATGCCGTCGGCGATGCGCTGCTCCAGCGCGCGGCGGGAGCCGAGGCCGGCCTGGGCGAGCACCTTGTGCAGGCGTTCCTCCAGCTTCGGGGCTTCGGTGGTCTCGGGGGTATCCGTCCCGCGTTTCAGCGAGAGGGTGCGGGGGGCTTTGGGTTTTGTCATGTCATGCTCCGGTGCTGTCGTCGTCGTCGACGAGGGCGGTGTGGCTGTCGTCGGATGCCGAAGGGGCGGCATCGTCGTCGGTGGTGGGGGCATCGGCGGCGGGTTCGCCGTCGACGTCGTTGGAGGTCTCTTCGTGGTGCGGTGTCTCGCCGCCAGCATCGTCGGCGGTCATGCCTGTGTCGCCGGCCGTGTCGTCGCTGCTGTCGTTGTTGTCTTCGTTGCCCGTGCCGTCTGTCGTGTCATCGCTGGCGACGGGAGTGCCGTCGTCGTTGGCAGCCGCGTCGTCGGCACGCTCGCCGGACGCTTCGAGGTCCTGCACGCCTGCGGCGATGCTGCCATCGGCAGCGGCCGGCGGCGCATCCGGATCGGTGAACGACAACTGCGGGTCCAGTTCGCCGAAATCCTTCAGTTCGGACAGCGGCGGCAGCTGGTCCAGGCTCTTGAGGCCGAAATAGTCGAGGAAGATCTTCGTGGTGCCCAGCAGCTCCGGCTTGCCGGGCACGTCGCGGTGGCCGACGGTGCGGATCCACTCGCGCTCTTCCAGCGCCTTGATGATGTTGCTGCTGACCGCCACGCCGCGGACCTGTTCGATCTCGCCGCGGGTGATCGGCTGGCGGTAGGCGATGATCGCCAGGGTCTCGAGGGTGGCGCGGGTGTAGCGGGTCTGGCGCTCGGTCCACAGGCGGGCGACCCAGGCGTGCACGTCCTGCTGCACCTGGAAGCGCCAGCCGGATGCGGTCTCGACCAGCTCGATGCCGCGCGTGGCGCACTGTTCGCGCAGGTCGTCCAGGGCCTGTTCGATGCTGCCGTCCGGCGCGGGCTCGTCCAGGGTGAACAGGCCGCGCAGCTGCACGAGGGTCAGCGGCTGGGTGGCCGCGAGCAGCGCGGCTTCGACGATGCGGGTGACGAGGGCTTGTTCCATGGACCGGTACGGACTCGGTTCTCGCGGGGCGGGGTCAGCGGGCGGCGGCATCGCCATCGGCCTGCGGCTCGGTGGCGTCGTCGAACTCGCTGCTCAGTTCGGGGATCACGGTGTCGTTGTCGCCGTCCTGCGCCGCCAGCGACTTGATGTAGATCGCGGCGAGCGGGGTTTCCTGCACGATCTCCAGCAGGCGTTCCTTGGCCAGCTCCAGGATCGACAGGAAGGTCACGACCACGCCGAGCTTGCCTTCGCGCGGTTCGAACAGCGACTCGAAGCGGTGGAAGCTGCCATCGCCGAGACGGGTCAGCACGTCGGTCATGCGCTGGCGCACGCTCAGCGCGTCGCGCTTGATCGCGTGGCCGCTGAACAGTTCGGCGCGCTTGAGCACGTCGTGCAGGGCGAGCAGCATTTCCTTCAGTTCCACCGGCGGCGGTTGCCTCACGGTGGCGCGATCCGGCACGAAGGCCGACACCGGCGAGGTGTCGCGCTCCATGCGGGGCAGGGCATCGATGTCTTCGGCGGCCTGCTTGAAGCGTTCGTAGTCCTGCAGGCGGCGGACCAGGTCGGCGCGCGGATCCTCCTCGTTGCCCTCCTCGCTGGGCGGGCGGGGCAGGAGCATGCGCGACTTGATCTCGGCGAGGATCGCGGCCATGACCAGATACTCGGCGGCCAGTTCGAAGCGCATGTCGCGCATCGCGCCGATGTAGTCGACGTACTGGCGGGTGATTTCCGCGACCGGGATGTCGAGGATGTCGAGGTTCTGGCGGCGGATCAGGTAGAGCAGCAGGTCGAGCGGACCCTCGAAGGCGTCGAGGATGACTTCCAGCGCGTCCGGCGGGATGTACAGGTCCTGCGGGATCTGCAGCACCGGCTGGCCCAGCACCGTCGCCAGCCGCATCTCCTGCTGCTGCGGCGCCAGCGGCGCGGCCGCCGAAGCCGGCGCGGCGTGTCCGGACGCGGTATCGGCGTCGGACGCGGTGTCAGTGCTCATGCGGCTGGGTCATGGCGTTCGTCGGATGCATCCGGGCGGCCTCGCCTGTGGGGCGGCGGCCTGGCTGCAGGAATCGGCTCGGGTTGGAGGGGCGGCAACGACCATGCGGCGCGGCATCCCGGTGACGGGACGGCGGGCGGATGGAGTCGGAACCTGGGGCCGGGTGGGTCTGGCGGGTCGGGCGCGGATGCCGCTCTGCGGCTCCTGCGCGCCATCGACGGGTCGCCTCAGCCGGCCTCGAAACGATGCGGTGTCAAGAGTACGGGGTGGGGCGACGCCTGTCCAGCCGGGTGAATGCGGTGGCGCTTGTCCCTATCCTGTCCCCCATCCTGTCCCTGTCCGCCCGGTTTGCCGGGCTTCGCCACGGAGCACACCCCCCTGATGTGGTACGCCATCGAAGGCCATGACGGCCCCGACACCCTCGAACGCCGGATGCAGGCCCGTCCTGCGCATCTCGCCCGCCTCGTCGCGCTGAAGGACGCCGGCCGCCTGCTCCTGGCCGGCCCGTGCCCGGCGATCGACGCCGAGGATCCGGGCCCGGCCGGGTTCAGCGGCAGCATCGTGATCGCCGATTTCGAATCCCTCGACGCCGCCCGCGCCTGGGCGGATGCCGATCCCTACGTCGAGGCCGGGGTCTATGCCCGGGTCGACGTCCGCCCGTTCCGCAAGGTGCTGCCATGACCGGCGCCGTCGGTGCCGGTCCGCTGCCGCCGCCCCCGGGCCAGATGCCCCGCGAGCTGCGGGTCGAGGCGATCCGCAGGCGCCTGCAGGTCGCGTTCGACCCGGTCGAGCTGGAGATCTTCGATGACAGTCACCACCACGCGGGCCATGAAGGTGCCCGCGACGGCCGCGGGCATTACCGGGTCCGCGTGGTCAGTGCGGTGTTCGCGGGCATGAGCCCGGTCGCGCGCCACCGTGCGGTGTACGCCGCCGTGGACGACCTGCTGCAGACCGACATCCACGCCCTGGCGATCCAGGCGTCCGCGCCGGCGGGTTGAGCAGCGGCTCCATGCTGTTCTCCTTCCCCCGCCAGCGGGGGAAGGCCGGGATGGGGGAGGGGAACGGAATGAGCCGATGTGCCGCGCCCCCACCTCGATCCTCCCCCGCACGCGGGGGAGGAAGGCAAGCGAAGACAGGTCATTCGCCCCTGCGCCACGCCCGCGAGGGCGGCTATACTGCAGCGTTCTGGCTTGGAACCGGCCAGGGTAGCGTCAATCCGCTCAATGGCTTGACGCGCATTCCTCAACCGTTTTCACAACTACGGCGATGGCGCCCACGGGCGCCATCGGCAGGGTCCCCGATCAGCGCATGCGCCTTTCCACGATCAAGCTCTCTGGCTTCAAGTCCTTCGTCGACCCGACCACCCTGCATCTGCCCACCAACATGACCGGCGTGGTGGGTCCGAACGGCTGCGGCAAGTCGAACATCATCGACGCGATCCGCTGGGTGATGGGCGAGAGCGCCGCGAGCCGCCTGCGCGGCGACTCGCTGACCGACGTGATCTTCTCCGGCAGCTCGGCGCGCAAGCCGGTCTCGCAGGCGGCGGTCGAGCTGATCTTCGACAATTCCGACCACACCATCACCGGCGAATACGCCGCGTTCAACGAGATCTCGGTCAAGCGCACGGTCAGCCGCGACGGGCAGAGCAACTACTACCTCAACGGCACCAAGTGCCGCCGCCGCGACATCACCGACCTGTTCCTCGGCACCGGCCTGGGCCCGCGCAGCTACTCGATCATCGAGCAGGGCATGATCTCGCAGGTCATCGAGGCCAAGCCCGAGGAACTGCGCGTGTACCTGGAGGAGGCCGCCGGCATCTCCAAGTACAAGGAACGCCGCAAGGAAACCGAGACCCGCATCCGCCACACCCGCGAGAACCTCGACCGCCTGAACGACCTGCGCGAAGAGGTCGGCAAGCAGCTCCAGCACCTCGCCCGCCAGGCGAAGCAGGCCGAGCAGTACCAGACCATCCAGGCCGAGCGCCGGATCAAGGACGCCGAGTGGAAGGCGCTGGAATTCCGCGTCCTCGACACCCGCCTGCAGGGTCTGCGCGACAAGCTGATGCAGGAGGAGACCCGCCTGCAGCAGATCATCGCCGAGCAGCGCGAGGCCGAGCGCCTGATCGAGGAAGGCCGCGCCAGCCGCGAAGCCGCCGCCGAGGCGTTGAACAAGGCGCAGGCCGAAGGCTACGAGGTCGGCGGCACGCTGGCCCGCATCGAACAGCAGATCGCCCACCAGCGCGAACTCGGCCAGCGCCTGCAGCGCGCCCGCGACGAGGCGATGCAGGCCCTGTCGGAGATCGGCCTGCACATCGAGAACGACCAGCAGCGCCTCGACACCCTGCGCGCCGCGATCGAGGAGGCCGAACCGCGCCTGGAGATGCTGCGCGAGGAAGACGGCGTCCGTCAGGAACTGCTGCAGGAAGCCGAGGGCAAGCTGGCCGACTGGCAGCAGCGCTGGGATGCGCATGCCCGTGCCCAGGCCGAGGCCTCGCGCGCGGCCGAGGTCGAGCGGACCAAGGTCGATTACCTCGACCGCCAGTCGATGGACGCCGAACGCCGCCGCGAACATCTCGACAACGAACGCAACACCCTCGACGTGAACCTGCTCGCGGACGCCTTCGCCGACCTGCAGATGCAGCACGACGAGAAGAAGGCCGGCCTCGACGGGCTCAACGACGAACTCGAAGCGCGCAAGCAGGCCGTGGTCGAGGTGCAGGACCAGGTGCGCAACGCCCAGGCCGAACTGGCGGACGTGCGCAAGCAGGTGCAGACCGCGCGCGGCCGCTTGTCCTCGCTGGAAACCCTGCAGCACGCCGCGCTGGGCCAGGAGCAGGGCGCCGCCGTGGCCTGGCTGAAGGCGCGTGGCCTCGATTCGGCGCAGCGCGTCGGCGAAGTCCTGCGCGTGGAGTCCGGCTGGGAATTCGCGGTCGAAAGCGCGCTCGGCCAGCTGATCGAAGGCGTGCTGATCGATGCCCCCGAGACCCTGGTCGAAGCCCTTGCCGATCTCGGCGAAGGCCGGCTCGCGCTGGTCGCGTCGGAGGCCGGCGACGCGGCCTTCGCGCCGACTTCGCTCGCGGCGAAGGTGCAGGGCCCGCTGGCGATCCGCCGGCTGCTGGCCAAGCTGCACGCCGCCGAAACCCTGGCCGATGCGCGTGCGCTGCAGGCCAGCCTGGGCGAGGGCGAATCCGTCATTACCCGCAGCGGCGAGCGCCTGGGCGAGGGCTGGGTGCGCGTGAGCCGTTCCGGTGCCGCCAAGCAGGGCGCGCTGCTGCGCGAACGCGAGATCCAGGACCTGCGCGTGCAGATCGACACCCTGCAGCAGCGCGAAGCCGAACTCGACCGCAGCATTGCTGCGCTGCGTGACCAGATGCTGGTCGCCGAACAGCAGCGCGAGGACGCACAGCGTTCGCTCTACCACGCGCATCGCAACGTCTCCGAGCTGGCCGGCCAGCTGCAAAGCCACAAGGGCAAGCTCGAATCGGCGCGCGCGCGGATCGAGAAGATCGACGCGGACCTGTCGCAGCTCATCGAGACCATCGATGCCAGCGTGCAGCAGGCCCGCGAGGCGCGTTCGCGGCTGGAGGAAGCCGTCACGCGGATGGGCGAGCTCGAAGGCACCCGGCAGGCGCTGGAAGCCGAACGCCGCGCGCTGGGCGAAGCCCGCGATGCCGCGCGCCAGGCCGCGCGCGAATCGCGCGACGCCGCGCACGCGCTGGCCCTGAACCTCGAATCGCAGCGCGCGCAGGTCGTGGCGCTGGCCCAGGCGCTGGAGCGCATGGGAGGCCAGCGTGGCCAGCTCGACAGCCGCCTCAGCGAACTGTCGTCGCAGCTGTCCGACGGCGACGCCCCGGTCGTGGCCCTGGAGGAGCAGCGCCAGGTCGCGCTCGAACAGCGCGTGCTCGCCGAACGCAACCTCGCCGCCGCGCGCGCCGCGCTCGAGGGCATCGACAACGAGCTGCGCGGCTACGAGCAGACCCGGCACCAGCGCGACGAGCAGTCGGTCGCCCAGCGCGAGGCCATCGGCCAGCGCAAGCTCGACCAGCAGGCGCTGGCGTTGAAGGCCGACCAGCTCGCCGAAGCGGTGGTCGCGTCCGGCTTCGTGCTGGAGGACGTGCTCAATACGCTGACCGACGATGCCGATCCGCGCGCCTGGGAAAAGATCGTCACCGATTTCGACGCTCGCCTGCGTCGCCTGGAGCCGGTCAACCTCGCCGCCATCCAGGAACATGCCGAGGCCGCGCAGCGCAAGGAATACCTGGACGCGCAGGACGCCGACCTCACCGCCGCGCTGGAGACCCTGGAAGAAGCCATCCGCAAGATCGACCGCGAGACCCGCGGCCGCTTCAAGGACACCTTCGACCGCGTGAATGCCGGGGTGCAGTCGCTGTATCCGCGTCTATTCGGCGGCGGCCACGCCTACCTCGAACTCACCGGCGAGGATCTGCTCGACACCGGCGTCGCGATCATGGCGCGCCCGCCCGGCAAGCGCGTCTCGAACATCTCGCTGCTGTCCGGCGGCGAGAAGGCGATGACCGCCGTCGCCCTCGTGTTCGCCATCTTCCAGCTCAATCCCGCGCCGTTCTGCCTGCTGGACGAGGTGGACGCGCCGCTCGACGAAGCCAACGTCGGCCGATTCACCGCGATGGTCAGCGAGATGAGCCAGCACGTGCAGTTCCTGTTCGTCACCCACAACAAGGCCACCATGGAAGCCGCGAACCAGCTGTGCGGCGTGACCATGCGCGAACCGGGCGTCAGCCGCCTGGTGTCCGTGGACCTGGCCGAAGCCGCGCGCCTGGCCGGCGCTGCCTGACCCCGAGATTTGGAGAACGACGCGATGTCGGATATCTGGTTGTTGCGCATCGGAATCGTGATCGCCGGCGTGCTGTTGATGGCCGCGATCTATTTCTTCGGCCGTCCCGGAAAACCGAAGCAGGGGCGCAAGCTCCGCGACGACGGTGCGGAACGCCCGCACCGCGAGCCCTCGATCGCCGATGCGTTCGGTGCAGAGACCAGGCCTTACGACACGGCGACTATCGCAGAGACGTCCGTAGCGGATCCGCCCGCCACCGGGCCGGACATCGGCCGCCGCGACCGCGACGAATTCGACAAGATCGTCACCCTGTACGTTGCCGCGCGCGCCGGCCAGGTCCTGCGCGGCCCGGACATCGTGGTCGCCGCCGAGAAGGCCGGGCTGAGCTACGGCTACATGAACATCTTCCACCGCCTCGCCGACGGCCGCGCCGACGGCAGCCCGATCTTCAGCGTCGCCAACATCAAGAAGCCCGGCAGCTTCGAGATGCACGACATCCACGGCATGGAAACCCCGGCTATCGCCTTCTTCCTGACCCTGCCGGCGCCGATTCCCGCGCTCGACGCCTGGGAGAAGATGCTGCCGACCGCGCAGCGCATGGCCGAACTGCTCGACGGCGTGGTCCTCGACGAATCCCGCAACCCCATCGGCCGCCAGCGCATCGCCCACCTGCGCGACGAGCTGCGTGCCTACGACCGCCAGCACGAGGCGCCGCCGGTGTCGCGGAACACGCGCTGGTAAGCGCGCGACCGAACCGCACCGACCAGTGCCCGCCGGTGATCGCAGTCGGCGAGACGCGCCCGCGCGATCATGACGCAGTCCGCCGCCGTCGTCGTACGCGCGGACCGTCCCGTTTCCTCCAAGGCCCCGCATGACCGACGTCGCCACCCGCATCGCCGCCCTGCGTCAGAAGATCGAAGACGCCAACCACCGCTACTACGTCCTCGACGATCCGACGATCACGGACATCGAGTACGACCGCCTGATGCGCGAACTCGAAGCGCTGGAGCGCGAGCATCCCGAACTCGTCGACGCCGCTTCGCCGACCCGGCGCGTCGGCAACCGCCCGTCCGCCGCGTTCGATGAAGTCAGGCACGCGGTGCCGATGCTCTCGCTCGGCAATGCCTTCACCGACGAGGAAGTCGCCGATTTCGTGCGCCGCATCGAGGAGCGCCTCGATCGCACCGATCCGGTGTTTTCGGTCGAACCCAAGCTCGACGGCCTCGCGATCAGCCTGCGCTACGAACACGGCGCCTTCGTGCGCGGCGCGACGCGCGGCGACGGCGCCACCGGCGAGGACGTGACCGCGAACCTGCGCACGGTGAAGGCCATTCCGCTGCACCTGCGCGGCAGCGACTGGCCGGAGGTGCTGGAAGTCCGCGGCGAGGTCTACATGCCGCTCGCCGCGTTCAAGGCCTACAACGAACGCGCGCTCAGGGACGGCGCCAAGGTGCTCGCGAATCCGCGCAACGGCGCCGCCGGCTCGCTGCGCCAGCTCGATCCGCGCATCACCGCGCAGCGTCCGCTGGCCTTCTACGCCTACGCCGTCGGCGTGGTCGAGGGCATGGACCTGCCCGCCAGCCATTCGGCGACGCTGCAGCGCCTGCGCGACTGGGGTTTCCCGGTCAGCGCGGAAAGCGACGTCGTCGCGGGCACCGAGGGCCTGCTCGGCTACTACCGCCGCATGGGCGAGAAGCGCGACGCGCTGCCGTTCGACATCGACGGCGTCGTCTACAAGCTCGACGACTATGCCGGCCAGCGCGAGATGGGCTTCGTCTCGCGCGCGCCGCGCTGGGCGATCGCGCACAAGTTCCCCGCGCAGGAGGAATCGACCGAACTGCTCGACATCGAGATCCAGATCGGTCGCACCGGCGCGGCGACGCCGGTCGCGCGCCTGAAACCGGTGCAGGTCGCCGGCGTCGTCGTCACCAACGCGACGCTGCACAACGCCGACCAGATCGCGCGCCTCGACGTGCGCATCGGCGACACCGTGATCGTCCGTCGTGCCGGCGATGTCATCCCGGAAATCGTCCGCGTCGTGCCCGAGCACCGCAGTCCCGACGCAGCACCATGGTCGATGCCGCCCGCCTGCCCGGTCTGCGGCTCGGAGATCGTCCGCGAGGAGGGCGAAGCCGTGTGGCGCTGCTCCGGCGAAATCATCTGCCCCGCGCAGCGCAAGGAAGCGATCCGCCATTTCGCCTCGCGTCGCGCGATGGACATCGAAGGCCTGGGCGACCGCTACATCGAGGACCTGTCCGACCTCGGCTACCTGCAGTCGGTCGCCGATCTCTATCGCCTCACCCTCGACGATCTGCTGGAGATGAAGCGCCGCGTCGACGAACGCGATGGCACCACGCCCGAGACGGTGAAGGCCGGCAAGGTCGCGACCAGGTGGGCCGACAACCTGATCGAAGCGATCGACCGCAGCCGCGCGACCACGCTCGAACGCTTCCTGTTTGCGCTGGGCATCGAGCATGTCGGCGAAAGCACGGCGAAGGCACTCGCCGCGTGGTTCGGCGACCTCGACCTCATCCGCCGCATGCCCTGGCCGCTGTTCAAGTGCGTGCCCGACATCGGCGGCGAAGTCGCGCGCGCGCTCGGCCACTTCTTCGACCAGCCCGGCAACCAGCAGGTCATCGATGCGCTGCTCGAACGCGGCGTGCGCGTCGGCGAGGTCCGCCCGCCCTCGGCGAAGCTGCGCCCGGTGCTGTCGTTCGCGGCGATGCTGGCCGATCTCGAAATCCCGAAGGTCACCCGCATCCGCGCCGACCAGCTCGCCGCCGCGTTCGCGAACGCCGCCGCGCTGCGCGCTGCGCCCGAGCACGCCTTCGTCACCGCCGGCCTGCCCGCGGACAGCGCCCGCGCGCTCGCGGCCTGGCTCGCCGATGATGCCAACGCGACCCTGCTGATTCGCAGCGGCGAGGCACTCGCCGAACTGCAGGCGCGCCTGCCCGATGCCGAAGACGCCCCCGCCGGCCCGCTCGACGGCAAGACCGTCGTGCTCACCGGCGGCCTGTCCGCGATGTCCCGCGACGAAGCCGGCGCGAAGCTCGAAGCGCTCGGTGCCAAGGTGTCCGGCAGCGTGTCGAAGAAGACGCATCTCGTCGTTGCTGGCGAAGCCGCTGGCAGCAAGCTCGCCAAGGCGCAGGAGCTGGGCATCGAGATCTGGGACGAAGCCGCGCTGCTCGCGTTCCTCGCGGAGCATGGCGCCTGACGGTGCCTGTTCCATTCCCTCTCCCCCACGCGTGGGGGAGAGGGTCAGGGTGAGGGGGCATGGGTCACGGCAGGCTCCCGGCTTCAAGGTGACGGGTGCCGTGTCGCATTCATTCCTGCTTGCCACGCGAGGGGAAGACGGCCAAGGTAAGGAACAATGGACCACAGCAAACGCCTGCGATCAGAACAGACCGACGCCGAATCGAAGCTCTGGTCACGGCTGCGCAATCATCAGCTGGGCTGGAAGTTCCGACGCCAGCATCGCATCGGCGGTTACATCGTCGACTTCGCCTGCGTGAGCGAAGGCCTCGTCATCGAACTCGATGGCGGCCAGCAAGTGGAACAGACCGGGTACGATGCGGCGCGGACCGCTTTCCTTGAATCGAGGGGCTTCCGGGTGCTCAGATTCTGGAATCACGATGTCCTGCAGAACATCGACGGCACGATGGACCTGATCTGCTCGATGTTGCAGCGGACACCGTCCGAGGGGCCCTCTCACCCCGACCCTCTCCCCCGTGGCCGGGGGAGAGGGAGCAGAACGCTTTCGCCATCGATGGCGGCGAGCCTGGACGTTCCCGATGCTCTTGTCGGGCAGGACTGGCGCCCCACCGCGAACCTCGATGCGCTGCGCCTGCGCGCGCGGCTGTACGCGACGATCCGCGCGTTCTTCGCCGAGCGCGATGTGCTGGAAGTCGAGACCCCGGTGCTGTCGGTCGCCGGCAACACCGACGCGAACATCGAATCGTTCTCGCTCGAATTCAGCGGCCGCACCGACGGCGCGCCGCGCACGCGCTGGCTGCGCACCTCGCCTGAATTCCCGCTCAAGCGCCTGCTCGCGGCGGGCGTGGGCGACTGCTACGAACTCGGCCGGGTGTTCCGCAACGGCGAGGCCGGTGGTCGCCACAACCCCGAATTCACGATGCTGGAGTGGTATCGCGTCGGCTGGGATCATCTGCGTCTCGTCGACGAGACCGTCGCGCTGGTGCGCGGGGCGCTGGCGCTGGTCGGGCGCGATGCCGCTGTTGCGCTCACCACGTTCCGCAACCTGTATGTCGACCGGCTCGGCCTCGACCCGTTCACCGCCGACGATGCGAGTCTGCAGGCCGCGCTCGGCGATGTCCGCATCGACCCTGACGGACTGACCCGCGACGACTGGCTCGACCTGCTGATGACCCATCGCCTGCAGCCGATGTTCGATCGCGACGGGATCCTGGTGGTCCACGACTGGCCCGCATCGCAATGCGCGCTGGCGCGGATCCGGGCGGGGCAGGGCGATGCCCCCGATGTTGCCGAACGCTTCGAGCTGTATCTCGGCCCGCTCGAACTGGCCAACGGTTATCACGAGCTGACCGACGCCGCCGAGCAGCGCGCGCGCTTCGAGCGCGACCACGTCGTGCGCGATGCGCGCGGCAGCGTGCGCCCGCCGCTCGACGACCGGCTGCTGGCGGCGATGTCCGCCGGCCTGCCGGCCTGCGCCGGTGTCGCCCTGGGCATCGAACGGCTGCTGATGGCGCTGGTCGGTACGGACCGGATCGCCGACGTGCTGGCCTTCGATTTCGCCCGTGCCTGAACGGCGGGTGCCGGCATCCTGAATCGTCGTCTTACGCGCGTGCCCCGATCGGGAAAATTGACCGGCCATTCATGCGTGTTGCCCGAGATTGGCGCCACACATCCCGGGGGGTTGTTTCCATGCGCAAGACCTGTTTCCTGATCGCCGCCGGCCTGCTGGCCGCGCTCATCGTCCTGCCCGCGCAGGCGCAGTGGCACGACGACGGCTACGACGACCGCCATGACAATGGCTACGACCGCTATGGCCACGACGACTACGGCTATGGCTACAACAACGGCACGTTCCGCTGCGAATCCCGCGACCGCCGCACCACGCGTTGTCCCACGCGCGGCGATCGCGTGCAGCTGATCCGCCAGTTTTCCGACATGCCCTGCGTGCGCGGGCGCACCTGGGGCCAGGACCGCTACGGCGTCTGGGTCACCAACGGCTGCCGCGCGCTGTTCCGCTTCGACGATCGCGGCAACTGGGGCTGGAACGACGGCTGGAACAACGGTGGTCATCACGGCGGCGACTTCGTGCGCTGCGAGTCCCGCGACAACCGCAGCCGTACCTGCCCGATGTCGGTCGGCCGCGGTGACATCCGCCTGATCCGCCAGCTTTCGGACACGCCCTGCATCGAAGGCCAGAACTGGGGTCGCAGTCGCAGTGGCGTGTGGGTCAGCGGTGGCTGCCGCGCCGAGTTCGTCGTGACCCGCGGCCGCGGTCGCGGACGCGGCTGGGGCGAGTCCTCGGACGGTTTCGGTGTCCTGCCCTCGCAGGGGCCGCGAATGGCCGGTCCAGCCCAGGCGCATGAAGATGCCGCGGATGATCGGATGCGCTCTCCGATCCCGCGCGACCGCTCGAGCGACCGTCGCCCGCCGCAGGACAGCGAATGGCGCAATGCCTCCGGCGGCGGCCGCAGTTCACCGCCGCGCCCGATCAGCGTCGCGCAGGGCGGCTCGCCGACCCTTCTTCCGGCCATGCGCCCTGGCATGTTCGAAACGGTGTCCGAGCCTTCGCGTCCCAAGCCGGAGCCGCGACTGCAGGAAGAGGCGGCGCGCGAGACCCCCTGATCCTCCGGTCCTGACCCTCGCACCATCCTGTCAGATCTGACATGACGACCCGGCCCAGGCCGGGTCGTCGCGTTCCCGGCCCGGTAGAATGCATGGATGACCGATCCCATCGATTACGCGCGCTACGACCGCATCCGCCCCATCCGCTGGACTGGCGACACCCTGGAACTGCTCGACCAGCGCAAGCTGCCTTTCGAGGTCCGCTACATCCCGTGCACCACCTGTGCCTCGGTCGCCGTGGCCATCCACGCGCTGATCGTGCGCGGCGCCCCGGCCATCGGCATCGCCGCCGCCTGGGGCGTGGTTCTGGCCGCCCGTGAGCTGGATGCCTCCGGCGCCGGCGCGGGGCTGGATGCCGCCGCAGCGGCCGAACGCCTGGAACCGGCGATGCAGCAGCTCAATGCCGCGCGCCCGACCGCCGTGAACCTGGCCTGGGCCCTGCAGCGCATGCGCCGGGCCCTGTCGAACGCAGGCGAAGACTGGCGCGGCGTCCTGCTCCGCGAAGCCCGCGCCATCGCCGACGAGGACCTCGCTGCCAACCACCGCATGGGCAAGCTCGGGGCGGGCCTGATCGCGAACGGCAGCGGCGTGCTCACCCACTGCAACACCGGCTCGCTGGCCACCGCCGGCTTCGGCACCGCGCTGGGCGTGATCCGTGCCGGCGTCGCGCAGGGCAAGGTGGAACGCGTCTTCGCCGGTGAGACCCGGCCCTGGCTGCAGGGCGCGCGCCTGACCGTGTGGGAACTGCAGCAGGACGGCATCGACGCCACCCTGATCGCCGATTCGGCCGCCTCCCACCTGATGAAGACCGGCCAGGTGCAGTGGGTCATCGTCGGTGCCGACCGCATCTGCGCCAACGGCGACACCGCGAACAAGATCGGCACCTACCAGCTCGCCATCGCCGCGCGCTACCACGGCGTGAAGTTCATGGTCGTGGCGCCGTCGTCCACCGTCGACATGGCCACGCCCAACGGCGGGAAGATCGAGATCGAGGAGCGCGACCAGGCCGAAATGCTGGGCCTCGGCGGCACCCGCACTGCGGCCGAAGGCATCCGCGCCTGGAACCCGGTCTTCGACGTCACCCCGTCCGAGCTGATCGACGCGATCGTCACCGAGCGCGGCGTCGTGGAGCGTCCGAACCGGGTCTCGATGCAGACCTTCTTCGGGCCCTGATTTCGCGGCCCGGACTCGGGCCGCAAGTCCCTGTTTCCGCATGGGAAATTCCGCTCCGGCGCGGTGCCGGGGACGGGGTGTGCGTGCTACACTTCGACGTTCGCGCCAAAGCCTGGCGCGGGCCCCGTGAGACGCCGATTCCGGCAGCCGATCGCACCGGCGCCGGGCACGCGCGCCGCCCCGGGACCTGCCCCGCCTGCGCAGCGACGCCCCTCCAGCACAAGAAGTCGTAATGACCGATCTCGCGAAGGAAATCATCCCCGTCAATCTCGAAGACGAGATGCGCCGCAGCTATCTCGATTACGCCATGAGCGTGATCGTGGGCCGCGCGCTCCCGGACGTGAGGGACGGCCTCAAGCCGGTGCATCGTCGCGTGCTGTTCGCGATGAACGAACTCGGCGCGCACAGCAACAAGCCCTACTACAAGTCGGCGCGTATCGTCGGTGACGTGATCGGTAAGTACCATCCGCACGGCGACCAGTCGGTGTACGACACCCTGGTGCGCATGGCGCAGCCGTTCTCGCTGCGCTACCTCCTGGTAGACGGCCAGGGCAACTTCGGTTCGGTCGACGGCGACAACGCCGCGGCGATGCGATACACCGAAGCGCGCATGGCCAGGCTCACCCACGAGCTGATGGCCGACATCGACAAGGACACCGTCGATTTCCAGCCGAACTACGACGAGAAGGAACAGGAGCCGACGGTGATGCCGTCGCGCTTCCCGAACCTGCTGGTGAACGGCTCCGCCGGCATCGCGGTCGGCATGGCGACGAACATCCCGCCGCACAACCTGTCCGAAGTGATCAACGCGACGGTCGCGCTGCTCGACGACCCCGAGATCGACATCGACGGTCTGATGCAGCACATCCCGGGCCCGGATTTCCCCACCGCCGGCATCATCAACGGCGTCGGCGGCATCCACGTGGCCTACCGCACCGGACGTGGCCGCGTGCGCATGCGCGCCCGCGCCGAGATCGAGGTCGCCGACAACGGTCGCGAGGCCATCGTCGTCACCGAGATCCCCTACCAGGTGAACAAGGCGCGGCTGATCGAGAAGATCGCCGAGCTGGTGAAGGAAAAGAAGCTCGAAGGCATCAGCGAGCTGCGCGACGAGTCCGACAAGGACGGCATGCGCATCTACATCGAGGTCAAGCGCGGCGAATCCGCCGAGGTCGTGCTCAACAACCTCTATGCGCAGACCCCGATGGAGTCGGTGTTCGGCATCAACATGGTGGCGCTGGTCGACGGCCGCCCGCAGCTGCTGAACCTCAAGCAGATCCTCGAAGCCTTCGTGCGCCACCGCCGCGAAGTGGTCACCCGCCGCACGATCTTCGAACTGCGCAAGGCCCGCGCCCGCGCCCACATCCTCGAAGGCCTGACGGTCGCGCTCGCCAACATCGACGAGATGATCGAGCTGATCAAGACCTCGGCGAACCCGAACGAAGCGCGCGAACGCCTGCTTGCCCGCCGCTGGAATGCCGGCCTGGTCGCATCGCTGCTCGCCGCCGCAGGCAGCGACGCCTCGAAGCCGGAAGACCTGCAGCCGGGCGTCGGCCTGCTCGCAGACGGTTACCAGCTCACGGAAGTGCAGGCCAAGGAAATCCTCGAAATGCGCCTGCACCGCCTGACCGGGCTGGAGCAGGACAAGCTGACCGAGGAATACAAGACGCTGCTCGAAACCATCCGCGGCCTGATCGAGATCCTCGAGAACCCCGACCGCCTGCGCGAAGTGATCCGCGACGAGCTGAAGGAGATCAAGGAGGAGTACGGCGACGACCGCCGCAGCGAGATCCGCGCCAGCGAGGAAGACCTCGACATCCTCGACCTGATCGCGCCGGAAGACGTGGTGGTGACGCTGTCGCATGCCGGCTACGCCAAGCGCCAGCCGGTGACGACCTATCGCGCGCAGAAGCGCGGCGGCAAGGGCCGCAACGCTGCGGCGACGAAGGACGAGGATTTCATCGACCAGCTGTGGCTGGTCAACACCCACGACACCCTGCTGACCTTCACCAGCAATGGCCGCGTGTTCTGGTTGCCCGTGCACCAACTGCCCGATGCCGGCCCGAACGCCCGCGGTCGCCCGATCGTGAACTGGCTGGCGCTGGAGCCGGGTGAGCAGGTGCAGGCCGTGGTACCGGTGCGCGAGTACGACGAGAAGCATTTCGTGTTCTTCGCCACCCGCAACGGCACGGTGAAGAAGACCCCGCTGACCGAATTCGCCTTCCGCCTGGCGCGCGGCAAGATCGCGATCAACCTCGACGAGGGCGATGCCCTGGTCGGCGCCGCGCTGACCGACGGCGACCGCGACGTGATGATGTTCGCGAGCAACGGCAAGGTCGTGCGCTTCCACGAGTCCGAAGTGCGTGCCATGGGCCGCACCGCGACCGGCGTGCGCGGCATGCGCCTGGTGGCGGGTGCGGATGCGGAAGGCGAGGCCGACGACGCCGGCGATGCCGAGGGCGAGGGCAGCGAGGCGATCATCGAGGTCGCGTCGCAGGTCGTCAGCCTGGTCGTGATCGACGGCGAGGGCGACATCCTCACCGCCAGCGAACGCGGCTACGGCAAGCGCACCCCGGTGTCCGACTTCCCGCGCAAGGGACGCGGCATCAAGGGCGTGATCGCGATGAAGACCAGCGAGCGCAACGGTCGCCTGATCGGTGCGATCCAGCTCAGCGACCACCACGACGTGCTGCTGATCTCCGACGGTGGCACCCTGGTGCGAACCCGCGCCGCCGAGATCTCGCAGGTCGGCCGCAACACCCAGGGCGTGACCCTGATGCGCCTGTCCGAAGGCGAGAGCCTGCAGGCCGTGGAGCGTCTGGATGCGTCGCTGGACGGCGACGAGCCGGGCGAGGCCATCCCGGGCGAGGCGGCCCTGCCTGCCGCCGAAGGCGAAGCGCCACAGCCTGGTGCGGATGCGTGATCCGCATCGGCTCCTGCCGGCATCACGACAGGCCGCCTTCGGGCGGCCTGTCGCGTTTCAGGGATGGCGTGTCCCCGGTTTCCTCGGGGGCGTCACGGCTCGATTCGCGGGTGCTCGAACCAACAGCGGTACGGAATTCCCGGCGCCGACCGGCAATGTTTTCGCGGGTCGCGTTGCCTGCGGTTAATGTTAAAAAAAAGTCAAAATTTTGTTCGAAAAAAGTGATGCGCTAGGCAAAAAGCTCTCTATACTCCGCCCACCATCCAGGAGGTCTTATGTGTCGCTCGTCGCGGTTCGGGTCGGTGAGTCGGGTTCGCGGTCTGGTGTCGAAGCAGGTGTCGGGTTGGGGGGCGGGACGATGGCTGGGGA
>SCMT01000017.1 GCA_005502915.1 Lysobacteraceae bacterium 2PB | reverse complement strand
GTGTTCATGCAGCCTCCGTAGTAGTCTTGAGGAAGGAGAGCACTCCCGCCGATCCCAGGCTTGTTCAGCTTCGGACTGCGATCCGATCAACTGTTCGGGCTCACGGCGGGAGCTATGGAGTGCGGCGCCCCAGACTCCTACCCGTGCTTCAGCACTGCGACTTAACGGGCTGCCGCACTCCGCTCTCCCCCAACAATCTATCGGGGCAAAAGACACAAGGGCCTTCAGGCCCGAGCTTTTCGCTTTGGTTTATCAAATCAAGAGCTCGGGCCTGAAGGCCCTCCTACAAGGGCGAGGCGACAGGCAGTGCCCGCGTACCGCGCCAGGCCGCCAGCAGGACCGGCAGGCTGGCGATCGCGAGGACCGGCAGTGCGATCCAGAGGTCGTCGACGAAACCCGCGTAGCCGGGCATGCGTGCGACGAGCATCGGCCAGACGGCGAACAGGGCCAGCCTCGGCAGTTCGACGAGCAGGGCCCAGGTCCGGCCTTCGAGCAGTGCGCCGAGCGCGACGAGCCCCCACAGCAGCACGCCGGCATAGGCCAGGGCGTGCAGCGCATCGAGCCGGGCCGCGACGCCGAGGAAATCCACGCCCAGCGCGAGCAGGAGCAGGAACTGCGCGAAGGCGTAGGCACGCATCATCGCCGACACCGGCGGGTCGTATTCGGCGCGGGCGATGTCGAAGGCCGGTTTCGGGAAACGTTCGGCCACGTCGGCCGGCCGCCAGCCCGGTCGCGCGATCCAGACCCGCAGCTTGTCGCGCCAGCGGCGCGCATGCCACGCATCCTTCGCCAGCGCCCAGTACACCTCGACGTTCGCCCACAGCGGGTTCCAGCTGCGCAGCGGCGCGCGCGTGCCGTACACCACCGGCTCATCGTCGCGCTCCTCGGCGAAGGTGCCGAACCATCGATCCCAGAGGATCAAGATGCCGCCGTAATTCCGGTCGAGGTAGCGGTCGTTCACGGCATGGTGCACGCGATGGTTCGAGGGCGAGGCGAACACGCGATCGAACCATCCCAGCTTCGGCACCAGTTCGGTATGGATCCAGTACTGGTACAGCAGGTCGATCACCGCGACCACCGCGAAGACTTCGACCGGCACGCCCAGCAGCGCCAGCGGCAGGTAGAAGACCCAGCCCAGCAGCACGCCGCTGCCGGTCTGGCGCAACGCGGTGCTGAGGTTGTAGCGCTCGCTCTGGTGGTGCACGACGTGCGCAGCCCAGAGGATGCCGACCTCGTGTCCGCAGCGGTGCAGCCAGTAGTAGCAGAAGTCGTAGAGCACCAGCGCGCCGATCCAGACCCAGGCGCTGTCCGTCGGCAGGTCGAACAGCGCCACGCGCTCGACGATCCATGCATAGATGCCGACGGTCAGCAGCTTGCTGAAGACGCCGACCACCTGCGACAGCACGCCCAGGCCGATGCTGTTGATCGCATCGTTGAGGCGATAGACGCGACGGCGCATGATCCGCGCCGCCAGCAGCTCCACGCCCATCAGGACGAAGAACATCGGGATGGCGAACAGCATGATCGTCTCGGCGGACGGCATCGTCATCGCCCTGTCCTCACGCCCGCTCGACCGAACGCGCGATGCACCACTGCGCGGCGTAGTAGGTGCCGAGCACCAGCAGCGCGCTCATCGGCATGCCGCCACCGAAACGGTCCCAGGCCAGCAGGCTGTCGCTGGCCATGAACAGCACCGCGCCGACTGCACCGAAGCGCGCGCTGCGCGGCAGCACGGAAGAGATGGTCGGCGTCCACGCGCGGGCCAGCGCGAACGCGGCCATCGACGCGAGCACGACGGTGTAGGCCACGACCGGGATCTTCAGCGCCGCATCGACGCGCGGCAGCAGGCCGACCAGATTCGCGACACCGACCACCGCGACCAGCGCGAATGCCACCGCCCTCGCCTTCGCAGCTGATCCCGGCGCGAAGGCGACGATGTAGCCGATGTGCGCAAGCAGGAAGGCGACCAGACCGGGCACGAACAGGTCGCCGGGCAGCATCAGGCAGACATCGCCGACCAGCGACAGCGCCATGCCGATCATGACCGCGCGGCGATAGCGCACGGAGACCGGCGTCGCAACGCGCATCACCTGCCAGCCCAGCAGCAGCGTCGCCAGCGGCTTGCCGATGTAGTGCAGCCACAGCGCATGGCCACCGAACATCTCGCCGGGCAGCATGGCGCCGAGGATGGCCGCGGCCACGGACAGCAGGAAGACGACGGTCGGCGGGCGGATGGGCATGCTCGGCAGCGTGGGGATTCGGCCCCATACCTTAGCGTACGCGGATGACGGTCGGCGAGCGTCCCCGGTCGCGTTTCCAGCGTGGCGGTCGTATACGTTTCGAGCGCCGACAGTCTCGGATCAGCCGAAGCGCCCGCGAAGCCGGTGCAATGCGTTACGCCAGCCGGCTTCCGAATAGTTGTCGACGAAGAAGATCCGTACCTCGGCCATGCCGATGCTGCAGAAATGCACCCAGGCGGTCGCCTCCTGCTTGTCGCGGGTGATGTACCAGAGACCGTCGCCATGCGCCTGCCCCCAGCTGCCGACGCGATGCACCAGCAGGTCGGCCATGCCGCGCGCGGACACCAGCGCCGCGCGGATGTGCGCCTCGCCCATCGTCGGTGCCTGGTAGATGCGTGCCATTCGTCAGTTGCCCTGCGCCTCGCCTTGTCCACCCATGCGCAGCCTCGCATACTTCGGGCGTCTCCCCGAAGGACTGCGGACGATGAAGCTGCCGATGCGCGTGGAACTGCTGCTGGAACTGCGCAACGAGCGCGAGCGCGTCCGCGTGATCCAGCGCGTGGACCAGCCGCATCCGGAGCTGGCCATGGCGCATCCGACCGAAGACACGCGCCGCGCCGACCTGCCCTCGCACTGGGGCTGGGACGTGCATGCCACCCGGCAGGAGCCGCTGGCGGCGATCGAGGAACCCCTGCCCACGCGCACGCAGACCATTCTCTCGCATCGCGTGCCCGACGACGTCCGCCGCGCGATCAACGGCGACATCACCGACGCCAGCCCCTCGTCGCGCAAGTGCGGGATCGAGCTGAAGCTGAAGCTCTGAGGCGCCACGGCCCGGGCGCCTGCCCGGGCATGGGCAGGCGCATGCGGACACCGGACATGACGTCGCACGTCAGTCGCTACCGAAGAACTTCTTCACGAACGATCGCTGGTCCTTCAGTGCCTGCTGATTGAAGGCTTGCGCCTGCGGCGTGATCTGCTGGCTCATGCTCTCGGTGACCGGCGGCGAGACCGGCTGGTGCTGCTTGGCCTGTTGCCTGCGCTGGTTCGTGGTGGCTTCCAGCTGCGTGAAATCGGACAAGGGCGAGCCCTGCTGGGGAAACATCACCGTACCGCCGCTGACGTGCGGATTGCCCTTGCCGAAGGATCCGGTGCTGACTTCCAGATGCGCGCTGCCGGCCCGGATGGTCGGCGTCGCCAGGCCATCCATGATCTGCATGCGCAGCGCGAACTCGTTGCTGACCCCAAGGCGCTGGCTGTCCTGCTGCACCAGGCTCGACACCGCCTTCGCCATGTGCTTGGTGGTCGTGAACGCCTGGTAGCGCAGCTTCTCCGAAGTCACCGTCGGCCCGTGGCGGTGCTCCTGGCGCACGCGCTGCGAATGGCTCTGCTGGTCGATGTGGTAGGCGGACGGCGCACGGCCCTCCTCCTTGGTGAGGAACACGGTGGGCTTGCGGCCCTGGTTGTTGTCGGACATGCGGGACTCCCGGGTTGCCTGCAGAGACGCTTTGGAGTGGATGGAATGCGATCGGGAAACGCTAGATCTTCGGGTTGTTCATTCTTCTGGGATTGCTCAAGGAACGGGGCCGCGAGCCCTTGCTCACTTCCGACAACGTGCCGGACAGCGTTTCGTTCTGGCCGAGCACCCCGGCCTGCGACGACGTGGTCTTGTTGACCTCGAGTTTCAACGAGGAATCGTCGAGGTCCTTGTGCCACTCGAGCAGCGCCAGGCGCGGAATGTTGTCGTTTTTCTTCAGATAATCGACCATCACGGGCGGCACATGCTCATCGAGCTTCAGGCTGCGCAGCTGGCTCGCCGTATCCCACTTGAGCAGCTCCCGCTTGTCGCCCACGTAGGACGACATCTCCTGGAACGACCCGGACTTCGACAGATCCCCTCCGATCGCATGCGTCAGATCGGTCTTGAAGCCCTTCTTCCGTTTGTCCTCGAATTCCTCGCGGGGCGTCGACATCGTGCGGATGGTCTCGATCTTGGCGCGCGCGAACCGGGAGAAATCGTCGGGTTCGCTCAACAGGGCCTTCACTCTGTTGCTGTCACGGCTGCCGTGACCGGTAACGGTCGTCCCTTTTTTCTCCTTGAGCTGCTTCGGCGACCGCAAGGCGCCAGGATGACCGCCGATCCCGCCTTCCGGGGTAAACCATACCAGGGAGGACGTGTCGACCCGATCCATGGACAGAAGGAATGCCTGCCATCTCAATTCCTTCAAGGAGAGATTCGACGACATCACGGACAATTGCTTGGTCGCATAGGATGTCCGTTGCAGCTCATCCATGCCATGCCCACCGTAGCCGTGGTCGATGGCCTTCATGCGCCATTGTTTGGTGATGTCCGACTTGCCGTAGGACTTGGAATTCGACAGCGCTTCGATGCCGAACCGGCCATATTCCATCTGCTCCAGGCTCGGCTGGTATTTCTGCACAGGCTTCTCGGATTTCGATTCCGTTTTTTTCACCGTCTTGCGCTTGGTGATCTTCAATTCATCGCCGAAGCTCTCGAAGATCGTCGTCTGGCGAAGGTTGCTTGAGATCGGCACCAGCGGCTTGAACTGAAAGGGATTCTGGTCCGACGGATTCGACCCCACCTCCTGCGAAAAGATGCCGATGGATCCGAATCCATTGTTTCCGGACAACGGCGTTTCGCGCAGCTTCTTCTGGCTGGTCAGTTGCCCGTCGAACTTTCTTTTCTTCTGGTTATCCATTGCGTGCTCTCTTCAGGGAGATGACATGCATCGGCCCATGCCGCCCGCATGCAGCCAGGCCGACGTCCTTCATGGGGCTACCCGACGCCGGATCGAAGCCGTGCCCCCCGTCACCGCCTGACGGCATCACAGCAGACAGACCGAATTTTCCGACTTCGTCCTGCATGGCGGTCAATTCTTGAAATCAAACTTCGGGGCGCTGATGCGACGCGGATCGCTCAACGCGCGAGGTCGGCCGACCGTCTGCTTCGACATCTGGCCCAGGCTCTGCTGGTCCAATCGATCGGTCTGCGAACTCGTCGCGGTATTGAAGGTCATCGACGGACTCTGGCTGGTGCTCTCCGCATGCAGCAGGCGCATGGCGCCCTCGACATCGCCGCCCGACTTCTCCAGCAGGTCCTGGTGGCCTTTCGGGACAAGGTTGCGATGCCCGGAGATGAGCAGGTTCCTGGCCGCATGCATCTTCTCGGTCTCGCGCACGACCTGCACGCGATCGGCGAACTTGTCGAAATTCGCCCCGACGCCATCCGACATCGTGCCGATGTCCTTGAACTGGGAAATGACCGGCGTCTTCGAATTCACGACTTTGTCGCGCACCGTCATCAGCTCTTCCTTGGGCGACATCATCAACTGCACGGTGGCCAGCTTGGACATGATCGGCACATCGTGACTGCCGCGGCTGCCATCCTCCAGGGTCTTCTTCACGACGTCGACGCGGAGGATGTCGCGATGCGCATGCTCCTTCGTGAGCGCGCCCTTGGTGCCGGGCACCGACTGGTTCTTGATCCCGGGCGTGTGGCTGCTGATCGGCACGGTGGCATCGGATCCCATGCCGTACTGGGTCAGTGAATTGGAGCCGGTCTTCCAGACCAGCGTGGCCTGGTGGCTGCGCTGGTTGAACGAGGCCTCGGCCTCCAGGTCGGTCATCTTCCCGCGGTTGTCCCGGAGCATCTGGGTGCGGACGTTCTCGTCGGCACTATTGCCCCAGCTCTCGTTGCTGCCGGTCACCGAGTCGATGCGGATCATGTCGTTGCTCGGGCTCTTCGACTTCACGTAGGGCGAGACCTGCTTGTTCACGGCATCCAGGCGCTTCCCGGTCATCTGCCACAGGCCGGACTTGTTCACGCTGTCGTGCAGATCCATTTTCGAGAAATCGACCGGCGGCGTGCTGACCACGTTCGAGACGACATTCGAGAGGGTGTTGCCCTGGCTGGAAGGCGTGGAGACGATCTGCGGGAATGAGACGTTCGGCGTCGTGCTCTGCTGCGAAGGCTGGATCGGACTGAACAGGGAGGTCGGGCTCTGCACGGGCGGAGTCGACGTGTTCGATCCGAACGAAAAGAAATTCGGTGACGACGTGTTCTGCAGGGGGGAGAACGGACCAGGAGACGATGTGCCCTGCACGGAGGAGAAGGGATTCGGAGCGTTCGTGTTCTGTCCGAATGAAAATGAATTCGGCGACGATGTGTTCTGCCCGAACGGTGATGGCTGCGGGCTCGGCCTCCGGACGACGCTCTTCGACTGGGAACGAGGTGGCGGCGAGAACAGGGGAAACTGGGACGGCGGAAACTGGAACGACGGGAACGGAACGAACGGTGTCTGCGGCAGCATGAACTGCGGCGGGGGCGTCAACGTTGTCGAACCGGACTGTTGCCGCTGGGTGATCCCGGTCGGTGTCACCGGGACGCCATCGTCCAGCTTGCGCTTTTTCCGCACGGGAGGACCGTCGTTACGCCCGGAGCCGTTACTCATTCCCCACCTCCTGACTGGCTGCCGTGAGGCAGATCGGATAACGCATCGACTCCGACCAGGCCGCTAGGCTCTGCCAGGTCGTCAGGACAGTGCCGGACGCATCCGCATCCGCGAGGACAGGCGCCTCCGGCAGGCGCGCGGCGAGCGCCGCGAGCGCACGGGGATCGCCGCCATGCGCGCGCAGCAGTGCGATGCACTGGGGCAGGCTCGGGCACGAGAGCGCAGCCAGTGTCCCGAGCAGCTCGACATGATCGTCCGGATGCGGCAAAGCCAGAAGTTCGGGCAGGCATTCACGCAACCGGCCGCCGTCGACATCATGCAGCGCATGGTGAAGCACACGACCCTGCCGCGTGCTGCGCGACTGCAGTACTTGCCCGCCATTGGCACGATGCCATCGAGCCAGCGCCTCGAAGTTGACCTGCGGCGGAGCTTCGTCGTCGGCACGCAACCCTTCCGCAGCGATGCGCTCGGGTTCGAACACGCCATCGTCTGTGGCGCGCAGCAGCATGCGCCCGCCGCTGGCCTGCAGCAATGCATCGAGCAGGACCATGCCCGCGTGAGGCAAGGTCAGCGACACGCCATCCTGTACGCTGCGCTGCCCCGACAGCAGGCGGCAGGCACCATCGCGCCGGCGCAGGTCGCGCCATTCGATCCGCTCATGGGGGTGATGCCAGGCCTGCATCACTTCGCCTTTGCGGACCCGGAACAGATGCTGCTCACGGGCGGAGAATGCCTCGTGCGCGAGGACGACCACCGGATTGCGCAGCGGATGCGGCGGCAGGCCTCGATCGTTGCGATCGAGGCAGATGCGGCCGTCGGCACGCCACTCCGCGAACGGTGCATGCGCGGCCAGCGCGTCGTGCTGCGCCGGGTCCCGGCAGCAGGCCAGGTAGCGCACGGGTGGTCCGCGCAGCGCTTCGGCGGCGAGGATCCGCAGCAGGTGCCAGGCACGCTCGCCATCGCCGGGCGACAGATCGACCACCCACACAGGATGCATGGGATCGATGCAGCGGTTGCGCATGCCGACCTGCAGGAACGCCTGGACCACGCGCGCATCGTCCTGGGCTTCGCGCAGCGTGCGGACCCGCCCGGCCTGCCAGGCCGGACGCAAGCGGCCCACGACCGGTTGCGCCTCCTGCGAAGGCAGCGCCTGTCCGATCGCGCGTTCCGGCTCGGCGGCCATCGCTCAGTCTCCCGACTCGCGACCGGGCGACGTCCCGCCCCGCCGCGCGATCAGCATGATCGCCAGCGGGCTGTCACCCTTCCCGGGCGACATGGACGACAGCGACTGGAACTGCGTCATGCCCTGCAGCAGCGTGCCCTGCGTCTCCGCGGTCTTCATCGCCTTCGTCACCTGCTTGAGGCCCTGCATCATCCGCACGCCCTGACCGAGCGTGCGCAGCAGGTCGGCGGTCTCGGCGAAAGGCTTGCCGGTCTGCCTGACCGTCGACTTGCCGATCGAATGACCCACCGATTTGCCGCCGCCCGGATCCGGGCCACCGCCGGGCTTCGGCATCGGCGAGAGCATGCGCGCGTCGCCATGTTGCGCGCGTTTCGATTCCTGCTTCATCTGCTGCGTGGTCTTGCGCAGTTCGCGCATCAGGCCGATGCCCTGGCCCAGCGCCGAGAACAGCTTCGGCTTCGGTCCCTCCATCGCCCGGCTGATGCCGTCCATGTGTTTCTGTGCCTTGGCGTTGAGCGGCACGTTCGATTCGACCTTCAGCTTGTTCGCGCCGGGCTGCTTCGCCATGTCGCGCGTGACCTGCTTGAGCGAGCGCATCGCCGACACGCCATGCTTCAGCGACGACATCAGGCCCTGCCCTTGCCGGTTGGCGAGCGCCTGCAGGTGCGGCTTCGCCTGGTTGACGGCGGCCTTGTTCTGCTTGAACGCGACCTTCGCCTGCGGCGAGCTGTTCATCGCCTTGCGCAGGGCCTTGTTGACGTTGACCGGTTTGACGGGCTTCACGCCACCGGGCAGCGCGCCCGGCATGGGACGCATCTGCGCGGCGATGACGATCGCCAGGGGTTTCTGCCCGGGACTGCGTGTCGGCGTGCTGGACATGGCCTGTCACCTCGCCGTCATGGGTTCAGAACGGGCTTTCATGGGTATTGGCATGGATGATTTCCGAGATCAGGCGCGCGTTCCTGTTCTGTTTTCCGGGCCTGGGATCACGCTTGAGATCCCGAATCGTCTGTTCCACCGAGGTGACGCGGATGCCGCTGACCGTCGTTTTCGGCACGTTGTCCGCGCCCCAGTCGCCGGAGTGCAGCACGTCGATCGGCGGAAGACCATTAGGCGGTTGCGTGATGCGCGGTTTGAACGGCGACACCTTGGGATAGCCCATCGGAGTCAGGGCGTTGTTGATTTTCGGCAGGCTTCCGGTCACGAGGTCCAGGTCTCCCGGCGTGACGTTGCCGCCATGCACCAACGCGGCCATGCTGCCCTTGATGTGGAATTTTGGATCGGTGCTCATGCCTTGCGTGATCATGCGCGCAGCCTGCACCGTGGGCATCTGGTTTTGGGTGAAGGGAGGCAGCGAGCGCAAACGTTCGCTCGGTATCCGTGGTCCGGGGACGAACTGCCTGCGAGGTGTATTGTCTTCCATGTCTTTCTCCCTGATGTCTGCGGACCATGGTCGTGGTCCGGATCGAGCCGAAGCTCACGCCGCCCGCTCCTGCCCGGCGACCGGATCGCCGAGGCCGAGCAGCTCGAAGATGTTGATCTGTCCGCCGCAGCGTACGAACACTTCGTTGTAGAGCTGCGCGGTGTTGAGCCCGCCCCAGGCGACGGCACGGCGGATGAGGTACGGCACGGGGCTGTGCGGTTCGATCACTTCCAGCGCATGCGCGATCTCGGCCAGCGCGGCGTAGACCTGGCGGCGATCGTGGTTGCCCGCGACGACGGCCGGCGCATGCATGCCGTCGGCCGCGTCGGCATCGGAGGCGTCCTCCTCCTGCGCAGGCGGGGACAGCAGGCCGCGGCGACGCGCTTCGCCGGTGAGCAGGATGCCGATCTCCTCCAGCAGGTCCCGCATCGGCGCCAGAGTCGGCAGCTTGTCGCCCCAGACCGCATCGCCGGCCTGCTCCAGGCGATCCAGCGCCTCCAGGCCATCGCGGATGCAGTCGTGGAGGAAGGCCAGGCGCTCGTTCGGCGTGCAGGCCAGGCCCGCGCCGACATCGGCCAGGCTGGCGCCTTCGATTTCCGATTCGCGCTGGCGACCGAGGCTGGCGCGGATCTGCTCGTTGCGCCGCGCCTGTTCCCAGTCGTTCCAGGCGTAGTCGCGATCGCCGCCGGTCGCGGTCAGCGGCACCTTGCGCAGCGGCAACAGCAACTTGTGCGCGATCCACGCCCACAGGTTGGCGACGTGTTCCTCCGATCGCGGATGCAGGTCCTGGCCGTAGGACGACATCAGCGCTTCGATCAGCGACAGGCAGGGCGCCAGCGCCTGGAAGCCGGTGCGCACGATCAGCGACTCGTAGAGCCAGGCCGCGAACTGCAGGTCCTTGCTGCGGTAGGCCAGCGCACGCGCCGAAAGCTCGCCCACCGCCTGCCAGTCCGCGCGCTTGAGCTCGCGTTCCCAGGCCCCCTGGGGCAGGGTCGGATCCTCCTCGGTGCGTTCGTGGCGGACGCGGCGGTAATCCTCGTCCTCGTGGGCGGGATGGCCGGCGGGCGATGCGCCCGGCAGCGGCGCGAGCATGGCATCCCAGGCCTGCCCGACCGTGGCGCGGAAGTAGCGATCATGGGCCTGCTGTCGTTCGTTCATCTCGTTTCTCCGGCGGTGAAGTGCGCGACCTGTCCCGAGATGCCGTCGCGCACTGGCTCGAATCCTGTTTCGTTTCGCATCATGGAAAGCCTCATCGGGTCGGCGCGCTGCGCGGGAATTCCGCCGGCAGCGCGAGCGGCCTGACCGCCTTGCTCGCCGGGTCGGTGCCGGTCAGTCGCCACTGCATGAACACCCGTGCTTCAGCCTGCGCGGGCTTGCCGTCCGCACCGGGCGCCACCGACTGCACCGGCAGCGTGAAGCGCAGCAGCAGCGGCGTGGCGGTGCGTCCGCCGGCACCGGGCGGGCAATGCGTGTCGATCATGCGCAGCAGCGCCCACGGGCCGTCGAAGGCGAAGCGTGCGGTCGCGCCCTGCGCCTGCAGCTGCGGCTGCAGCGCATCGGCCAGCGGTCGCCAACCGGAGCGTTCGGCCCATTGCAGTTCGAGCGCCACGCCGTCACCCGGCAGCCAGGACAACGCCTTCTGCGCATTCGGGAACTCCGAGGCCATGTCGTCGACGCGCAGGCGCCAGGTCGTGACCTCGTTGGCGCCGAGGGCGCGCGCAGCGTCGGCCGGGAAGGTCGCGTCCAGCCCGATCACGCCCATGCCTTCGGGCGCGGCGACGTTCGCGTCGAGGAACGCGGCAGCGATATCGAGTCCTTCGACGAAGGCGTTCACCTCGCGCCAGCGCGCGCCCTGCAGGTCGCGCAGCGCCTCGCCGATCCGCGCGCGATCGCGGGCGAAGTCGAGGAAGAACTCGCGGACCAGCGCCGGACTGGCGTCGCGCGCCTCCAGCGGCCCGAACGGATAGCGCCCGGCCAGATCGCGATTGAAACGGGTGGCCAGCGCGCCATAGACCTCTTCGGCATCGGCGGCGCGGCGATCCGTGCAGCGCAGCTGCACCTGGCGCTCCAGCCTGCGGCGGCGCTCGGAGAACAGGTCGTTGCCGAACTCCGGCGACTTGTACGCCGCGAGCAGGCTGCCGCAGTTCTGGTAGGTCATGGCGGTGAGCTGGCCGATCACCAGCGCATCGAGGTTCGCCACCTGCCCGCTCGGCTCCTTGCCCTTGGTGTAGCTTTCGATCTCGGTGCGCGTGTTGCGCCAGAACGCATCGGTCTGCGGCGTGTCGCGCCAGGCATCGTCCACGCCGGTGCTGCCCGAGAGCAGCGACAGGAACGGATCGGCATAGCCGGCCAGCACTTCGGCGCGCGCCACCTGCCGTGCGAGGAAATCCTTCGCGACCGGCACGCTGCCCAGCGCGTAGAGGAACTCGCCACCGGCGGGCACGGTCGGCGAATACAGGCGACTGGCGTCGGCCAGCGCATCGACGCCACCGAGGTTGTCCGCGGCGAAATCGCGCGCGCACTGGCGCACCTTCGCGCCATCGTCGGCGAAACCCAGCTGCGCGTACGCGGTCAGCACGCGCTGCAGCGAAGGCAGTCCGCGCGCCAGTTCGTTGCCGACTTCCGCCAGCGCGGCATCGCTGCGCGTGGCGGCGGTGGTTTCGGCTTCGATGTCGGCCGAGGCCTGCTGCGCGCGGCGCAGCGCGTCGTCCATCGCATGCGCCAGCGAGGCGCGCGCGAGGCGGTCGTACAGCGGTCGCCCGCCCTCGGGCAGCGACGGCAGCTTGCGCGCCTTGGCGAAGGCTTCGTACTGGTCGAGGTAGCCGGCGGCTTCGGCGATCTCGCTCGCGCGCCAGCGTGCGGCGCCGCCGAGGCAGCGGAACGGCGCTGCGGAGCGCAGCTGCATGAACGGCAGCGCGACCAGCGCCGGCATGCCGCCGAGTTCGCCCTGCACGGCAGGCGACAGCGTCAGCCCGGTCTTGCCGGTCAGGAACAGCGGACCGTAGGGCGCGATCTCCATGTTCGCCAGCACGCGCATCTCGGGCTGGTAGCACTGCGTTTCCCCGAACTTGCGAAGCAGGCGTTCGAGCGTGTCGCTGCTGCCGTAGTAGGCGATCAGCGCCTCGACATCGGCCTTGCTGGCATCGACGATTTCCTGGCACGGATTGCGCTCCGGCGACGAGCCCAGCCACTGCCCCTGCACCCAGGTCAGCCATTTGCCCATGCGCCAGGTGTTGTCGAGGATCGGCTGGCGGCCCTGGTCCAGCGCGGCCAGCAGCGTGGAACCGGCAGCGACCTCGCGACCCAGTGCGGTGCGCAGGCTCGCCGCGCGCGCGTCGATCGCGGTGGTCAGGCGGGCCTGCAGGCCATTGGGCATCACCGGTTGCGGCGCCTTGCCTTCGAGATTGCGGAAAGCGTCGTCAACCACGCCGCCACGGCGCATCACGATGCGCGGCACCGGCTCGCCGAAGGCGTACTGCGAGAGCTGCGCGAGCGTCGCCAGCACCTCGTCTTCCGCCATCATCGGTGCGCGCTTGGACAGGCTTTCGTAGCGCTTCAGGTTGTCTTCGAGCGCTCGCGACTGGGCGAGCAGATCGCGGAATGCGGTGCGCTGCACGGAATAGCCCGCACCCTCGCTCGCGGCAGTCAGGCGACTGGTGCCGAGCAGGTCGCGCGCGCGCTTCTCCAGCAGGCAGGACAGCGTCGGCAGCAGCACGCCTTCGACGGTGGTATTCCCGACGACCTTCGCGCTGCGGTTGGTCAGGCGGCTGTCGACCCACGACAGCGGGATGGCAAGGCGGGCCGAACGGGTATCGACGCGCGAGACATGCGCCAGCAACGGATACACATCCTCGCTGGCCAGGCATTCGCCGCTCTCCGCCGGGGGCACGCGCGGCACCACCTCGCGCAACGTGTGCATGCCGGTCACCAGGGTGTCGACCTGGCGCGACACGCGATAGCCGGCCACGCCCAGCGCGACCAGCAACGCCACGAGGGCCGCGATGGCCGTGTACTGCACGCGGCGGATCACCTCGTTGCGCGACCACACGCCCTGGCGCGTCGGCCTCGCCAGCGCCGTCTCGCGCAGCACCTTGTCGGCGACGAGGGCATCGACGAAGGACACGTCGGTGCGCGGACCGCTGCGCCGTTCGCCCGCGCCATGCACCGCGCCGGTGAAATACAGGCCGCGGAACAGGTGGCCGCTCTGCCAGGCGGTGGTGCGAAACACGGTCTCCAGCCAGTCCGACAGCGGGGCGCGCAGTTCGTGGAATCGTGCCGGGAACAGGAAGAAGCCGTCGACGTCCTCGACGCGCTCGCTCGCCGCCGCCACGTTCACCTGCACTTCGCGCAGGCGTTCGCCGATGCGGTCGAATGCAGCCTCGGCCCACTCCGCCGGGGCGTGGCTGAGATCCTGCGAGACCGCCGAATAGCCGAACATCTCGCGTCGGTGTTCGGGCGCGAGGTTGGACCAGAACGCGCCGAAGCCCGGCAGGTGGTCGCACTGGGTGACGACCACGTACACCGGCAGCATGAACTCGACCGCCGACTGCAGCTGGCCCAGCTGGCGATTGGCTTCGGCCGCGAGCGCCGCGCGCTCGGACCGCTTCGCGCCGCGCAGGCTGCGCGCGGACACGCACAGCACGACGCCGTCGAGCGCACGCTCCGGGCGCAGCGCATCGAGCATGTCCAGGCCCTTGAGCCACGCCCGCGCACCGTCGCTGCCATCGGCGGCGCTGGCCAGCGCGCCGTCGGCGTCGATCAGCACGCCACGGCGCAGGAAGGTCCACTGCATGCCCTCCGCCTTCAGCTCGCCGGCTTTCGCGGGCTTCGGATGCCGTTCGATCGCCGACACCGACGCGGCGAAGCTGCTCTTGCCGGCGCCCTTGCCGCCCAGCACCAGCACCCAGGGCTGCGCGTAGCGCCATTCGCGACGCGTCGCCAGATAATCCAGCGCATCCAGAAATCCGCTGAACCAGCCACGCACGCGGGCGCAGAACACGCAGCCGTCGCCAGGCACCTCGATGCCGACGATCTTCGGCTTGCGCAGCATGCGACGCAGCCACCAGACCAGCAGGAGCAGGCCGATGGCGATGCCCGCGACCAGTCCCGATGTCCTCCCGACATCGAGCTTCGACAACACTGCGGTGACAGTCTCCAGATCCATCAATGCGTCCCCACCGCCTGCCTGAAAGGTTCGATCAACACCAGCCACACCGCGCTGGACAGCACCAGGTAGACGACCAGCGCGATCGCCGCGCCGATGTACCAGGGCGTCAGCGGCGCGAGCCGCGCCGGCGTGCCGCCCGCCTGCGTCTGCTCGCCCGCCTGCGGGAAGGTCGGCAACTGCAGGCCACCGTCGTGCTCGCGCTGCACCAGCCGGTACAGCCGCGCGCGGATGCGACGCAGCTCGGGCTCGCCATGCCCGCCGCGATAGCGGCCCTGGAAGCCGAGGCGCAGGGCGAGCACCATCACCGCGGCGACATCGGCCTGCAACCGGTCGACCGCCGGCTCGGCCAGCAGCGCTTCGGCCATCTCGAACACGCGCACGCCGGCATTTCGGCTGCGGAAGATCCGGTGTTCGACCAGCGTGTCCATCCAGGCATCGCAGCCGGACCAGTCCGTTTCGAGGATGAAGAGTTCATCGGTCAACGCGGTCATCACGTAGAGCGCCTGTTCGTAGGCGTCCATCTCCCGCGCGGTGCCGGTGCGCGCGATGTCGTTGCGCTGCGCGAGCAGGGTCATCGCCAGGCGCGCACTCGTGCGTGCAGCCAGGTCGGCCGGTTCGGTGGGCGGCGGTTCGTCGCCGACGGCCAGCATCGCGCCCAGCCGCCCATCCGCGATGGCCAGCTTGATGGCCACCACTTCGTCGAAGTACTCGGCGAAGCGGGCCAGCAGGAACAGCGGGGCGCCGACGCGTTCAGGCATGGGAGTCTCCATGCGCGCGGCCATGCGACTGGGCATTCGCGTTCTGGATCATGCCCGCGCCCGGGGTCGCGCCCGGGTTGGCCTGCGCGCGCGGCGCGGATTCCGCGCCCTTGCGGTGGTGCAGGATGATCGCGGCCGGCGCCTGCGTGCGCTCGCCCTGGATCACCAGGCGATGTCCGGCGCGGAAGCAGTCGATGATGCCACTGGCGGTCTCCAGCGGCTGGCTGCGCAGCGCGCAGATGATCGCGTCGGGACGCAGGCCCAGCTCGGCGACTTCCCGGGCGCCGAGCACCCGCACCTCGGCGCCGGGCATGCGGCGCTGGCGCAGCAGCGGCAGCAGGTCCTCGCTGGCGATGCGCGACTCGGACAGCCACTGGTGCAGGTCGTGCGCGCTCTGGCCTTCGCCCGTGCGCAGCTCGACCAGCACCGTGCTGCCGGCATCGCCCGGCAGGCGGCGCGCGTACTGGCCGTCGGCGATGCGTTCGAAGGCCATCACGTCCCAGTCGGTGTTCAGCATCGCCAGCTTGCGGCGGATGTAGGTGATCGCGGCGTCGAACTGCGGCTGGCAATCGTCGTGTCGATACGGATCCATCGCCAGCGGACGCGGATTGCTGCCGATCGCGGCCATGCGCCCGACGACCTGCGACATCGCCCACCAGGCCACCGAGGGCGACACCAGCGGATCGGACAGCACGGTGTCGACCAGCGGCAGGCAGGCGCCGATCTCGCGCGCGGCGCGCAGGTGGGTACGCGCCTCGCTGCCCATCGATGCGGCGGTTTCCGGGGCATCATCGACCGCGTCCGGCGACAGCTCGCGCAGCTTCTTCCACATCGTCGCGCGCAGGTCGCCGAAGCGCTGCTGCAGGCCCAGCGCGCCGAGCGTGCGCGAGGCATCGATGCGCAGCATCGGGCCATGGTAGGCACCGAGGACCAGCGTCCCGCTGGCGTCGCGCACCACGTCGAGCAGCGGCAATGCGGGATGCCCGACCGGCGGGGCGCCCGCGTACAGCTCCATGCGCACGCGCTGGCGTTCCACGACCACGTCGCCCATGCCCAGGGTCTCGTCCAGCGTGGGTCGGCCCGGCAGGCTGTCGTAGCGACGGATCGACGTGCTGGGCACGTCCAGCGCGCCGGCGCGCGGCGGGATCGCCAGGTACACGCGCACCGATTTCGCGTCGCCCTCGAAATGCTTCTTCACGTCGACGGCCAGGCTGCTGGCGGCGTGCGTCGCGCGATAGACCAGCGGCAGGCCGTCGGGCATCACCGCGTCGCATTCGTGCACGCAGACGATGCCATCGGCCAGCCGCACCGGATCGATGCGCAGGTGGCGCAGGCCCCAGCCGTAGGGCACCGCACCGGTGAAGCGCTGGTGCAGCAGCGCCTGGGCATGGATGTCGTTCTGCTGGAAATGCTGCGGCGAGAGCAGCATGCCCTCGGACCACTGCACGGCATCGGGCAGGAAGTCCGCGTTCATCGCGGCGCCGGGGTGTGCGTTGGACGGGGTATGGTTCTGTGACATGCCGGTGGCCTCATGGATCCTGGACCGCGATCTTCGCGGCCTGCAGTTGCAGCGTCGGGTGTTTGAAGGGCGTGAGCGCGACCACGGGCCAGCCGCTCGGCGCCACGTAGTTGGCGTAGACGAAAACCGCCAGGCCCTTGTTGCGCGCCTTTCTCGGCAGCTTCACCTGGAAGACGGGGCTGGGCGTGGGCACTTCCAGCGAGACCACGTCGACATCGGTGGCGAGCATGGTGCGCAGCGCGTCGCGGTCGCGGAACCACTCCGGCCCGGTCTTCGGCATCGCGTTCTTCGCTGCGTCGCTGTAGACGACCACGACGTCCAGCCGCGTCGCGTTGCCCTGGTTGGCGTCGATGTCCGCGCCGACAGACACGGTCTTCACCGATGGGCGCAGCGGGCCGATGCCGAGCATGCGCTTGACGCCGCAGCCGGACAGCAGCGCCAGGCACAGCAGCACGGCGATCGTGCGGAGGACCGGCCTGGTGCGCATGGCAAGCCCGCTCACGACAGCACCAGCACGCGGAACTGCGCGGGCGTCAGGCTGATCCCGACCGTGTTCGGCAGCATGCCGTTCTGGCCGTTGATCGAGGTCAGCCGCGACGCGAAGATCGCGCCGACCAGCAGCTTGAAGCTGCCCAGGAACGAACGCTTCTGGCCCATGCACATGCCCGAGACCACGCCGACGCCCACGTCCGCGGTGCTCAGCGCGCTGATCGTGACCAGGTTCTCGGCCAGGCCGCCGCCGTAGAGGACGTTGAACACCGTCGGGATGTTGGTGATGGAGAAATCGATGTTGACCAGAGGCACCGGGATGATCCCGACGATGCACACGTCGGGAAATCCCAGGTTCATGACGAAGAGATTGGTGTTCGCGAACATCGTTCACCCCATGCTGATGCGTTCGCCGTCGACCTTGACGTCGCGTTCGGCGGTGATGAGCGCATGCTGGCCGTGCAGGCGCAGCAGTTCGCGGGCGTCGAGCAGGTACTGGCCCATCCGCCCGACGTACTGCGCGGCCTGCTCGACCAGCGTGCCGGCGACGGTGCAGAACAGCGTGCGGGCGTTGATCGACAGCGTGCGTGCCGAGGTCAGCGAAGCGTCGCCGGCGCAGGCCAGTTCCAGCGCCTCGACCGCGTGCAGCGAGACCCGCTGCTGGCGCAGCGCCAGCGCATCCGCGCCCTGCACGCTCAGCTGCGCGGTGCCGCCCGCTTCGCGCGCGAGGATGTGCAGCACGTGCCAGCGGCCGTCCGCGCCCATGCTGGCCAGCACGCGGTCGCCGGCGCGCGGCTCGACGAGGCAGCTCACCGCGCGCGTGGCGCGGGCACCATTGCCGAGCAGGCAGTCGCCATCGTCGAACACCACGGCAATGCGCAGTTCGAACAGATCGGCGGCCGGGCTTGCGCCCGGCCCAGCCGGCGGCGCGACGCCGCGCGGCGGCATCGATTCGACAGGGTGCGATTCGACGCGATGCGATTCGCTCACGGTGCGCATGGCAGGGTCTCCAGGTCCAGGGTGGGGGCTTCGATCGCGAGCAGGGCCTTGTCGGTGCCGGTCTGTCCGCGTCGGGACACGCCGCGCAGGCGGACGTTCGACCACTGCGCGCCGTGCAGGCGGCTGTGCTGCATGCGGCTGCGTTCGATCGTGCCGTCGTCGAAACGCGCATGGTCGAAGCGCGCCCAGCGCAGGTCGCAGCCGCTGAACGCGACCTCGCGCATGCGGCTCTTCTCCCAGCTGCTCTCGCGCATCGTGCAGCCCTCGAAGCGGGTGTTCTCGATCACGGCCGCATGGAACATCGCGGCCTGCAGGTCGCTGCCGCGCAGCACGACGCCATCGAAGCGTGCCGAGAGGAAGATCGCGCGCGGCGCCTGCAGGCCGGTGAGCATGGCGCCGCTGAAATCGACCTGGATGCAGCCCGATTCCGACAGATCGACGCCAGTCAGGTCCGCACCGCGCAGGTCGCTGCCCTGCAGCTGGCAGCGACGCAGCGTCGCGCCGGCCAGCGAACGCCCGCGCAGGTCGTTCTTCATCAGCACCGCATGCTCGCCCTGCACGCCCTCCAGCCGCGTGCGGCGCAGGTCGGTGTCGCACAGCGCGGCCTGGTCGAAGATCGCACCACGCATGTCGGCGCCACCCAGGGCGGGCTTCCACAGCACAGTGCGCTCTAGGCGCAGCGCGCGCAGGTCCGCGTCGCCGAAATCGCACTGGCTGGCGGCGCTGCGGTCCAGGTGCGCGCCCGTCCACGCCGAACGCGCGAGCTTGCAATCGACCAGCACCAGCCGCGACGGCACGCCCTGCGGCATGCGCGCATCGGACAGGTCGCAGCGCACGCAGGTCGTTTCGGACAGCACGGTGCCGCGCAGGTCCGCGCCGGCAAGCAGGCAGTCGATGAAGGTCACTCGGCCGAGGTCGCAGCCGTCGAGATCCATCTCGCGCAGGTCGCAGCCTTCGAACACGGCGCCGGCCAGCGCACGGCCGCGCAGGTCGATCGCGCGCAGCGAGACCGCGGAGACCGGACGAGAAAGCAGCAGCGCCGATTCGATCGACGCCCAGTCGGCCTGCGGGAGGCCTGCCGACGACGCGACGCGCGCGGGCAGCGGCGTCATGCGCGGCATCTCGGGAATGGTCACGTTGGCGGCGGCCTGGCTCATGCGATCCCCACCGGCGCATCGCGACGCGCGCCTGCCAGCCTTGCGCCGTCGAGCACGGCCTCGGTCAACTCCGCCTGCACCAGCACGGCATCGCGGAGGTCGGCATCGCGGAAATCGGTCTTGCGGCACAGTGCCTGGAAGAAGCTGGCGCCGGCCGCATCCACGCGCGTCAACGTGCTGCGCAGGAACAGCGAGCGGTGCAGCTGCGCGCCGCGCAGGGAAGCGTCGGTGAGATCGGCATCGCCGAAATCGCAGCTGGCCAGCGTTGCGCCGTCGAGGCAGGCCTCGCGCAGGTCGCTGCCGCGCCAGCCGCAGGTCTGCGCGCGCAGCAGCGACAGCCGCGCGCCGCGCCAGTTCGCGCGTCCACCGGCGTACACGGTGAGGAAGGTCGCGCCCTGCCAGTGGCTGCCGGCCAGCTGCGCGTCCATGAGCACGCTGCGCGTCAGCGACGCACCGTCGAAGCAGGCGCCGGTGAAATCGGCAGAGGCCGCGACGGTCATCGACCAGCGCGTACCCACCCAGCGGCTGCGCGGTGCCGTGGCCTGCATCAGGATCGTGCGCGTCAGCACGGCCCCGTCGAGGCGCGCATCGCTGAGGTCGATGCGCAGCATCAGCGCATCGTCGAGCACGGCGCCGTGCAGGTCGGCCGCCTGCCACTTCGCATCCATCGCATGCGCAGCCTGCAGCACGGCGGAAGCGAAGCATGCCGAGCGCGCCGAACTGCCGCAGAGATTCGTGCCGACCAGTCGTGCGCCGGTCAGGTCTGCGCCGTCGAGGCAGGCCTGGGACAGCGCCGCCTTCGACAGGTCCGCGCCAGCCAGGCAGGCATTGCGCAGGTCGGCGCGTTCGAGCATGACTTCGCGCAGGTCGGCACCACGCAGGTCCGCGCCGCGCAGGCAGGCACCGGCGAAGTCGCGGCCGACCACCGGCGTGCCGGCGCGCAGGAACGACAGCAGCTGCGCACCCAGCGCCTCGGCGACGGCATCCGGCGGCGCGGCATCGAGGGTGGTCGGCGTCGGCGAAGCGGTGCGTGCGGCGCGCTGCAGCGGTGCGAGCGTGGCGAAGGCGGCCTGGGCCTCGTCGAGCCGCTTCGGATCGACGGCCTCCGGCCCGGCTTCGCGCGCCTTCGCGAAGGCTTCGGTCAGCGCCGGCGGCAGCGGCGTCGGTTCGCCGACCAGATCGTGCGCGGATTTCGATGCGCGATCCAGCGCTTCCTGCACCAGCGCCTCGACCGACTTCTCGGGCGTCTTCTGCACCTCGGGCAGGCGTTCGTCCAGCGTCTGCTGCAGACCGGCGAGCTTCTCGTCGGCATCGCGCTTCGCCTGGTCGGCGAGCGCCTTTGCCTGCGCCTGCAGCTCGACCAGATCGAAATCGCCGTTCTCCAGTGCGTGTTCGTCGAAGGTGGGCAAGGACGGCGCTTCGGCCCGGGGCGGCACATGGTCCGGTGGCGGGGTCATGCCGCTGCGCTGCCAGAACTCGGCCATGGTCGCATCCAGCACCGCCTGGCGCTTCGCCATCAGCGTCGCGCGGGCGCGTTCGCGGGCCGCGGCGCGTTCGGCCTGCGCACGCGGGCCCAGCACGGGCGCGAGCTGGCTTTCGTCGAAGGCATGCAGGCCGGCGGTCTCGGGGTCGAGGCGCAGCGCGAAGACCTTGCGGTAGTGCGCGGCATCGCGGACGCGACCGGCGGCGTCGTAGCCGACCATCAGCGCTGCGATGTCCAGCGCATCGCTGTCGCGGACCTCGATCTCGCCGCGATGGACCATCAGGCCGACGCCGACCTCGGGGAAGAACCACACCGTGTCGCAGGCCAGCGCGACTTCGCGCGCATCCGCCGCGTCGGCGCCCTGGTCGAGCACCAAGGCGCGCGGACGGATCGACGGCAGCGTGCCGGCGATCGCCTCGCCCGAGGCATGCACGCCTTCGAGACGGTAGGCCTCCCCGCCCGCGAAACGGCCGGCGAACTGCTGGTCCGGCGGCGACAGGTTGTACATCGCGAAATCGAAATCGCGCGGCAGGCCCGGGAAGTCCTTAGCGAGCCAGCGCTTGTCGTAGGTGCCGCTGGCGCGCATGCGGCGCCGCGCGTGCATCAGCGCCTGCGGCGCGAAGCCGGCAACGCTGAAGTCGTTGCGACCGGGCACGACCACCTCGCCCGGCTGTTCCAGGTTGGGCATCGCGCCTTCGCGCAGGCGCAGCGCCCACAGGCGCGGCAGGTAGCCGACGCCCAGCGGATTGTCGTGGCCCTCGCCGCCGTAGGCGCGCTCGGGCGACAGCGGCATGGTCGTGAACGGTTTCGGCGCGCGGATGCAGACGCGGCCGTACCACATGCGTTCCCAGCGCCGGTCGCCGATCACGTCGATGCGCTTGTCGATCGGTCCGCACTGCAGGCGCACCTGCATGCGCGGCACCGGCTTCGGCGCGTGCGCGCTGCCGCTGAGCATGACCTCGGCATGGGCCTTGGGCAGGATGTGGTCCAGCGCCTGACCGGCCGGGATCTGCCTGAGCACCTTCGGCCACTGCAGGTTCTCGGTCAGCAGGCGCTCGTCGTCGCGACCCAGGGCGAAGAAGCCGAGCGTGGCCACGGCGAGGCGATGCGCGCCGCGATACCGGTACGGCTGTTGCAGGACCCCGAGCGTGAGCGGCTTGACGATCTTCATGCGCGGCTCCGCTCAGAGCACCAGGACGATGACCGGGATCTGCATCACCGGTCCGTCGAGGTCGATCTTCGCCTGCGGCGACTTCGCCGAGACGTGCACGCCGGGGCCCGCGACCTCGACCACCGTGCTGGAACCGGTCACGCTGACCGAGCTGGAATCCCCCGTGACGCTGAGATGGTTGGACGAACCCGTGACGGTCAGGCGGTTCTCCATGCCGAGGATGTTCAGGTTGTTCGCCATGCCCTGCAGGGTGGCATCCGCGCTGATGCCGAGCAGGCTGTTGCGCGTGGATGCACCGGTCGCGGACAGGGCGATGCTGACTGCCACCGCTTCGTTGGCGTTGTGCACCCCCGTCACGCTGTTGCTGTTGCTGACACCGACGGCGCTGTTGGTGTTGCTCGCCCCGATCGCGCTCGACGTGCTCTGCGCGTTCACGGTGCTGAAGTTGTGCTCGATGTTGTGCGTGCTGCGGTTGGTCGCGGTGCCGGTGATCTTCGAGGTGTTCTCGGAGTCGGCGAAGATCTCGGTCTTGCTGGTGACCTTGCCCTTGTGCGTGCTCTCGTTGCTCACCTCGCCGGTATAGGTCGCGATCGACCTGGTCTTGCCGTTGCTCGTGCTCTTCGCGTAGGTGTCGCCCCAGACCGTGGAGATCGACGATTGCACCGCAGCCTTGGCATCGGCATCGTCGACCTGCCTGGCATCGGCATCGCCCGGCTTGTACTTGCCGACCACCGACTGGTGGTGACTGGTGCCCGTGGCGCTGAAGCTGATCTGTTCCTTGCCCCAGCTGTTGCCGTAGGTGGAGCCGTACGACCACGACTCGCTGAGCATGCCGTCGGCGCCCTGCTCCGAGGTCGAATAGCCATAGCTGCCGCCGCGCGAATACGAGGCGTCGCGGAAGATCTTCCTGCCATAGGCGGCCTCGACCAGCTTGACCGCGGCATCGACATCGGCGCGCGACCAGGGCTGGCCGAAGTGGATGCTGCGCGAATCGCCGTAGTTCGTGGAGAAGCTGTTGCCGACCTGGCTGCGCGCGGTCCAGCCCGAGTCGGTGATGGTCTTCGTCCCATCGGCCTGGACCATGTTCTGGATCTCGGGGATTTCCGATTCGTCGTTGGCGCGCGACACCCAGACGCAGGCGCCGACTTCCGGGATCGTCTGCATGTGCGCGGCCAGCTTCACCCATACCGGCGGCGTCCCCGGCGGATCGGTGGCGAAGCGGACGTACACGCCCTTGGCGTGTAGGCGCTTGTGCACGCCCTGGCTGTCCTCCAGCCAGTTGCGGCCGAGGCTGAAATCGTCGGGGATGTAGTACGGCCAATGCTGCACGGCATCGTCGCCGCCGGGCGAGGCCACGTGCGCGAGGACCACGCCCTGCTGGGTATCCTGCAGGCCCGTGGCGGAGATCAGGCCGTCCGCCGTCGTCGCGGAGAAGTGGTTGTTGTACTCGCCGTCGAGCACCGACTCGTGCTGCACCTGGGTGAGCACGAACTCCACGCCGTTGAGCTCGGGCCGCACCTCCGGCATGTCGGTTTCCATGCGGAACCGATGGCCGGCGCGCAGCAGCGGGCAGAAACTCGCCCCACTGAACTGGCGTTCGCCGCTGCGGATCGCCGATTCGGTGGCCTGCGCGAATTCGCGCACCTGCGCGGTGCTGAAGCCGTACTGCACCACCTTGTGCTGGCGGAACGGCAGGTCGCCGGTGTCGGGCCGGCTGTCGGCACGGAAGGTGGTGAAGCTGGCCAGCGGATCGCCCGGCTGGGTCACGTCCCAGGCTTCGGTCTGCAGGGTGAAGATGCCCTGCACGCCGCTGACGCCGAGCGACTGCTGGTAGCTGTACTGCGAGACCACATCGCCCTGGTGCATGCCCAGCGCGTCGGTGGCGGTCCAGGTGTAGCGCAGCGCGGTGTCGCCGGGAATCGCCGGCGGATAGGTCGGCCGGTTGTCGAACACCATCACGTGGCGGTCGGCCTCGTGGCGGAAGTAGTAGTAGATGTGCGCCTTCGACATCAGCCGGCGCAGGAAGTCCAGATCGGTTTCGCCGGCCTGGAACCAGTCCTGCACGCGGCAGGTGGCGAGGTTGTCGCTGCCCTTCAGGCCCGAGAACGAGGCCTCCACGCCGTGTTCGCGGCACAGCTGTTCGAGCACGTCGCAGATGCTCTTCTGGGTGAACACGCGATAGCGGTTGGTCAGGCCCATGCGCCAGGCCGCCGGTCGCATGGTGATGCGGTAGATGCCCGGCAGCTCGATCGCGAACGCGGCGACAATGCCGTTGAACAGCGCGAACGCGCCCTTCGGGCCGGTACCGTCCAGCGCCCGGCGAAACGCGAGATGGCCTTCGTCGCGATCGCTGTACGGCGTGGTGCCGATGCCGACGGTGACCGGACGGCCGATCACCGTCGCGAAGTCCAGCGCCGTGGCGTCGGCTGCGGCATCGCCCGCAGCGGTGTCGCCGTGCAGCTCCAGCTGGTACTCGAACAGGTCGGACGCGCTCTCCTGGCCCTGGAAACGTTCGAGGCTGAAGGCGTTCTCGCCCAGCACCTGACCCTGCGGCATCGCGATGCGGCAGTGCTGGTAGAGCAGCGGCTGGTCGACCAGTTCGAGCGCGGAGCCGGCGATGGGATCGTCGAGCGAGGTCATGCGGCGCCTCCTGCATGGCCTTCGAAGGCCGGAACGGTGAAACGGACCTGCGGCGCGGCGGGTCGGCCGAGCCAGGCGGTCTGGCCGAGGCGCAGGCCGACGGCACCTTCGGCGGGCGCACCGCGCAGGACCGGCGGCGGCACGGTGTCGGGATCGACCGCGATGCCCACCTCGCAGTCGAAGCGGCGATCCAGCAGCAGGCGCAGCATCGACACCAGGCCGCGATGCCCCGGGGCCGGCCAGCGTTCGCCGGGCCGCTGCACGCGCAGCGGCAGCAGCGCGCAGAGGCGCTGGAACGATACGGAACCCACGTCGAGCGCGACCGCCGCGCGGGCATCCCACATGCTTTGCCCGAGCAGCGCGCCGTCGCCGAGCCGGTGCCCGCAGCGACCGAGGCAGATGCGATCGCGCGGTTCCAGCGGTCGCCAGCGCCCGACGAGCATGCGCAGCTTGCAGTGCACGCCGAGATAGGTCGTCATGACCTGCGCGACCACCGCGCCGCTCTTGCGCGTGTTGACCATCAGCCCCGCCAGGCCCAGCCAGGCGCGCATCGGCAGCGGCACCTGCGCCTGCTGCGCCTTGAGGCCGAGGCCCATCAGCGACGCCAGCTGCGCGGCGTAGCGGGTCGCTTCCGGCGGCGCAGGATCGAGCGCGCGCACCGCCGTGCTCTTGAGGTCGTGGCGCAGCACGTGCAGGCGCTGGTTGAACACGTCGAGGAAGGCCGGCATCGCGTGGCCGCCGATGCGCTCCTGCTCGCGCACCCATTCCAGGAAGGGTTCGGGCAGCGGGCCCAGCTCGCTGGCGACGCAGTAGTTCGGCGTGCGCAGTTCCACGCGCACCGGCATCTCGCCGCGCTCGCGCATGGCCAGGCGGAACGCCGGCATCGGCGGCGCCTTGCCCAGCCGCGTGACTTCATGACCCGGGAAGGCCGCACCGAGGTCGGCACGGAAGCGCAGGCGCGCGTCGACCGGCCACGGGCCTTCGCTGCGGTGCCGGAGCAGCCGCACGAGCTGATGGACGTCGAAGCGGGCGTACTGCCCGACGACGGCGCCGATCAGAGAAGGACCTGGTTGCCCGCCAGCGGTGGCCATTCCTTGAGAACTCCCTTGACGTCAGGCATGCGCAGGCGCACCTGCACCACCGTGTTGACGGCGGCGTAGAGCGCGAAGAAATGTCGGAGCACGGTGCAGAACAGCACCGCGCTGGTGTCTTCGAACCGGGTGTGGTCCAGGGTCACGTCGATCTCGACGCCCTGCACGTAGCCGCGCCGCCCCGGTTCGCCGTGCCAGCGCACCAGCGGACGCGGATCGATCGCGAGGATGCCGTCGATCGCGCGATGGCCCAGCGTGCTGCTCGGCCCGACGTGCTGGCGCAGGATGTCCTTCAGCGCCGCCATCGCGTGCGGACCGCTGGACAGCGACAGGTGGTTCAGCGCCAGCTGCGAGACCAGCAGCCAGGGACGCGACCCGGTCATCGGCGGCGTCTGGTGCGCGGTCGGCTTGCCGAGCACGCGCGTGGTCGCGATCGGCGACGCACCCTCGACCTGCAGCGTGTCGCCGACGCGCAGGCGTTCGGGCATGCGCCGGTTGGTGCACAGCGCGCTACCCGCGATCACGTCCTCGGCCGGGTCGGTGAGGCGGAACTGCGCATCGAGGAAGGACACGTACAGCTCGGTGCCGCCGATCCGCGTGCGCTGGCTGGGTTCGCGACGCGTGATGTAGAAGTAATCCTGGCCTTCGATGTGCTGGAAATCGTCCATCGCGAAGTACGGCACCAGCACGCGCGGCGCGGATCCGGCGCGCACCGCGTTGAGCCGTTCGATCCGGTAGATCTCGCAGTTCGCGTGCTGGCCGATGTCGCCGGTGAGCCGGTACTCGTAGCGGGTGTGGTCGAGGTTCAGCGGATCGATGCGCTGCGGATACAGGTTGACCAGCGGCACGCAGTTGGTCATCAGCACCGGCGGCGCCAGGCGCAGCGCCGGGTTCGGCGGCACGTCGAGCATGAACAGCAGGTCCAGCGTGTCGTCGGCGTGGGCCAGGTCCAGCGCCTCGATCTCGAAGAACAGGAACTTCTCCGGAAAGGCGAAATATTCCTGCAGGATCCGGAAGGCCGGATGCGCCTGCGGATGCGCCGGCAGCGCGGCCTCGTCGTCCTCGAAGCCGAGCCAGCGCAGGTGTTCGATCGGCAGCCGGCGGCAGGTCGCGCCCGAACCCGGCGCCTCGACCACCGCCAGGCCGCGCAGGTGCGCGCCGAGCAGCTGGTGCAGCGCGTGCGCGGGGCCACCCTCGGGATTGAGATGGAAACGCAGTCGGGTCGGCTGCATCTGGTGCAGCGCGGTGCGGCCGTTCTTGCGCAGGCTCACGCGCAGCACGCTGCGGGTGTCCTGGTCGATCGCCAGCTGCGGATAGTCCTTTGGCGAGACGATGGCCAGGTCGACCACGTCCAGCGGCCACAGCGCCGTATCGAAGCAGGTGCGGAACCGACAGGTCGCGCTGCCGCCGGCTTCGATCGGTACCGAGGCGACGACGCTGCGCCCACGTTCGACGCGGCCCACGCCGTCGGGCTGCACGGCCATGTGCGCGACCATCATCGACGGCAGCGGCGCGGCCAGGTGCGGATACAGATCGGCGAGCAGCGCGTTCGGCAGCTCCGCCTGGTCGAGATCGAGCTGGTGGCGCAGGCGCCCGGTGAGATAGGCGAACGACTGCATCAGCAGTTCGACCTGCGGATCCTGCGAGCGGCCGCGATGCAGGCCGAGCAGGCCGGCCTGCGCCGGATGATCCGCGGCGAATTCGCTGGCCTCCTCGCGCAGGGCGGCGAGCTCCTGCTGGTAGGCATCCTTCAGTCGGTCGACCCCGCTGCGCATGTCCGCGTCGGCCTCCGGCTCAGAACGGTGCCGCCACGCAGACATTGCGCGGCTGGTCTTCGTTGGGGAACACGGCGCTCACCACGAGGCGCCAGGGCGCCAGCGCATCGGTCGCGCGCTCCGTCTCGACGCGCACGTCGCGCAGGCGCGGCTCGTGGCGCACGATCGCCTCGCGCAGCGCCTCCGCGTAGGCGTCGATCATGCCGATCGCGCTCGCGCCCATCGTCACCACCGAGGGCATGCCCCAGGGCACCGCCGGGATGCCCTGCCCGACCAGCCGGCCGGTGGCGGCGATGCGCTGGATCTGCGCCATGATCGCCGCGTTCTGGTCGAACGGCTCCTGCCGGCCATCCAGGCCGCGCGGCAGGGTGCTGAGGCGTTCGAACAGGAACTGCATGCGGGCTCCACGACAACGCGCGAGGGGAAGGCATCGCGCCGGCGCGCGCGCATCGCGCCGGCGCGGAACCGCGACGATCAGGTGAAGCTGTTGGCGATCGGCCGGTTGTGCATCACGCTCCAGCCGGCGTGGACGTTGCCCGGCGTGCTCATGTCGACGTCCTGGATCGTGTAGGTCCAGAGGATCTCGGTGAAGCTGATCTTGAACTGCTCGGTCGGCATGTCGTTGGGATGCGACTGGAACTGGATCTCGCTGATGATCGCGTCGCGCAGCGCCAGCGTCATGATGTTCGCGGTCTTGTCGCCGCTGTTGCGCGCGATGTAGATCTTCGTCGGATTGTCCTTGCCCGCGCCCAGCGGCGCGGCGCGCAGGCAGATGTCGTACAGCTTGACCGAGGTCTGGTCGACGTACTTGACGCAGGTGAACTCGGTGATGACCGGCCGGCCCGACGTGCGCGCCTTGTTGCTCACGTCGGTGGTGATCTGCTGCTTCATGCCGTGGTGGATGGAGACCAGCTCCATGCACTTGCCGAAGTTGAGGATGTCCTGGCGCCAGACGTTGTCGATGTGCGTCGAACTGGTCTCGCCGATGAGGTCCGGATTGCCCGGTTGCAGAAGGATGAGGTCCATGGATGCCTGCCCTGGTGTAGTTGGGTGCGTCGGGATGTGCGTGGGATCAGCGGGGCGCGGGGCGACGCATCATGCGCCGCCCCGGGCATCACTTCGGAAGGTCGGCCACGAGCCGGATCGAGGTGGTCAGTTCCTCGAGCTGGAAGTGCGGCTTGAGGAAGACCGTGGCCTTGTACGCGCCAGGTTCGCCGGGCACGTCGACCACCACGATCGAGGCCTCGCGCAGCGGGAACGCCGACTTCACTTCCTGCGACGCGTTGTCGTCGAGCAGCACGTACTGCGAGATCCAGCTGTTGAGGAAGGACTCGACGTTGCCGCGGGTGAGGAAGCCGCCGACCTTCTCGCGCACGATCACCTTGATGTAGTGCGCGAAGCGCGACGCCGCGAGGATGTACGGCAGCCGCGAGGACAGCGCCGCGTTGGCGTTGGCGTCGGGGTTGATGTACTTCTTCGGCTTGTTGGTGGTCTGGCCGCCGAAGAACGCGGCCTTGCCGGTGCCCTTGCAGTGGCAGAGCGAGATGAAGCCGAGGTCGTTCAGTTCCTTCTCGCGGCGATCGGTGATCGCCACTTCGGTCGGGCAGAAGAGCTCCTTGATGCCGTCGTCGCCACCGCTGCGGAAGGTGTAGATCGGCAGGCCCTCGACCAGGCCGCCGCCTTCCACGCCGCGGATCGCCGCCGTCCAGCTGTACAGCGAGAAGGCGTTGGTGATGCGCTCGGCCAGGAAGTAGGCCGCGTTGCCCCACAGGAAGTTCGCGTTGTCGGGCAGGCCCGACTCGGACAGCACCGACTCCTCGAAGTTGAAGCCGTCGGCCGGCAGCGTCTTCTCGCCATACGGCAGGCGCAGCATCGCGCGCGGCAGGACCAGCGACACGTAGCGCGAGTCCTCGCTGTTGCGGAAGTCGCCCCACTGCGCCAGGTCGGCGCCTTCGAACACCTTGGACAGCTCGCGCGGCTTGGCCAGATCGCCGAAGGCGGACAGGCCGAACATCTCCGGCGAGGCGGCAGCGATGAACGGCGCATGCGCGGCGGCGGCGACACCAGACATGGCTTCGATGAAGCCCATGTGCGAGGCCGACGGACCGAACTCGTAGCCACCGACCAGCAGGCTGTACGGCGAACCGCCGTAGGTGCCGTACTCCGCCTCGTAGATCAGCTTGAACAGGCGGCTCTGGTCGAACTCGACCGCCTTGGACAGGTCGTCCTGCAGTTCCTTCAGCGTGGCGTTGAACACGCGGAGCTTGAGCTGCGGGCCGGTCTCGGAACGCGACACGAGGTAATAGAGCGCCCGCCAGGTCGACTCCATTTCCTTGAAGCGCGGAGCGTGCATGACCAGCGACAGCTGCGCGCTCAGCGCCTTGTCGATCGCGGCCACTGCGTGGTCGATCGACAGGGCCGCGCCCAGGCCCTTGCCATCGTTGCCATTCGCGTCCTTGGTGACGATCACCGGCACGACATGGACCTCGAACGCCTTGGCGAGCGTGGCCTTGAAGGCCTCGTCCTTGTCGGGGAAGCCCTCGTTGAGCTTGGCGCCGACATCGGCCGACCAGGCGCCGCCGGTTTCGATCGCCTTCACGGCGTCTTCCAGGATCGCACCGACGGCGTCGTTGACCTCGGCGCGGGCCTGGGCGTCGCGCAGTGCCTTGCGCTGCTCGAAGACCTCGTTCAGCGCCTTGACCTTGCGCACCACCGCGACCGGATCGAAATCGGCGATCGATTCGAACACCACCACTTCGCCGGCCAGCTTGCCCGAGCCGCCCGGCAGGACGTTGTCCACGTCCTTGAGCAGCACGCGCGGCATGCTCTGCCGCAGCACTTCGTTGAAGTTGTCGCGGTCGATGTCGACGATGCGACGTTCCTTCATCGGCACCGGTACCGGCGCGGCGGCGTCCGGATCGCGGTCGCCGGTCAGGTCCGCGAAGATGCCGACGATGAAGGGCAGTTCGCGCTTCTCGATGGCACCGTTGGTGTGGACGTCATACGTGATTCGCACACGGGGAGGACGCACCCGCAGCAACTTTTTTTGCGCGCTTTCGCTCATTCGCTTGGCCCCACAGGGTTGGTTGGTCGTTCCTTGCGCCCGTGCCGCGAGACTGTCGCGGCCACCGGGCATTCGCTGCCCTGCGTGTCCATGTCGCGACCATCGCGACCGCACCAACGTGCAAGGCTTCGGCGATGGCATAAACAAGTTGCGTGCCAACCTATCCGCATCGCACATGCCTCATGAAATCAACGGCATGCGGATGGCGCAACGACGAAGCCCTGCTTCAGCCCATCCCTTCGGGTGGAATTCCACCCACTCTCGAGGTCGGAAATCACCCAGCCTCAACCGATCAAGGGATATCGATCTCGATGCCATGCCGGCTCATCTTGCGCCGCAGGTAATCCTCCTTCAGCTGCTTGAAATTCGCGGAAGCGTTCTCCGCCCGCTTCTGGTCGCCGGAATCGGCATCACCGAAGATCGTGGAGAACTGGCCACCTTTCCCGCCAAGCCAGCCGCCTGCGGCTTTACGCAGGGCGACAGGGTCGGAAAGCGATTTATCCGCTGACCATGCGCTGTAGATCGCATTGATCTTGGTATCGAAACGTTTCTCCGCGGCGGAAAACGCATCCTGGTGCGCCGCGTGGATACTGCCGAGTTGATCGACTTTGCTGAATTTGGTTTCGCTCTTGAACTCCTCCCGCAACTCCGAAATCCCGGACTTCGCCATCCCGTCTACCGATTCCTTGGAATTGCCCAGTTGCGGAAAGGCCGCCAGCGTCTTGTCGGCGAAATTGTCGCCGGCATTGGCCACCCCCTCCTTGAGCTTCCATTTCACCGCCATCACGCTGGCGCGCATCGCCGAACCCACATGCTCCAGGCCAATCGATCGCTTCGCGGTGACGTCTTCCAGGTACGACCCCATCGCGATCATGCCGAGCGGCATACTGACGTCGAACGTGTGTTTTCGCCCCGGCGGCGTTATCTCGGTGCTTTTCGACGCGATATCGTAATCGTCGTTTTGCAGATGCTTGATCGCCCGGCTTTCGAGCGTGGCACGCGGCAGCGAAAGATTCTTCGGCAAGACTTGCTTGGCATCGTCTTCTTTTCCGACATAGGACGATTTGGCATGGGTCTTGAGATGGCCCTGCACCAGCCCTGTCGTCGGATGCTCCATCACCGAGAAAGTACCGCCGACCAGGAACGACTGGCTCTTGGGCTTGTTCACGTTCCTGGTGACGTCCAGATCGAGATTGAACTCCGCGCGCACCGCCTGGTCACCGCCATTGGCCAATCCGAGCTGCTTGATCGCATCGCTGAAGGCCTGGCCGCGCTTGATCGGCAGTGGCCGGCTCGGCCCGATCGTCGACGCCACCTGGTTGGGCAGTTGCGGCGCGACCACCGCTTGCGACATCAGCATGGACAAGGGCGAAGGGGAATGCACCACCTGCTGGGGCTGGCTCTTCTGCGCCTTCTTCGGCGGTTGCAGCAGCGCCGTACTGCTGGGCGCATTGCCACTGTCCTTTCTTTTCCGCTTCTTCTCGTTATTGTCGTTCATGCTGAAGCCGCACCCATCCTTCGACCGGCAGGATCGACGGAACAAGCTTCGTGCCGGGCACGAATCCCGATCGTTTGCGACACATCATCTGCAGTGTCTTGCCTGCACAACCACGTCCCGGGCATCTCGAAAAGGAATCGGCACCACGCCTCGACCCGACGCATGACACGCGGCGCATGCGATGAGGTTCGAGACGCAGGCGAACATCGACCCGGCCCGTGCGGACATGGCGCAGTCCATCGGCGAGGGCTGCGACCCATGGCATCCGGAAGATGCCGGCAACGAAGAACAACGGCTTCGATCGACTTCCCGGGCGAGACCCATCCGGACATCGAGTCGCCGAGGATCGATTCCAGCGTGGAACACCAGCCCCGAACCGCTCGCGAAAGAGCGATGGTCATATCGTGTTCGACCGCTTTCTGCCGCCGCCCTGAGGCATCGGCGCCAGTGCTCCGCCATTGCCACGTACCGGCGTCCTGACCAGATGCTGGTCGACCGCACCGAGGCGTCCGACGGCATCGAACAGTGTGTCGTGGTAGGCGGGAGCGGTCACGCCTGTCGTATCGACGGCATCCCCCCGCCGTGTGTTGTAGCGCGGGGCGAGGTCCTGGGTGTCGTGGACACCGACCAGTTGCGGAAAGACCGGTTGCCCGCTCCTCCGCATGTCCTGCAGAACGCGGCGCGCATCCGGCAGGTGCTGGAACGGAACATGCACCTCGCGCATGTCCTGCGGCCGGATCGATCCACGCGTCGCTTCGTAGGGCTGATTCTGGTTCGGCTGCTCGCTCGAAGGCGCGAGCACGCTGAAACTGCCATGCATCCGCCGATTGGCATCCTGCACGGATTGCTGGCTGCCGAGCACGTTCCCGCGACGCGCGTTGATGACGCCACGCACGTCCTCGTCCGGCATTCCCAGCATTGCGAACCGTTGATCGAGGCTCATGCCACTGCGGACCTCGTGGTCCGATTGAGGCCGATACTGCACCTCGCTGGACCGTTCCAGCGCGACCGTCAGGGATCCGTGATACGGATTCTCGACGGCCCTCCGTACGATGCCGCGCTGTTGCCGCACGCCGTCCACGCGCGGCACGCGCGTGACCTCGACTTCGTTCGACTCGCGTCGATTGCCATCATGGGACGGACTGAAACCGATGCCACGCTCGCGCATGACCGGCTGCGGCAGGATCCCATGCGTCAGCACGCTGCGCATCGTGCCGTAGAAGCCCAGGTCCATCGCGTTCGGCAGCGACATCGCACGTTGCCTGCGCTGCGGTCTCGCGCGAGGCTCCTGCGCCATCTTGATGCCGGGCGGCAAAGGCTTGAACTCGCCGGGGTCGGACGAGTAATGCCCATCCATGCCCTTTCGGCCACCGCCACCACCCGGGTGGTCGCCGCCTGCACCGGAAGCGGCAAGCACCACTCCGCCACCCGATCTGCTGTTGTTCATCGCTGACGCTCCTTGGAATGTCGATCCTGGAATACCTTCGGTCAATCAACGCCTTCCCTGTCCCACCACTGCATGCGCATGGGCACATGCGGCACCGCGACGCGCGTCTGCGATCCCATTCGCGCGAACAGCTCGTGCAGCGCTTCCGCACTGTCCCATCGGCCCTGCGGCGGCCCCAACCGGTACAGCAGTTCGTCGTCGTGCGGCGGCGCGGGCCGGAAATCCAGCGCTTCGAATCCCAAGCGCGCCAGCCCGCGTCGCGACGGCACGTTGTGCTCGAACACCTTCGCGTAGCAGGCGCGCATGCCATGTCGCTCGAAGGCGTCGGCGAGCAACAGGCGCACCGCCGCCGGCCCGAGCCCATGCCCCTGGAAATCCCGGCCGATCCAGTAGTAGAAGAAACCGAGGCCTTCATGAAGGGTCAGGCTGACGCTGCCGACGAAGCCCCAGTCGCGGTGCAGCACCGCATACAGACGCTGGTCGCCGTAGCCCCAGCATTCGTCGAGCCAGCGATGCCAGGCCGCATCTTCATGAAACACAGGCAGGCAGCAGAGTCGCGCGATATCCGGATCCCAGTACTGCCAAGCGAAATCGGCGCAATGGTGGTGACCGAGCGGTTCGAGGCGCAGCCTCTCGTCTTCGATCGGCGGGACGCGATCGATGAAGGCCTGCCATTCGACGCATGCCCGATGCTGTTCGAGCGACCAGGTGGACGCCGGATGCAGCAGCAGGTTGCGCCTGCATGCGGACAAGGCGGCGTCCATGTTCCCCAGCCGGAAATGCGCCAGTGCCAGCCGCTGCGAAAACCGTTCGGAAGGATCGTCAGCCTGTCCGCCCTGGGCAGCTACGGCGAGCAGCAGCGGCCAGTCGGCCCACTCCGCAAGCAGCGCCGTCCACGCATCGCGCACGGTCTCGGGCAAGGCCCAGGCACGACGCGCCACCTCGCGCATGCCGGCCAGCCATGGCGTGCGCCTGTCCGCTCGTTGCGCACGACAGACCTCCCACAGGCCGGGCAGGCGTGCCGCGAACGCCTGCGGCGACCATCCTTCCGCTTCCAGCTGTTCGAAGGCCGACGCCAGCAGCGCATCCTGCGCCATGGGCACGGCGACGGCATCCGTTTCCGGTGCCTGGCTGCGCACGCGCATCTCAGCCCTTCTCCCGTGCAGTCGACGGCCCGCTCGCGCACGCGCCGGAATCGCCATGAAGATGCTTGCGCATCCGCTCAGACCTCATCGGACGGCGGTGGATGCGCACTCGCACGCTGCTGGCGACGTGCGGTGTAGGTGCTGGCCATCGAGAACAAGGACCCGGTGACCCACGAGGCTGCGGACAGCGTGCCGTAGAACGTCGCGTTCGTCTGGCTGGCAACATCGTCGTGCTGCTGGTACTCGTTGGCGACCATGCCGAAGCCCGCGCCCAGGGTGTTGAACGTGGCCGAAGCGAAGCCCAGGGCTTGCGACAGCGAGGGGCGTCCGTTCCACCAGTTGCTCGCCGCCTGGTAGCCGGTGCTGGCCATCGATGTCAGGCCCGACACCGCCCAGAGCGCATTGCTGGCCTGGCCGGTGCCGCGACGCCAGTCATGCGCATCCTGGGCGAAGGCATTGGTGGCGGCGTTCGCCGTGTCCGCGAGGCCGGCCAGCGTGGACGTGGCATCCGACACCAGCGAGGCGCCGCGTGCGAAACGCTCCGTCGTGGTCGTCGGCTGCTGGCGGATGTCGTCGACGCCGCTGAAGACACCGGAGGTCGCCCAGAGCAGGCCAGACGCCCCCTGTATCCAGGGACCGGCGTTGCCGGGGTACGGCGCGCTGGACACGGCCGCGAGCAGATCCGTGACATGCGCGGTATTGCGCAATGCAGGACCCGGGGGCTGGACGGGCTGCGGCCCGAGCAGCGGTTCGTGTGGGCCGCGCTGCGCGTCGTCGTTGATCGTGCCGTAATTACGGCTGCTGGCACTTTGCGTTCTCTGCGTCGGCGTGATCAGCGACGGCACCGCCACCACATGTTCGCTCCTGATGAGTTCCTCGGACGACGACGATGATCGCGGCGGGCGTGGCGGCGGATGCGATGACGGTTGCATCTGCGGCGACACGAGGCTGGAGTGCGGTGGAGAAACCGGCACGTGCATCTGCGACAACTGCGCCGATGGCTGGACGGAAGGCTGGACCAGAGGTTGGACCAGCGGCTGCACGGAGGGCTGGACGACAGGCTGGACGGGCGGCAGGATCAGGGACGGCGGCGCAGACGGCTGCCGCATCGTCGAAAGCGCCGGTGGCGCCGAAGCGCTGCGTTGCCGCGATGGCATCGGGCTGAGGTCCGTCGAAGCGCTGCCGCGACGTCCGGGATTGTCGTTCTGGCCGTGCATGCCGATCCCCGCTTCATCCGCGCGCGTCGCGGATCGCAGGCAGCGCATTGCAAAACCCGTGCCACGGCGACCGCAGCGCGCGCGCATGCTGCGGCCTCGCGGCAAGCGATTGATCGCACAGCATTTCGATCGCGGAAGAGGCAGGTCTCATGCCTGCCGCGGCCACGGCACGTGCCGGCTCGATCCGCGGCTGGGTGAAATTCCACCCACCCCCGTTGTTCGCGCAGCCTCAGTCCACCGCGCCCACGCGCCGTCGCCGCCACAGCACGTTGTTGCCGATGCGCAGCGGTTCCAGCACGCCCTCGGCGTGCAGCTGCTCCAGCGCAACTTCGGTGACCACCTGCGATTCGGGGTGCCCCGGCCAGTCGATCCACCAACGGTGGATGCCTTCCAGCGTATCGGCGGCATCGGGCCGCATCTCGAGGAATCGGCGGATGGCGTCCTTGGCGAATTCGATCAATCCTCGGTCCATGCGCGGCCGCCGGAAATTGGAATACGGGACATCCTAGAGCGTGTCCTGTCCTTTGGACATCGCACGGGCCGGGTCGAAGCTCAGGCCACCTGGCCTTCGCCGCCGAGACGGTACTTGCGCACCAGCTTGCCGAAGGCACTGCGCTCCTGGTTGGACAGGCGCGCGGCCTGCGAGATGTTGCCCCCGGCACGCGCCAGCATCTCGCGCACGTAGCTGCGCTCGAACTCCGCGACCGCCCTCGCCTTCGCATCCTTGAACGAGGTGCAGTGGGCGTCCACGACGGTCGGCGCGGGTGCCGATGCGGCGATCGGCGCAGGCGCCGGTACCCCCCCGGCCCCGGCCTGGAAGACATCGCCCGGCATCAGCTCCTCGCGCGTCTCGCGGAGCCGCAGGGCCTCGTCGTCGCTCATCAGGAATTCGCGATGGATCACGTTCTCCAGCTCGCGGATGTTGCCCGGCCAGTCGTAGCGGCGGATGAAATCCTCGCCCTCCGCATGCAGCTCCCGCGCGTGGGTCCGGTACTGGTGGCTCAGCCGCCGCAGCATGTTGCGCGCGAGCAGCACGCCGTCGCCGGGGCGCTCGCGCAAGGCCGGCAGGCGCAGCGACAGCACGCGCAGGCGATACAGCAGGTCCTGGCGGAAGCGGCGCTCGCGCGCGAGCCCATCGAGATCGGCATTGCTGGCGACCAGCACACGCACATCGACCTGCAGCAGGTTGCCGCCGCCGACGCGGCGATAGGTGCGGTCCTGCAGGAAACGCAGCAGGGCCGCCTGGGCCTTGGACGTCAGCGCGTCGATTTCGTCGAGGAAGATCGTGCCGCCCGCGGCCTGGCCGACCAGGCCGATCGAGGCGGTCTTGGCATCGGTGAACGCGCCGCGCTCATGGCCGAACAATTCGCTTTCCACCAGCGATTCGGCCAGGGCGCCGCAGTTCACCGGCACGAAGGGTTTGTGCGCGCGCTCGCTGCCGTAATGGATGGCGCGCGCCGCGACTTCCTTGCCGGTACCGGTCTCGCCGGCGATCAGCACGGTGGCATCGATCGATGCCATGCGCTGGATCTGCGCCACCACCTTCCTGAACTGCGGCGAGGCGCCGACGAGGTCGAATCGCGAATTCGCATCCATGTCCGTGCTCCGATCACATGCTCCGAAGGATCCCTGCGACGCACTCGATGGGGCGTCGCCATCGGAGCATGCGATCCGGGGCGCAGGCATCGCGCCGCGCATCCGGGTCCAGGCCCGGCGGCGGCATCGGAAGCGGCGGCGCAGCGATCCCCTGCATCGAATCCCCCTGGCATCCTTGTGTCCCGGGCGACAGCGTGCCCGTCGCGATGCACCCGCATCGCCCTTGAAGTCTGCGTCCGGTGCAGACTCCCTGCGGTATCAGTGCAGGATCAGATGCGCGATGCATCGTTCCCGGCCCGCGCAGCAAGAGTTAGCACGCGGGCTCGATGCCGGCAAGCGATTCCGGTCTCGAATCAGCACACGGAAAAAGGAACGGCCGCGCTCGATGACGCGGCCGGGAGCCCTGATTTCCGCCTGGCGCCGGCCCCACCAGACCAAGGTCGAGGCGCCCTCGCTTTTCGTCGTCGCATCGTTCGTCGCATCGTCGACGCGGTGTACTCCCGCGCGGTGCGGCCACGCCGACACGGGCTGCCCCGTGTCGGCGCGGCGACCATCACGGCAGCGAAATGCCGCGACCGTCGTCTTCGCCGACCACACCCGAATAGGTGACGCCGGCACTTTCCCAGATGATGTAGAGGTACTTGCGCTCGCGAGGGGCCGGATCGCCGACCCAGTCGTTGCTCGCGAGGAACTTCCGGTTGCCGCCGGCATAGGACTGCCGGATCGCATTGGTCGCTTCGCGGGTCGAGTTCCAGACGCCGTAGCCGGCATAGGTGATCGTGACTGCCATGTGCATGCTCCTTGTGTGTCGTCGAGGCCCGGGACGCCCGGCCTCGGTCCATCGCGGCAGGAATGAGGGATCGATCATTCGCGGTCGGCGGATCACCGAGCCCCCGGAAGCGGCCGCGGCGCTTCCGCAATCGATTCTCCGGAATCCGCGGAAGCAGACAGCGTCACTCAGGTGCCACACCCGTGCGTCATGAATAACGCGGTACGACCGACACGGGCCGAAAAAAAGACAGGCCGCCCGAGGGCGGCCTGTCTGGACGATCTGGTGCCGGAAACAGGAGTCGAACCTGCGACCTACGCATTACGAATGCGCCGCTCTACCAACTGAGCTATTCCGGCGGTGTCTTGCCGGGACATGGCGTCGCGGCAGGGATGCGATTCTAGGGTTTCAGGGGAGGCCCGGTCAATCGACCAGGCGCAGGCGCAGTTCCTTGGGCAGCGCGAAGACCATGTCCTCGGGCTCCCCGTCCAGTTCGCGCAGGTCGGCGGCCCCCAGCTCGCGCAGCCGGGCGATCACCCCCTGCACCAGTACGTCCGGCGCGGACGCACCGGCGGTGACGCCGATGTGGCGCCGGCCTTCGACCCAGCGCGGATCGATCTCGTCGGCGCCGTCGATCAGGTAGGCCTCCACGCCTTCGCGCTCCGCCAGCTCGCGCAGGCGATTGGAGTTCGAGCTGTTCGGCGAACCGACCACCAGCACCAGGTCGCAATGCTCGGCGAGCTCGCGCACGGCGTCCTGGCGGTTCTGGGTGGCGTAGCAGATGTCGTCGTTGCGCGGCCCGTGCATCATCGGGTACTTGGCGCGCAGGGCCTCGATGATGCCCCGGGTGTCGTCCACCGACAGCGTGGTCTGCGTCGTGTAGGCCAGGTTCTCGGGCTGGCCCACTTCGATGCGCGCGACGTCGTCGATGTCCTCGACCAGGTAGATGCGACCGGTGCCGGCCTCGGCCTGCCACTGACCCATCGTGCCTTCCACCTCCGGGTGGCCGGCGTGGCCGACCAGGATCACGTCGCGTCCGGCGCGGCAGTGGCGGGCGACTTCGAGGTGGACCTTGGTCACCAGCGGACAGGTGGCGTCGAACACCTTCAGGCCGCGACGCTCGGCCTCGTTGCGCACCGCCTGCGAGACGCCGTGGGCGCTGAAGATGACCGTCGCGTTGTCCGGCACTTCGTCGAGTTCCTCGACGAAGATCGCGCCGCGCTGGCGCAGGTCCTCGACGACGAAGCGGTTGTGCACGACCTCGTGGCGCACGTAGATCGGCGCGCCCAGGGTCTCGATGGCGCGCTTGACGATCTCGATTGCGCGGTCGACACCGGCGCAGAAGCCGCGGGGATTGGCGAGGATGATATCCATGGGATCAGTCTGCCTTGTCCGTCGCCGGGGACGGATGCTTGCCGAACACGCCGAAGGCCACCAGCGCGATCGCGCCGCAGACGATGGCCGAGTCGGCGATGTTGAACGACGGCCAGACGAAGCGGCCGTAGTACCACTGGATGAAGTCGACGACGTGGCCGTGCATGAAACGGTCGATCAGGTTGCCCAGCGCGCCGCCGATCACCAGCGAGAACGGCAGCGCGTTGCGCCAGTCGCCGCGCGCGGTGCGCGACAGCCACACCGTCAGCAGGCCGCTGATGCCGATCGCCAGGGCGGCGAAGAAGTACTTCTGCCAGCCGCCGGCATCGGCGAGGAAGCTGAAGGCCGCACCGGTGTTGTAGCTGCGATACCAGTTCCAGACGCCTTCGATGACGACCACCGGCTGGTACTCGGGCAGACTGGTCAGCACCCACTGCTTCGTCCACTGGTCGAGACCGATCACGACCACCGACAGCAGCAGCCAGATCAGGGCGTTGGGTTTGGGGGATGGCGTGAACATCAGAAGAACAGCCTCGTCTCGCCCGGGCCTTCGACATTGCTCACGCAGCGACCGCAGATCTCGGGATGGTCGGGATGGCTGCCGACATCGTCGCGATGGTGCCAGCAGCGGATGCACTTGGGCTTGGCGCTGACCGTCGCGGTCACACCCTCGCCGCCCTGCACCACGCTCACGTCGCCGCTGATGAACAGGAAGCGCAGCTCGTCCGCCAGCGGAGAGAGCCACGCGAAGTCCTCTGCGCTGCATGCGATGGCGATCTCGGCATCCAGCGCCGCGCCGATCTCGCCGCTGGCGCGCATCGGCTCCAGTACCTTGGACACCTGCTCGCGCAGCGCCAGCAGGCGATCGAAGCGCTCTGCATTGAGCGCCGCATCCGCCGGCAGTGGCGCCAGCCCGTCGTACCAGGTCGCGAACAGCACATGACCGACGCGCTCGCCCGGCAGGTGGCTCCACATCTCTTCCGCCGTGAACGTCAGGATCGGCGCGATCCAGCGCGCGAAGGCCTCGGCGATGCGGAACATCGCGCTCTGCGCGCTGCGCCGGCCGCGCGCATCCTCGCGCATCGTGTACAGGCGATCCTTGGTCACGTCGAGGTACAGCGCACCGAGGTCGACGCTGCAGAAGTTGATCACCGCCTGCACCACGACCGGGAAGTCGTAGTTGCGGTAGGCGTTCGCGATCTCGTGCTGCAGCGCGTCTGCGCGATGCACCGCCCAGCGGTCCAGCGCCAGCATGTCGTCGAGCGGCAGCAGGTCGCGCGCCGGGTCGAAGCCGTGCAGGTTGCCGAGCAGGAAGCGCGCGGTGTTGCGGATGCGGCGATACACGTCGCCGCTGCGCTTGAGGATGGTGTCGGAGACCGACATCTCGTTGCGGTAGTCGGCCGAGGCGATCCACAGGCGCAGCACGTCGGCGCCCATCTGGTCGATCACCTTCTGCGGCTCGACGATGTTGCCGAGCGACTTCGACATCTTGCGGCCGCTTTCGTCGACCGTGAAGCCGTGCGTCAGCACCTGCCGGTACGGTGCCTTGCCGTCGATCGCCACGCCGGTGAGCAGCGAGCTCTGGAACCAGCCGCGATGCTGGTCGGAGCCTTCGAGGTACATGTCCGCCGGCTTGCGCAGGCCATCCTGCGGGCGCTGGCCGAGCACGCAGTCGTGGGTGACGCCGGAGTCGAACCAGACATCGAGGATGTCGGTGACCTTGTCGTAATCCTTCGCCTCTTCGCCGAGCAATTCGGCGGCGTCGAGCGCGTACCACGCGTCGGCGCCGGCCTGTTCCACGTGCTCGGCGACCTGGCGCATCAGCGAAGGCGAATTCGGATGCGGCAGGCCGGTTTCGCGATGGATGAACAGCGCGATCGGCACGCCCCAGGTGCGCTGGCGCGAGATCGTCCAGTCCGGGCGACCGTCGACCATGCCGGCGATGCGCGCCTGGCCCCAGTCGGGGAACCATTCGACCTGCTTGATCGCGTCCAGCGCGTCGGCGCGCAGGTTGGCCTGGCTCATCGAGATGAACCACTGCGGCGTGGCGCGGAACGCCACCGGCGTCTTGTGGCGCCAGCAGTGGGGATAGCTGTGGTCGAGCTTGAAGAAGGCGAGCAGCGCGCCGATGCCGCGCAGCGCCTCGACGATGACATCGTTCGCCTTCCAGATGTGCAGGCCGGCCAGCGTCGTTTCGCCCAGCGGCGGCGTCGACGGCAGGTACACGCCGCGGCCGTCGACCGGGTTCATCTGCGCGGCCGTGTACTTCGCGACCAGGCCGTACTTCAGGCCGACCGCATAGTCTTCCTGGCCGTGGCCCGGCGCGGTGTGCACCGAACCCGTACCGTCCTCGGCGCTGACGTGGTCGCCCAGGATCAGCGGGATGTCGCGTTCGGCGTAGAAAGGATGCGCGAGCACGAGGTTCTCGAGCGCGGCGCCGAGCGCGCGGCCCAGCACCTCGGGTTCTTCGATGCCGTAGCGCTTCAGCGCCTTCGGCACCAGGCCCTCGGCCAGCACCAGCAGGCGACGCTTGCCGTCGCGCGCCGGGCCTTCGACCAGGGCGTATTCCAGTTCCGGGCCGATGCTCACCGCCAGCGAGGCCGGCAGCGTCCACGGCGTGGTGGTCCAGATCGGCACCGCGACTTCCGTCTCGCCATCGATCGCGACGCCGAACTTCGCCGCCAGCGCCTGCGGATCGCGTGCGGCGTAGGCCACGTCCACCGCTGGCGAGATCTTGTTCTCGTATTCGATCTCGGCTTCCGCAAGCGACGAGCCGCAGTCGAAGCACCAGTGCACCGGCTTCGCGCCGCGCGCCAGGTGGCCGCGTTCGACGATCTTCGCCAGCGCGCGCACCATGTCCGCCTCGAAGCGGAAATCCATCGTGCGATACGGGTTGTCCCAGTCGCCGAGCACGCCGAGGCGCTTGAAGTCTCGGCGCTGCAGGTCGATCTGCTCGGCCGCGTACTCGCGGCAGCGCTTGCGGAATTCGGCGGCGTCGATCTTGTCGCCGACCTTGCCGAACTTCTTCTCGACCTGCAGTTCGATCGGCAGGCCGTGGCAATCCCAGCCCGGCACGTAGGGCGCATCGAAGCCGGCCATCAGCTTCGACTTCACCACGATGTCCTTCAGCACCTTGTTGACCGCGTGGCCGATGTGGATCTGGCCGTTCGCGTACGGCGGACCGTCGTGCAGGATGAAGGTCGGCCGGCCCTGCGCGTGCTTGCGCACCTGCGAATAGAGGTTCTCCTCCTCCCAGCGCTTGAGCGCGACGGGCTCGCGCTTGGGCAGGTCGCCGCGCATCGGGAAGTCCGTCGCGGGCAGGTGGATGGTGGTCTTGTAGCGTTGGCTGTCCTGGTCGCTCACGCGCGGGCTCGCTCTGTCGAATGCAATGAAAATGTGTCAGGGCCCGATGCACCGGGAATCGATGCATCCGGGCTCGAAAGGATCGCCCTCGCCTGCGCGGCATCGCGGTCCATCTGCGCGACGAGGCTGGGGAGATCCGGGAATTTTTCCTCATCGCGCAGGTGCGCGACGAATTCCACTTCGACATGACGACCGTAGAGGTCGCCCTGGAAGTCGAACAGGTGGGCTTCCAGCAGCGGCTCGACGCCGCCGACCGTGGGCCGCGTGCCGAAGCTGGACACCGATGGCCACGGATGTTCGGCGATGCCGTGCACCCAGGTCGCGTAGATGCCGCGCAGCGCGGGGGTCTTCGGGAAACGCAGGTTGGCGGTGGGGTAGCCGAGCGTGCGACCAAGCTGCTTGCCGCGCACCACGCGCCCGCCGATGGCGTAGGGCCGCCCGAGCAGCTGTGCCCCCGTGGCGAAATCGCCGGCCTGAAGCGCGTTGCGGATGCGTGTGCTGGACACGGGCGCATCGTCGACCAGCACCGGCGCGATGGTCTGCGCGGTGAAGCCGGTCTCGGCGCCCATGCGCTGCAGCAGGGCGAGGTCGCCGGCGCGGGCACGGCCGAACCGGAAATCCGGGCCGACCCAGACTTCGCGCGCCGACAGGCGCTGGACGAGCTGGCGCTGGACGAAATCCTCGGCCGGCACCGCCGCCAGCGCGGCGCCGAAGCGCAGCAGGCCGACCTTGTCGACGCCGAGTTCGCGCAGGTGGGAGAGCTTGGCGCGCGGCAGCTGCAGGCGCGGCGGCTTGCCGTCGCGGGCGAAGAACTCGCGCGGCAGCGGCTCGAAGCTCAGCACCACCGCCGGCACGCCCAGCGTGCGGGCACGCTCGACCGCGCGGCGGACCAGCGCGCGATGGCCCAGATGAAGGCCATCGAAGGCGCCGATGCACACCACGCTGCCATCCGGGCACAGCGGCCCGCCGTCGAGGTCGCGGAAGAGTTCGGTCATTGGATTGGTGGAGGCCCCGGCGGGATGCCCCGGGGACGTACAGCGAAAGAACCCCGGAGTATAGCGGCAGCGCCCGCCCACGGCCTCCGTGACCGGGCATTCACCGTTGCGGTTCAGTGGCGCAGGTCGCGCGGACGCAGGCCCATCGCCAGCAGGGTCGCACCGTAGGCCGCCGCACCCGCCGCGACCGCCACCAGCAGCCAGAGCGTGCGATGCCAGATGTCGATGGCGGTCCAGTCCCCGACCCGGTACGAGATGCCGAGCACCACCGCCGTCATCGCCGCGCAGGCGACCGCGATCCGCAGCAGGTGCCGGCCCCAGCCCGGCTGCGGCTTCAGCAGGCCGTCGCGACGCAGGTAACGCCACAGCAGCCAGGCATTGAAGATGCCGGCCAAGCCGGTCGCCAGGGCGATGCCGCCATGGGCGCCGTCGACGTCGTTCAGCCATAGCGGCAGGGTGAAGGCGATGGTCATCGCGACATTCGCGAACACGGTCCAGATCGCCGCCTTCATCGGCGTCTTCGTGTCCTGGCGGGCGTAGAACGCCGGGGACAGGACCTTGCTCAGCATGAAGGCCGGTACGCCCAGGCTCATCGCGCTCAGGCTGAGCGCGGCCATGCGGGTGTCGTGCGCGGTGAACTTGCCGCCCTGGTAGACCACCGAGGTCAGCGGCTCGGCGAGCAGCAGCAGGCCCAGGCCGGCCGGCACACCGGCGAGCAGGGCCAGGCGCAGGGCCCAGTCCAGCGCCGCCGAATAGCCCTCGGCATCGGTCGCGGCATGGCGTCGCGAGAGGTGCGGCAGGATCACCGTGCCGATCGCCACGCCGAACAGGCCCAGCGGGAATTCGATCAGGCGGTCGGACAGGTACAGCCAGGTCTGGCTGCCGGTGACCAGCACCGACGCGAAGATCGTGCCGACCAGCAGGTTCAGCTGTGCGACCGACGACGAGAACAGGGTCGGGATCATCAGCTTCGCGACCCGGCGCACGTCCGGATGGCCGAAGCCGGGCCGGAAGGTCGGCCGCAGGCCCAGCCGGCCCAGCGCCGGCCACAGCACCACGAGCTGCAGGATGCCGGCGATCAGCACACCCCAGGCCAGGGCCTTAGCCGGCTCGGCGAAGCGCGGCGCCAGCCAGACCATTGCCGCGATCATCACCAGGTTGTGCAGCACCGGGGTGACGGCGGGCAGCGCGAACTTGCCGAAGCTGTTCAGCACCGAGGCCACGAGGGCCATCATCGAGATGAACAGCAGGTACGGGAAGGTGATCCGCAGCATGTCGACGATCAGGCCGAACTTCTCCGGCTCGTCCACCGCGCCCGGCGCGAACAGGCTGGCGATCAGCGGCGCCGCCAGCATGCCGATGCCCGAGACCACGAACACCACCGAGAACAGCGCCCCGGCCATGCGGTCGACGAATTCCTTCAGCGCCGCCTGGTCGCCCCGCTCGCGCAGTTCGTTCAGCACCGGCACGAAGGCCATCTGCATCGAGCCCTCGGCGAAGATCCGGCGCAGGTAGTTCGGGATCCGGTAGGCGATCACGAAGGCGTCCATCGCCACCGAGCTGCCGAACAGGCGGGACTGGAGGGCGTCGCGGGCGAACCCGGCGATCCGCGACAGCAGGGTCATCGCGCTGAAGACCGAGGTCGAGCGCAGCAGGCCGGCCTTCGCGGGCGGCTTCGGGGCGCCCTGCCCCCCCGTCTCGCCCGTCTTTTCCTCGCCCGGACCGCTCATTCCGGCCTCCCGACGCCGCACCGGTTGACCCAACCCACTGAATCGCCCATAATTTTCTGTCTCACTGTCCGCATAGCGGCGGTCTGTCCCCTTTCATTCAACCATCGGACGGCGGGCATCGCCCTGTTTTTCCGACCGATATCAACCGTAAACCCCAGGATTCCATCGTGGCCAACATCAAGTCCGCCAAGAAGCGCGCCAAGCAGACCGTCGTGCGCAACGCCCGCAACACCGCCCAGCGTTCCCAGCTCCGCACCGCCGTCAAGAAGGTCCTCAAGGCCATCGACTCGAACGACGCCGCGGGCGCCGAAGCCGCCTTCGCCGTCGCCCAGCCGATCCTCGATCGCTTCAGCGCGCGCGGCCTGATCCACAAGAACAAGGCTGCCCGCCACAAGAGCCGCCTGACGGCCCGCATCAAGGCCCTCAAGGCCGTCGGCTGATCCCAAGTCGAATGTGGCACGCAAAAACCCGGCTTCGGCCGGGTTTTTTGTTGCCTTGAGGCAACGGGACGCGCACGAACGATGCCGCAGGGCGGGCTTCAGCCCACCATTGGCATCCCCGCAAGAAGCCCGGCGGGCTGAAGCCCGCCCTACGGACAGCGAATCGCCCGACATTCGCTTACGCCTGATCGGCGGGCGGATTCCCGGCCTGGGCACTGGCGGCCTTCGCTTCAGCCTCGGCTTCCAGCTGTTCCTCGCGCAGTCGATCGAAGAAATGCTGAATCTCCAGCATGATCGGCCAGGTGCCCTCGCGCGAGATCGCCGAGACCATGTACCAGGGCTGGGTCCAGCCCAGTTCGGCGACGATCTCCTCGGCGCGGGCGCGGGCCTCGTCCTCGAACATCAGGTCGGCCTTGTTCAGCACCAGCCAGCGCGGCTTCTCCAGCATCGCCGGGTCGTGCTTGCGCAGCTCGTGTTCGATCGCGCGGACCTGCTCGGCCGGCGAGGCGTCGACCACGCCCTCCATCGGCGCCATGTCGACGAGGTGCAGCAGCAGGCGTGTGCGCTGGACATGGCGCAGGAACTGCGCGCCCAGGCCGGCACCGTCGGCAGCACCTTCGATGAGGCCTGGGATGTCCGCGATCACGAAGCTGCGGTGCGGCTCGACGCTGACCACGCCCAGGTTCGGATACAGGGTGGTGAACGGGTAGTCCGCGACCTTCGGCGTCGCCGCCGACACCGCACGGACGAAGGTGCTCTTGCCGGCGTTCGGGAAGCCCAGCAGGCCGACGTCGGCCAGCAGCTTCAGTTCGAGGCGAAGCGTGCGCTCCTCGCCCGGCAGGCCCGGCAGCGCCTTGCGCGGCGCCCGGTTGACCGAGCTCTTGAAATGCATGTTGCCGAGGCCGCCCTTGCCGCCCTTGGCGACCAGCAGGCGCTGGCCGTGGCGGGTGAGGTCGCCGATGACCTCGTCGGTCTCGACATTGGTGATCACCGTGCCCACCGGCACGATGATCGTGGTGTCCTCGCCGCCCTTGCCGTACATCTGCCGGCCCATGCCGTTCTCGCCGCGCTGGGCGCGGAATTTCCGCTCGTGGCGGAAGTCGACCAGGGTGTTGAGGTTCTCGTCGGCCTGCAGCCAGATGCTGCCGCCGTCGCCGCCGTCGCCGCCGTCCGGGCCACCCAGCGGGATGAACTTCTCGCGCCGGAACCCCACGCAGCCATTGCCGCCGGATCCGGCGATCACTTCGATTTCGGCTTCGTCGACGAGTTTCATGGGACAGGTTTCCGGGGACTGACGGGATGCATTCTGGCAGGACTGGCGCTGGAAGAACCGATCCTGGCAGGGGGCGGTGAAGCGGGGAGGAAGCGCGGCGGTTCGACGCTACAAACGAAAAGCCCCGCCGAAGCGGGGCCTCTCGCGCGATGCGGCATCGATCAGACGATGCTGACGGTGCGGCGCTTCTTGGCGCCCTTCACCGAGAACTCGACCTTGCCGTCGACCAGCGCGAACAGCGTGTGGTCGCGGCCGAGGCCGACGCCCGGACCCGGATGGAACTGGGTGCCGCGCTGGCGGACGATGATGTTGCCGGCTTCGACGGTCTGGCCGCCGAACAGCTTCACGCCCAGGTACTTCGGGTTGGAGTCGCGGCCGTTGCGCGAGGAACCTACGCCCTTTTTATGTGCCATGGCTGCTTCTCCTTACTTGTTGATGCCAGTGATCTGGATTTCGGTGTAGTGCTGCCGGTGGCCCATCTGCTTGCGATGGTGCTTGCGGCGGCGGAACTTGACGATGCGGATCTTGTCGGCGCGGCCATGGCCGAGCACCTTGGCGGTGACGGTGGCGCCCTTCAGCGCGTCGCCGAGGGTCACGCCCTCGCCGTCGCCCAGCATCAGCACGTTGTCGAATTTGATCTCGCTGCCGGCGTCGGCTTCGAGCAGCTCGACGCGAAGCGTCTCGCCTTGCATCACGCGGTATTGCTTACCGCCGGTGACCAGAACTGCGTACATGAACGGAATTCCTCTGTAGTTATTGGGTGTCGCCTGGGACTGCTTTCGGGGTGTTGCGGGTGACGCAAAACCGCCCCTGCGGGCGGAAAGAAGCGGGATTCTAGCGACGACGACGCGCCGCCGCAAGTTCAGGCGCCCCCGGCTTGGCCGGAGGCACTTGCGGACCGCGCCCGGGCCGGCTTAGCCTCGACCCATTCATCAGCGTATGTTGATGCGGCCGGAGGGTCCGGCCGCACCTGCGGGACAGGGGGGTCCCCGGGATGGCAGAGGCCGGTCGGTCCGACGGCATACACATGGAGCTTGTGTTCGATGTCCCAGCGCAGTCCTACCCCCCGCATCCGCAGCACCCCGCAGGCACAGGGCCTGCCCTCGCATCCGCCTGCCGGCGTGGTCCTGCCGCCGGCCGCCGCCGACCCCTGACTTCCGCTTCCCCGCCCACTGCCCGTCGCCGCGTCTCCAGCGGCGGCGAGCGGCGTCGCGTCTTCCGCCCGCGATCGCGGCGCGGCAGGCGCATCCCCCGGGGTGGTCCGTCGCGGATGCGCGCCGGACCGCCCATCCGGGGCGGCCAGGACTCGGGCTGCCCCCTCATGCACAAGGAGCTGATGCAACATGATCCGACTCAAACCCTCACATGCGTTCCGGCTGACCGCGCTCGCCGTGGCCGTCGCGGCCGTGGCCGCGCCGATCGCCTGGTCGGGCAGCCGCGCCCCCGTCGTCGACAGGACCGCCGCCCAGAGCCGCGCGTCCGCACCGCAGGACGAAGGGCACGACCGCTTCATCGTCACCTGGCGCGACAGCGCGCGGGCGGCGAGGACCTCGCTGGAGAACCGCTTCGCCGGCAAGGCCGGCAACCTCAGCCTGGGCATCCAGGGCCTGCGCACGCTGTCGACCGGCGCCGACGTGATCCGCACCGACCGCAAGCTGGACCTGGCCGAAAGCAAGCAGCTGATGACCGAGCTGATGAAGGACCCGAACATCCTGGCCGTCGAACCCGACGTGCGGATGAAGCCGCTGTTCACGCCGAACGACCCGCTGTATGCCCAGCAGTGGCATTACAAGGCCGGTCCCGGTGGCGCAAACCTCGAACCGGCGTGGGACATCACCCGCGGCGCCGGCATCGTGGTCGGCGTGATCGACACCGGCATCACCCCGCACAGCGACCTCGCGGGCCAGCTGGTCCCGGGCTACGACTTCATCGGCGATCTCGACACCGCCGTGGACGGCGACGGCCGCGACGCCGATCCGAACGACCCGGGCGACTGGCACGACGGCGAATGCAACATCTTCGGCATCGCCGAGGACAGCAGCTGGCACGGCACGCACGTCGCCGGCACGATCGCGTCGGTGACCGACAACGGCGTCGGCGGCGCGGGCGTGGCTCCCGGCGCGAAGATCCTGCCGATCCGCGCGCTGGGCAAGTGCGGTGGCTTCCTGTCCGACATCGTCGACGGCATCACCTGGGGTTCGGGCGGCACCGTCGCCGGCGTCCCGGCGAACGCCAACCCGGCGGAAGTGCTGAATCTGAGCCTCGGCGGCAGCGGCGCATGCAGCGTGGCGTTCCAGAACGCCATCGACGCGGCGGTCGCACGCGGCACGACCGTGGTGGTCGCGGCCGGCAATTCCGGCGGCGATGCGGCGAGCCAGCAGCCGGCGAGCTGCAACAACGTGGTCGCGGTGTCGGCGGTCGGCCCGACCGGCGCGCTGGCCAGCTATTCGAGCTTCGGTCCGGTGGTCGACGTCGCGGCGCCGGGCGGCAGCGGTGCCGCGCCGGCCGCCGACAACGTGCTGTCGACGATCAACCTCGGCCTGACCACGCAGGGCGCCGAAGGCTACGGCTGGTACGCCGGCACCTCGATGGCGTCGCCGCACGTGGCCGGCATCGCGGCGCTGATCCAGTCCGCGTCATCCACGCCGAAGACCCCGGCGCAGGTCAAGAAGATCCTGGAAAACACGGCCTACGCCAATGGCGGCTTCCCGGGTGGCTGCTCCTACGACAAGCCCTGCGGCACCGGCATCGTCGATGCCACCGCTGCCGTGCGCGTCGCCAACGGCACCGACCCGCTGCCGTCGGATCCGCCGCCGCCCCCCCCGCCGCCGCCGGCCACCGAGCTGTTCAACGGCGTGACCGTGAGCGACATCAGCGTGGGGACCAATGGCGAGCTGAAGTACCAGCTGGTGGTGCCCAACGGCGCCAGCAACCTGCTGTTCGCGATGTACGGCGGCACCGGCGATGCCGATGTCTACGTGCGCTACGGCGCACCGCCGACCAACAGCGCGTTCGACTGCCGTCCGTTCAGTGCAGGCAACAACGAGAACTGCTTCTTCCCGACGCCGCGCGCAGGCGTGTGGTACGTGACGATCAAGGGCTTCAGGGCCGCCGCCGGCGTTTCGCTGTACCCGAGCTTCGTCGACGCCAATTACCCGTACAAGCAGGCGGCCTCGGTCGAGCAGCTGGCCAACCACCGCACGCGGGTCACGCTGACCTGGCAGCACGGCAAGAAGCAGGTGGACATCTACCGCAACGGGCTGATATACAACTCGCGCCGCAACACCTACACGTTCACGGACACCTTCCGGATCGTGGGCAGCGGCACGATGACCTACAAGATCTGCAACCAGGGCACGAGCGAGTGCTCCGACGAGGTGTCGGTGAATTACGCCTCGACGCAGAAGCTCTGAGCCACGACCGCGACCATGTCGCAACGCTCCCCCGGCACCTGCCGGGGGAGTTCCCGCGAGGACACCATGCCGATCCCCTCCCCCGCCTTCGCGAGGCCCGTGCGCGCATTCGCCTGCGCGACGGCCCTGCTCATCGCCACCACCGGCTGCCAGGGCGGCAGCGAAACGCCGCCCCAGGCCGACACGCCGACCGCCCCCCGCGTGCAGATCGACGCCACGCTGGGCCTGGCCGACAACAGCGGCAGCCTGCGCTTCGACGGCACCGTCGACAGCGAAGCCACCCGCACCGCCATCGAACGCGCGCTGCTGGCCGTCTATGGCAACGGTCGCGCGCAGGGCGCGATCGACGTCGACCCCTCCACGGCGCCGCCGATCTGGGCCAAGGGCCTGGAAGATTTCCTGCGCACGCTGTCCACGGCCCCCGGCGCCGGCCTGCGCCTGTCCGGAAACCAGGCCACGCTCAGCGGCCCGCTGGACAACGACCAGCGCCGCGCGCTGCGTGCGGCTGCCGAACGCGCCTTCCCGGGCGTGCGCCTGTCGGGCCTGTTCGAGCCGCCTGGCGACGATCCCGGCACGGGGCCGAAACTGAGTCCCGAGGCGCTTGCGAAGACCCTGAACGAGACCGATGTCGCCTTCAAACCCGGCAGCGGTGAAGTCAGCGACGACAGCTTGGCGCTGGTCGCGCAGGCCGCCGACGCCATCCGTGCCGCGCCCGAAGGCACGCGTCTGGTCATCATCGGCCCGGTCACGCCGACCAGCGATGCCGCCAACGACGTGTTCCTGTCGAAACAGCGCGCCGAAGCGCTGAAGGTCCAGTTGATCCTGCAGGGCGTCAGCCCGGCGGTGATCGATACGCGTGGCTGGGGGCAGAACCCCGACGGCAGTCCGGTCGAGAACGCGGTGCCGCCGCCGGGCGGTGCATCGATGCGCTTCGAGCTGCTGCGCTGAGCAGAGCGGGACGCATCGGGATGAACGGACCGGAATGAACGGGCTTGCAGCGTTCCACCCGTGGGTTTGCTCCGGACATGGGCGCTCGGTAGGCTAGCGAGTTGCCTTTGCTCGGCCATCCGGACCACCCGGACCGGGACAAGGCGACGCCCCCTCCCTGCAGTCACCCGGATCCCCCCACCCCCATGGCGATGGACACCATCCGCATCCGCGGAGCGCGTACCCACAATCTCAAGAACATCGACCTCGACCTGCCGCGCGACAAGCTGATCGTGATCACCGGCCTGTCCGGCTCCGGCAAGTCGTCGCTGGCGTTCGACACCATCTACGCCGAGGGCCAGCGCCGCTACGTCGAGTCGCTCTCGGCGTACGCGCGCCAGTTCCTGAGCGTGATGGAGAAGCCCGATGTCGACCACATCGAGGGCCTGAGCCCGGCGATCTCGATCGAGCAGAAATCGACCAGCCACAACCCGCGCTCGACGGTCGGCACGATCACCGAGATCTACGACTACCTGCGCCTGCTGTACGCCCGCGTCGGCAGCCCGCGCTGCCCGGACCACCACTTCCCGCTGGAAGCGCAGACCGTCAGCCAGATGGTCGACCAGGTGCTCGCGCTGGCCAACGACCCGAAGACCGCCGAGCAGCGCTGGATGCTGCTGGCGCCGGTCGTGCGCGAGCGCAAGGGCGAGCATGCGCAGGTGTTCGAGCAGCTGCGCGCGCAGGGCTACGTGCGCGTGCGCGTGGACGGCGTGCTGTACGAGATCGACGCCGTGCCGCCGCTGGCCTTGCGCGTGAAGCACACCATCGAAGCCGTGGTCGACCGCTTCAAGCCGCGCGAAGACCTGAAGCAGCGCCTCGCCGAGTCGTTCGAAACGGCCCTGAAACTGGGCGACGGCATGGCGATGGTGCAGTCGCTCGACGATGCGAATGCCGAGCCGCTGCTGTTCTCGTCGAAGTACAGCTGCCCGGTCTGCGAATACGCGCTGCCGGAGCTGGAACCGCGCCTGTTCTCCTTCAACTCGCCGATCGGCGCCTGCCCGACCTGCGACGGCCTGGGCGTGAGCCAGTTCTTCGATCCGGCGCGGGTGGTGGTGCATCCCGAGCTGTCGCTGGCCGCCGGTGCGGTGCGCGGCTGGGATCGCCGCAACGTCTACTACTTCCAGCTGATCCAGTCGCTGGCCAAGCACTACGGCTTCAGCGTCGACACGCCCTGGCAGGAATTGCCCGAGCGCAGCCGCGACGCGGTGCTCCACGGCAGCGGCAGCGAGGTCATCACCTTCACCTACCTCACCGATGCGGGTGGCCGCACCCAGCGCAAGCATCGCTTCGAAGGCATCCTGCCCAACCTCGAACGCCGCTACCGCGAGACCGAATCCGCTGCGGTGCGCGAGGAGCTGGCGAAGTACATCAGCGAACGCGCCTGCACCGACTGCGGCGGCGCGCGCCTGAACCGTGCCGCGCGCAACGTGTTCGTCGCCGATCGCCCGCTGTCGTCGATCGTGGTCCTGCCGATCGACGAAGCGCTGGAGTTCTTCAGCGCGCTGACGCTGCCGGGCTGGCGCGGCGAGATCGCGACCAAGATCGTCAAGGAAATCCGCGAACGCCTGACCTTCCTCGTCGACGTGGGCCTGGATTACCTGACCCTGGAGCGCAAGGCCGACACCCTGTCCGGCGGCGAGGCGCAGCGCATCCGCTTGGCCTCGCAGATCGGCGCCGGCCTGGTCGGCGTGATGTACGTGCTCGACGAACCCTCCATCGGCCTGCACCAGCGCGACAACGAGCGCCTGCTCGGCACCCTCACACGACTGCGCGACCTCGGCAACACCGTGATCGTGGTCGAGCACGACGAGGATGCGATCCGGCTGGCGGACCATGTGGTCGACATCGGCCCCGGCGCGGGCGTGCACGGCGGCGAAGTGGTCGCCCAGGGATCGCTCGACGACCTGCTGAAGTCGCCGCGCTCGCTCACCGGCCAGTACCTCAGCGGACGCAGGCGCATCGAAATCCCGGCGCACCGGCACAAGCCGAATCCGAAGATGAAGCTGCAGCTGCGCGGTGCTTCGGGCAACAACCTCAAGGATGTCGACCTGACCCTGCACGCGGGGCTGTTCACGGCGATCACCGGCGTGTCGGGCTCGGGCAAGTCCACGCTGATCAACGACACGCTGTACGCGCTGGCCGCGAACGAGATCAACGGCGCCTCGCACAAGCCGGCGCCGTATCGCGAAGTGAAGGGGATCGACCTCTTCGACAAGGTCGTCGACATCGACCAGTCGCCGATCGGCCGCACGCCGCGCTCGAATCCGGCGACCTACACCGGCCTGTTCACGCCGCTGCGCGAACTGTACGCGCAGGTGCCGGAAGCGCGCGCGCGCGGCTATTCGCCGGGGCGTTTCAGCTTCAACGTGCGCGGCGGCCGCTGCGAGGCCTGCCAGGGCGATGGCCTGATCAAGGTCGAGATGCACTTCCTGCCCGACGTGTACGTGCCCTGCGACGTGTGCCACGGCAAGCGCTACAACCGCGAGACCCTGGAAATCCTCTACAAGGGCTACAGCATCCACGACGTGCTGGAAATGACCGTCGAGGACGCGCTGAAGCTGTTCGAGCCGGTACCGTCGATCGCGCGCAAGCTCGAAACCCTGGTCGACGTGGGCCTGAGCTACGTGCGCCTGGGCCAACCGGCGACCACGCTGTCCGGCGGCGAGGCGCAGCGCGTCAAGCTGTCGAAGGAACTGTCGCGCCGCGACACCGGGCGCACGCTGTACATCCTCGACGAGCCGACCACCGGCCTGCACTTCCACGACATCGAGCACCTGCTCGCGGTGCTGCACAAGCTGCGCGACGAGGGCAACACGATCGTGGTGATCGAGCACAACCTCGACGTGATCAAGACCGCCGACTGGGTGATCGACCTCGGCCCCGAGGGCGGGCATCGCGGCGGCACGATCCTCGGTGAGGGCACGCCGGAGGAGATCGCGGCGATGCCGCACTCGCACACCGGCCGATTCCTCGCCCCGCTGCTCGACCCGAAGCACGTCGCCGGCAGCACGCCGTCGAAGGCATCGACGATCTCCAAGGCCGAACGCGCGCTGCCGCCGCGCAAGTCGGACGCGAAGAAGACCGCCGCCACCAAGGCCACCACCAAGACCATCGCGAAGAAGAACGGAAAGCCCAGGTCATGACCGAGCCCACGCCCACGAAGAAGATCCTCGTCCGCATGCCCATGGAGCTGCGCTGGCGCGACCTGGACGCGTTCAACCACGTCAACAACTCGAACTTCATGACCTACCTCGAAGAGGCGCGGATCCGCTGGTTCGAGAGCACAGGCAAGGCGTGGATCACCGAGGACCACATCCCGCTGCTGGCCGCGGTGCAGATGAACTACCGCCTGCCGATCCCCTACCCCTCGCAGGTTTTCGTCGAGCTGTTCGCCGACCGCGTCGGCAACACCAGCGTCACCCTCGGCCACCGCATCGTCGACACCGACGACCGCGTGCACGCCGACGGCCACTGCGTGCTGGTGTGGATCGACCGCCACAGCGGCCGGCCGATCCCGCTGCCGGAAGCGGTGCGGGCGTCGGCGGAACGCTGAGCAGCGCTACGGCGCTGCCTTCCTCACCTCGAACTCGCCCAGCACCTGGCCGCCGCCGGCGAGTTCGAACTGCAGGACGACGCGACTGCCCGGGTTCAGCGGCGCGGACGGTTTCATCAGCATCAGGTGCAGGCCGCCAGGCTTGAGCACGGCCGCGCCGTTCGGTGCGAGGCGCAGTTCGGGCACCGGGCGCATGCGGCTCACGCCATCGATCGTCTTCGACTCGTGCAGCTCGACGCTGGCGAAGGACGGGCTGCTGGCGCGCAGGATGGTCGCGGGCATGCCGCAGCGGTTCTCGATGCGGCCGAAGCCGGCCATCATCGGCATGTTGCCCGGAGGCAGGCGCACCCAGGCATCGCGGACGACGGGCAGGCAGGGCTTCTTCGCGGCCAGCGCGGCACCGGGTCCGAGAAAGGACGCGACCACGAGGGCGACAAGAACGGCGAGACGACAGACATGGCGATGGGCGGATACGTTCATGGCCCTATGATAGCGACTCCCCCTCTCCCGCCCGGAAGACGATGAGCATCCCCTTGATCGAGACCCAGGACATCGGCGCCATCCGCTGCATCCGCATGGCCCGGCCGCCGGTGAACGCGCTGAATCCCGAGCTGTGCCGCAGCCTCATCGCTGCGCTGGAAACCGCCTACAGCGACGGCGTGCTCGGCGTGGTCCTGGCCGGCAATCCCAAGATCTTCTCCGCCGGCCTCGACGTGCCCTACCTGGTCTCGCTGGGCGACGACCGCAGCGCCCTGCTCGAAGCCTGGCAGGCCTTCTTCGGCGTGGCCCGCCTGCTGGCAGAATCGCGCATCCCCGTGGCGGCGGCGATCACCGGCCACTCGCCGGCCGGCGGCTGCGTGCTCGCCCTGTGCTGCGACTACCGGGTGATGGCGCGCAGCGTCGATCCGGCCAAGCCCTTCGCCATCGGCCTGAACGAAACCCAGGTCGGCCTGGCGGTGCCCGATGGCATCCAGAAACTGATGCGCCGCGTCGTCGGCGGCCATCGCACCGAACGCCTGCTCGTCACCGGCGAGATGATCCCCGCCGAGCGCGCGTTCGAACTCGGCCTGGTCGACGAACTCGCCGACGGCGAACACGTCGAAGCGCGCGCGATCGCCTGGCAGCAGGCCCTGCTGAAACTGCCGCGCCAGCCGATGCTGCAGACCCGCGCCATCGCCCGCGAGGACGTGGTCGACGCGATGTCGCCGGACAGCATCGATGTCGAAGCCTTCGTCGACGGCTGGTGGGAACCGGATACGCAGGCCGCGATGAAGGCGCTGGTCGCGAAACTGGGCAAATAGCCCGTTCGTCTTCGTGGAGCGGAGCTTGCTCCGCTCGAAGGTTCCGGGATTCAGGAGCGGAGCAAGCTCCGCTCTACACCTCGCCGGACGGCAGGATCTCGCGCACACGTTCCGGCGGGCGCGCCAGCCGCGTGCCCAGCGGCGAAATCACGAACGGCCGGTTGATCAGCACCGGCGTGGCGACCATGGCGTCGAGCAGCACATCGTCCGACAGCGAAGGATCGTCCAGTCCCTGTTCGGCATGCGCCGCTTCCTTCTCGCGGATCACCTCGCGCACCGTCAGTCCGGCCGACGCGATGACCTCGGCCAGGTGCGTCTTCGACGGCGGGGTCTTGAGATACTCCACGATGACCGGCTCGATGCCGGCCTCGCGGATCAGCGCCAGGGCATTGCGCGAGTTGCTGCAGGCGGGGTTGTGCCAGAGTTCGACGTGCATGATGCGGAAAACCGTACGGGACTCAGTCGGCACCGGTGGCGATGGCGCGCGCGGGATCCTCGATCCAGCCGCTCCATGATCCGGGGAACAGGGAGGCGCCGGGCAGGCCGGCATGGGCCATCGCCAGCAGGTGGTGGCAGGCGGTCACGCCGGAGCCGCACATCGCGATCACGTCCGACGCCCGGCGACCTGCGAGCAGCGCACCGAATTCCTCGGCCAGGCGCGGCGCCGGCTTGAAACGGCCGTCTTCGAGATTCAGCGGGTACGGTCGGTTGATCGCACCGGGCACGTGGCCGGCGACGCGATCGATCGGTTCGACCTCGCCACGGAAGCGCTCCGCGCCGCGCGCGTCGAGCAGCGGAGCACCGGCGGCGACACGCGCAGCGACGGCCTCGGGATCCAGCAGGCGCGCATCATCGAAACGCAGCGGATACGACGTCGCCGCCACATCGCTCGCATCGGCATCGGTGGGCAGGCCCAGCGCGGTCCAGCGCGCGAAGCCGCCGTCGAGCACCGCGACGCGATCATGCCCAGCGACGCGCAGCAGCCACCACAGGCGCGACGCGAACGCGCCATCGCCGGCGTCGTAGGCGACGACCTGCGTCCCGGGCGTCACGCCATTGCGACCCAGCCAGCCGCCGAACGCATCGGCCGACGGCCAGGGATGACGTCCCGCGCCGGGCACATGCGGACCGGACAGATCGCGATCCAGGTGCGCGTAGCGTGCGCCCGGCAGGTGCGCCTCCGCCCATGCGCGCTCGCCTGCGCCGGTGTCGTTGAGCGCGAAGCGGCAGTCGAAGATGCGCAGGTCGGCCTGCTTCGGATCGGCATCGTGGAGATGCGACGCGAGCGTTTCGGCGTCGACGAGCGTGGTCCATGCGGTCATGCGGCCTCCGGGATGCGTCCGCTCAGGCGGATTCGCGCGCGAGTCGCTCGCGCAGGTTGAACAGGATCGAGGCGGTGACGCCCCAGATGCGATGCTGCGGCGCTTCGGGCGCGCTGCGGAACTCGAGCACGTGCCGCGTGCGCCCGCGATGCTGCAGCTCGATGCGCCGGAGATTGTCCGGGTGCATGAGGAAATCGAGGCCGACCTCGAACACTTCGGCGACCTCGCCGGGATCGGGCACCGGCTCGTAGTGCGGTTCGATGCAGGCCACCACCGGCAGCACGCGGAACCCGGTCAGGGTGATGAGCGGATCGAGCAGGCCCAGCGGCGCGACCAGCGACGGCATGAGGCCGATTTCCTCCTGCGCTTCGCGTATCGCGGCGGCGACGGCATCGGCATCGTCGTGCTCGATGCGGCCGCCGGGAAAGCTCACCTGCCCGGCATGGTTGCGCAGGCTGTCGGTGCGCCGGGTCAGCAGGACGCGTGGACCGTCCGCGCGCGGCACCAGGCCGACCAGCACGGCGGCGTCGACCGCAGGGACATCGCCAAGCAGGTCGGCGAGTTCGTCCAGATTCCACGGCGATTGCGGCAGCGGCGCGCCGGGCGGATGCAGGGCGCGCGACAGGTGCGGCAATGGCCAGGCCGGGGTCATCGACGCACGGCGTCCAGCGGCAGGCCTGCGGCATCGCGGGCTTCACGCTCGGGCAGAACCACGGACATGAAGTGCTCGCGGGCGGCATCGCCCATCGACGACCACATCGCGATCTCGGCGCCGGTACGCCGGCAACCGTCGCAGTAGCCCTGCGGATCGAGGGTGCAGACGCCGATGCAGGGGGTGAGCATGGGACGCATGGGCGAGGTCATCGGCGCAAGTGTGGGGTATCGACGGAGGAACGTGCGGAGAAAGCATGGGGGCACGATACGAAATCATGCCCCGGAAACGCATCACGCCGGGCGAACCGGCGTGATGCGGAACCACTGGGGCGAACCGCAGGTCAGTTGCGCGGCTGCGCGGCGCCCTGCTGCTGCGTCGGGGCCGCCACGACGGGACCGACGTTCACCAGCTTGATGTTGAACAGCACGACCTGGTTGGCCATCGGACCGGCCTTCTCGATGCTGTCGCCGTGGGCGAGCTTGCCCGGGATCGCGACTTCCCAGCGGGCGCCGGACGGCATCTGCTGCAGCGCTTCGCGCAGGCCCGGCAGCGGGATCTCGCTCAGGCGCACGGTGACCGGACCGGCCGGCTGGCCTTCGCTGGCCACGCTGGTGTCGGCGACGACGGTGCCGTCGGGCAGCGTGCTCTTGAACTCGAGGGTGACCTGGTTGGCCTGGGTCGGCTTGGCGCCGCTGCCGGCCTCGACCACCTTGTACTGCACGCCGCTCGGCAGGACCTTCACGCCGGCCTTGCCCTTGTTCTGGGCCAGGTAGGTGTCGCCGTCGGCCTTGTTCTTGGCGGCGCGCTTCTCGAGCTCGGCCTTGTACTTGGCGGCCATGCGGGTGCGCAGGCCTTCCATCGCCGCCTGCAGCTGGTCTTCCGGCACCGCGACCTGCTTGCCGGCCATCGCGTCCTGCACGGCCTTGATGAAGGTGTTCATGTCGACCTGTTCGCCGCTGGCGACGATCGGCTGCAGGCTCATGCCGGCGCGGTAGCCAAGGGCGTAGCTGAGCTTGCCCTTGTCGGACGTGGTGTCCTGGGCCGAGACGGTACCCGCGGTCAGGGCCAGAGCCGCCAGGCTGGCGGCGACGAGCAGACGCAACTTCATTCAGTAACTCTCCGGGATGGGATATGCCGGGACGATCCCGGCAAGGATCGGGGCGGCCGAGCCGCCCCGGTATGGGTTCCATGAACAGCGGACTAGAATACTGTCCGCCGCACTTAACCGCCACTGAGGACTCCCCGTCCGACCGGCGGTCCGCCGACAAGTTCCCCGCCGCCGCCAGGCGGTCCATCCGACTCCGAACAAGGCCCCCGCGACCCATGAGCCAAGACGCCCAGCCCGCTCCCGTCCTGAAGATCGAAGACCGCCCCGTCGAGGGCCATGGCGTCGTCCGGGTGATCGCCGTCGACCGTCCCGAGCGCCTGAACGCCCTGAACTCCGCGACCCTCGACGCCCTGCATGTCGCCTTCGACGCGGCGGCGGCGGATCCCGCGGTGCGCGTGGTCGTCCTCACCGGCAGCGGCCCCAAGGCCTTCGTCGCCGGCGCCGACATCGCCGAGATGAGCGGCCTGACCCCGGCCGAGGCCCGCGATTTCTCGCTGCGCGGCACGCGGATGATGCGCCGGGTCGAGAAGATGCCCAAGCCGGTGATCGCCATGGTCAATGGCTTCGCCCTCGGCGGCGGCCTGGAACTGGCCATGTGCTGCCATCTGCGGATCGCCGCCGAGACCGCGAAGGTCGGCCAGCCCGAGATCAACCTCGGCCTGATCCCCGGCTTCGGCGGCACCCAGCGCCTGCTGCGCCTGGCCGGGCGCGCCGCCACGCTGGAGCTGTGCCTGCTCGGTGCCCCGATCGACGCCGCGCGCGCGGCGCAGCTGGGCATCGTCAACCGCGTGGTCCCGGCCGCCGATCTGGAAGCCGAGACCATGAAGCTCGCCGAACAGCTGGCCGCGTCCGCGCCGCTGGCCCTGCGCGGCATGATCGACTGCATCAACGTCGGCGGCGAATGCGGGCTGGAGGAAGGCCTGGAATACGAATCCGCCCAGTTCGGCCTGACCTTCTCGACCGAAGACATGCGCGAAGGCACGAAGGCGTTCCTGGAGCGTCGCAAGCCGAGCTTCACCGGCCGATGATCCCCGACGCCTGTCCGGCCTGTCGCGACACCGGCTTCGCGGCGCTGGCCGATGCCGTCGCTGCCGACGATCTGGATGGTGCGATCGAACGCGGCCTGCTGGCGTTCGAAGCGCCATCGGCAACTTGCGATGCGTGCGCGCCGCGAGTCGCGTCCGTGCTGGCCGCCCGCGATGCGCGCCTGCGCGCGCTGGCCGCGCGCGAGCGCTATCGCGCGCGGCAGGTGCGACTGGCGGAACGGGCGGAAGCGAAGGCGCGTCGGCGTGCGGCCGCATTGCCGCCAGCCGACCTGCCGAAAGCAGCCCCCGCCCTGCCCTCCGCCGCGCTGGCCGCGCTCGCACGCGCGAAGGCCAAGGCTGCGGCGAAACGATCCGGCTGAGCGCGCATGGCGACGAAGAAGACGATGAAGACCGCAGCGAAAGCCGTGCGCAAGGCCGCGAAGAAGGCTGCGAAAAAGACCGTGAAGAAGGCCGCGACGAAGAAAGCTTCCGGCAGGCGTGCGCCGCGCGGCGGCATGCCGCCCGAAGACATCCAGGTGATGTTCGAGCGCCTGCGAGAGCTGAATCCGCATCCGAAGACCGAGCTCGAGTATTCGACGCCGTTCGAACTGCTGGTCGCGGTGGTGCTGTCGGCGCAGGCGACCGATGTCGGCGTGAACAAGGCCACGCGGCGGCTGTATCCGGTCGCGAATACGCCCCAGGCGATCGCCGCGCTGGGCGTCGAGACGCTCAAGTCCTACATCTCCACGATCGGACTGTTCAACACCAAGGCCGCGAACGTGATCGCGCTGTGCGAACGATTGATCGCCGAGCACGATGGCGAGGTGCCGCGGGACCGCGAGGCGCTGGAGGCCCTGCCCGGGGTCGGGCGCAAGACCGCGAACGTGGTGCTGAACACCGCCTTCGGCGAACCGACGATGGCGGTCGACACGCACATCTTCCGCGTCGCCAACCGCACCGGCCTGGCGCCCGGTGCGAACGTGCTCGCCGTGGAGCGCGCGCTCCTGCAGCGCGTGCCGGCCGAATTCCTGCTGGACGCGCACCACTGGCTGATCCTGCACGGTCGCTACACCTGCAAGGCGCGACGGCCCGAGTGCTGGCGCTGTCCGATCCGCGACGTCTGCCGGTTCAAGGACAAGAGCGAACACGGCGAGGCATAACGGACCCGGGCGTCGCGCTCCGGAAAAAACGAAACCCCGGCATGCCGGGGTTTCGTTCGACTTCGACCGGAGAGAGATCGATCAGAAGCTGAACTGCGTGCGCAGCGCGTACTGCGCGGTCTCGTCACCGTTCACCTCGTTTTCGCCCTTCGTGTAGTTGAGCATGAAGCGCAGGTTCGGGTTGACGTAGTAGTTCAGGCCGAGCAGCCAGCTGCTGGCTTCGCGGTTGCGGATGTCCTTGTTCTCGATCGTGTCGTAGCGCGCGGTCAGTTCCCACAGGCCGTTCTCGCCGACCTTCGGCGAGCCGAAGAAACCGGTGGCGGACTTGTACGGCTTGTGGCCGCCGTTGAGCATCCAGCTGCCCTGCAGGTACCAGGTCACCACGTCCTGGTCCGGGGCGCGGAAGGGCTGCTCGAAGGTGGACTGCACGTACTCGCCCTGGAAGAAGGCCGGACCGAACGAGCCCGCGACTTCGGCGGCATAGGCGGTGATCTTGTCGCCGGACAGGCCGTTGACGCTGGCGATGGTCTGCGACGGACCGCGACGACCGGCGTACGACACGCTGGCGCTGGTGGTGGCCGAGCCCTGGTTCAGATCCTCGATGCTGAACCATGCACCCAGGTGCAGGGTCGCGTTGTCGCGGTTGATCGGCGCCCAGGTGAAGCGACCGGCCGCGCCGATGCCTTCGTTGCGCACGCCGGTGGCGCCGCGCAGGTTGAACACCGACAGACCGGCGGTGTAGCTGTCGGTGCTGCGCTGGTAGCCCACGCCCTGCTGGAACTGGCGACCGTTGAACAGACCGGTGGCCGAAGCGAACGGACGCTCCATCATCAGCAGTTCGTTCGAGCTGGTCAGCTCTTCCATCGAGCGGTAGGGCTTGAAATGGCCGATGGTGAACTTGCCGCCGAACGCGTTCTTCGCGATGTAGAGGTCGCGCAGGCCATCGAGGTTGGAACCCGCGGCGAAGTCCTGCTCCATCACGTAGTCCCAGCCCAGCGCCTTGCCCTTGAGGGTCAGGCGCGCGCGGCGGAACTCGGTGGTGCCGGTCGTCGCGGCGATGTCGCGGTCGAAGGCATAGGCGTCGAAATGAATGCGGCCGCCGAGCTGGGCTTCGAACTTGCCGTCGGCCGAGGTGACCTTGATGCCGCCCTTGGTCTCGAGCTTGGGCGAGCCGGTGCTCAGCGTATCCAGCTTCTGGGCGGTGTCGACGTTGACTTCGGATTGCGCATCCGTGCGTTCCTCGAGCGACTGGACCTTTTCCATCAATTCGGCGATCTGCGCCTTGAGGGCCTCGATTTCGCTGTCGCGGGACTGGGCCGACGCATCGAGGCTGGTACCGGCGAGCGCGGCGCCGACGGCGAGCGCGAGAAGGGAATAACGCATGGTGATGTCCTGAGTGGGAATAAATGAGCGGGACTGCGACCGCACCCGCCGGAGGCCGGATGGCCGTGGCGGGGAGTCGTTAAGGCCTTGTGAAACCGGGGCAGCTTGCGGCCAAATTCTGACAATCGCGTGTGCCGGACATGACCGTTCGATGACCGCGGCAACAGTACCGATCCGGGCACCGGGGCCTTGACGAAGGCGGCGGCCGTGCAGTTCGGGCGCGCCGGGGTCGAATCATGGCAGCCTCGTGAAATTGTAACTTGGCTGTCATGTTCGAAACACACGGCTGTCATGCGGGTCCGATGGAATGTGCGCCAACCGGGTCGCCCGGTCAGTCACCCTCATGAGGAGCACCTCCGTGTTCAAGTCGTTCAAACTGCAGGCTGCCGCGCTGATCCTGGCCGGCGGCACCCTCTTCAACGCCCACGCCAACGACATCACCGGCGCCGGCGCCACCTTCGTGTTCCCGGTCATGACCAAGTGGTCGGCCGACTACGCCAAGGCGAAGAACGTGCGCGTCAACTACCAGTCCATCGGCTCGGGCGGCGGCATCGCCCAGATCAAGGCCGGCACGGTCGACTTCGGTTCGTCCGATGCCCCGCAGAAGCCGGAAGACCTGGCGAAGGCCGGCCTGGCGCAGTTCCCGTCGGTGATCGGCGGCGTGGTGCCGGTGGTCAACATCCCGGGCGTGGCTTCGGGCGCGATGAAGTTCGACGGCCCGCTGCTGGCTGACATCTTCCTGGGCAAGGTCACGATGTGGGACGACCCGCGCATCGCCGCGCTGAACGGCGGCGTGAAGCTGCCCTCGCTGAAGATCACCATCGTGCGTCGCTCGGACGGCTCGGGCACCACCTTCAATTTCACCAACTACCTCTCGAAGGTCAGCGGCGACTGGAAGTCGACGGTCGGCGAAGGCAACTCGGTGAAGTGGCCGGTCGGCGTGGGCGGCAAGGGCAATGAAGGCGTGGCCGCGTTCGTCAAGCAGATCCGCGGCGGCATCGGCTACGTCGAATTCTCCTACGCGCTGCAGAACAAGCTGACCTACGTCCGCATGAAGAACGCAGCCGGCAACTTCGTGCTGCCGAACGAAGACACCTTCCAGGCCGCCGCCGCGAGCGCCAACTGGGCCTCGGCGAAGGACTTCTACCTGGTCATGACCAACGCCCCGGGCGAGCAGGCCTGGCCGATCGCCGCGACCAACTTCATCCTGATGTACAAGAAGCCGAAGAACGCCGCCGGCGCCAAGGCCGCCAAGGAATTCTTCCGCTGGGTCTACGCCAACGGCGATGCCCAGGCCAAGTCGCTCGACTACGTGCCGCTGCCGGACGCCCTGGTCAAGCAGATCGAGGCCTACTGGGCCAAGACGATGCCCTACTGATCCCACGGGATCGAGTCCCCAGGGATCGAGCCCCACCGGATCGGATCATGCGACAGCGGGCCTTCGGGCCCGCTTTCGTTTGGCCGCTCGACGGCCCATGTCGCGGGCGACAAGACGGATTCGTGACGAAACCGTTCGCGCTGTCATACAGCCGCAACACAAACATCATCTGATATGCGCATCCAGCGCCATCCCCCAGAACCGAACGCCGCAGGGACGCGACGTCTGTCATTCCTTTTCCGGACCCCGGCCCAGCGATGAGCACCGCCGAACTGACCCTCCCCAATCCACAGCGTGATCGCCGCGACACCCGCAACGACCGGGTGTTCAAGGCCGTCCTCACCCTGGTCGCGATCTTCGTCCTTTTCAGCCTCGCCGGCGCCGCGCTGTCGATGCTGTGGGGCGGACGCAGCGTGCTCGCGTCGCAGGGCCTGGACTTCTTCTTCTCCAGCGACTGGAACCCCGTCGAGAACAAGTACGGCGCGCTGGTGCCGATCTACGGCACGGTCGTCACCGCGATCATCGCGATGCTGATCGCGGTGCCGGTGAGTTTCGGCATCGCCTTCTTCCTGACCGAGGTCGCGCCGCGCTGGCTGCGCACCCCGATCGGCACCGCGATCGAACTGCTCGCCGGCATCCCGTCGATCATCTACGGCATGTGGGGCTTCTTCATCCTGATGCCGGTGATGCGCGACCACCTCATCCCGTGGATGAACGACAACCTCGGGCCGCTGCCGGTGATCGGCGCGCTGTTCCAGGGTCCGCCGATCGGCGCGGGCATGCTGACCTCGGGCCTGGTGCTCGCGATCATGGTCATTCCCTTCATCTCCTCGGTGATGCGCGACGTGTTCCTCACCGTGCCGGGTCGCCTGAAGGAATCGGCCTACGCGCTCGGCTCGACGCGCTGGGAAGTGGTCTGGGACGTCGTCCTGCCCTACACCCGCTCGGCGGTGATCGGCGGGATCTTCCTCGGCCTCGGCCGCGCGCTGGGCGAAACCATGGCGGTGGCCTTCGTGATCGGCAACAACGTCGCCTTCACCAAGTCCCTGCTCGAACCCAGCACCACGATCGCCGCGCTGATCGCCAACGATTTCGGCGAAGCCACTGCGGATTACCGCGCCGCGCTCCTGCTGCTCGGCTTCGTGCTGTTCCTGGTCACCTTCGTCGTGCTGGCGCTGGCGCGCCTGATGCTGATGCAGTTGTCGCGCAAGGAGGGCAACTGATGAACGCCCGAACCGATCCCGCTTTCTCGCTGTCGCCCGAGACGCGCAGGCTGTACCGCATGCGCGACCTCAAGAACGCTGTCGCCATCCTCTTCGCCTGTGTCACGACCGCGTTCGGTCTGTTCTTCCTCGGCTGGATCCTCTGGACCTTGCTGCAGAAGGGACTGTCCGGCATCGACCTCGCGCTGTTCACCATGGACCAGCCCGTGCCGATGGAAGTGGGCGGCCTGCGCAATGCCTTCATCGGCAGCATCCTGATGTGCGGCATGGGCATCCTGCTCGGCACGCCGATGGGCATCGCCGCCGGGACCTGGCTGGCCGAGTACGGCCACCACCGCAAGCTCGGCACCGTGGTCCGTTTCGTCAACGACATCCTGCTGTCCGCGCCGTCGATCGTGCTGGGCCTGTTCGTCTACGCGATCTTCGTCATGCAGTTCAGTCGCGGCCAGTTCTCGGCTGTCGCAGGTGCGATCGCGCTGGGCTTCATCGTCCTGCCGGTGGTGGTGCGCACCACCGACGAGATGCTGCGCCTCGTGCCTGCGCAGATGCGCGAAGCCGCGCTGTCGCTGGGCGTGCCGCAGTGGAAGGTCATCGTGCAGGTGCTGTACCGCTCGGCGCTGCCGGGCATCGTCACCGGCGTGCTGCTGGCGCTGGCGCGCATCTGCGGCGAAACCGCACCGCTGCTGTTCACTGCATTCGGCAACAATTTCTTCAGCCTCGACATCACCCAGCCGATGGCGGGCGTGCCGCTGGTGATGAACCAGTACGCCGCCAGCCCGTTCGACAACTGGATCCAGATCGCCTGGGCCGGCGCGCTGGTGCTGACCCTGTTCGTGCTCGCGGTCAGCCTGGTCGCACGCGCGATCCTGCTCCGCAACAAGATCACCCATGACTGATACGTACACGACCGAAGCCTCCGGAACCCTCGACATGAACGACACCGCGACCCCCATCGCTTCGAACGATCACGGCGCGCAGCGGATGGGCATCGCCGCCACGCATCGCGAGGCCGGGCCGGCGACACCGGTCAAGCTCAGCGCGCGCGGCCTGAACTTCCACTACGACAAGTTCCACGCGCTGAAGAACATCGACCTGGACATCCCCGAGAAGCGCGTCACCGCGCTGATCGGTCCGTCCGGCTGCGGCAAGTCGACGCTGCTGCGCATCTTCAACCGCATCTACGCGCTGTATCCGAAGATGACCGCCACCGGCCAGGTGCTGCTGGACGGCGAGAACATCCTCGACGACAAGTACCCGATGAACCGCCTGCGCAGTCGCGTCGGCATGGTGTTCCAGAAGCCGGTGCCGTTCCCGATGACGATCTTCGAGAACGTCGCCTACGGCATCCGCCACCACGAGCGCCTCTCGAAGGCGGACATGGCCGCGCGCGTCGAGGAAGCCCTGCGCCAGGCGGCGCTGTGGGACGAAGTGAAGGACAAGCTCAACCAGAGCGCGCTGGGTTTGTCCGGCGGCCAGCAGCAGCGCCTGTGCATCGCGCGCGCGGTCGCGCTGCGTCCGGACGTGCTGCTGCTCGACGAACCGACCTCGGCGCTCGACCCGATCTCGACCAGCCGCATCGAGCAGCTGATCGAGGAGCTGAAGCAGAAGTACACGATCGCGATCGTCACCCACAACATGCAGCAGGCGGCACGCGTGTCCGACTACACCGCCTTCATGTACCTGGGCGACCTGATCGAGCACGACGTGACCGAGAAGATCTTCTCCAAGCCCTCGAAGCAGCAGACCGAGGACTACATCACCGGGCGATTTGGGTGAGGCAGGCCGCTTGCGCGGCACTGCCGCGCGGCCTGCCGAACGCCCGGCCATGCAGGGCCGGGCCGGACTTTCCGGAGGCAGCGCAGCGTCGCCACGGATGGCATCCTCAAGCCCCTGACGGCGCATCGCTTCACCGCAAACAGCCCAACCCCACTTTCCACGAGACACCGCCATGAACAGCCAACCCCACGACCACATCCTCAAGAGCCACGACGAGGAACGCCGGATGCTGCTGGAGGAGATCCTGCGCATGGGCGAGATCGCCGCCTCGCAGCTCGAAGCCGCGCTGGACGTGGTGGAACGGCGCGACGGCAAGGCCGCGGAGCGGATCATCGCCAACGACGAGGAGATCGACGCGCTGGAGCTGCGGGTCAGCCACGACGCGATGAAGCTCGCCCTGCGCGGTCCGCTGGCGCGCGACCTGCGCGAGATCCTCGCGGCGCTGCGCATCGCCTCGGACATCGAGCGCATCGGCGACTACGCCTCGAACATCGCCAAGCGCTCGATGGCGCTGAACCTGTCGCCGCCGCTGCCGCACACCCGCGGCCTGGGCAGCCTCGGCCGGCTGGTCGTGCGCCAGGTCCGCGCCGTGCTGCAGGCCTATCGCGATGGCGACGCGACTGCCGCGGAAACGATCCGCGCCGACGATGCCGAGATCGATGCCGCATACACCGGCCTGTTCCGCGAGCTCCTGACCTACATGATGGAAGACCCCCGGGTCATCACGCCCTGCACCCACCTGCTGTTCATGGCGAAGAACCTGGAGCGCGTGGGCGACCATGCGACCAACATCGCCGAGAACATCTGGTTCCAGGAGCACGGCGAAGGCCCGCTGCCGCCGCGCGAGAAGCGCGACGAGACCAGCAGCGCCGCCTGAACCGATCGACCATCCGGATCGACCATTCGGGTCGACACCGCCGGCCAACCCTGCCCATGCGCGGCTCCCGGCCTACCGGCGTCCCGCAGAGCCTAAACCGGACCTGAACCCGGGCGCCTGCGCGCGCCCGCCGGACGCAACCGTCGCCTCCCCGGCTAACTCTTTGTGCACAAACGCGGACTCGTTCCCGCGTACAGTGCGCAACCGAGGAGACACACGGTGCAGGATCCGGGATTCCAGATGGCCCTCCAGCAGGCCCGCCAGGGCGACAGGCGGTCGCTCGAACAGGTGCTGGCGCGGTCGCGCCAGGACCTGCGGCGTTATGCCGAATACCACTGTGCGGTGAACGACGTCGAGGACGCCGTGCAGGAGAGCCTGCTGCTGGTGTCGCGCAAGCTGGCGAGCCTGCGCGAGCTCGGCGCCTATGCCTCCTGGCTGTTCCGCATCGTCAAGCGCGAATGCAACCGCATGAAGCGCGCGACCCGCATCCTGCTGATGCAGCCCTCCGACCTCGAAGAGCTCGACGGGCCGCACTACCCCGCCCCGACCGGCCTGCTGCGCGATGTCGCGGATGCGCTGGCCCGGCTGCCCGCGCACTACCGCGAAGCCATCCTGATGCGCGACCTCGAAGGTCGCAGCATCGCGGAGATGGCCGACGAACTGTGCCTGCATCCCGAAGCGACGAAGGCGCGCATCCACCGCGCGCGCAGCCTCGCCCGGCAATACCTTTCGCCGTCCGACGCCGATGGCGTCCCGGCGCTCGCCGCGGACGGTTGACCCTACCCCGCGGCATGCCCCAGGGTGTGCCCTCGCATTCCGAGACCCCGCCAAGACGTTCCACCACCACTCAGGAGAGACCCGATGTCGAACAACCACAAGAAACCCGTCGCCCTTGCCGCTGCCACCCTCGCCGGCGGCCTGCTGCTCGCCGGCTCCACCTTCGCCTCGACCCACCTGGCCCAGGGCTACCTGCTCGGCGCCGATGCGGCCGCGAAGGCGGTCGAAGGCAACTGCGGCGGCGCCAAGCCGACTGAAGGCAAGTGCGGCGAAGGCAAGTGCGGTGGCGCGAAGGCCGCCGAAGGCAAGTGCGGTGAGGGCAAGTGCGGCGAAGGCATGATGGCCAAGATGGACACCAACAAGGACGGCAAGATCTCGAAGGCCGAATACGACGCCGCGCACAAGAACGGCGGCGGCAATTTCGCCAAGCACGACACCAACAAGGATGGCTTCATCAGCGCCGCCGAAATGAAGGCCGCGCACGAAGGCAAGTGCGGTGAAGGCAAGTGCGGCGGTGCCAAGGGCGGCGAAGGCAAGTGCGGTGGCGACAAGAAGGCCGCCGAAGGCAAGTGCGGCGAGGGCAAGTGCGGCGGTTCGATCTGATCCGCACGCGCTGATCGATCCAGACGCAGGGCCGCCGTCGGCGACGGCGGCCCACCGGGCGGTCGCCATGCACCCGCCCTTCGCTCCTGTGATTCCAACGTTCGAACGATGACGCCGACACCCCTCGCACCCGACTCTGCCGGTCTCGGCCTGCGCCGCACGCTGCTGCCCGACATGCGCCGGGCGGCCAGCGGCCGCTTCGACTTCATCGAAGTCGCGCCCGAGAACTGGATCGGCGTCGGCGGCGCGCTCGGCGACGGCTTCGACGACCTGGCCTCGCGCTACCCGGTGGTCTGCCACGGCCTGTCGCTGTCGGTCGGTGGCCCCGCACCGCTCGACGAGACCTTCCTTGCCAAGGTCCGCCGGTTCATGGACACCCATCGCTGCCCGCTCTACAGCGAACACCTCAGCGCCTGCGGCGACAGCCGCGGCCAGCTCTACGACCTGCTGCCCCTGCCTTTCAGCGAGGAATCCGTGGCCCATGTCGCCGCGCGCATCCGCCGCGTGCAGGACATCCTCGGCCAGCGGATCGCGATCGAGAACATTTCCTACTACGCCGCGCCCTTCCAGAAGATGCGCGAGATCGATTTCGTCAACGCCGTGCTGGCCGAGGCCGACTGCCTGCTGTTGCTCGACGTGAACAATATCGTGGTCAACGCGACCAACCATCGCTACGACCCGTCCGACTACCTCGCCGCGCTACCCGGCGAACGCATCGCCTACATCCACGTCGCCGGCCACTACGACGAAGCCGACGACCTCAAGGTCGACACCCACGGCAGCGCGGTCAACGCCCAGGTCTGGGACCTGCTCGAAGAGGCGTATCGCCGCTTCGGTCCACGCCCGACCCTGCTGGAGCGCGATTTCAACCTGCCGCCGTTCGAGGACCTGCTCGACGAACTCGGCCAGGTCCGTCGCCGCATCGCCGCTGCCGGTGCGCGGGAGCAGCGGCATGCCGCCTGAACCCGTCGCGCAGCCTGAGGCCGACAGCCTCGCCGCGCAGCAGGACGCGCTGGCCGCGCACATCCGCGACCCGGATCGCGTCCCGCCGCCGCCCGGCATCGAAGAGCGCCGGCTGAAGATCTACCGCGACCTGTTCTTCAACAACGTCGAGAGCCTGCTCGCAGGCAATTTCCCGGTGCTGCGCCGCATCCACGGCGAGGCGGGCTGGCGCGCGCTGATCCGCGACTTCTACCGCGACCACGACTGCCAGACCCCGCTGTTCACCGAACTGGCGCGCGAGTTCATGCGCTACCTCGACGCCCGTGCCGGGACCGATGCCGGCCGCGATGACCCGCCCTGGCAGCGCGAACTGGCGCATTACGAATGGGTCGAGCTGGCCCTGCAAATCAGCGAAGCCCGCATCGAGGACGTCGCGCACGACCCGGACGGCGACCTGCTGGCCGGCGCGCCGGTGGTCTCGCCGCTGGCCTGGCCGCTGGCCTACGCCTGGCCGGTCCACAGCATCGGTCCGGACTACCTGCCCGACACACCACCCGAGACCCCGACCCTGCTGATGCTGCGCCGCGAACCCGACGGCAGCGTCAGCTTCCACGCGCTCACGCCGCTGGTGTTCCGCCTGCTGCAGCGGCTGGAGGAGATGCCGGCGCTGTCCGGCGAGGCGCAGCTGCGCGCCCTCGCCGCCGAGGCCGGGGCGCCGGATACCGACGCATTCGTGGCCGAGGGCGCACGCATGCTCGCCATCCTGCGCGCCGAGGGCACGCTGCTGGGTACCGCGGCCTGAAACGCAGGGCCCCTGTGTCGACCGGTTCGCGACTCCGCCATCCGGCGGCATGGACGGGTCTGCTACCCTTTCGCGCATGAGCGAAACACCCGTGGCTTCCGTCCCCCTCGTCCGCAGAAAGATGTCCGAACGCTTCCGGGGCTATCTCCCTGTCGTGGTGGACGTCGAGACCGGCGGTTTCGACTGGAACCGCCATGCGCTGCTCGAAATCGCGGTCCAGCCGGTCGACCTCGACGACGAGGGCCGTCTGGTGCCCGGCGACATCGCCAGCGCCCACCTCATCCCGGCGCCCGGCACCGAGATCGACCCCAAGTCGCTGCAGGTCACCGGCATCAAGCTGGACCACCCGTTCCGCCTCGCCAAGCCCGAGAAGGACGCGCTGGACCACGTCTTCGCCACCGTGCGCGCCGCCGTGCGCAAGCACGACTGCCAGCGCGCGATCCTGGTCGGCCACAACGCCCACTTCGACCTGAACTTCCTCAACGCGGCCGTCGCGCGCACCCAGCACAAGCGCAACCCGTTCCACCCGTTCAGCGTGTTCGACACCGTCAGCCTCGCCGGCATCGCCTACGGCCAGACCGTACTCGCCCGCGCCGTGATGGCCGCCGGCCTGAGCTGGAACAGCGAGGAAGCCCACTCCGCCGTGTACGACACCGAACGCACCGCCGAACTGTTCTGCAAGATCGTCAACGCCTGGCCGCAGATGGGCTGACGCGGCCCTTGCAGCGGAGACGACAGTGGAGATTGCCCCGGTCGAATCCGGCCGATGAAGTGCCTCCGAAGACCGGGCGCAGCAAGCTCCGCGCTGCCAGAGCGAGGAAAAGGCATCAATGAAAAAAGGCCGCGCATCGCTGCGCGGCCTTTTTCGTGGTGCGATGCAGCCCGGAATCAGGGACGACGCGCCAGCTCGGCTTCGTCCTTCGCCTTCGGCATCAGGTCCTGCTTGGTCACGCCCAGCCACATCAGCAGCGGACAGGCGACGAAGATCGTCGACAGGGTACCGATGATGATGCCGATCATCTGCGACTCGGCCATGCCCTGCAGCGAGCCGCCGCCGTAGAGATACAGCGCGAACACGGTGAGGAAGGCCACGAACGACGTGATGACCGTACGCGACAGGGTCTGGTTGACCGAACGGTTGAGGATTTCGTAGGGGTCCGCGCGCATGCCACGGAAGTTCTCGCGGACGCGGTCGAAGACGACGATGGTGTCGTTGATCGAGAAGCCCATCACCGACAGGATGCCGGCCAGCACGGTGAGATCGAACTCGTGCCCGCTCAGCGCGAACCAGCCGATGACCACGACCACGTCGTGCAGGGTGGTGATGATCGCCGCGACCGCGAACTTCAGCTCGAAGCGCATCGTGATGTACATCAGGAAGCCGACGACCACGAAGACCAGCGCAAGCAGGCCGTCCCAGGCCAGTTCCTTGCCGACCTGGGCGCTGATCTCCGAGCTGCGCATCATGCGCGCCGGGTTGCCCTGCTCCGATGCGGCAACACGCACCTTCTCGGCCAGGCTCGACGCATGGTCGCCGGTCGAGTTCTTCTTGGTGGAATCGTCGCGCAGGCGAACCAGCAGTTCCCTGCCGGTGCCGAAGGTCTGCACCTGGGCGTTCTCGAAGCCTGCGGCCTCCAGGCGCTCGCGGACGCCATCCACGTCGACCGGCTTGTCGTAGGCCAGTTCGACGCCGACGCCGCCGGTGAAGTCCAGCGCGAAATTGAAGCCCTTGAAGACCATGCCGCCGATCGCGGCGAACATGATCAGCGCCGCGACGGTCAGCGAGATCATGCGCAGGCGCATGAAATCGATCTTGCTGTCGTAAGGGAACACATTGAACGGTTTCATGACTCTGGCTCCCTCAGATCGCGATGGACTGCAGTTTGCGACGACGACCGTAGATCAGCGTGGCGATGGCGCGCGACACCGAAACGGCGGTATAGGCCGAGGTCGCGATGCCCAGCATCGTGGTGATGCCGAAGCCCTTCAGCGGACCGGTGCCGAACACGAACATCGCCAGGCCGGCCAGGAACGCCGTGATGTTGGCGTCGAGGATGGTGCCCGATGCGCGGTCGTAGCCTTCGGAGATCGCCGTCAATGGCGGCAGCCCCGCTCGCAGCTCCTCGCGTATGCGCTCGTTGATCAGCACGTTGGCGTCCACCGACATGCCCACGGTGAGCGCGATGCCGGCCAGGCCGGGCAGGCTCATGGTCGCGCCGAACACCGACATCAGCGCGAAGACCATCAGCAGGTTCAGCAGCAGCGCGAGGCAGGTCACGAGGCCGAACATGCGGTAGTAGATCAGGAAGAACGCCAGCGCGAAGAGGAAGGAGAAAGCCACGGCCTTCAGGCCGCGCTCGACGTTCTGCTTGCCGAGGCTCGGACCGACGGTGCGCTCTTCGACGAAATCCATCGGCGCGGCCAGGGCGCCGGCGCGCAGCAGCTTGGAAAGATCTTCCGCTTCCTTGCGCTCCAGACCGGTGGTGATGAAGTTCTTGCCGAACGGTTCGTTGACGTTGGCGACGGAGATGACCTGCTCCTTCACCTGGAAGCTCCGCACTTCCTTGCCGTCGATCATGCGCGAGACCGGCACGCGCTCGATGTAGACCACCGCCATCGGCTTGTTCACGTTCTCGGTGGTGAACTGCAGCATGCGCTGGCCACCCGAGCTGTTGAGCGAGACCTGCACGGCCGGCAGGCCGTTCTGGTCGACCGAGCTGCGCGCGTCGACCATGTCCTCGCCGGACACGATGATGCGCTTGTTGAGCAGCACCGGCGAGGGCTTGCCGTCGGGACCGAGGTCGCGGCTTTCGTACAGGCGCGCGCCGGCCGGCACGTTGCCGGTCTCGCGCGCTTCGAGGGCATTGCCTTCGTATACGCCGCGATATTCCAGGGTCGCGGTCGCGCCGAGCATGCGCTTGGCGGCGGCGGTGTCCTGCACGCCCGGCAGCTGGATGAGGATGCGGTCCGCGCCCTGGCGCTGGATCACCGGTTCGGCGACGCCCAGCGCGTTGATGCGGTTACGCAGCGTGCCGAGGTTCTGTTCGATCGCGTTGAGCGTCATGCCGCGCACGATCTCTTCGGAGACCTGCACCTTGATGAGGTTGCCCGACGCGTCCACGTTGAAGGCGTTCGGAGCGACGAAACCAGCGCTGCCGGTGTCGGTGGCGCTGGCGGTGAGCGACTGCTGCACCAGGCCCTGCGCCTTCTGCAGGTCGGCGGCGCGGTTGAGGGTGATCCAGATGCCGCGCTCGCCGCTGCGCTCGACCGATTCGTAACCGACGCCAGCGTCGCGCAACTTCACTCGGACGTCTTCGAGGTAGGCATCGAAACGCTTGTCGATCGCCGCCTTGCGGTCCACTTCCATGAGGAAGTGCACGCCGCCCTGCAGGTCGAGGCCCAGGGCCATCGGGCGCGCGCCGATCGCGGTCAGCCAGTCCGGCACGTTCGACGCGAGATTCAGCGCGACCGTGTAGTTGTTGCCGAGCGCATCGCGCAGCGCGTCGGCGCTCTTGCTCTGCGCATCGGGATCGACGGTGCGGACCAGCAGGTTCTCGCCCTGCAGCTCGATCTCCTTCGGCTTGAGGCCGGCCTTGTCCAGGGTCTGCGCGACGCGCTGCTTCAGCGCGTCGTCGACCTTGGCGCCACGGCTGGCGGAGATCTGCACGGAGGGATCCTGCGGGTAGATGTTGGGCAGCGCGTAGAGCGCGCTGACCAGCACCACGATCAGGACGATGGCATATTTCCAGCGGGAATATTCGAGCATGACGAGCACCGCGTCCGGTCCTGCGACCGGCCGCATCGGGGTGGACGGAAGGTCAGAGGGACGTCATTACTGCGACGACTTCAGGGTGCCCTTGGGCAGGACGTGGCCGATCGCGCCCTTCTGCACGCGGATCGTCACGCCATCGGCGACTTCGACGGTGATGAAGCTGTCGCCGAGGTCGCGGATCACGCCGGCGATGCCGCCGCTGGTGATCACCTCGTCGCCCTTGGCGAGCTTGTCGAGCATCGCGCGGTGTTCCTTGGCGCGCTTCATCTGCGGGCGGATCATGATGAAGTACATGACGGCGAGCAGGGCGATCGGCAGGAGCAGGCTGCCCATGCCGGGGCCGGCGGGCGCGCCGGCGGCCTGGGCGTGCGCGGGGGAGATGATCAGGTCGAGCAGGTTCATTTCGGATCCGTGAACGAAAATTAACGCCGGATTATGCCATGCGGGCGGGCCTTGGCGCGTTCGACCCCTCCCCCGGCCGGGCCATGCGGCGCCGGCGACCTTTCCATGACCGGTCGATCCGGGAAAAGTTCAACCCGGAGAAGCGCTTGCGCCGGCGCGGGCAGCGTGGAAGGCCTCGCGGAAGGCCGCGAACCGGCCCGCCTCGATGGCCGCGCGCATGTCGGCCATGAGCTTCTGGTAGTACCAGAGGTTGTGCAGTGTGCCGAGCATCGGCGCCAGCATCTCGTTGCAGCGGTCGAGGTGGCGCAGGTAGGCGCGGGTGTAGCCGTTGCTGCAGGCATAGCAGCCGCAGCCTTCCTCGATCGGCCGCAGGTCGCGCTCGTACTTCGCGTTGCGGATGCGCACCGTGCCGAAAGATGTGAAGTAGTGCCCGTTCCGCGCATTCCGGGTCGGCATGACGCAATCGAACATGTCGACCCCGCGCGCCACCGCTTCGACCAGGTCCTCGGGCCGGCCCACGCCCATGAGGTAGCGGGGACGGTCGGTCGGCAGCTGCGGGCAGGTGTGCTCGAGCATGGCGTTGCGCTCGTGCTCGGGTTCGCCGACCGCGAGGCCGCCGATGGCATAGCCGTCGAAGCCGATCTGCTTGAGCCCCTCGGCCGAGCGCGTGCGCAGGTCGTGGTGAACGCCGCCCTGGACGATGCCGAACAGCGCCGCGTCGTTGCCCTCGTGCGCCTTCTTCGAGCGCTCGGCCCAGCGCAGCGACAGTTCCATCGACTTGCGCGCCACGTCCTCGGTCGCGGGGTACGGCGTGCACTCGTCGAAGATCATCACGATGTCCGAATCCAGCACCTTCTGGATGCGCATGCTCTCCTCGGGGCCGAGGAAGACCTTGCTGCCGTCGGTGGGCGCGGCGAAGGTGACGCCGGCTTCGGTGATCTTGCGCTTGTGGGCGAGCGAGAACACCTGGAAGCCACCGGAGTCGGTGAGGATCGGGCCGTTCCAGCGCGCGAAGCCGTGCAGGCCGCCATGGTCGGCGATCACGTCCAGGCCCGGGCGCAGGTAGAGGTGGAAGGTGTTGCCGAGGATGATCTCGGCGCCGAGCGCGCGGATCTGCTCGGGGAACACGCCCTTCACCGAGCCGTAGGTGCCCACGGGCATGAAGGCGGGGGTTTCGACGGTGCCGCGCGGGAAGGTCAGGCGACCGCGACGGGCCACGCCGTCGGTGCCGAGGAGTTCGAAGGACAGTCTGGACATCCGGCCATTATGACCGAGCGCGGCGACCCGGCCGCGTCAGCCATGGCCATCACCCGCGCGGGAAGCGCAGCGGTTCGCCCGCCAGGCGCAGGGACAGGCGTTCGCCGATGCGCGTCGCCGTGGCGGCATCGAGCGCGATCTCGGCGGTCTCGCCGGTGTCGAAACGCACCCTGGCCAGGTGCTGCGGGCCGAGGAAGCGTGCGGAGACCAGTTGCGCGGACAGCGGCCCGGCCGGGTCGTGGACCAGCTGCCCGGGGCGGACGCGCAGGTCGGCGCCCTCCCCCAGGCCCAGGGTCTCGCTGCGCAGCCAGTCGCCCTGCCCGACGAAGCCGGCGACCCGGCGGTCGCGGGGGCGGGCGTAGAGCGCCTCGGGCGCATCCCACTGCAGGATACGGCCTTCGGCCATCACGCCGATGCGGTCGGCCATGGCGAAGGCTTCGGCCTGGTCGTGCACCACCAGCAGGGCGGTGGCGCCGGCGGACTTGAGCAAGGCGCGGGTGTCCTCGGCCAGCCGGCCGCGGATCTCCACGTCGAGGTTCGAGAACGGTTCGTCGAGCAGCACCAGCAGCGGCTCCGGCGCCAGCGCGCGGGCCAGCGCCACGCGCTGCTGCTGGCCGCCGGACAGCTCGTGCGGATAGGCCGAGGCGCGATCGGCCAGGCCGACCAGGGCGAGCAGGTCCCTCGCCCGCGACGCACGCACGGCGCGGGGCAGCGCGTGCAGGCCGAACGCGACGTTCGCCGCCGCATCGAGGTGCGGGAACAGCGCGTAGTCCTGGAACATCATGCCGATCCGACGCGCCTCGGGCGGCAGGCCCGTGCCGAGGCCGGCGATCTCCCGGCCGTCGAGCGCGATGCGCCCGCCACGCAGCGGCTCGAAACCGGCGATGGCGCGCAGCACCGTGGTCTTGCCGCAGCCGGACGCACCGAGCAGGCAGCCGATCTCGCCGCGTGCCAGGCGCAGCGACAGGCCGTCGACGGTCGGCCGCGCGCCGACCGCGCCGGGGTGGACCACGGTCACCGCTTCGAGGTCGAGCAGGGGCACGGTCGCAGTGGTCGGCATGGGATCGGGCATCGTCGGGTTCATGGCGAAAGACGGGATTCGGAGGCGCTGGCAGGTGCGGTGGCAAGCGTGGGCGCCGGAGCGACATCGAATCCGCTGCGCGCCAGCAGCACCACGGCGGGCAGTCCCGCCAGCACGATCAGCAGCGCGGCGACCGCGCCCTCCTCATAGGTACCACGCGCGGCCTCGGCGTACAGCCAGGTCGCCAGGGTGTCGACGTTGAGCGGCCGCAGCATCAGGGTCGCCGGCAGCTCCTTCATCGCGTCGACGAAGACCAGCATCGCCGCGGCGGCCAGCGCCGGGCGCAGCAGCGGCAGGTGGACCCGCCACAGGCTCGCCGTCGGACCCGCGCCGAGGCCGCGCGCGGCCTGATCGAGCGAGGGCGGAATGCGCGCCAGCCCCGCCTCCAGGCCGCCGGTGGCGATGGCGAGGAAGCGGACCGTGCAGGCGAGGACCAGCAGGGTCAGGCTGCCCATGAGCAGCGGCGTGCCTTCGGACAGCGCGAACAGCGCCTGGTCGATGCCGGCCGCCGGGGCCAGCAGGGCGATGGCCAGCACCGTGCCCGGCAGGGCGTAGCCGAGGCTGCCCACGCGCAGCGCGAAGCCGGCTGCGACACCGCGGCGACGCGCATTCGCCAGCCGCATCGCCCAGACCAGCGCCAGGGCGGCGGCGAGCGTGGTCACGGTGGCGAAGGCCGCGATCCGCAGCGTGTTGCCGGCGCTGGCCCAGAGCTGCGGCGAGATGCCCTCGCCGCGCAGGCGCTCCAGGGCCTCGACCGCCAGGTGCGCGGCAGGCGCGACGAAGCCGAGCAGCACCGGCAGCGCGCAGGCCGCCATCGCCAGCAGTGCGGGAACGCCACGCAAACGTTGCGTCACCAGCGGACGCGCGCGGCCGCCGCCGGCATAGCGCTGGCGCCGGCGACCGAAGCGCTCCAGCGCCAGGGCCAGGATCACGACCGCCAGCATCGCCAGCGCGATCTGCGCCGCGCCGGGCAGGTCGCTGCGCGTCACCCAGGTGGTGTAGACGGCGACGGTCAGCGTCTTCACGCCGAGGAACTCGGACGCGCCGATGTCGTTGAGCGTTTCGAGCAGCACCAGCGCCGCGCCGACCGCGATCGCCGGCCGCGCCAGCGGCAGCGCCACGCGCACGAACAGCGCCGCGCCGCCGACGCCCAGCGAACGCGCGGCCTCGACGAGGCTCGCGGCCTGCAAGGCGAACATCGCACGCACCGTGAGGTAGACGTACGGGTACAGCACCAGGCCGAGCAGGACGATGCAGGCGGGCAGCGAGCGCAGGTCCGGCAGGCGGAAGTCGCGCGGGCTGTCGTAGCCGAGCATCGCGCGCAGCACGGTCTGCAGCGGACCCAGCGGATGCGAGAGGTCGAGATAGGCGAAGGCGACGATGTAGGTCGGCACCGCCAGCGGCAGCAGCAGCGCCCAGCCGAACAGGCGGCGGCCGGGGAAGTCGTAGGCGCTGACCAGCCAGGCGCAGACCGTGCCGACCGGCACCGCCACGGCGGCCACGCCGACGAGCAGCAGCAGGGTGTTCCAGGTCGCCTGCGGCAGCACGTGCTCGGCCAGGTGCGACCACAGCCCGGCACTGCCCTGCACCGCCGTCCACAGCAGCGCCCCCAGCGGCAGCGCGACCAGGGCCGCGACCGCGAACGCAGCCGCGAGCCAGGCCCGTTCGCCCGGAGTCGAACGCATCAAGCGCGCGGCATCACTGGTCGAAGCCGACGCGATCGACCAGCACGCTGGCGCGGGCACGGTGCTTGACGATGTCGCCCAGCGGCAGCGGATCGACCTTCAGCGGGCCGAAGCCGGCGACGATCGGATCGACCGCCACGCCCTTCTTCACCGGCGATTCGTAGTTCGCCTGCGCATACACGCGCTGCGCTTCGTCGGACACCAGGAATTCGAGCAGGCGCACCGCGTTCGCGCGGTTCGGCGCATGGCGGGCCACCGAGGCGCCGCTGATGTTGACGTGGGTGCCACCGCCGGCGAACACCGGGCGCACCACCTGGATGGCATCGCCCCAGCGGCGCTGCTCGCTGCCGGCCGGTTCGGCCTTCATGCGGCCGGCGTAGTAGGCGTTGGCCAGGCCGATGTCGCAGATGCCGGCGAGGATGTCGCGGGCCACGTCGCGATCGCCGCCGGTGGCCTTGCGCGCGAGGTTCGCCTTGACGCCGCGCAGCCAGGCCTCGGTCTTCGCCTCGCCCTGGTGGGCGATCATCGCCGCGACCAGGCTGATGTTGTAGGGATGCTGGCCCGAGCGCACGCAGATGCGCCCCTTCCATTCGGGCTTGGCGAGGTCCTCGTAGCGCAGGCCCGACAGCTTCAGCGATCGCTCGGCGTAGACCACGCGATCGCGCAGCGACAGCGCGAACCAGTGGCCGGTGCGGCCGCGCAGGTGCGGCGGGATCGCCGATTCCAGCGGCTTCGACTTCACGCCCTGGGTCACGCCGCCGAGCACGAGGTCGATCAGCTGGCCGCTGTCGGCGGTCATCAGCAGGTCGGCGGGCGAGCGCGCGCCTTCGGCCTTGACCCGCTCCAGCAGGCCGTCGCGCAGGAACACGGTGTTGACCTGGATGCCGGTCTCGCGGGTGAAGCGGTCGAGCAGCGGCTGGATCAACCCGGGCTCGCGGGTGGTGTAGAGGTTCAGCGTCTTCGATGCGGGCTGGGCGGGCGCCTGCGCGGCGGCCGCGGGCGCAAGGCACGCGAGGGACACGACCAGCGAAGCGACGAGGGCGGAGGCGCGGGACAGCAGGCGGGAGGCAGAAGTCAGGGGCATGGCAGACATGGCGCGAGCTGGGGGGTAAGCCCGGGAGGAGGATTCTAGTCCTTGAGGCCGCGCCGGCCATCGCCGGTGGCCGGCGCGGGAAACACTGCGGACACAAGTGGCATACCGCGACCGGGACCGCCATGATCCGACAACCATGAAGCCGGCGCCGTCCGTCCCGCCCTCCCAGCACCCCACGGAGACGAGAGTCCATGATCCACGTTCGCCCAGCCACCCTGCCCGTTCTCTGCGCATGCCTGCTGTTCCTCGCAAGCCCGGCGCCGGCCTTCGCCGCCGACGACGCCTGCCGGCAGTGGGCGAAGACCCCGATCCCCAGGCAGGACATCGGCAGCGCCCCGGCCGACTGCGATGCCGAAGTCCTCTACTACGGCCGCGACGGCAAGCGCACCGGCCGCGATGTCGTCGCCGCGCGGCATTGCGCCTACCGGCAGCGCGGCACGGGCGCGCAGGTCGAATCGCAATCCGAGGTGTTCGGCGGCAGCGGCATCCTGATGATGCTCTACGCCAACGGCGAGGGCGTGAAGCGCAACCCGGCGCTGGCCAGGCGCTTCGCCTGCGAATACGGCGGCGCGCCGGCCGAAGTCGACGGACGCCTCGAACACATCGACGCCATCGCCAAAGGGACCGACCAGCAGGCGATGGACATCTGCGACGACATCACCAGCGGCCTGATGGCGGGTTTCTGTTCGAGGCGCAGCGCCGATGCGGCGGGATTCGAACGCGACCGGCGCTGGCAGGCGCTGCAGGCCGCATGGACGCCCGCGCAGCGCACGGCATGGGCGGACGTGCGCAAGGCGGCCGACGGCTACTTCGAAGGGGTGTCCACGGAAGAGACCGACATGAGCGGCACCGCGCGCGGCGCGTTCGCCGTGGGGGCGCGCGAGGATCTGGAAATCGCCCTGCTCGACGCCGTGACCCGCTTCGACGGCGGCGCACGGCCGACGCAGAAGGCCGGCGACTTCGCCCGCGCCGACAAGGCCCTGAACGCGACCTACAAGACCACGCTGGCCAAGCTCGCCGCAGGACGCGGCGACGGCATGTTCGGCGACTACGGCAGCATCGGCCCGGACGGCGTGCGCGAGACCCAGCGCGCGTGGCTGCGCTATCGCGACGCCTGGGTGCGTTTCGCGACGCTGCGCTGGCCGGGCACGCCGGCCGACGCGTGGAAGGCCTGGCTCACCGAAGAGCGCACCCAGGCGCTGGCCGAGCTGGTATCCGGGGGCTGAGCGCCAAAAACCGAGGCGGCTCAGCCCGGACGCTTCAGCGCGAACACGTCGCGCGTCGTCGCATAGCCTGCGCCGCCGAGGCGGCCGATGACGTCGAGCTTCGCCGCGTCGACATGGCGACCGTCGGACAGCACTGTCTCGTCAATGTGCGCGAGCAGCACTTCGGCGAACACGATGTGATGGTTCGGGACCTCGGCGGGATACGGCAGGATCGACGCCAACCGGCATTCGAAGGCGACCGCCGCCCCGGCGACGCGGGCGACGCCGACGCGCTCGGCGGGCGCGGCCTCGATCCCGCAGTGCGCGAACTCGCTGGTGCCGGGCGGCAGGGCCGCCGAGGTCGCGTTCATCGCGTCCGCCTGCGCCACCGATACCAGCTGGATCACCAGTTCGCCGCGTTCGCGGAGGTTGCGCAGGGTGTCCTTCTCGCTGCCGTCGGGTCGGTTGCCGATGCTGATCATCAACGTCGGCGGCGCGTCGCAGACGATCTGGAAGAAGCTGAAGGGCGCGAGGTTGTCGACGCCGTCGGCCGAGCGCGTGGACACCCAGGCGATCGGTCGCGGCGTGACTGTGGCGATCATCCAGCGATAGGCCTCGGCGGCGCCGAGCGCCTCGAAATCAAGGCGCATGCGCGCCATCCGTGCCGCTCGCGTCGTGACGCTGCGGCCACAGCAGCATCGCATCGCCGTAACTGAAGAAGCGGTAGCGCTGTTCGACCGCGTGGCGGTAGGCCGCGAGGATGCGGTCGCGGCCGCTGAAGGCGGAGACCATCATCAGCAGCGTGCTTTCCGGCAGGTGGAAGTTCGTGACCAGCGCATCCACGCTTTCGATGCGGTAGCCGGGGAAGATGAAGATCCGGGTTTCGCCGGCGAACGGCTGCAGCTCGCGGCGGCCGTCGTCGTGGGGGCGCATCGCGCTCTCCAGCGCACGCACCACGGTCGTGCCCACCGCGACCACGCGCCCGCCGCGCTCGCGGGTGCGGCGCACCTGCGCCACCAGCTCGGCGCCGACGTTGAGCCATTCGCTGTGCATGCGGTGGTCGCGGACATCGTCGGCGCGCATCGGCTGGAAGGTGCCGGCGCCGACGTGCAGGGTGACGTGGCCGAACTCGACGCCGCGATCGCGCAGCGCCTGCAGCAGGCCTTCGTCGAAGTGCAGGCCGGCGGTGGGCGCGGCGACCGCGCCGACCTCCTTCGCGAACACCGTCTGGTAGCGCTCCAGGTCGTCGCGGCCCGGCTCGCGCTGGATGTACGGCGGCAGCGGCAGCCGGCCCGCATGCAGCAGCCAGCTTTCCAGGCTGTCCTCGACATGGAAGCGCAAGTGGTAGAACTCGCCCTCGCGGCCCAGCACCTCCACCTCGCCGCCGGCATCCAGCGCGATGCGGCCACCGGGCTTGGGCGACTTGCTGGCGCCGATCTGCGCCCGCGCCTCGTTGCCCGGGAGCAGGCGCTCGATCAGGATCTCGACCCGTCCGCCGGTGGCCTTCTGGCCGAACAGGCGCGCCGGGATCACCCGGGTGTCGTTGAAGACCAGCAGGTCGCCCGGCTGGAGCAGCGACGGCAGGTCGCGGATCGCGCGGTCCTCCAGCGCGGCGGGCGCCGGCGGCACCACCAGCAGCCGACTGGCGGAGCGCTCGCCCAGCGGCGCCTGCGCGATGAGTTCCGGCGGCAGGTCGAAATGGAAATCGGATTTCTTCATGGAGGCAGTCAGCGTTCGAATTTGGTCGACAGCACGATCGACGAGGTGGTGCGGGCGACGCCGTCGATGGCGCCGATGCGGTCGGTCAGCACGTCCATGTCGCCCACCGCCGGCACCGCGCCGATCGCGATCAGGTCGAAGCCGCCGCTGACCGAATGCAGCGAGCGCAGCTCGGGCATGCCGCGCAGGGTGTTCACCACGGTGGTCATCTGCTTGGGATGCACGGCGATCATGATGTGGGCGCGCACGTAGCTGCGCTCGTACTCCTCGTCGACGCGGACCGTGTAGCCGCTGATGACCCCCTCGCGCTCCAGGCGCTCGATCCGGCTCTGCACCGTGGTCCGCGACAGGCCCAGCCGGCGCGCGATCTGGGCCGTGGACGCCCGGGCGTTCTCGCGCAGCAGGGAGAGCAGTTGCTGGTCGGTGTCGGTGAGCTTCATTTGGCGGCCCGGTTTCGTCGATTCGACGAAATATCATCGAAATCCGCACAGACCGCAACTGTCAAACGACCGCAGAATGGCAATAATGGCCGGATAGCCGCTTTCAGATGGAGGATCGCCATGGCCCTGCTCGACACCCTCGCCCCGCTGCGCGCCCATGGCGGCCAGCGCCGCACCCCCGGACTGGACGACGCCACCGTGCTCGCCTTCGCCGCCAGCCACCCCGACCTGGTGGAGGCCATCGAGGCCGCCGGCGTCGAATACGCTCGCATCCGCGACGAGTTCCCGGAACTGCTGGACCGCGACGAGGCCGACCAGGCCATCGCCATCCAGGCCGGGTTCGTGAACTTCTATTCCAACGACACCGTGAACCCCTACGTCGCGCTGACCGCGCGCGGCCCGTGGATCGTCACCCTCAAGGGCGCGGTGCTGCACGACTCCGGCGGCTACGGCATGCTCGGCTTCGGCCACGCGCCGCAGGCCGTGATCGACGCGATGTCGAAGCCGCAGGTCATGGCCAACATCATGACCGCGAACCTGTCGCAGCTGCGCTTCGAGCGCGCCATCCGCGCCGAAGTCGGCCACACCCGTGGCGCCTGCCCCTACGACCGCTTCCTGTGCCTGAACTCGGGTTCGGAATCGGTGTCGCTGGCCGGCCGCATCGCCGACATCAACACCAAGCTCATGACCGACCCGGGCGCGCCGCACGCCGGCCGCCGCGTCAAGCGCATCGCGGTGAAGGGCAGCTTCCACGGCCGCACCGAACTGCCGGCGCTGTATTCGGACAGCACCCGCAAGACCTACCTGGCCCACCTGGGCAGCTACCAGCACCACGTCGGCCAGCTCATCACCATCGAGCCCTACAGCGTGGAGCAGCTGGAGCAGGCCTTCGCCGATGCCGAGCGCGAAGGCTGGCACATCGAGGCGATGTTCCTGGAGCCGGTGATGGGCGAAGGCGACCCGGGCCGCTCGGTGCCGCGCGCGTTCTACGAGGCCGCGCGCCGCCTGACTAAGGCCCACGGCACCCTGCTGCTGGTCGACTCCATCCAGGCCGGCCTGCGGGCCAACGGCGTGCTGTCGATCGTCGACTACCCCGGCTTCGAGGGTGTCGAAGCCCCGGACATGGAAACCTATTCGAAGGCGCTCAACGCCGGCCAGTACCCGCTGTCGGTGCTCGCCGTGAACGAACGCGCCGCCGGCCTGTACCGCAAGGGCACCTACGGCAACACCATGACCACCAACCCGCGCGCGCTCGACGTCGCCTGCGCGGTGCTCGCCCAGCTCACCCCCGAACTGCGCAACAACATCCGCGAGCGCGGCAAGCAGGCGGTCGCCAAGCTCGAAGCGCTGAAGGCCGAACTGCCGGGCCTGATCACCAAGGTCCAGGGCACCGGCCTGCTGTTCTCCTGCGAACTCTCCAAGGAGTTCAAGGGCTACGGCACCGGCTCGACCGAGGAGTGGATGCGCGAGCACGGCATCGGCGTGATCCACGGTGGCGAGAACTCGCTGCGCTTCACCCCGCACTTCGCGATGCAGGAAGACGAACTCGACCTGCTGGTCGGCATGGTCAAGCGCGCCCTGCTCGAAGGTCCGCGCGTGCAGCAGGCCGCCGCGGCCTGATCGCAAACCGATCGCTTCCGCAGCGACGCGCACACGAAAAAGCCCGGGTTTTCCTGGGCTTTTTCTTTGCCTGTCGAAGGTCGCTCAGATCGAATCGAGGAAATCCAGCAGCTGCTGGCGCCGGGTCGCGTCCAGTGCGCGGTAGGCGTCGCGCGATGCCGTCGCTTCGCCATCGTGCTGCTGGATGGCCTGGTCGACCGTGGCCGCACGGCCGTCGTGCAGGTACGGTCCGCTGGCGCGCAGGCCCCACAGCGGCGCGGTCTTCATGTCGCGCGGCCCGGCGGTACCGTCGGCGATGCCGTCGCCCAGCGCGCCCATGTCGTGCAGCAGCAGATCCGAGTACAGCCGCACCGGCTTGAAGTTCAGCGCCGCGACCGTGTTCGGCCCGGTCATCATCTGCGGCGTGTGGCAGCCGCTGCAGCGCACCTGGTCGAACACCAGCTTGCCCTGCAGCGCGGAGGGCGTGAGCACGCGCACCGGCGGTGGCCCGAGGAAGCGCATGAAATCGGCGACGAACTCGAAGTCCGCCTTGCCGGTGACCGGGTCGGGTCGATCCTCGGGATCGGCGATGCGGTCGAACTGGGCCAGCAGCGCGGCGTTGCCGTTCGGCGCGTTCTCCTGCGGGAACAGGCGGTTGGTGATGCCCATTTCGTTGGTGTAGGCATCGGCGGAGAACGCCAGCACCGACGCGTGCTGCGCCTTCCAGCCGAAGCGGCCGATGCGCACCTGGCCGCTGGCCGGGTCGGTCACCAGCGACGGCACGCCGTTAAGGCCGAGGGCAGACTGCCGCTCGGCATTGGAGAGGATCACGCTTTCCGGGATGGCCTCGATCAGGCCCATGCCGAACAGCGGCGTCGACTGGCGCGGCGCGCGGGTCGTGGCCTCGGCCGGAATGGTTTCGAGGATGCGCGGATCGATCGAGTTCTGCTGCAGCAGCGAGCCGCCGAGCGCGCTCATCGGATCGAACACGCCATTGACCGTGCGGCCGAAGCGGGTCACGCGGATGGGCGAACCGCCGCCCGCCGCCGGCTGGCCGTGGCAGGCGATGCAGGAGCGATTGTTCATGATCGGGCCGAGGCCGGAGGCCGGCGTTTCGGCCACGTTGAACGCGGCCAGGCCGGTGTTGAACGCCGCCAGCTGCTCGTCGGTCAGGCCGGCGAGCGGCGCACCGAATGCGGTGTCGGGCGTCAACTCGGGCAGCGACGACACGGGCCGCGTAAACGGCCGCACCGCCGGGCGCTTGAACGGCACCCGGCCTGCATTCGGGCGGTTGCGGTCGGACGCCGACAGCGCCGGCTGCACGAGGATGCCGGTGGCGGCCAGCATCGTTGCGGCGAGGATGGCGACGTGCACAGCACGGGACCCGATACGCATGGCTCAGCCCTCGCCCGGCGGCGGAAGTGCGCCGCCATGCGGTGGCGGACGACGGCCACGGTGCGGCCCGCCATCGGGACCACCCTTCTGTCCGCGCGCCGGCCGGTGCTCGGCACGCCAGGCCTGGAAGCGCTGGAAACCCGCCTCGCCGAGCGTCGTCTTCAGCTGCGCGTCCGTGCGCGCGCGGAGCGCATGGCGCTGGTCGCGGGCGTCGTCGTCCAGCTGACGCATCTGCGCGTGGTGCGCAGCGAGCGCATCGGCGACCGCCTTCGCCTGGGCCGCCGTGATGCCGAGGTCGCGCTGCAGCTCGGCCGCGCTCGGCGGCCGGGGCGGCGGCGGGCGGCGCTCCGCATTGCCGGCACCGGGCGGATCCGGCGGCATGGCATTCGCCGCCTGCACGGGCAGGGCCCAGGCCACGGCGCACAGCGATGCCGCCATCGCCGCAAGCAGTCGTGCACGTGGATGGATCTTCGCGCGATGGACCATGGCATCTCCCGTTTCGGCACGACCGGCGATTCCGGCATCCGCAGGCTGAGCCACGATTGCGCAGGCAGCGTGGAGCGATCGTGCAGAAACCGTGGAGATTGCGCGCCGCGCATTCCGGCACGCGCCCGACCGGGCTATGGTGGCGTCGTCCGCCCCGTGCCCGGCGCCATCGATCCCGCCTGTCCATGTCGCTCCGCCTCTGGCATCGCCTGCTCCTGGCCTTCGTGGTGCTCGGCATCGCGGCGCTGGCGACGTTCGCCCTGCTCCAGGAGCGCAGCTTCCAGCGCGGCTTCCTCGATTACGTGAACCGGCTGGAGCGCGAGAAGGTCGACACCGGCGCGGTCAACCTGGCGCGCGCCTTCGCCCGCCACGGCGACTGGGGCTTCCTGATCGGCGACACCCCGCGACTGATGCGCCTGCTCGAACTCGGGCCCGGCAGGCCGCCGGCCGAAGGCCCGCCGCCGCCACCGCCCCCGCCGCGCCCCGCGCGTGGCGACTTCGCCGACGCCC
>SCMT01000016.1 GCA_005502915.1 Lysobacteraceae bacterium 2PB | reverse complement strand
GCCCCCGCAGCCGCGGACCGAAACGCCCACCGTCGCCGCTGCGCCACCGGCCCCGCCACCGCCGCCCGCGCCACCGCCGCCGCTGTTCCAGTGCCGGACCTGGGACGATCGCGACTACCTCAGCGACACCGGCACGCCACCGGCCACCTGCGTGCCGGTGCAGTCGCGCGGCATCGACGGCAGCCTGGAGCTGGCCGCCGGCGAGACCTGCGAGATGCGCCAGGACGCCTGCGCCGAGGTGCCGCAGGCACTGCTGTGCGTGAGCTGGAAGAAGCGCGTGGACGAGGCCGACTTCCGCTGGAAGCTCGCCGGCGCGCGCGACGACGCGCGCAAGGCCGAACTGGAACGCGTGCGCGCCACGTACCTGGGCAGCACCTGCGTGAAGTGATCGCGCCGGCATGATCCGTCCGGACTGACCGATCCGGCGCGATCGCCGCGCGCTGTCCGGCACGGGGCGCGCAGCGCGTTAGCAGGGAAAACGCCGCTGCGCGCGATGAGGTCACGGACATGATCGAATTCGACAAGGGACCGCCGGTGCGTTTCGCCCGGCATTTCGCCGCCTGCCCCGACTACGGACCGCTGAAGCAGCACTTCTGGTACGACTGGGGTCCGATCTTCCATCGCGGCCGGCTCGACGGCAGCGCGCGCGTGATCTGCCTCGCCTCCGACCCCGGCGCCACCGAACGCATCGCCGGTCGCACGCTCGTCGGCGATGCCGGCCAGCGCGTGCAGGGCTTCCTCTCGAAACTCGGACTCACGCGTTCGTATCTCTGCCTCAACGCGTTCTCCTACGCGCTGATTCCCGCGCAGGCATCGAAGGGGGACGACGTGCTGACGCTGCCGGACCAGCTCGCGTGGCGCAACCGCCTGTTCGACATGGCGCACAACGCGAAGACGCAGGCGATCGTCGCCTTCGGCAGGCAGGCGCAGAGGGCCATCGACCTGTGGCCCGGCAAGGGTGCGACGCCGGTGTTCGACATCCCGCATCCCAGCAGCCACGACGAAGCGGCGATGCTCGCGGCCTGGCGCGACGCCATCGTCGCCCTGCGCGCCGTCGTGACGCCCGATACCGACGGCGACGCCACGCTGCCGAACTACGGCGCGGCCTTCCTCGAAAGCGACTACGCACCGATCCCGCGTCGCGACCTGCCGTTCGGCGCGCCGGATTTCCTCGGCGACGACCGCGCGGGTCGCACCGCGACGCCACCGCAGCGCACCAGCGTGCGCCGCCCGCAACCCGACGACCGCCACACCCTGATCTGGGTGGCGCCGCGCAAGGAGTGACCGCATGCCGCAAGCCCGCCTGTCCGCGCTGCACGGCCGCATCGTGACCATGGACCCCGACGACGCCGTGTTCGACGACGGCGTCATCTACCTGCGCGACCACACCATCGTCGCCGTCGCCGATGCCGACGAACCGCCGCCGGCCGGATTCGAACAGGTGAAGGTCGAACGCACCGGCGCGACGCTGTATCCGGGCCTGATCGACCTGCACAACCACCTCAGCTACAACGTGCTGCGTCTGTGGCAGGTACCGAAGCGCTACACCAATCGCGACGACTGGGCGCGCCATCCCGACTACCGCAGGCTGATCAGCGGGCCGATGAACGTGCTCGGCCAGACGCCCGGCTATCCGGCCGCGATCGCCCGCTACGCCGAATGCAAATGCCTGCTCGGCGGCGTGACCACCTCGCAGGGCATCGCACTGTTCAGCAACAGCGGCATGAGCAGTTTCTATCGCGGCTTCCTGCGCAACCCCGAGGTCTCCGACGGCCCGGGTTTCCCGGCCGCGCATGCGCGCATCGCCGACGTCGCCGCCGAGGACGGCGAGCGCTTCATGCGCCTGCTCAGGCAGAAGTCGGCGCTGCTGCTGCACCTGAGCGAAGGCACCGACGCGCGCGCGCACAAGCATTTCCAGGCGCTGACCCTGCCTTCGGGCGAGATCGCGATCTCGCCGTCGCTGGTCGGCATCCACTGCGTCGCGCTCAAGCGCAGGGACTTCGACCTGATGGCCGGCAAGGGCGCATCGATGGTGTGGTCGCCGCTGAGCAACCTGCTGCTCTACGGCAAGACCGCGAACATCAAGGCCGCGAAGAAGGCCGGCGTGAACATCACCCTCGGCGCGGACTGGTCGCCCAGCGGCAGCAAGCACCTGCTCGGCGAACTCAAGGTGGCGCGTGCGGTCAGCCAGGCGCAGGGCGGCCTGTTCAGCGATCTCGAACTCGTCTCGATGGCCACGCGCAATGCCGCGCGCGCGATCAAGTGGCACAACGTCGTCGGCTCGCTGGAGTCGGGCAAGCGCGCCGACCTCATCGCGATCAAGGGCACCGACAAGCCCGCGTACGCGCAGCTGCTGGACTGCCGCGAACGCGACATCGTGCTGGTGATGATCGACGGCGTGCGTCGCTACGGCCTGCCGAAACTGATGCGCGGCGCGCGCCACGCCGAAACCTGGACCGTCGGCGGCAGCCGGCGCGTGTTCGACCTCGCCGGGCCGGTCGACGGCCCGCTGAAGCCGCAGGGCCTGCGCGCATCGACGGACCTGCTGCGTCGCGGCCTGCGCGACCTGGTCGACCTCGCGAAGGCACTCGAAAAACCGCGGCGCGCCTCGCGCAGCGCCAAACCCGAATGGTTCCTCGCACTGGAAGAGGAAGAACCGGTCGACAACTGCATCCGGCCGCGACTGTGCAACCACGGCACGTCGCCGAAACGCTCGTTCGATCCGCTGGAGATGGCGCGCGCGGCCGCAGTGCCGCTCTCGACCCTGCTCGGTCCGCTGGAACTGGACCCGATCAGCCTCTGTGACGATCGCGACTTCCTCGCCGTGCTCGATCGCCAACGCAACCTGCCCAAGCCGATCCGGGCGGCGCTGGCGGCGGCGTTCGCCTGAAACTTCCGCATCGGAATCCCCGGGGCATGCGCCCCGGGGACGAGGTGCTTCAAAGCACGATCACGGGATCGGATTGGTCGGGCAGAGGAAGCTGCCCGAAGTCGCCGACGCCGAGCCGCTGGCGTTGGTGACGGTCACGGTGATCTGGATGCGCTGGCCCTGGAAACAGGTGCCGCGGAACGTGCTGCCGAAGCTGCTGCCGCTGCCGCCGCTCCAGGTCACCGTGGCGGGCGTGGACGAGGTGTAGTCGACGTCGCACCAGTACCTGCCACCGCCGCTGTTCGCGTAATCCGGGCAATTCAGCCAGTTGATCACCGGCGGGCTGCCGCCGCCGCCCGATCCGAGCAGGGAGTACAGCAGGCGATTGGGCGAGCCGCTGCCGGCGCTGGTCACCTTGTTCGGCGTGCTGGCGTTGATGATCGCGCTGGCCACCTGCGCCGGGGTCGCGGTGGTGTTGTTCTGCAGGTAGAGAGCGGCGACGCCGGCGACGTGCGGGCTGGCCATCGAGGTGCCGTCGAGCACGGCGCTCGCGGACGTACTGGTGATCCAGGCCGACGTGATCGCGCTGCCCGGCGCGAACAGGTCGAGACAGGTGCCGAAGTTGGAGAAGCTCGAACGCGCATCGTTGCTCTGGGTCGAGCCGACCGTGATCGCGTTGGCGACGCGCGCCGGGGAGAACGCACAGGCGTCCGAGTTGTTGTTGCCCGCCGCGACCACGGCGACGACCCCGGCATTGATCAGGTTGTTCACCGCCGCGTCGACCGAGGTGTTGGCACCGCCGCCCAGACTCAGGTTGGCCACGGCCGGCTTGACGTGGTTGGCGCGCACCCAGTCGATGCCGGCGATGATGTCCGACCAGCTGCCCGAGTTGCCGCAGCCGAACACGCGCACCGGATACACGGTCGCGCTCTTGGCCACGCCCCAGGTCGTGCCGGCGACGGTGCCGGCGACGTGCGTGCCATGGCCGTTGCAGTCGCTGGTGCCGCGACCGTCGTCGGCGATCGCGCGGAAACCGGCGCCCATGCGACCGGTGAACTGGGTGTGGCCGGTCAGGATGCCGGTGTCGATGATGTACGCGTTCACGCCGGCACCGGTGGCGTTGTAGGTGTAGGTGGTGCTCAGCGGCAGGTCGCGCTGGTCGATGCGGTCCAGGCCCCAGGTCGCGTTCGTCTGCGTGTTCGACAGTTCGACCAGGCCGTCTTCCTCGACGTAGGCCACGCGCGGATCGGCGAGCAGGCGGGCCAGCGCCTTGTCGTTGGCCTGGACGACGAAGCCACGCAATGCGTTCTCGTAGGTGCGCGTCACGCGAACGCGATGGCGGCCGGCGAAATCGCGGGCGACGGTCGACACGCGTGCAGCGACGCCGCGCTCATGGTTCAGGCGCGCGGCGCCTTCCTTGAGCACGACGATGTAGCGGCCTTCGATCGGCCGCTGCGCGGTGCGCAGTTCGCCGGCGAAGGCCGGCAGCGCGGAGGCACAGAGCAGGGTCGCGGCGACCGCCGCAGTGAGACGATGGATGTGAAGCATGCGGACTCTTTCCTTGTGGTCTTGGCATACATTGGGATGTGCGGCCCTGACCCGGCATGCGGGCAGGCCGCGCGTGCACCCTCGCGATGACGCGCCACACGCCCTGCGCAGTTCCTGCAGCCGGCTGGCGGATCCTTCGCGACGGCATCGCCAGCGTATCCATCACCTTGCGGGACGATCAAGCACATGGACGACAAGGACGGTTGCATCGATTGATGCACTCGATCGCGAGCCATGAGACACGGATGGCATCGGGTGGATTCCGTCACGCTGATCGCGCGATCCCGTGCACAGTCCTGCATGAAAGCACGTGCGTCGTGCAGGCGCCCGCGCGCAGGTCCTTAGTCCTTTTCCATGGACAGGACGCTGGTTCGGAAGCGCCGCTGCCCTGCTTGCGCCGCATCCGCGGCCTGCGCGTGCGCGAACGCCCCCTCTGCCCGGCAGTGCGTCCCCGCCTAGCCGGGCAGCAGGCAGCGCACGATGCTCGCCGCCGCGTCGCGTCCTTCCTTCACCGCCGTGACCACCAGGTCCGCACCGCGCACGCCGTCGCCGCCGGCGAAGATCTTCGGATTGGCGGTCTGGTAGGGATGGATCGCGGCCGCGCCGTTCGCCTGGACGACGTGGTGATGCGGGGGCGGCGGGGGCGTGATGCGGATCCGGCCGTCGTCGTGCAGCGTGACCCCGTGTTCGCCGAGCCAGGCCGGCGGGTCTGGCTGGAAGCCGAAAGCGATGATGACGATGTCGGCATCGAGTTCGACCTCGCTGCCCGGGACCTGCTCGGGACGACGGCGGCCGCGCGCGTCGGGTTCGCCCAGGCGGGTCTCGGCCACGCGCACGGCGCTGACGTTGCCTGCGCCGTCGTCGAGCAGCGCCAGCGGCGCGCGCTGGAACAGGAATTGCACGCCTTCCTCGCGCGCGTTCGCGACCTCGCGCGCGGAGCCGGGCATGCTGGCTTCGTCGCGGCGATACACGCAGCTGACCTGCATGGCGCCGAGGCGGATCGCACTGCGCACGCAGTCCATGCCGGTGTCGCCGCCGCCGAGCACGACCACGCGCTTGCCGCGCAGGTCGGGCAGTTCGACCTGGTCTTCCCAGCCGGCGATCGGCCGACCCGAGGCGTCGTCGGTGCCGACCACGATCCGCCCGTTCTGCACGAGGAACGGCAGCGCCGGCAGCACGTTGCGCAACTGCTGTCCCGGCAGCTGGCCATCGGTGTAGCGATAGCTGCCCAGGCCGAGGAACACCGCGTCGTATTCGGCGAGCAGCGCCGCCATCGACACATCGCGGCCGATCTCGACGCCGAGGCGGAATTCCACGCCCATGCCTTCGAGCACGCCGCGCCGGTCGGCGATCACCGACTTCTCCAGCTTGAAGCTGGGAATGCCGAACTGCAGCAGGCCGCCGACCTGTTCGTAGCGGTCGAACACCACGGCCTGCACGCCCGCGCGCGCGAGCCGATCCGCGCAGGCCAGGCCGGCCGGACCCGCGCCGACCACGGCCACGCGCTTGCCGGTGGCCGGCGCGGTGCGGGTATCGGGGCGCCAGCCTTCCGACAGCGCCTTGTCGACGATGTACTTCTCGACCGCGCCGATGGTGACCGCGCCGAAGCCGTCGTTGAGCGTGCAGCTGCCTTCGCAGAGTCGGTCCTGCGGGCAGACGCGGCCGCAGATCTCCGGCAGCGGGTTGGTCTCGTGGCACAGCGCCGCGGCCTCGTGCACGCGGCCTTCGCGCGCGAGTTCCAGCCACTGCGGGATGAAGTTGTGCAGCGGGCAGCCCCAGCTGCAATAGGGATTGCCGCAGTCGAGGCAGCGCGAGGCCTGCTTCTTCGCCTCGGCTTCCTCGAAGCGGCCGTACAGCTCGTGCCAGTCGCCCTGCCGGCGCAGGTCCAGCGCGACGCGTTCGGGCATCTGTCGTTGCGATTGCAGGAACGCCTGTGGTGTCTTCTTGCTCATGATGCGAATCCTTCGACGAAACGGCATGCGATCTGGTGATCAGCCCCCTTGGTAAGGGGGCGCGCCGAAGGCGGGGGGATCGGAAGTGCGAAGCGGGGCCCGAGATTCGCAGAGCGAATCTCGGGATGGATATTTCGTGCGGAGCGCGAAATGTTCATGCCGCTCGCCTCAACGTTTCGCCCAACGACTCGATGCTCACCGCCTTCGGTTTCACCAGCCAGAATTTGCCGAGGAAATCGCGGAAGTTGTCGATGAGGTTCTGGGCGTGGGCGCTGCCGGTGAGGCGCTGGTGGTGTTCGAGCAGGTCGAGCAGGTGCGAGCGGTGGTGCTCGAAGCCTTCCGAGTTGATGCGCAGGATGTCGATCAGTTCGTGGTTGTAGCGGTCGACGAAATCGCGGTCGCGGTCGAGCACGTAGGCCATGCCGCCGGTGAAGCCGGCGCCGAAGTTCAGGCCGGTGCGGCCGAGCACCACGACAATGCCGCCGGTCATGTACTCGCAGCAGTGGTCGCCCGCACCTTCGACGATCGCCAGCGCGCCGGAGTTGCGGACCGCGAAGCGCTCGCCGGCGCGGCCGGCCGCATACAGTTCGCCGCCGGTGGCGCCGTACAGGCAGGTGTTGCCGAGGATCGCCGATTCGTGCGCGACGTAGCGCGCGCCCTGCGGCGGACGGATGACGATGCGGCCGTCGGCCATGCCCTTGCCGACGTAATCGTTGGCTTCGCCTTCGAGCTCCAGGCGCAGGCCGCCGGCGAGGAAGGCGCCGAAGCTCTGTCCGGCGCTGCCGTCGAAATGCAGGTCGATAGGCTTGTCGCCCATGCCGTGGTTGCCGTGCGCGCGGGCGATGCGTCCCGAGAGGCGCGCGCCGATGCTGCGATCGGTATTGCGGATCGCGTAGCGGAAGCTGCCGCCGCGCTTGTGCGCGATGACCTCGGCGAGATCCGCATCGAGCGTCGCCGCCAGTCCTTCCGGTGGCGCCGACGCACTGCGCACGCTGCAGCGCGCGCTGCCGGTCAGGCCGTCCTGCGACAGCAGCGGCGACAGGTCGATCAGGCGATGCTGCGGCAGCGTGCCTTCGGTCTGCCGCAGCAGATCGGTACGGCCGATCACGTCGTCCAGCGTGCGCGCGCCGAGCTGGGCGAGATAACCGCGCACCTCCTCGGCGATGCCGCGGAAGAAATTCTCCACGCGTTCGGGCAGACCGGTGAAATGGTCCTCGCGCAGCTTGTCGTCCTGCGTGGCCACGCCCGTCGCGCAGTTGTTGAGATGGCAGATGCGCAGGTACTTGCAGCCCAGCGCGATCATCGGCGCGGTGCCGAACCCGAAGGATTCGGCACCGAGCAGCGCGGCCTTGATCACGTCCAGGCCGGTCTTCATGCCGCCATCGGCCTGCACGATCACCCGCTCGCGCAGGCCATTGGCCATCAGCGACTGCCGCGCTTCCGACAGGCCCAGTTCCCAGGGCGTGCCGGCGTAGCGGATCGAGGAGATCGGACTCGCGCCGGTGCCGCCGTCGTGGCCGGAAATGGTGATGAGGTCGGCGCCGGCCTTGGCGACACCACTGGCGATCGTGCCGACGCCGGCGTGCGCGACCAGCTTCACCGAGATCAGCGCCTCGGGATTGATCTGGCGCAGGTCGAAGATCAGCTGCGCAAGGTCTTCGATCGAATAGATGTCGTGATGCGGCGGCGGGGAGATCAGGCCGATGCCCGGCCGCGCGTAGCGCAGCTTCGCGATCAGGGCGTTGACCTTGTGGCCCGGCAGCTGGCCGCCCTCGCCGGGCTTGGCGCCCTGCGCGACCTTGATCTGCAGCACTTCGGCGCTGACCAGGTATTCGGGGGTCACGCCGAAACGGCCGGACGCGACCTGCTTGATCTTCGACACCTTGTCGGTGCCGTAGCGCGCCGGGTCTTCGCCGCCTTCGCCGGAATTGCTGCGCCCGCCGAGGCGGTTCATCGCGATCGCCAGCGCCTCGTGCGCCTCCGGCGACAGCGCACCGAGGCTCATCGCCGCGCTGTCGAAGCGCTTGACGATGCTCGATACCGGCTCGACCTCGTCGAGCGGAATGGGCTGCGCCTTCGCGGTATCGAGCGCGAGCAGGTCGCGCAGCGCGGCCGGCGGACGGCCGTTCACCGCGTTCGCGTACGCGTCCCAGTCCTCGCGCCGGCCGCTGCGCACCGCGCGCTGCAATGTGGTGACGACGTCGGGGTTGTACTGGTGGTATTCGCCGGTCGGCGTGTACTGCAGCAGGCCGCCGATCTCCGGCAGCGCATTGTTGTCCCAGGCGCGCGCGGCGATCAGCGCGGTTTCGTGCTGCAGCTGCTCGAAGGTGGCGCCGCCGATCCGCGAGGGCGTGCCGGCGAAGCACAGGTCGACGACTTCGCGGTCGAGGCCGACGATCTCGAACAGCTGCGCGCCGCGATAGCTGCCGATGGTGCTGATGCCCATCTTCGAGATGATCTTCAGCAGGCCCTTCTTGATGCCGCGCCGGTAGCTGCGTCCGATCTGCGCGACTTCGCCATGCTTGGTCTTGAGGATGCCGCGCTCGCCGAGGTCGTGCAGGGTCTGGTAGGCGAGGTAGGGATACACCGCCGTCGCGCCGAAGCCGATCAGGCAGGCGACATGGTGCGGGTCGCGCGCGGTGCCGGTCTCGATGATCAGGTTCGACTTGCAGCGCAGGCCGGTCCGCACCAGGTGACGGTGAATCGCGCCGGTCGCGAGCAGCGCATGCACGAGCAGTTCGCCGCGACGCGGCCGGCGGTCGGTGACGATCAGCAGTTCGATACCGTCGCGCGCCGCGGTCTCGGCTTCGCGGCACAGGCGCAGGAGCGCATTGCGCAGGCCTTCGTCCGGCGTGTAGTTCAGGTCGATGTAGCGATGCGAGTCGCGAAACTGCGGCATCGTCAGCAGCTGTCGCTGCTTGCGCTGCGACAGCACCGGCGAGTTCAGCATCACGTGACGCACCTGTTCCGGGCCGTCGACGAAGATGTTGCCTTCCTCGCCGATCTGCGTGCCCAGCGACATCACGCAATCCTCGCGCAGCGAATCCATCGGCGGATTCGTCACCTGCGCGAAGGCCTGGCGGAAGCGGTCGTAGAGCGGGCGCACCTGCGCCGACAGTGCCGCCATCGGCACGTCGTCGCCCATCGAACCCACCGCTTCCTGCTCGGTTTCCGCGAGCGGGCGCAGGATCTGCTCGCGTTCCTCGCGGGTCAGCTGGAACAGCTTCTGGAAGCCGGCCAGCGTGCTGCCGTCGAAGGGTTCGGCGGTGAGGTTGGGGTCGATCAGTTCGCTGTGCAGGTAGGTCATGCCCTGCTTCAGCCACTGCTTGTACGGCGCGCGCGCGCGGTTGATGCCGTCGATCGCGTCGGTGTCGAGCAGCCGGCCGGTGTCGAGGTCGGCGGCGATCATCTGGCCCGGGCCGAGCTTGCCCTTGGCGAGGATGCGCGCGTCGTCGACGTCCCACACCCCGGTTTCGGAGGCGACCATGAACACGCGCTGGTCGCTCAGCTGCCAGCGCGCCGGGCGCAGGCCGTTGCGGTCGGTGGTGCAGGCGGCGTAGCGACCGTCGAAGGCGACGATGCCGGCCGGGCCGTCCCACGGTTCGCTGTTGATCGCGTAGTACTCGTAGAACGCCAGCAGGTCGGCGTCCTTGTATTCCAGCGACTGCGTCGCCGGCGGGATCACCACGCGCAGCGCCTTGAGCAGGTCCATGCCGCCGGCCTGCAGCAGTTCCAGCATCGAGTCCAGGCTCATCGAATCCGAGCCGTCGACTTCGATCGGCGTGTCGAATTCGGAGGGATCGAGGGCGTCGGTGCGCCACACGTGCGCGCGCGCCTGCGCCCACACGCGGTTGCCGGAAATCGTGTTGATCTCGCCGTTGTGCGCCAGCATGCGGAACGGCTGCGCCAGCGGCCAGCGCGGGCTGGTGTTGGTCGAGAAGCGCTGGTGGAACACCACCACGCTGCTCGCCAGTTCCGGCCGCTGCAGATCGGGATAGAGCCGCGAGAGATATTGCGGCAGCACCATGCCCTTATAACCGATGCTGCTGGCCGACAGGCTGACCACATGCAGTCCGGGCACGTCGCGCAGTCGCTGTTCGGCGCGTCGACGCGCCAGGTAGAGTGCCTGCGCGAACGCCTCGCGCGACATCCGCGCGCCTTCCACGTCCAGCACCGGCACGACGAAGACCTGCTCGATCGCCGGCATCGTCGCCTTCGCCAGTTCGCCGCAGACGCTGTCGTCGATCGGTACCGTGCGCCAGCCGGACACGGCCAGTCCGTTCTCCCGCATCGTCTTCGCGAACACCGCATGCACGCGCGCGATCGCGTCGGGATCGTGCGGCATGAACACGAGGCCGGAGGCGTAGCGCTGACCGAGCGCGATGCCGGATTCGGCCGCGAGCGCACGCAGGAAGGCATCGGGCGTTTTCATCAGCAGGCCGCAGCCGTCGCCGCTGAGTCCGTCGGCGGCGATGCCGCCGCGATGCTCCATGCGTGCGAGTGCGTTGAGCGCCTGCTCGACCAGCGAACGGTCGGGGGTGTCGTCGAGGTGCGCGATCAGCCCGAAACCGCAGCTGTCGCGCTCGTCGCGCGCATCGTGGAGGCCAGGCCGTTGCCGGCGCGAATCGTTACATTGGAAACTTTCCATCGGGAGGGGGTCCGAGTGAAAGGCGCAGAAACCAGGGCGGGCACGAGGCTCGCCGACGATTTGACACAGGATGCATCCGACTTAAGCACAATTGATGCACTGCGGCAACTGCCGGATTTTCATGACGGCGATGACGACATGAGGCATCCGTCACGGAGCATGCCGCCGCGGCGCATGGCGTCGGCTGCGGGCGCGTCGCGGTAGACTCGCGCTCCGGCTCTCCCTCCCCGCACCTACGTGAACAGCCCTCTCGCCGGCGGCCGCCGACAGGCCGCGCTCGTCTTCATCTTCATCACCGTGCTGATCGACGTGCTCGCGTTCGGCGTGATCATCCCGGTACTGCCGCACCTCGTGCAGGCATTCGTCGGCGGCGACAAGTCGATGGCGGCCTACTGGGTCGGCGCCTTCAGCGTGGTGTTCGCGCTGGTGCAGTTCTTCTCCTCGCCCATCCAGGGCGCGCTGTCAGACCGCTTCGGCCGGCGCCCGGTGATCCTGCTGTCCTGCCTGGGGCTTGGCATCGATTTCATCGCCATGGCGCTGGCGCCGAACCTCGCCTGGCTGTTCGTCGGTCGCATCGTCTCGGCGATCACCTCGGCCAGCTTCACCACGGCGAACGCCTACATCGCCGACGTCACCACCCCGGAAAACCGCGCGAAGGGCTTCGGCATGATCGGTGCGGCCTTCGGCCTGGGCTTCACCCTCGGGCCGATGCTCGGCGGCCTGCTCGGCGGGATCGACCATCGCCTGCCGTTCTGGTTCGCGGCGGGACTGGCGCTGCTCAACTTCGCCTACGGCCTGTTCGTGCTGCCCGAGTCGCTGCCGAAGGAACGCCGCACCCCCCGTTTCGACTGGTCGCACGCCAAGCCGATGGGCGGCGTGAAGCTGCTGCGCGATTACCCGCAGATCTGGGGCCTGGTCGCGGTGGTGTTCATCGCCAACTTCGCGCACTACGTCTATCCGAGCACCTTCGTGCTGTTCGCCGACGCGCGCTACGGCTGGGACGAGACGGAAGCCGGCTACGTGCTGACCGCCGTGGGCGTGCTCAGCGTGATCGTCAACGCGGTGCTGGTCGGCAAGCTGGTGAAGGCGCTCGGCGAACGGCGCGCGATGCTCTTCGGCCTGTCCTGCGGCGTGGTCGGTTTCGTGATCTACGGCATCGCCGATGCCGGCTGGCTGTTCCTGGTCGGCCTGCCGATCAGCGCGCTCTGGGCCATCGCCACGCCCGCCACGCAGTCGCTGATCACCAAGCAGGTCGGGCCCGAGATGCAGGGGCGCATCCAGGGTGCGCTGAGCGGGTTGGTGTCGCTCGCCGGCATCTTCGCGCCGGCGCTGTTCGCCGGCTCGTTCGGCTTCTTCATCGGCCCGCACGCACCGACGCGCCTGCCGGGCATCGCCTTCCTGATCGCCGCCGTGCTGCTCGCCTGCGCGGTACTGGTGGCCTGGCGCTATGCGCGGCCGGCGCCGGTGCGTCCCGCAGAGACCGATATCGCGGATCCGGCCACCTGACGACGAAGGCACGATCATGCCCGGCGAGAAGACCTGCAAGGACGTTCACGGCGCCGATGTCCGCGTCGGCAGCCAGGTGCGTGTGCTCGACATCGACCCGCGGATCATCGATCCCTTGCCTCGACGCGAGCAGCGCGACATCCGGAGCCTCAAGGGGTGCGTGCTGGAGGTCGACGAGATTCGCGAGCCATGTGCCTACGTCATGGCGGAATGGGATCGCGGCGATGGGCTGAGCGAATCCCATCGCTTCCCCTTGTGGCCCGAGCACATGGAAGTCGTGGAAGCCTGACATCCAGGCGGCGGGATGCGGTTACGATGCTGCGGGCGACGCGTCCTCGTCGCTGCCCATCGCCTCCAGCTCGCGTGGCGACAGCGGCAGGAAGCTCCAGAACGGCACCTGGTCGTCGGCCCAGCGCGCGGCGGCATCGTTGAGGATGTCGATGACATCGTCCACTTCGTCCGGCGCGCGCTCGCGCCACTCGCCGATGTGTTCGAGCACCACTACATAGCCCCCCGAGGGCAGCCACGACAGGTCGTTCAGGCAGTCGGCCAGCGCATCGAGATTGCCGCCGAACCATTCGGGGAACTGCAGCGCATCGGCGATCTCGCGCATGACCGCGTCCAGGTCGGCGCAGTTGCGCGCATCGATCGGTGCGACGGTATAGCGCAGCAGGCGCCCGGCTTCGACCAGCGCCTCGCGGTCGCGCGCATCGACGAAGTACGCGCCGGCCTGTTCCGCATCGGCCAGCAGGCTGCCCAGTTCCACCGAGATGTTCACGGTCGTGTCTCCGATCCGTCGAGCGTGAAGCGACGGAAGCTGCGGTAATGGTCGTCGGTGTAGAAGTATTCGACCGGCGGCTGTCCGCCGCTGACGATGCGCCGTGCGCCGCGATCGGGCGAGCCCGGCGTCTCGACGGTGTACTCCCGGTAGTAGCCCCGCGGCTGCTGCGGCAGCCGCCGTTCGCGGTTGCCGAACACGCCATCGTCCTGGCGATAGGGGTAAGGGCCGCCGCGCGCGATCAGTTGCAGGGTATCGATGGCTTCCGGCGGCAGGAAATCCGGATAGCGAGGCGAGGCGGGCATCGTCGCCGGGGCATCCGCCTGCATCGGTGGCGGCAGCGCCAGCGGATTGGTTTCGATCGCGGAAGGCGCCGCAACGGTTGGCGTCCCGGCAGGCGCTGCGGTGTCCGGCGCGCGCAGGAAGCTCCAGGTCGCGGCGCCGAGCAGCAGCAACGCGAGCACGGCGATCCAGGTCGCGCTGCGCTTGCCCGAGGATCTTGATGGACGCATGCCAGGCTCCCGTCCGGTATCGAAGCGCAGTGTAGACCCGATCCGCCGCGCCGCGCTGATCCGTGTCAAAACCCGCGCCATCCTTTCGCGCGCCGGCCTGTCCGCCACGACCGCAGCGCCGCGTTATGATCCCTCGTCGATTCCGTTCATCTTTCCGAGGACGCAACATGAATGGCGCAGGTGGCACGCCCGGTGGCATTTCCCAGTTCCTGATCGGCCTCGTCTGCGCGGTCGCGGGCGGTTGGTTGCTGACCAACCAGGTGCACGTCAGTTCCGGCGGATTCTGGAGCTTCCATGGTTACAGCAGCTTCGGCCTGTCGCTGATCCCGTTCCTGCTCGGCACCGGCCTGATCTTCTTCAACGCGAAATTGGTGATCGGCTGGCTGCTGCTGCTCGCGGGCCTCACCATCATCATCGTCGGCGTGCTCGCCAACCTGCAGATCTACTTCCGCCCGACCAGCCTGTTCAACACGCTGATGATGCTCGGCCTGCTGGCCGCTGGCCTGGGCCTGATCGCGGCGTCGCTGCGGAGCAGGCCGGCGACTGGAAAGGAACAGGGCTGACATCAGCATGGCATTCGACATGGCGCAGAGCATTTTCGGTCGTGAGGGCGGTGCATTTCCTGAGTTGGATTTGAGCCATGTCGCAGCACACCGATTGCCTGGGCGATCAGCGGAATGGGATCAAGAGGCCAATGCGGTAGTGAAGCGTGATGGATATCTGCACGGTTTCAAGGTCGAACGAACCATCCTGCTGACGCATGAAGTGGCGCACGTGCTTGCAGCCAAGTTGGTCTCGCCTGCCAACTACGATCCGGGTCGAGACGGCGCAAGATGTTTTTTCCCGGGGATGGCCTTTTCTTTCGGAGAAGGCAGTGGCGTAGTTGACGTCGTAATCTGTCTCGAGTGTTCGTGGGTCGCATTCCATGCGAACGGCGAAGAATTCTCCCTCGTACCGATCCATGCGTTCGAGGTTGAACTCAGGGCACTGTATGAGCAGATGCTCTACTGATGAATGCCTCGAAAACCAAGTGCCTTATCTGCCTGCAATAGGCATCGTGCACGTGAGGATCCAAGTCAGCGTGATATCTGCACCCACGCCGGCGCATGGTCGCTGGGGCGGTCCCAGGTGCGCGGTTCGCGGTCGATGTCGGCGGCGACGGTCTTCCCGCGCAGCGCATCGGAGACGAGGGTGAGGTCGATGCGCAGGCCGAGGTTGCGGCGGAAGCCGGCCTGGCGGTAGTCCCACCAGCTGAAGAAGCCGCCCTCGCTGTGATGCAGGCGATACGCGTCGTGCAGGCCGAGGTTCAACAGTCGCTGCAGCGCGGCGCGTTCGGCGGTGGAGGTGAGGATGCTCGCGTCGTTCCACACCGCCGGGTCGTGCACGTCGCGGTCGTCGGGCGCGATGTTGAAATCGCCCATCACCACCAGCTGCGGATGCCGCGACAGTTCGTCGGCGATCCAGCCGTGCACGGCGTCGAGCCAGCGCAGCTTGTAGTCGTACTTCTCGGTGCCGACATCCTGGCCGTTGACCACGTACAGGTTGACGATGCGGATGCCGTTCACCGTGGCGGCGATGGCGCGGCGCTGGGCGTCGTCGAAGCCGGGAATGCCGATGGTGACGTCGTCGAGCGCGTGGCCGCGCGCGAGCAGGGCCACGCCGTTGTAGGTCTTCTGCCCGGCGAACACGCTGCGGTAGCCGAGCCCGGCGAGCACCGCGTCGGGGAAGCGGTTGTCCTCCAGCTTGGTCTCCTGCAGGCCGACCACGTCGGGCTGCGCGGCCTGCAGCCACTGTTCGAGGTGCGGCAGGCGCACGTTGAGCGAATTGACGTTCCAGGAAGCGATTTTCATTGCGCGAGTGTAGCGGGAATCACCTGCGCACGCAGTCGGGAATCGTTCCGCGGACCCTGCCATCGGTCATGCCGGTTTCGCGATGCGGATTGATCGCGATCAATTCCATCGCATGCCTGCGCCGCGACAGTCGTGGCTCCCCCTGTCTGGAGTCGAAGATGTCCGCCGTCCGTTCATCGAAATTCGCCTGGCCCGTGCGCGCGATCCACTGGATCAGTGCTGGGCTCGTCCTGCTGGCCTATCTCACCAGCGAGCTGACCGAGGAGATCGCGGAAGGCGAGCGCGCCGGGCCGGACTGGCATGTCTTCGCCGGGCTGGCCCTGCTGGCGCTGTTCCTGCCGCGCATCCTGTCGCGCGCGTTCACGCGGACCCCGCCGGTCACGCCGCCGTCGCCGGCATGGAGCGTCGCCCTGTCGAAGCTGGTCGCGCTGGCGCTGCTGCTGTTCGTCGTCGCGCAGCCGGTGCTCGGCGTGCTGTCGGTGTGGGCCGAGGGCCACGCGCTGGCGATCCCGTTCACGTTGGTCGAGGTGCCGCCGATGCTGGCCCTCGGCGAGGACGCGGGCGAGGCGCTCGAGGAGGCGCACGAAATCCTGGGCAACGCCTTCTATGCCGTGATCGCCCTGCATGCGCTGGGCGCGCTGTGGCACCACCTGTTCCGTCGCGACGACGCGCTGCGGCGCATGCTCTGAGCGTACGTCGCAGGCGATGCCGGTGCCGGCTCAGTACGGGTCGGCGGGCGTGAACGGCGCCGCGTTGCGCGCATCGACGGAGAGCGTGGTGCTGTCGCCGTTGTGCGTGCGCGCGACGAAGTCGAACCATTGCCCGGCGCGCAGCCGCACGCGCTGCAGGTTGCGGTAGACCAGTGGCTGGCCCGGCCGGACCTGTTCGCGCATGGTGTCGGCGCGCTCGGAGATCACGTAGGTCGCGCCGCCGAGGTTGCTGTCGACGATGCCGCGCCCGTTGCGGTCGATGAACAGCGAGGTCTGTTCGTCGATCGCGATGGCGGTGATCGACGGCGCGATGCCGTCCTGGCGCAGGCGCGCCATGAAGGCGAGCGTGCGGCCCATGCGGTCGCGTTCGCGGAAGTGACTGTCTGTGATCGCGCCGTCGAGGATCGGAAAGCGCAGGAAGCCGGTGCTCAGCATCACGTACGGATGGTAGGGGTCGGCAAGCGCCTCCGCGCTGGTCACGCCGGCGACGCCGTCGGGATCGTAGACATGCTGGCCCAGCACCGCGAGGCCCGCCGAGGTGCCGCCGATCACCGCGCCGCGCGCATGCGCGAAGTGCAGCGCATCCTGCACGCGCGTGCCCTGCCAGGCGTTGACGTAGGTCGACTGGTCGCCGCCGGCGAGGAAGATCAGCTCGGCCTGGCGGATCGCACGATCGGTGTAGTCGCTGTTGGCCTTGTCGCGGGTGTCGACGAGCAGGGTTTCCACCGAGTCTGGCTTCAGCGCACCGCTGACGAGGTTGTAGAGGTAATCGTTGTAGCCATCCTTGCCCGAGGTGCGCAGGATCACGATGTCGCCGCCGTTGGCGATCGGGAACGCGCGCTGCGCGAAACCTGCATCGACTTCGGTGCTGCCGCCCATCAGCAGCAGGCCCGGGCCGCCGACCGGCTGCCGAGTGGAATCCGCGGCGTTGCCGGTGAGCCAGCTGCGCGGCTTGACGGGTTTCGGCGCGGCGGCCTGCGCGCAGAGCGCGGCCAGCGCGACGGAGAGCGTCGCGGCGATGACGGTGGTGCGGGCGAGCGTCCTGTGGGCGAGCATGCGGCGGGGCATCGGCAAATCCTTCTGTCCGGGGTGGAAGTCGAGTGTGGGTCGTTGCGAAGGGTGCGTCAGCGCGTCAGCTTGCGCACCAGCTGGTCGATCCGCCCGGTGTAGGGCGGCTTGAGCATGTCGGTCGCGCTCCAGCGTGCCTGCCAGAGCACCGGCATCGCCTTGGTGAAGGTCTCGAAGCCGGCTTCGCCGTGGTACTGCCCCATGCCACTGGGGCCGATGCCGCCGAACGGCAGGTCGCTGGCGGCGAAATGCAGCAGGGTGTCGTTGACGGTGACGCCGCCGGCGACCAGCCGGCCGAGGATGCGTTCGACGGTGTCACGGTCGTGGCTGAAGGGATACAGCGCCAGCGGCCGGTCGTGGCGTTCGACATGGGCGATCGCGTCGTCCAGCGCGGCATAGCCGCGGATCGGCAGGATCGGCCCGAAGATCTCCTCCTGCATCACCGTCGCGTCGTCGCCGGGGTCCAGCACGAGGGTCGGCGGCAGCAGGTGTTCGGCCTCGGCGCGGGCCTCGTCGACCTCGGCCAACGCGATCACCTGCAGGCCGCGCGCGCGGGCGTCGTCGAGGTGGGCGCGCAGCCGGCGGTACTGGCCTTCGTTGATGACGCGGGTGAAGTGCGGCGCATCGCGCATGTCCGCGCCGTAACGCGCGCGGACCTGCTCGCGCAGCGCGGCGACCAGGGCGTCGCGGCGCCCCGCGTCGATCAGCACGTAGTCCGGCGCGATGCAGGTCTGGCCGCCGTTGAACCACTTGCCGCTGGCCAGGCGCGCGGCGGCCTGTTCGATCGGGAAATCCGCAGCCACGATCGCCGGCGACTTGCCGCCGAGTTCCAGGGTCAGCGGCGTCAGGTTCGGCGCGGCGGCGGCCATCACCTTGCGGCCCACGGCGGTGGAGCCGGTGAACAGCAGGTGGTCGAAGGGCAGGCCGGCGAACGCGGCGCCGATGTCCGCGCCGCCCACCGCCACCGCGACGCGGTCGGCGGGGAAGACCTCGGCCAGCAGCGACTGCAGGAAGGCGCTGGTGCGCGGCGTGTGTTCCGAGGGTTTGAGGTAGACGTGGTTGCCGGCGGCGATCGCGGTGGCCAGCGGCACGAGGGCGAGGTTGACCGGGTAGTTCCACGGCGACATCACGCCGACCACGCCCAAGGCCTCGCGCCGGATCTGCGCCCGCGCCGGCCACAGCCGCCAGCCGACCCGGCCGCGTCGCGGCTTCATCCAGCCGCGCAGGTGGCGGCGCAGGTGGTCGATCTCGGTGAGCACGGTCATGCCGTCGGCCAGCAGGGTCTCGTGCTCGGAGCGGTGGCCGAAGTCCGCGCGCACCGCCGCTTCCATCTCGGTCATGCGCCTGCGGAACACGGTCTTCAGCCGCTCCAGGTCGGCCATGCGCTGGGCGTGGTCCGGCTTGCGCGCGCGCCAGGCGGCGCGCAGGCGATCGAGGGTGGGGGAGAGGTCGGCGGGCGTGGTGGTGGGGGTCTGGTCGTCCATACGCCGAAGTGTAGTGGCATTCCGTGGCGCGGCAGGCGACCGGGCGTCGCGTTTTCCGCGACTAGGCCCGGGGCGGGTCGCGGGATGCCCGGTGTCGTGCGTCCCGCGCCGGTCGCATGGTTCAATGCCGGCATGAACGATGCCCACAGCCCCCATCCCCTCACCCGCCCCTACCTCGGCCAGTGGCCCCGGCTCGGCGGCGGCGTCTACATCGACCCGGCCGCCACGGTCATCGGCGATGTCGAGATCGGCGAGGACAGCTCCGTCTGGCCCGCCACCGTCATCCGCGGCGACGTGAACTTCATCCGCATCGGCGCGCGCACCAACCTCCAGGACGGCACCATCGTCCACGTCAGCCACGACGGCCCGCACGCCAAGCTCGGCGGGTTCGCCACGCGCATCGGCAGCGACGTCACCATCGGCCACAAGGCGATCATCCATGCCTGCACCATCGAGGATGCGGTGCTGATCGGCATGGGCGCGATCGTCCTCGACGGCGCCGTGGTGAAGAAGCATGCCTTCGTCGGCGCCGGTGCGCTGGTGCCGCCGGGCAAGGTCGTGGGCGAGGGCGAGATGTGGCTGGGCAGCCCGGCCAAGTGCGCGCGCCGGCTCAGCGACGCCGAGATCGAAGCGCTGTACTACTCGGCCGGGCATTACGTGCGGCTCAAGGACCAGTACCTCGACGCGATGTCCCCGAACCCGCCGGCCTGACCGGCACGGAGGCGCGATGCACGACACGGCAGGATGGCGGGACGAGGCGGCGACGCGGTCGCTGCTGCGCGGCTGGCGACGTGCCGGCGCGATCGACGCCGCAACCTCGGCACGCGCGCAGGCGGCGCTTGGTGGCGATCCGTCGCCCGCGCAGTGGCGCGGCTTCCTCGACCGGTTGGCGCTGTGGCTCGGCATGGCCCTGCTCGCGGCCGGTGCGATCTGCTTCATCGCCGCCAACTGGGACGAGATGGGCAGGTTCCTGCGCTTGTACGGCCTGCAGGCGCTGCTGGTGCTCGCCGTGGTCGGCGCCGCGTGGCTGGGCCTGTCGCGACTCGCCGGGCAGGCGGTCCTCTGGCTGGCGATGGTGCTGCTGGGCGGCCTGCTCGCGCTGATCGGCCAGACCTACCAGACCGGCGCCGACACCTGGGAGCTGTTCACGCTGTGGGCCGCCCTGTCGCTGCCCTGGGTGCTTGCCGGCCGGCATGCGGCGCTGTGGCTGACCTGGGCGCTGCTGTTGAACGTGGCGTTGACGCTGTGGCTGGGGCTCGGACGGGGCTGGGGGATGCCGCTGGCGACGAACGAGGAATTGCTCGCGACCGGCATGCTGAATGCCTTGCTGCTGTTCGCCTGGGAACTCGCCGGCACGCGCTGGGCGGAGTTCTCCGGCCGCGTCGGACGCCGGTTGCTGGCGTTCGCGATGATCGCGTCGCTGGCGTTCGCGGCGATGGACGACATCTTCGACAACCGCCATGGCCTGCTTGCCGGCATCTGGTGCTGGCTGGCGATGACCCTGGTCGCGGGCTTCTGCTTCCTGCGCCTGCGCCGCGACCTGCCGGTGCTGGCAATGCTGATGCTGGGCGTGATCGCGGTGGTGACCAGCGCGCTGGCGGAATTCGTGTTCAGCGGCAAGGAGACTGCCTTCGAGATGCTCGTGCTTGCCGTGGCGGTGATCGCCCAGGGCACGGCGGCCGCGTTCGTGCTGCGCCGGCTGGCGCGCGGGGAGGCGGCATGAGCCTCGACGCACGCGCGCAGTCCCTGTGGCAGCGTCTGACGCAGGCCGGCGTGGTCTCCGGCGACGCGCCGGACATCGGCGACGACACGCCCTGGTACCTCGCCGCGCTGATCGGCGTGTCGGCATGGATCGCCGCGCTGTTCTTCTTCGGTTTCTTCCTGACCCTGTTCGACGATCTGTACCGCGCGCCCGCGCTGGCCTTCCCGATCGGCGCCGCCTGCTGCACGGTCGCGTGGCTGCTGCTGCGCGTGGCGCGCGGCCGGGACTTCATCGAACAGTTCGCCATCGCCACCAGTCTGGTCGGGCAGCTGCTGATCGGCATGGCGTTCGGGGAATGGGGCGAGCGCCCGGGCGGCGACGATCACTGGCGACTGGTCTGGACCGGAGTCGGTGCGGTGGCCGCGCTGATGTACGCGATCGGCCGACCGCCCATGCATCGCTTCCTGTGCGGCGTCATCGTCGCGGTGGCCTTGCTGTGCCTGTGCGTGGTCGGGGATGAGCCGAGCCGATACTTCGCGATCCCGCTGCTGGCCTGGGCGATGTTCGCGGCATGGTGGCGCAGCGCCGCTCATGATCGCCTGGCCGTCGCATTGCCGCCGCTGGCCTGGGCACTGGCACTGGTGCTGCTGGTCTCGACCTGGTTCGTGGCGCGTGCATACGACATGGTCACTGGCCGCATCGACTCGCCGCGCGACCTGCTGTTGATCGCGGATCTGCTGGTGGTGCCGCTGCTGCCGCTGTGCGCGTATTGGCTGGCCTCGCGCCAGCCCGCGCTCGATGCGCGCGGGCGCGTGTTCGCGCTGGCCTTCGCCGCCGGTTTCGCGCTGCTGCTGTGGCGCGCGCCGGGCGTGTCGATCGGGGTGACGATCGCGCTCATCGGCTTCGCCTTGCATCGGCCGGCGTTGCTGGCGGTGGGCCTGCTCGGCACGGCGGCCTATCTGTTCGATTACTACTACCACCTGCAGCTGACCCTGCTGGAGAAATCGGCCTGGCTGGCCGCAGCGGGCGTCGCGGTGCTGGCGGTGCGCTGGGCGCACGTGCGCTTCGCGGGGAGGGCCACGGCATGACGCACTGGCGCAACCTCCTGCTCTGGGGCGGCCTGCTGCTGGCGCTGGTCGTGGCCAACCTCGGCATCCGCGGCCACGAGCGCACGCTGTCGGACGGCCGCGTGGTGCTGCTGGAACTGGCGCCGGTCGATCCGCGCTCGCTGATGCAGGGCGACTACATGGTGCTGCGTTTCGCGGTGGACGAGGCGATTCTCGATGCGCTGCATCCGGAGCGGCGCAGCGACGATGGCATGGGCAATTCCGCAGCCGCACTTGGGGGCATGGACGAGCCCTGCGGACCGAAAGGCTGCCGTGACGGCTACGTCGTCGTCGTGCCCGACCGCGAGGGCGTCGGCCGTTTCGTCCGCATCCAGGACGCGCCGCAGCCGCTCGCCGATGGCGAGATCGCGGTGCGATTCCGCGAGCGCGACTGGTGGCGGGTCGTCATCGCCGGCAACAGCTGGTTCTTCCCGGAAGGTCAGGCCAAGCGTTACGAGCCTGCGCGCTATGCCGAGCTGCGCGTCGCCGCCGACGGCACCGCGCTGATCGCCGGGCTGCGCGACGACAAGCGCAAGCCGCTCTGATCGCGCGCATCACTCACGGCCGCGTCGCGATCTCCAGCAGCGACAGCAGGTCGATGGCCTCCTCGCGCGAGGCGCCGCACATGTCCGCGGCCGGGCGCAGCGAGGCGCAGAACGCCGGTCGCTCGGGTTGGCCGAACAGCCGGCAGCGCAGGGCGTCGTCCAGCTGCACGCAGGGCATGCCCGCCGGCTTGCCGTGCGGCATGCCGGGGATGGGCGAGGCGATCGAGGGGGCGATGCAGCAGGCGCCGCAGCCGGGTCGGCAGTCCATCGGAGCGATTCGTCCGCAGGCGGGTGGCCAGTGTGCCGGATGGCGGCGACTGGGCGGCGATCCAGGTGCGATGCGGGGGCGTAATTTGCGCGTCGTCACGGTAGAGTAGGCCCCGCATGCGAACAGAGACGACGGGATCCGGAGCAGTGGCAACGAGGGACGCGGGCACGACCGGGCCGCACGCGTGGTCCATGGCGTTGCCCATGGCGCGGAGCCGCGCTGCATGAGCGAACCCGGCATGCGCAGCCTCGACACGGTGCGCGAGGTCTATACCCCGGAAGGCGTCGCCCTGCGCCTGCCCGCCGCCGGCCCGGTGCCGCGCGCCCTGGCCTGGCTGATCGACAGTGCCGTCCGCTTCTCCCTGCTGTTCATGGTCAGCATCATCGCCGCCCTGCTCGACCGCGTCGGCGCGGGCGTGTACCTGATCGCCTATTTCGTCATTTTCTGGGCCTACCCGATCCTGTTCGAGGTGCTCTGGGACGGCCAGACCCTGGGCAAGCGGGTGATGTCGCTGCGCGTGATCTCCGACGACGGCGCGCCGGTGGGCTGGCTGGCGTCGATCGTGCGCAACCTGCTGCGCACCGTCGATTTCCTGCCCTTCGGCTACGCCACCGGCCTCGTCGCGGGCTTCTTCGACCCCTGGGGCCGGCGCCTGGGCGACATGGTCGCCAGGACGATGGTCATCCATGCGCCCGCCGCCGCGCCCTTGCCGCGCGTGCAGGTCGACGGCGCCCATGCGCCGGCGCAGCCGCTGCGCCCGCAGGAGCAGGCAGCGGTGATCGCCTTCGCAGACCGCGCTTCGCAGCTGACCCAGGCGCGCCGCGAGGAACTGGCCGACATCGCCGCGCCCGTGGTGGGCATCGGCGGCGCGCTCGGCGCGCTGCGGCTGCAGGGCGTCGCCAACTGGTTGCTGGGACGGCAATGAACTCGACTGCATCGGGCACTCCCTCATCCTCCGCCACGCCGGCCTCGGCCGGAGCCGCGACGATGCGCGCGGCGGTGATGCGCCAGGAAGCCTTCGTCGCGCGTCACCGGGAGGAATGGGACGCCTTCGAGACCTGGCTGACCCGGCGCGGCAGCCCGAGCGAGGCACGCAAGCACCCGGTCGTCAGCGGCGAGCTGCGCGACGAGGACGTGCCCGCACGCTATCGCCGCCTGTGCCAGCAACTGGCGCTGGCGCGCAGCCGCGGCTACAGCCCGCGCGTGGTCGAGCGCCTGCAGGCGCTGACCCAGCGCGGCCACGCCGTGCTCTACCGCGCGCCGCCGGCCGCGTGGCATCGCGCGCTGTGGTTCCTGCTCGCCGATTTCCCGCGCCTGGTGCGCGCGCAGCGCGGCTGCCTGCTCGCCGCAGTCCTGCTGTTCGTGGCGCCGCTGGTGGCCTCGTTCGTCGCCGTGCAGCAGATGCCGGAACTGATCTACAGCATCATGGCGCCGGAGCAGGTGTCCGAATTCGAGCAGATGTACGACCCGGCGGCGACGCAGCACCGCATCGGCCGCGACAGCGGTTCGGATTTCATGATGTTCGGCCACTACATCATGAACAACATCAGCATCGGCCTGCGCACCTTCGCCAGCGGCCTGCTCGCGGGCATCGGTACTGTAATCGTGCTGCTGATCAACGGCGTGATGATCGGCGGCACCGCCGGCCACCTGCAGGCCATCGGACACGGCGACCCGTTCTGGCGCTTCGTCGCGGGGCACTCGGCGCCCGAACTCACCGCGATCGTGATCGCGGGCGCCGCCGGCCTGCAGCTGGGCCTGGCGCTGGTCGCGCCGGGCCGCCGCCGTCGCGTGGATGCGCTGATCGAGGCCGGGCGCGTCGGTGCGCGACTGTGCCTGGGCGTGTTCGTCATGCTGCTGTTCGCGGCCTTCGTCGAAGCCTTCTGGTCGTCGATCGGCTGGATCCCCGCGCTGGTGAAATACGGCGTCGGCGCGCTGCTGTGGACGTTGACCCTAGCCTGGCTGACCTTCGGCGGGCGCGGCATCGTCGATGCCCCGGATGCGTCCGGCGGAGGCGGACGGCGATGAGGATCGAATCGCTCGCGGTCGAACTGCGTCCGCGCTCGGGCTGGGAAGCGATGGAACTCGGTGCGGCGCTGGTGCGCCGCCACGCCGCCGCGATCTGGGTGCCGTGGATCATCGTCACCGGCCTGGCCTTCACGCTGCTCAACCTCGCCGCCTGGGCGATCGACCAGCTCTGGCTGGCGCTGCTGGCGATGTGGTGGCTGCGCCCGGTGTTCGACCGCATCCCGCTGTACGTGCTGTCCCGCGCGGTGTTCGGCAGCGTGCCGACTGTCGCCGACACCCTGCGCGCGCAGCTCTACTGGGGCTGGCGGCCGATGCTCGGCCACCTCACCTGGCGCAGGTTCAGCCCGCTGCGCACGGCGATGCTGCCGGTCGACCTGCTGGAAGGCGCGGCGCCGGCGGTGATGCGCGAACGCCGCCGCGTCATCGGCGCCGGCAACGGCGGGCACGCGGCGATGCTGACCCTGATGTGCCTGCATTTCATCCTCGCGCTGCAGATCTCCGCCGTGCTGATCCCGCTGGTGTTCGTGCCGAACGAACTGCTGTCCGAGACGGCGCGCGGCGCCTGGGCGACGATCACCGAAAGCCCGCCGGCCTGGGCGCTGATCGCGCTCAACGGTGTCGACTGGCTGGCGGTGGCGCTGATCGAACCGTTCTACATCGGCGCCGGTTTCGGCCTGTACCTCAATCGCCGCACGCAGCTGGAAGCCTGGGACCTGGAGATCGCGTTCCGGCGCATGCGTCGCCGCCTCGCCGCTGCGGCCGGCACCAGCCTTCTGGCGCTGGTCTGCCTGGTGCCGCTGGCGATGTCGCCGATGCCGGCTGCGGCGCAGGACGCCGGAGCGCCCCCGTCCGCCGCAACCGACGGGACACCGGCAGACAAGGAGGCGACCGACAAGGCTGCGACCGACAAGACCGCAAGCGACAGCACCGACGACGTGCCCGCGGACGAGGAAGCCGAAGCGGACGATCGCAGCCTGGACGACATCTTCGGCGACCAGCGCGTGCCTCACCAGGCGTTCGAGCGTTCGGTGAAGCAGGCCTACAAGGATCCCGACCTGCGCCCGACGCGGACCATCAGCGTGTGGAAGCCGAAGAAGAAAAAGGAAGAGAAGAAGGACCCCTTCGACATGCCGTCGCTGGCCTGGCTCGGCGCCATCTTCGCCTTCGTCGCCGAATACGGTTTGTGGCTGCTGCTGGCGGTGCTGGTGGGCCTCCTGGTCGCCACGGCGAAGCGCTGGCTGCCCTGGCTGCAGCTGGCGGCGCGCCCGCCGCAGGCACAGCCCGATCCGGTGGAGGTGCGCAGCGTCGACGAACACGAACCGCTGCCGCCGGACATCGCCACCGTCGCGCGCCGACTGTGGGCCCAGGGGCAACCGCGCCGCGCCCTGGCCCTGCTGTATCGCGCCAGCGTCGAAGCCATGGCCGCGCGGATCGACGCGCACCTGCCGCCGGGCGCGACCGAGGCCGAATGCCTGCGCGCCTCGCGGCGCATGCCCGTGGCCGAGGACCGCGAGGCCTTCCAGCGCGTGGTCCGCGTCTGGCAGTACGCCGCCTATGGCCACAGCCTGCCGGAGTCGAGTGATTTCGAGACGCTGCTCGATCTGTTGGCGCGTCGCTTCCGGTGGACATCATGAGCGCGCCCGCGAACCGGGGCCGCCGGATCGGCCTGTTCTCGGTGGTGACCGTGGTCGGCGTGCTGCTCGGCGCGCTGGCGGTGTGGTGGTTCCTCGAGACCCACGAGCGCGTGAACGAGGAGCTCAAGCTGCCGGCGAAGGGCGAGGCGTCCTACAACCCGCTGTACGCGCTGAAGCTCTCGCTCCGCGACGCCGGCCGCCGCGTGGAATCGCGCCAGCGCCTGCGCCTGGCGGAACATCCGCTCAAGCCGGACGACACCGTGCTGATGATGGGCGATCTGCGCGCGCTGCCCGTCGCCGATGCCGAGGCGCTGCTCGACTGGGTCGCGGAGGGCGGCCACCTGATCGTGACCACGCCCGCGCCGGGCGTGGCGATCGGCGATGCCGACGTGCCGCTGCTCACCGACCTGGGCATCGCGCCCTACGACGACATGCCCGAGTGCATGGGCCTGAAGGTCGACGCGCTGCCGCGCCACAACGAGTTCTGCAACGGGCGCCGCTTCTATTTCTACGACGAGGAGGCGCAGGTGCAGGCCGCGTGGTCGGAAGAGAACGAGGACGGCCTGGACTACGGCTATGCGCGCGTAGGCTGGGGCGAAGGCACGGTCGACGTGATCGCCGAGCTGGATTTCCTGCGCAACGAGAAGCTCGAAGACGTGCCGCACCTGGCGCTGACCCGCCAGCTGCTGCAGCCGAACTGGGAGGCGCGCGGTACCTTCCACCTGATCTACAGCGCGGACATGCCGCCGCTGTGGAAGCTGCTGCTCGACCACGGCTGGCGCGCGCTGCTGCCGCTGTTCCTCGCCCTGCTGGTCTGGCTGTGGATGCGCGCCGAGCGCCTCGGCCCGCAGCTGCCGGCGCCGCCGATGGACCGCCGTTCCCTGCTCGAACACGTGCAGGCCAGCGGCGAGCACCTGTACCGCTACGGCCGGCGCGCCACGCTCTATGCCGCGGTGCACGAGGCCTTCATGCGCCGCCTGCGGCAGCGCGATCCGTACGCCGCCGCGCTCGACGGACCGGCGCAGGTCGAGGCCATCGCGCGGCGCACCGGCCTGTCGAAGGACGAGGTCGAAGCCGCGCTGCGCTACCCGCGCAGCGGCGACCGCAAGGATTTCGTGCAACGCATCGCCAGACTTCTCCAATTGAGACGCCAACTATGACGAACGACGCCACCGCCATCCCGTCCTCCGCGCCCGAGCCGATCGTCGGCGAAGCCCTGGTCGCGCGCGCCGCAGCGGTGCGCGACGAGGTCGCCAAGGCGTTCATCGGCCAGGACGACGTGCTCGACCAGATCCTGATCGTCCTGCTCGCCGGCGGCCACGTGCTGATCGAAGGCGTGCCCGGCCTGGGCAAGACCCTGCTGGTGCGCGCGCTCGGCCAGGCCCTCGGCTGCGGCTACGGCCGCGTGCAGTTCACCCCGGACCTGATGCCCAGCGACGTCAGCGGCCACGCGGTCTACGACCCGAAGACCGAGCGTTTCGCGATCCGTCGCGGTCCGATCTTCACCAACCTGCTGCTCGCCGACGAGATCAACCGCGCGCCGGCCAAGACCCAGTCCGCGCTGCTGGAGGCGATGCAGGAACAGCAGGTCACCATCGAAGGCGGCAGCCATCCGCTGCCGGCGCCGTTCATGACCCTGGCCACGCAGAATCCCGTGGAGCAGGAAGGCACGTATCCGCTGCCCGAGGCGCAGCTCGACCGCTTCCTGCTGAAGGTGCTGATCGGCTATCCCTCGCATGCCGACGAAGTGAGCATGGTCACGGCGGTCAGCACCGGCCGCGCCGCCGCGCACTTCGACCTCTCGCAGGTGCGCCCGGTGCTCAGCGCCGAGGACATCGTGGCGATGCAGCTGGGCACCGCGCTTGTCACCGTCGATGCCGCGGTCATCGATTACGCCGTGCGCATCGTCGCCGCGACCCGCAAGTGGCCGGGCATCGCGCTCGGCGCCGGTCCGCGCGGCAGCCTCGCACTGGTGCGCGCGGCACGCGCGCAGGCGGTGCTGTCCGGTCGCGACTTCGTCACGCCCGACGACATCCGCACCATCGCCAAGCCCGCGCTGCGCCACCGCATCGCGCTGTCGCCGGAAATGCAGATCGAGGGGCAGAGCACCGACCAGGTGCTCGACGCCCTGCTCGCCAAGGTCGAAGCGCCGCGTCAATGAGCGCCGTGCCGGCCAACGCGAATGCCGTGCCCGCACGCGCTGCAGCCACGCCTGCTGCAGGCGCGCGCCGCGCCTGGCCGCGCCCCGCGCCGCTGCTGGTGTGGGCGCTGGTCACCTGGGGCGGGCTCGGGCTCGCGGCCAGCATCGGCGTGGTCTCGACGAACATCTGGCTGATCGCCATCGCCGCGCTGGTCGGACTGGCCCTGCTCGACCTCGCCCTGCTGCTGGGCGTGTCCACGCCGGAAATCGCCCGCACCCTGCCGGAAGCCTGGCCGATCGGCGTCGAACGCGATGTGGAGCTGCGCATCGAACACTACGGCCGTCGCCAGCGCGTGACCGTGCACGACCTGCACCCGGGCGGCTGGGCCATACGCGGGCTGCCGCGCACGCTCACCCTCGCGGCGGACAGCGTCTCGACCCTGCGCTACCACCTGCAGCCGGGCGCGCGCGGCAATTTCCGCTTCGACGGCGTCCAGTTGCGCCTGCATTCGCCGCTGCGACTGTGGCGGCAGTCGCGCTTCGCCGGCGTCGCGCAGCAGGTGCGGGTGTTCCCGAACTTCGCGCCGCTGGCCGGGTTCGCGCTGTTCAGCGCCGAGCAGGCCTCGCGCCTCGTGGGCGCGCACATCAAGCGCCGTCGCGGCGAAGGCACCGACTTCCACCAGATGCGCGAATACCGCGTCGGCGACAGCCTGCGCCAGATCGACTGGAAAGCCACGGCGCGCGCGCGCAAGCTGATCTCGCGCGAATACCAGGACGAGAAGAACCAGCAGTTGCTGATGGTCGTCGACACCGGCCGGCGCATGCTCGCTCACGAAGGCGGGCTGTCGCACTTCGACCGCGCGCTCGATGCCACCCTCGTCGTCTCGTACATCGCGCTCAAGCGCGGCGATGCGGTCGGCCTGTTCACCGCCGGCGGCGAACAGCGCTGGGTGGCGCCGCAGCGCGGCATGGGCGCGATCGACACCCTGCTGCGCGCCAGCTACGACCTGCAGCCCGCGCCGGTCGCCACCGACTACCTCGCCGCCGCGACCGAGCTGGCCCTGCGCCAGCGTCGCCGTGCGCTGGTGATGCTGGTCACCAACCTGCGCGACGAGGACATCGAGGACGTGTTGGGCGCGGTGCGCCTGCTCCAGCGCCGGCACCTCGTGGTCGTCGCCAGCCTGCGCGAGCGCGACCTCGACGAGGCGCTCGACGTCCAGGTCGACGACCTGCGCAGCGCCGTCGGCGCCGCCTCCGCCGCGCGCTACATCGCGCAGCGCGCCGCCGCGCACGACGTGCTGCGCAACCACCGCGTCACCGTGCTCGACGTGACCTGCGAGCAGCTGCCGGCCGCCCTGGTCGAGCAGTACCTGTCGATCAAGCGCAGCGGGTTGCTGTAGGGCGGGCCCTGGGCCCGCCATCATGGACGTTCCGCTGACGATCAAGGTGATGGTGCGCTTCGGCGTGCATCTTGAACGTTAGCGACGAACACTACGGCGGGCCCAGGGCCCGCCCTATCCACCGCCATCCGATCGGCGTAACGTGTGGCGCATCGACCATCGATCGTCCGCCATCGACCAGAGGAGCGCGCGCATGTCCGCCAGGTTCTTCATCTCGCTGCCCGATTCCGATGCCGTGCAGGCCGCCGGTATGTTCGCGTTCCGTTCGCGCGGTGCCGAAGGCATCGCCGCCGAGCTGCAGTCGGCGCTGCGCACCGATGCGCTGTTCCAGCGCTGGCGCGCCACGCAGGAGGATCCCGATGCCGTCGACCCGGCGATGGGCGCGATCGATGCGGATGCCACCGTCGTCGGGACCCAGAACGACCTGCACGTGGAGCTGGTGGTGGTCTCGTCGATTTCCAGCAGCGTCCTGCGCCATCGCATGCGCCTGCTCGCCGGGCACGCCTGGCAGCTGCGCGACGTGACGGCGGCCTGAGGCGCGCGTCACGCCTCGCGGATGCGCCGCGTCACCGCGCCGAGTTGAGCTGGCGCATGTGGAAGATGAAGTGCTCGCCGATGAAGCTGCTGATGAAGTAGTAGCTGTGGTCGTAGCCCGGGCGGATGCGCAGGTCGATCGGATGATCGACCGCGTCGCAGGCGGCGAGCAGCCGACCCGACTGCAGCTGGGTGTCGAAGAACTCGTCATCGCCGCCCTGGTCGATGCGCAGCGGCAGGCGTTCGCGCGCGGTCGCGACCAGCTCGCAGGCGTCCCAGGCTTTCCACTGCGCCTCGTCGTCGCCGAGATAGGCCGAGAACGCCTTCCGGCCCCACGGCACCTGCGACGGCGCGACGATCGGCGAAAACGCCGACACGCTGCGGTAGCGCCCCGGGTTGCGAAGCGCCGCCACCAGCGCACCATGCCCGCCCATCGAATGGCCGCTGATCGCGCGGGCATCCGAGGCCGGGAAATGCGCCTCGACCAGCGCCGGCAACTCGTGCACCACGTACTCGTGCATGCGGTAGTGCTCTGACCACGGGGACTGGGTCGCATCCAGGTAGAAGCCCGCACCCTTGCCGAGGTCGTAGCCCTCGGCATCCGGCACGTGGTCGCCGCGCGGACTGGTATCCGGCGCGATCACGATCACCCCGTGCTCCGCCGCATGACGCTGCGCGTTGGCCTTGGTGATGAAGTTCTGCTCGGTGCAGGTCAACCCGGACAGCCAGTAGAGCACCGGGCAGGCACGGTTGGTCGATTGCGGCGGCAGGTAGACGCCGACGTTCATCGCGCATCCCAGCGCAGTGGATTCGTGGCGCCAGACATCCTGCCAGCCGCCGTGGGACGCGTGATGTTCGATCCGTTGCATGTTCGCTTGCTCTCTGTGCCTCGTACGGGTGCGGTTCAATTCGAAATCGGAACGTGGATGCGGCTGCTCGTGTGCCACTGCACGCGCATCGGTTCGGCGGCATTGGCGATGCTTTCATCGCTCACGTCCTTGCCGGTGCCGTGGTTGACCTGCGCGTACGCATTCTTGTTGACGCTGACCGCGACGACCAGGCGACTGCCGGCCTGCAGCTGGCGGCTGGTCATCCGTGTCCTGTCGAAACGGAGGATGGCCTTGCGGCCGGGCGTGAGCAGGCGGCGGGTCGTCATGTCGTCGGCATGGCTGGCGCGGCCGATGATGTACGACAGCTGGAACAGCTCGCCGGTCGGCAGGCGCTCGTACAGCGTGACGGCGTAATCCAGGTCGCGCCGATCGGTGGTCACGTGCAGTTCCCCGGAAAACAGGCCGGAGACTTCCGTCGCTTTCTCGAAGGACGCGCTCTCGAAGACCAGGCCGCTCGATGCATCCAGCGTCTTGCCGATCACGGGATCCGGGTAGGTGTCGCCGAGGCTCGTGCTGCGGTCCGAGAAATCCACGACCTGGGTCAGTGCCGACACGGGTGCGTCAGGATGTTCCGCCAACGTGTAGTGCGCGCCGGTGCGTGCGGCGCTGAGATACAGCGACTTGCGCTCGCGGCTCATCGCATCGATCGATGCCGCATGTTTCCAGGCATTCGTGCCCATCACCTGGTAGTTGACCCGGTCGCGCAGGAGGTCGGGCTTCGGCGCGCCGCGGAACACATGATCCATCCACTGGAAGGTGATCTCCGGTGTGTCGACCATGGCCACGGGATCGATCGCATAGCCGTTGTGCATCGCCGGCTTGCGCGAGGCCTGGGCGCCCTCGTGTCCCCAGGGGCCGATCAGCAGGACGTGTTCCGCCTCGGGCCGTTGCGCCAGGTGCCGGCGCAGGTAGTCCAGTGCCGATTGCTGGCCATCGTCGAAATAACCGGTGATGGTCAGGACCGGAATGTCGAGCGTCGCGAACTCGCGTCCATGCGGCGTCATCGCCTGCCAGTAGGCGTCGTAGCTCGGATGCTGCAGCCAGCGCTGGAACCATGGATTCGGCGTGCCGTCGATGCGGTCGATGTCGCGGTAGGACGCGCCGCTGCGATACCAGCGTTCGTTGAGTGCGTCCCAGCGCTCGCGATCGAAATAGGTGCCGCTGTCCAGCGCCTTGTCGTTGGTGACGTAGAACGGCCAAGCATGGTTGACGAACAGGAAGACGTTGTTCTCCATCGGCAGGCCGTTGCCGGGATTGTTCGCGGCCCAGGGCACGATGGTCTTCAGCGCCTTCGGCAGCCGCCTGGCTGCCGCCCACTGCACGAATCCGTCGTAGCTGCCGCCGTACATGCCGACGCGCCCATCGCTCCAGGGCTGGCGGGCGATCCAGTCGATGACCGCGCGGGCATCGTCGCCGTCGTGCTCGAAAGGCACCGGTGCCTGCGGGCTCCAGCCCTTGCCGCGCGTGTACGCGACCATGCCCGCATATCCGCGCGCCGCTGCGCTGCGGGCGTCGGCCAGCGCCTGTGCATCATCGACGTAGATCGTGTAGCGCAGCAGCGTCGGCAGGGCTTCGCCAGCGCCGCGTGGCCGCATCAGCACCGTCGCGATGTCGGCGCCATCGGGCGTGCGGACCAGGCCGCGCGCATCGATGAGGTAGCGGCGCGCATCGTCCTCGGCGATCAGCGCATCGATATGCGGCCCGATGGTCTCGAAGGTGGACAGCGTGTAGTGGATGCGGATCAGGGCCAATGCATCGGCCAGTGGCATGCGCGCCTTGCCCACCTGCTTGGTGGCTTCGGCGCGCAGGTCCGCGCGCAAACGACCGGCATCGGCCTTGAGCCAGAACATCGACCGGTTCGCGTCCGCATCGCCCAGCGGCTCGAACACCGAATGGAAGGCGCTGCGTACGCGCGCCTCTGTCACCGGTGCGTTGGCGGCATCGCCCAACTGTGCGCGCTCGGCGATCTGGAATGCGCGCAGCGGCGCGACGCTCCCCGGATCGGATGTCCTGCGCAGTTCGACCAGGGCCTCCAGCGTGTCGTTCGCCGCGCGATGATCGCCGGCGACGCTCTGCAGGCGGAACAGAGTGCCGAGGTAGCGCGCGCGGTTCTCTTCCCGATAGTGCGGGATGGCCTGCCGGGCCAGGTCCGGCAGGCTGGCGATCACCGCATCGGCATCGCGCGTGGCGGCCGGCGTCAGCTCCTGTGCTTCCACCTTCGCTGACCAGAACGCCAGCGACAGCAGAACGGCCCGGAGGAATCTCGACATGCGTTAGCGTCCTGCTGCGTTGCGGTCTGTCTTGGCAGGGCTGCGCCTTCCGGCGCGAAGCCCCCGTGGGAGGTCAGTAGTGGATGACGCTGCGGATCGACTTGCCTTCGTGCATCAGGTGGAAGGCTTCGTTGATCTCGTCCAGCGGCAGGGTGTGGGTGACGAACGGGGCCAGCTCGATCTCGCCCTTCATCGCATCCTCCACCATCCCCGGCAACTGCGAACGTCCCTTCACACCGCCGAACGCGGTTCCCTTCCATGTCCGGCCAGTCACCAGCTGGAAGGGGCGGGTGCTGATCTCCTGCCCGGCACCGGCCACGCCGATGATGACCGACTGGCCCCAGCCGCGATGGGCGCATTCCAGCGCCGCGCGCATCACGTTCACGTTGCCGATGCACTCGAAGCTGTGGTCCACGCCCCAGCCGGTCATCTCCACGATGACCTGCTGGATCGGCTTGTCGTGGTCCTTGGGATTGACGCAGTCGGTGGCGCCCATCTGCGTGGCGAGCTCGAATTTCACCGGGTTGGTGTCGATCGCGATGATCCGCCCGGCCTTCGCCTGGCGCGCGCCCTGGATCACCGCCAGGCCGATGCCGCCAAGGCCGAACACCGCCACGGTGTCGCCGGCCTGCACCTTCGCGGTGTTGTGCACGGCGCCAATGCCGGTGGTGACGCCGCAGCCGAGCAGGCAGACCTGTTCGTGGTTCGCTTCGGGATTGATCTTCGCCAGCGAGACCTCGGCGACGACCGTGTATTCGCTGAAGGTGCTGCAGCCCATGTAGTGGTACACCGGCTCGCCGTTGTACGAGAAGCGCGTGGTGCCGTCGGGCATCACGCCCTTGCCCTGCGTCGCGCGCACGGCCACGCAGAGGTTGGTCTTGCCGCTGGTGCAGAACAGGCATTCGCCGCATTCGGCGGTGTACAGCGGAATGACGTGGTCGCCCGGCTTCACGCTGGTCACGCCCTCGCCGACCTCGACCACCACGCCCGCACCCTCGTGCCCCAGCACGCAGGGGAAGAGTCCTTCCGGGTCGTCGCCGCTGAGCGTGAAGGCATCGGTGTGGCAGACACCGGTATGCGTGATCTTCACCAGCACTTCGCCCTTCCTCGGCGGTGCGACATCGATCTCGACGATCTGCAGCGGCTGGCCCGGCCCGAAGGCGACGGCGGCGCGTGATTTCATGATGTTCTCCCTTGGACGTGTCGTTTCGATTACTTGAGGTACGAGCGCACCAGCGCGATCGCCTGCTGGATGCCCGCGTCCTTCGCGGCGGCCTCGCCGAATTCCTCGCGCAAGTGGCTTTCCAGCACCTCCGCCATCAGCCCGTTCACCGCGCCGCGGATCGCGGCCAGCTGCTGCAGCACGGCAGCGCAGTCGGTGCCGGCTTCGAGCGCGCGCTCCAGCGCATCCGCCTGACCGCGGATGCGGCGCAGGCGGGTCAGGGCCTTCTTCTTCTCGGCAGCGGTGTACGGCATAGTGGGGGGGAGTATGCGATGCGAGGGGGAGACTGTCCAGCCGCGGGTGGCGCGCGTCGTGTCCGTCTCCGATCACGACATGGCCCGCTCGACCTCCCGCCAGGTCATGGCATGGCGCATGCCCGCAGGGATGCGCCCGCGCTGGGGACCGAACAGGTAGCGGTTGGGCACGATGTCCGCCATCGGTTCCAGCACGTCGGCGCGATCGTCGATGAAATGGGTGATGCCCAGTTCGCGGCAGTGGAGGTTTTTTCCGGTTGCATTCAGGTACGTGGGCTGGTGTGGCGGCGGTGTAGGATTCGGGCCTGTCGCTCGATCCATGCCCGGAGAGTCACCATGCGAACCATGCACGCCCTGCGCCTGTCCCTGTGCCTGCTCGCCGCGACGCCGATGGCGTTGGCCTTCGCGCAGGAGGCCACGTTCTTCGTGACCAGCGCCGGTCCGGGCAAGGGCGGCGATCTCGGCGGGATCGAAGGCGCGGACCGCCATTGCGCGATGCTGGCGGAGAAGGCGGGGCTGCCCGCGACGGGCTGGCGCGCCTACCTCAGCACGCAGGCGATGCCGCCCGAAGTGCCGGTGCACGCGCGCGACCGCATCGGTCCCGGCCCGTGGCACAACGTGAAGGGCGAGCGCATCGCGTCGACCGTGGAGGCGCTGCATGGGTCCGACAATGCGATCTCGCGCGCGACCGCCCTCGACGAGCGCGGCGAGCCGGTGCCGGGCAAGGTGCACGACATCCTCACCGGCACGCGACTCGACGGCACCGCGCCGTCGCCGCTGGATCCGGATTCCACCTGCCGCAACTGGACCAGCAGTGCCGATGACGGCGGCGCACTGGTCGGCCACCACGACCGCGTCAGCGCGATCGACCAGCCCTGGGCGAAGTCATGGAATGCCGCGCACCTGAGCCGGGGCTGCAGCGTGCCGAAGCTTGCGGAGCTGGGCAGTGGCGGGCGGTTCTATTGCTTCCGTGTAGTAACGGAATGAGGCGTGGATCGATGAAGCGGATCGCGGAATGCGAGATCGTGGCGCTGGTGGCCTGCGCACTGCTGTTGTCGGCGTGCTCGCCCGGGGATGCGCCCGTTGCCGGCAAACCACCTGCACAGGCAGCGCAACCTGAGCCGCTCGATCCACCGCTGGCGGGCGAAGAAGACGATCTTCCGGGGAACACGTCGAAGCGCAGGCTGCCTGCGCATCTCATGCCTGTCGCTGGCGCGCCGTATTTCGGCATTGCACTCGATTCGATCGACGCCGAAGGACGCGCCATCGTCCAGGCTGCATCGGCTGACTACGCAACGATCCTTGCGGGCGGCATGCCGGATTGTCCGGTCGCGCTGGCCGCATCCGATGGTGGCACGACGATCCATTTCTGCGATGGCTACGACATTGTTCGCATCCACTCGATGGATGAGCACGATGGCATTCCTGGATTCGAATACGGCGCAAGCCTCGACTTCCTGAATGGCCGCACGGTGAAGAGCGTCCGTTTCCTGTCGGAAGAAGACATGCGCCGGTTGGAGGCATCCGCAAAAAAGGCGGCGAAGGTAGCTCGATGATGCCGGGCACACATGAAACGGCGACTTCCACGACAGGTCGTTGCCGCAGCCGGAGTGACATGCCATGCAGATAGGACGAACCCGGACGTATCCGGCAAGGCCCCGGCGGATGACCACCATGATCGGCACCGCCGTCATGCTCTCGGCGCTGGCCATCGCGACGAGCGCTGCGAAAGAGCGGCCACGACGACTGCCGAAAGGCGTCGAGGTCGTGCGCCTGCCGGACGGCAGCCATGACGTGACCGCGAAGGTGACGTCATCGTTGCCGACCGGCGATCAGGTCAAGCAACTGTCGCCGCGCGATCGGCTCGAAGAGGCTGCACGCAGCCTGTGTCCGCAAGGCCACGAGCTCACCCTGCGTGATGGCAGCGGGATCCGGATCGTGTCCGGTCGCTTCATCGCGACGCAGACCGCGAACGTGCGCTGCACCGATGCCTCCCAGACCGCGACATCACCGACGACGGAGACACCATGACATCCGACCCCAGCCGCCCCGCCGCCACCGCGCTCGACGCGATCATTCCCACCAACCCGCTCGCCGCGCTGTCGTGCTGGATCGGTATCGGCTCGGTTGTGCTCTGCGGCTTCGGCGCGCTGCTCGGGCCGATCGCGATCGTGCTCGGCTGGCTGGGCCTGAAGAAGTGGAAGATGCAGGAATCGAGCTACGGGGCGACCACCAGCAAGGTGCGCGCGTGGATCGGCATCTCGACCGGCGGCCTCGGCTTCCTTGTCGGCGTCGCATTCTTCGTGCTGGTCCTTGCAAAAGGCGCTTGAGCCGAGGGCAGCCCAAGCGCGGTGTCGTCTCCCGAAGAGCGAACGATGCGGGCCGGAGCCCGCACCGTTCGTCGGCATGCAACTGCAGCCGACAATTCGCTGAAACGACCGCGAATCAGTAGTCGACGCGCAGCGACAGGTTGGCGTACGCCTCGTAGCCGTAGACCTCGATGTAGAACTCGCCGTCCGGTGGCGTATTCACCTGCACGGACTCATTGCTGCCGACGATGCCGGGGTAGATGTCGAAATCCGTCCCCGACGGCAATGCCGCGTAGCGGATCAGCATGTCCGCGTCTCCGCTTCCCGTCATGGTGACCCTGAAATTCGGGCGACCTTCCGGAATCGCGACCCTGAAGAAACGGGAGCTGCCCATCGCACCGGACCATCCATTGCTGGCGACGCCATTGACCAGGGTGGTGACCGCAGGGCGCGTATCCATCACGAAACGACGTCCGTACAGATCGTATCGGCTGCCACCCGCATTCCATTGCGACCAGACCAGCGTGTAGTTGCCGGCGAGATCCATCGATGCGATCGGAGCGGACGATGTCGTGGTTTCGGGGCTGATGCGGGTTTCCGCATCCACCGGGACGCCGCCGGCCGTGTACTGCCGGGCAAACGCACCGGGAATCGACGAGGGCACGCGCTGCCGGTTGTCGTTGTCCCAGGTCACGACGAAACTGCCGTCGTCCATCATCGCGACATCGTTGTGCTGGCCGTTGCCCAGCGCGCTGCTGACCACCGTGTTGTTGCCGACGCGCACGCCGCTGCTGGTGTAGCGCTGGAACATGATCCAGCGATTGCTGGTGGCGGCATCGAAATGCGACCAGGACACCACCAGTTGCCCGGCGGGGTTGGTCGCGACGTGCGCGAAGATGGGCAGGCTGTTCGAATCGCTGACCTTGATCGCGCCGCCCAGCGCGGTCCCGACGCTGTTGTAGCGACGGAGCCAGATGTTGGTGCCGTTGGGCGCGGAGAAATCGCGCTGCTGCCAGACGACGGCGGCATTGCCGGCCTTGTCGATCGCGATGCCGGTCGGGCTGTTGATCGGATGGGCGACGCTGGACAGCGTCAGCACGGCGCTGCGCGGCGTTCCGTCGCGATTGAACATGCGGTACTCGACGTTGGTCATGGTGCCGACGATGCGCGTCCATGCGACGGCGAAAATGCCGTCGGCGTTCATGCCGACCACGGCCAGCGTCGGCGTGCCGCTGCTGGTGGCCGCATCGACGCGGAACTGCGGCGTGATGACCGCGCCCGCCCGGTTGTAGACGCGTGCATAGATGCCGGTCAGGCCCGGCACGGTGCCTGCGACGACGGTGTTGCCGGAACGGTCGGCCGCGATCGCATCGCCGGAATCGCCGTTGCTCCACAGGATGTCGCCGATCTTGCCGCCGTCGCTGCGGTACCGCGCACTGAAGCGCTGCTCGCTGCCTGACAGTTGCAGCAGGATCGCGTGATCGCCGTTGGCGCCGGCAGCGCTGTCCTTGGCCAGGAATTGCACCGGGCCGCCGTCATGGATGAGGTAGGGCGCGGAGACGGCACCCGCATGGGCGTCGAAGCATGCCGCCATGGCCATGGCCAATCCCAACGCGCTCGTGATCGTGAACTGGGTTGCTCGCTGCATGAAAGCTCCTTGGGTCGTATGTTCGTGGGCGCGCAACGCAGGGCCAGCTCGACGCCGATGGCGTCGACCGTGTCGTTGTTCGAAATGCTCGCTCCGGAGCGTCGGTGGCGTCGGGGGACCGGCCTGTTTGCGCAAGCCAGTATGCGCGCAGGCTGGCGCACGGATTGAGACCCGGAAAAGCCGAGCCCGGAAACTGCGTCGATGTCGATTCGCCTGGCGGCCGGAGACGCGCGATCGCGCAGGTCGATCGCTAACCGGTGTTCTGGATGCCTGCCGAAATCCCGTTGACCGTGGTGACCAGCGCCTGCAGCAGGGCCTCGTCGCTGCGTTCGCTGGCGCGCCAGCGCTGCAGCAGCTCCACCTGCAGCAGGCTGATCGGGTCGACGTAGGGATTGCGCAGTCGGATCGACAGGCGCAGGCGGTAGTCGTCCTGCAGCAGCGTGCCGCGGTCGCGCAGGGCGAGGATCGTGTCGCAGGTGCGCGCGAACTCCTCGGCGATGCCGGGGAAGAAGGTGTCGTGCAGCGGGCCGGCGAGACGCGAATAGCGCTCGAAGATGTCGATGTCGGACTTCGCGAGCAGCATCTCGATGTCGTCGAGCATCGCCGCGAAGAACGGCCAGTCCCGCGCCATGTCGGCGATGGTGTCGTGCCCGACTTCATCGATGGCGGCGGACAGCGCGGTGCCCACGCCGTACCAGCCGGTGAGGCCCGAGCGGTTCTGCGACCACGCGAACACCCAGGGGATCGCGCGCAGCGCTTCGATGCCGCCTTCGCGGCGCTTGGACGGGCGCGAGCCCAGGCGCAGCTGCTCGATCACGTCGATCGGCGTCGCCGCACGGAAGTAGGTCGGGAATTGCGGATGCTCGTGGACCAGCGCGCGATAGTGCGCGCGCGAACGCTGCGCCAGCGTGGCGGCGAGATCGCGCCAGCGGATCTCGCGCGGCTCCGGCGGGCGCGGGCGCAGGCTGGCGCGCAGCACGGCGCCGGTGGTCTGTTCGAGGTTGCGCAGCGCCAGCGCGCGGATCGCGTACTTGCGGTGGATCACCTCGCCCTGTTCGGTCACGCGCAGCACGCCGTCGACGGTGCCGCGCGGTGCGGCGATGACCGCACGCTCGGTCTTGCCGCCGCCGCGGCTGACCGAACCGCCGCGGCCATGGAAGAACACGATGCGGATGCCGGCCTGCTGCGACAGTTCCAGCAGTTCGACCTGGGTACGCTGCAGCGACCAGCGCGAGGCGAGGATGCCGCCGTCCTTCGCGCTGTCGGAATAGCCGAGCATGACGATCTGGCGGTCGCCGCGCGCGGCGAGGTGGCGGCGGTAGACGGGATCGTCGAACAGCGCGCGCATGATGTCCGGCGCGGCGCGCAGGTCGTCGATGGTCTCGAACAGCGGCGCCACGTCGAGCGGCACGTCGTCGCCCTCGACGCAGCGGGCGGTGCGCGCCAGGGCGAGCACGGCCAATGCATCGGCGGCGCTGCGGCTCATGCTGATGATGTACGGGCCGAAGGCGTGCGTGCCGAAGGTGGCGCGCGCTTCGTGCACGGTGCGGAACACGTCGAGCGTGTTGCGCGCGGATGCGGCTTCGCGGTCGATGCGCGCCGTGCCGGCGATCATCGCGTGCAGGCGTTCGACGCGTTCAGCGACGGGGCGCGAGGTCCACTCGCCATCGCCGAGCAGCGCGGCCACGGCCTCGTAGTGCGTGCCGGAATCCTGGCGCAGGTCGAGCGTGGCGAGGTGGAAGCCGAAGGTCTTCACGCGCCACAGCACGCGCTGCAGCGCGAAATGCCCGGCATGCTCGCCGCGGTTGTGCAGCAGGCTGGCGTCGATGGTGCGCAGGTCGGCGAGCAGCGCGTCGGCATCGGGATAGGCGCCGGCGCTTCCCGCCAGCGTGGCCGACAGGCGCGCGCGCATCAGGTTGATGAGCTGGCGGTAGGGCATGTCGACCAGGCGCGGGCTCAGCTTCGCCGCATCGGCCGGCAGCAGCGCGGTGTACTCGGCGATCAGTCGTTCCACCGCATCGTCGGCGCGGACACGATCACGGCTCTGGGTGAGCACTTCCGCGAGCGCCTGCAGGTCGTGGCGGTAGCTGTTCAGCGCCTGCGCGCGCTGCGCGGTCAGCGCGGCGCGGATGGTCTCGGCACCGACGTTCGGGTTGCCGTCCATGTCGCCGCCGACCCAGGTGCCGAAGCGCAGCAGGGTCGGCAGTTCGATGGCTTCGCCGTACACGGCCTGCACGGCGTCGGCGAAGGCCTCGTAGTACACCGGCAGCACGCGGTAGAGCACGTTGCCGAGGTAGTAGCCGATGTGCTCGACCTCGTCCGAGACCTTCGGTCGCTGCGAGGGCGCGTCGGCGGTCTGCCATGCGGCGGTCAGTGCCTGGCGGATCCGCGCGGTATCGGCGCCGCGTTCGGCCGGCGTGCGCTGGCGGTCGATGTCGGCGATCAGGCGCTCGGTGATCGTGCGTTCCTTCAGCAGCAGCGCGCGGCGGATCGCTTCGGTGGGATGCGCGGTGAACACCGGCTCCACGCGCAGCCGCGACAGCAGCGCGCGCAGGTCGTCGAGGGTGACGCCGTCGTCGCGCAGCGTGCGCAGCACGGCAGTGAAACCGCCCGGCTGCGGTGCATCGGTCTTGCGCTGGTAGTCGCGGCGCCGACGGATGCGATGCACGCGCTCGGCGAGGTTGACGACGTTGAAGTAGGCGGTGAAGGCGCGGACCAGCGCATCGGCGTCGCTCGATGGCACCTCGGCCAGGCGAGCCGCCAGTTCGTCGATGGTTTCGCCCTGCTCGCGGCGCGCGATCGCGGCGCGGCGCAGGGTTTCGACCTGGAGGAGGAATTCGGGGGAGACCTGCTCGGCCAGCATCTGGCCGACCATGGCGCCGAGGCGACGGACATCGTCGCGCAGCAGGGTATCGCTCTCGGCAAATTCGAGACGTTCGCGCAATCGCATGATGGGGGTACGCGTGGGGGGCGTTTCCCAAGGGTATACAAAAAAATGCGGCCCGAGCTATGCATTCGTGTGCATAAGGCGGGCGTGCGCGTGATGTCCCGGCCTGTCCACGGGACAACATGCGTATCGCATCAAGTACCGGCGAGGTCGAACGCAGCCTGAGTCACTGCGAAGCTCGATCAGTCCACGACCGCTCCGGCGTGCTGCGTTTCAATTGCCCGCGCCATCCTGCGTCGCCGCGTCGATCGCGGCGTCCTGTTTCTCCGACGCCGCCTCGGTCGCGGTCTGCGCGGCGCTGGCCTTGTCGAGCGGCTGCTGGATCGCCCGGGTCAGCTCGGCGGGCTGCGCGGCGGCCTGCGGCTCGGGCGGGTTGTCGTGCTCCGGCACCTCGGGTTTCGAGCAGGCGCCCAGCGCGAGACAGGCCGCGAGCAGCGGCAGCAGGGCGATGCGGGTTGCGGCGCGGGACATGGCGATCTCCATGGCGGTGACCCCGGTATCCTACGCCCATCTCCCTGCACGAAACGGTGTCCCATGTCCCCGCAGCGCTGGCGTCTCGACGGACAACTCGCCCTCGTCACCGGCGGCACGGCCGGCATCGGCCGCGCCATCGCCCGCGAACTGCTCGGCTTCGGCGCGCGCGTGCTGGTCGCCGCGCGCGATGCGGATGGCCTGGACGCGACCCGCACCGAGCTGGAAGAGGAATTCCCCGACGGCGAGATCCGCACCTGCGTCGCGGACGTGAGCGACGACGAGCAGCGGCGCGAACTGCTCGACTGGGTCGAAGACATCGGCGACGGCCTGAACATCCTCGTCAACAACGCCGGCGGCAACATCACCAAACCGGCCAACGACTACAGCGAGGACGAGTGGCGCGGCATCTTCGAGACCAACCTCTTCAGCGCCTTCGAACTGTCGCGCCTCGCCTACCCGCTGCTGGTGAAGCACGCGGCCTCGGCGATCGTGAATGTCGGCAGCGTCTCCGGCATCACCCACGTGCGCAGCGGCGCGCCCTACGGCATGACCAAGGCGGCGATGCACCAGATGACCCGCAACCTCGCCTGCGAATGGGCGGAGGACGGCATCCGCGTGAACTCGGTCGCTCCCTGGTACATCCGCACCCGCCGTACCTCCGGCAAGCTCGCCGACCCGGACTACCTCGACGACGTGCTGCTGCGCACGCCGATGGGCCGCATCGGCGAACCCGAGGAAGTCGCCGCCGCCGTCGCCTTCCTCTGCCTGCCCGCCGCCAGCTATGTCACCGGCGAATGCATCGCGGTGGATGGCGGATTCCTGCGCTACGGGTTCTGAATGCAGGCGTCGGCACTGGCCCGATCCGCGGCTCCGATCTCCCGCGATGATGGCGATGCGCAGGTGCTGGCGGCGGATTCTTCCGGGTCACGTGGTGTCGTCAGGGATGCCGTTGGCGGCATCCCTGGATGGCTGCGGCAAACCATCAGGCCACCGCCATCGCCGCCGACTCCATGCCGGTGCGCGCCATCCATTCGAATGCATGCGCGAACGCGGTGCTCGCCGAACAGGCCAGCGTGGAAATGGCGACGCGCAGCTTGCCGGTACGCGTGAGCGGAATGTCGTCGGCGTAGTGGAAGTTCAACTGCGTCGACGCGCCGCAGACCTGGTGGAAGCGTTCGCGCAGGGTGTCGAGCGCGGCAGGGTCGAATCCCTCGCCGCGCACCAGCGAGACCTCGATGGCGTCCAGCTGGTGCTGCACGGCCTGGAAGCGCTGGATGCCGGGCGTGCCGAAGACGAGGTATTCGAGGTACTCGCCGACGAAGCGGCCTTCCGGCGTGCGCAGGGTGTCCATCCTGCGGCCGTCGACGCTGCCCAGCAGCGGCAGGCCGCGCCTGCAGGGGCAGTCGTGCGGATGGGCGGTGGCGATGTCGCCATTGGCATAGCGCATCAGCGGCATGCCGTAGTTGTGCAGGTCCGTGACCAGCACTTCGCGCGGGCCGGCGGTGTCGCCCGGCGCCACGGACTCGCCGAGTTCGACGTGCAGGTGGTCGGCGTTGACGTGCAGGCCGGGACCATGGCCGCACTCGGCGGCGATCAGCATCACCTCGCGACAGCCGTAGGTGTTGCGCACCGGCGCGCCGAACACGCGCTCGATCAGCAGGCGGTGGTGCGGATAGAGCGGCTCGGCGGCGCAGAGGATTGCACGCGGTGCGTGCACACGGCGACCGCGGGCATCGAGCCACTTGGCCAGGCGCACCAGCGGCGCGACGTAGGCGACGATCACTTCCGGGCGATCGGCATCGATCGCATCGGCGTAGTCGGCGATGTTGTGCTCGCCCATGACGTAGGCGTTGAGGTAGCGGCGATTGAAGGCCGCGTGGTGCAGGCGTTCCTTCCATCCCAGGCCGCCAGGGTCCTGCCCCCACAGGAACAGGGCATGGGCGCCCAGCGGCGCGCCTGCCCAGGCGTAGCCGCGCAGCATGACCGCGGTGCGGCGTTCGTAGCTTTCGCGGGTGTAGCCGATGGTGACGGGCTCGCCGGTGGAGCCGCCGGTGGTCTTGTACAGCAGGCGATCGCGCCAGCCATCGGCCTTGAGCGCTTCGAAGTGCTCGCGCAGGTGACGCTTGGTCAGGATGGGCAGGCGCGCGTAGTCGTCGTGGTCGCGGATGTCGCCGGGGCCGGACACCCCGGCCCGCTCCCAGTGCGCGCGATAGAACGGCACCCGGGTCCAGCAGTGGTCGACCAGCGCGCGCAGCTTGCGCCACTGCAGCGCGCGGATCTCGTCGGCGGACCGCCACTGGTCGCGCTCGTACTCGGCCAGATGGCGCAGGGTGCCCCGGCCGCGCAGGCCGGACTCGTACAGCGGATACAGCACCCTGCGGAACAGGGGCCCGTAGGCCCGGCGCAAGCGGTTCATGCCATCGTTCTCCAGCACCCGTCGATCTCCTCGCAATCAGGACAACGACAAGCAGGTGCCGTGCCAGCCACCGCGATCGCGCGCGACCGGGCGCTCAGCCGGCGCCGCGGACCCGGATCAGTTCGAGGAACTCGGCGCGGGTGCGCGCGTCCTCGCGGAAGGTCCCCAGCATCTTCGAGGTGACCATGCTCACGCCGCGCTTGTGGATGCCGCGGGTGGTCATGCACTCGTGCGCGGCCTCGATCACCACGCCCACGCCGCGCGGTTCCAGCGCGGTCTGGATGCAGCGGGCGATCTGCGCGGTCATGTTCTCCTGGACCTGGAAGCGGCGGGCGTAGGCCTCGACCACGCGGGCCAGCTTGCTGATGCCGACGACGCGGCCCTTGGGCAGGTAGCCGACGTGGGCGCGGCCGATGATCGGCGCCATGTGGTGCTCGCAGTGGCTCTCGAACTCGATGTCGCGCAGCACGACCAGTTCGTCGTAGCCGCCGACCTCCTCGAAGGTGCGCTGCAGATATTCCTCGGGATCCATGGCGTAGCCGCTGAACCAGTCGCCGTAGGCCTTGACCACCCGCTTCGGGGTGTCGATCAGGCCTTCTCGGGACGGGTCGTCGCCGGCCCAGCGCAGCAGGGTGCGCACGGCCTCCTCGGCCTGGGTGCGGGTCACGCCGTGGCGTGCGTCACCGCCCGCGGCGGCGGCGGCCTCGGCGGGCGTGTCATGGGCGTGGTCGTCGGCGCACATCGTGAGGGAATCCAGCGTGGGGGTGGGCATGGTAGCGCGTTCCGTTCAGGGAGGGCCTCGAGGCCTACGGAACGCGGCATTCCCCGGATGCAGACAGGCGCCGCAACCGGGCCTCCAGCCCCGATTCCCGCCAGGTGCGGCGCTCGAGGGCGCGGTCGAGGGTCTCGAGCGCGCCCCAGATCCAGACGCTGCGGCGGGCGCGGGTCAGCGCGGTGTAGAGCAGTTCCCGTGAGAGCACGCGGGCGTCGCTGTCGGGCAGGACCAGCAGCACGCGGTCGAACTCGGAGCCCTGCGCCTTGTGGACGGTGGTGGCGTAGGCCGAGGCGTGCACCGGCAGCTGCGCCGGCCGCCAGGCGCGCAGGCCCTGCGGGGTGTCGAACCAGGCGGCGAGCTCGCCCTGGCGGTCGCGCCAGACCACGCCGAGGTCGCCGTTGTACAGGCCGTGGCGCTCGCTGTTGGCGGCGATCATCAGCAGCCGGCCGTGGAAGTACGGCGTGCGCTCGCCCAGCTCGGCGGCGCACCAGGCGTTCCAGTGTTCTGCGCCGAAGGGGCCGCGACGCAGCGCGGCGAGGATGCGGCAGCGCGCGGCCAGCGCCAGCGCCCGGCCGGGATCGTCGGCATCGCGCACGGCGGCGAATGCGGGCAGGGCTTCGCGGCGCAGGGCCTCGGCCAGGGCCGCGACATCGCCATGGCGACGCGACAGCACGGCCTCGTCGCCGGCCACGAAGGCCTCCAGCACCGCGTCGCGATCGCCGCGCTGCAGCGCGCCGGCCAGCGCCTGCAGCGGCGCGGCACCGGCCTGGCGCCAGCCGTGCAGCAGGTGCACGCGCGCCCCGGCGAGCGGCCCGGTGTCGGCCTGCGCGAGCGACACGTCGGTGCCGAGCAACGCGGTGGCGAAGGCGGCATCGTCCGCCGGCAGGGACAGGCCATCGCCGCTGGCCGCGCACAGGCCGCCGAGCACGTCGCCCGCCTCCACCGCCGGCAGCTGGTCGGGGTCGCCGATCAGCACCAGAGTCGCGGTCTCCGGCACGGCCTCGACCAGCTTGGCCATCAGCGGCAGGTCGACCATCGAGGCCTCGTCGACCACCACCAGGTCCTCGCGGAGCGGATGGCCGGCGTGGTGGCGGAAACCGACGCGGCCGGGCTGCCAGCCGAGCAGGCGATGCAGGGTCCGCGCCTGCGTCGGCACCTGCGCCGCGATGTCGGCATCGATGCGCCCGGCGGCGAGGTCGGCGCGCAGCACGCCGTCGATGGCCTCGGCCAGGCGCGCGGCGGCACGGCCGGTGGGCGCGGCAAGGGCGATGCGCGGCGTGGCCTCGCCACGCAGGCGCGCGGCTTCGATGACCGCCACGAGCAGGCGCGCCACGGTGGTGGTCTTGCCGGTGCCCGGGCCGCCGGTCACCAGCAGCAGGCGGCGGCGCAGGGCCATCGCCACCGCCAGCGCCTGTCGATCGAGCATCGGCGGCGCCTCGCCCGCCTCGCGGCCGAACAGCCGTGCCAGCAGCGCACGCAGCGCTGCGGGATCGGCGGTCGCCTCGTGTCGGTGTGCGGCGCGCACAGTGAGGCGCTGGGCGAGGGCCTGCTCGTATCGGGCGTAGCGGCGCAGCGCGATGCGGTCGCGGCTGAAGTCGAGCAGCGTGCCGGCCTGCCCGGCGTCGTCCGTCGCCACGCAGGCATCGGCCTGCAGCGCGGCACGCCAGTCGTCGAGCTCGGGCAGCTGCGTACTCGTGCCGAGCGCATCGAGCAGGCGCGGCACATCGCCGAGCGCAACGCTGCTGTGCCCGGCGGCGACCGCGCGCATCGCCAGCGCACCGGCCAGCGCGACCGCCGGCGACGCATGCAGGCGATCGCGCAGCAGGGCGGCGAAATCGGCGTCGACCTGGCGCAGCGCGCCGTCGGCCTGCAGGCGATGCAGGGCGCGCGCGGCATCGGCGTGGATGCGATCTTCATGCGTCCGGTCGCTCATGCACCCCCCTCGCCGTCGAAGAACGCGTCGAGCGCGGCGAGCAGCGCCGGATCGACCGGGTCGACGTGCACGCCGCGACGCGAACGCCCGGCATCGTCCGCGTCGTCCTCGCGCGGATCGATGCCCCTCAGGAACAGGTACACCGCGCCGCCGAGATGGCGCGCATCGTCGTAGGCCGCGCCGTGGCGCAGGCGCAGCCAGCGGCGCAGCGCGACCAGGTAGATCAGGTACTGCAGGTCGTAGTCCTGCGCCTGCACCGCGCGGCGCAGGCTGTCGGGGTCGTAGCCCGGCAGCCGGTTGGTCTTGTAGTCGAGCACGTGGTGGCGACCGTGCGCATCGCGATACACCAGGTCGACGTAGCCGTGCATCAGGCCATCGAGCGTGCCCGCCACGGGACGACGCGCGCGCGGGTAGCCATGCGCCTGCAGCAGCGCGTGCAGGGCATCGATGCGCAGCGGTCGCAGGCGGAAATGGAAGGGCAGCTCGCGGATCACCGAGGTCGCCGGCCAGTCGCACAGGCGCACGCCACCGGGCAGGGCGACGTTGAGCGCGCGCGACACCAGGCGCGCGGTCTGCGCCACGTGCGAGGGCGTGACCGCCAGCCCCTGCCGGCGCAGGGCGCGTTCGAGCAGCACGCGCTGCGTGTCCGGCACCTGGTCCTCGTCGTCGCCGGACGCGCGTCGCCACGCCGCCGCATCGGCCTCTTCGAGCACGCCATGCACGGCGTTGCCGAAGCCGGTGCCGCCGAGCGTCGCATCGTCGGCCTCCACTTCGACGACGGCCAGCGCTTCGTCGCCGGCGCCGCGTGCGCTCTCGCCATCCTCGCTGCGCGCATGCAGCGAGGAGAAACTGTGCAGGCGCAGGCCGCCGGCGAGCATGCGCGTCGGCGTGCGCGTCGCCACGGCCGCAGCGGACGTCTCGGCGCGCGCCGGGCGCGGCAGCGGCGCATCGGGATCGAAGGGCCGCACGACGATGCTGCCGCCGGACTGCACCGCGAGCTGCTCGATGCGCGCCTGCATGCCGGCGTAATCGAGGGTGTCGTTCACGCGACCGGTCTTTTCACCGGAATGCAGGATCCAGTGCAAGGCCGTGCTCTCGACCTGTGCATTGCGGCTCCAGACCACGTGCAGGGCATGTCGGGCCCGGGTCAGCGCGACGTAGAGCTGGCGCTGCTGCTCGGCCTGCTCCTCGCGCTGCACGTCGACCGCGATGGCATCGGCCTGCGCCGGTTCCAGCACGCCCTTGCGCATCCAGGCGCGCGCGGGACGCCCCTGCGCATCGTGGAATTCGCGCACGACCAGGCCGCGCACCGGCGGTTCGCCGCGCCACGCGGCGAACGGCAGCACCACCACCGGATACTCCAGGCCCTTGCTCTTGTGCACGGTGACGATCTGCACCATGCCCGCATCCGATTCCAGGCGCAGTTGCCGCGTCTCGTCGTTGGTCGCATCCGCGCGCTGTCGCGCGAACCAGTGCAGCAGTTCCGCCGCGCCGGGACGCAGCGCCGATTCGGCCTGCAGCAGTTCGGCCAGGTGCAGGGTGTCGGTGAGGCGACGCTGGCCGTCGGCTTCGGCGAGCCAGCGCGGTGCGGCATCGACCACGAACGGCAGCAGCGCCGGCAGCGGTCCACGCTGTCGCCAGGCATCGGCGGCGTCGGCGAAACGCGCGAGCCACGCCTGCTGTGCGCGATCGTCGCCGTCGAGCGCCTGCAGCGCGGCGGCATCCAGTCCCAGCAGGCGTGTCGCCAGCGCGGCGCGGAAGCGACCGCCGTCCGCCGGTTCCAGCAGGCTCGCCAGCAGGGCATGCAGGTCTTCGGCCGCTTCACCGGCGAAGACGTTCGCACCCGACAAGGTCGCAGCGGCGATGCCGGCGCGGGTCAGCGCGCGCTGCATCATCGCCGCCTGGTCGTTGGTCTGGGTCAGCACCGCGATGTCGGCAGGGCGCAGCGCTCGCACGCGCTCGCCGACACGCAGCGCGCCGTGCGCGAGGAGTTCGGCGACCACGCGCGTCGCGGCATCGCGCATGACCGCGAATTCGTCGTCCTTGTTGCGCAGGCCCTTGCGCAGCGCCGAATTCGTCGGCCCCTTGGGATCGTGCGGCGCCCTGGGCAGCCAGTGCAGGGTCATCCCGGGCACCGGGCGGCCGTCGTCGTGCGCATCCCCGAGGCGCAGGTCGTCGTCGCGCGCATCGCTGCCGGCCTCGACGCGCTCGAATTCGATGCCATCGACATGGAACGGCAAGCCGTGCGAGCGGAACAGCGTTTCGATCGCACGCAGCACCGCAGGCGTGGATCGATAGTTGACGCCGAGCGAGGCCACCGCGGACTCGCCGCCGCGCGCGACCGCGTAGCGCTTCGCTGCCAGGTACGTGGCGAGATCGCCGCCGCGGAAGCGGTAGATCGCCTGCTTGGGATCGCCGATCAGGCACAGCCAGCCCGGTGCAGCGTTCGATGCGGCGGCGTCCGCGCCGGCTTCGTGCATGCGCTTGAAGATGTCCCACTGGCGCGGATCGGTGTCCTGGAATTCGTCGATCAGCCGGTACGGCCAGCGCGCGGCGAGCGCGGCGGCGAATTCGGCGTCGTCGCTGGCGCGCCAGACGCGCTCGATGAGGCGGTCCTGGTCGCACAGGCCGCGTCGCGCCATCAGCGCCTCGTAGCGCGCGACGGCGGTGTCGCGCAGCGCGTGCAGCGCGGCCGCCATCTCCGATTCGTGGCGCTCGGGATGCAGGGCGCGCAGCGGATCGCAGAGTTTCGGCAGGTCGTCGGCCAGCGCGTCCGGCGAATCCCACAGGGTCGACAGCAGCGGATGCAGGTCGATGTCATCCGCGCCGGGCATGCCGTTGCTCGCCGCGCGCCAGACCTCGGCCGCGACCTCGGCCCAGATTTCGCCGGGATCGTCGATCACGCGCTGTTCGGCCAGCAGGCCGGCGCGGAAGCCGAATTCGCGCAGCGCGCGATGACAGAAACCGTGGATGGTCGAGATCGTCGCTTCGTCGATCTGCAGCAAGGCCGCCTCGACGCGTTCGCGCACCCGCGACTCGGCCTCGCGGGCGATGGCGGCCTGCAACACCGCCATCGTCGGCACGGCTTCGCCCTGCGGTGTGGCCTGTGGCGCATCGAGCAACCTGCGCGCGAGGCGCAGGCGACGACGCACGCGCTGGCGCAGCTCCTGCGTCGCCGCGCGGGTGAAGGTCACCGCGAGGATCTGCGCCATCGTCGCGCCGCGTTCCAGCAGCAGGCGCAGCACCAGCGTCGTCAGGGTGAAGGTCTTGCCGGTGCCGGCACTGGCTTCGATCAGGCGCACGCCGTCCAGCGGCAGGTGCAGGCCGACATCGCGCGACGCTGTCGCCTCGGGCGTGTCGTCGTTCGCGGTGGGCGCACCGAACAGGGGCAGCTGCGTGCTCATGCGCCCAGCCCCGTGGTGTCGAACACGCGGACAGCGATAGCGCGGAAGCGCGCGCCGAAGCGGCCGTCGAAGGCGTCGAGCAGGCCGTCGGGGCGGAACGCCAGGCGCAGCCACGGATCGTCGTGTTCGCCAGCGAACTCGTGCGGCGCGAAGGCATCGCTAGCCTTGCGCCAGGCCGCGAATGCGTCGCTCTTGGCGGCGAAGTGTTCGGCATAGGCATGGGCGGCTTTCGGCGCGAACGGCAGCGGCGCGGACTGTCCTTCGCGCCACAGGTCGAGCAGCACGCGCAGCCGCGCCTGCGCCTGTTCTCGCGATACGCCGGCCCAGACGCGCTCGACGACGGTCTTGCGCCCGGTGTCCTTGCCCTTTTCCTTCACGGCTTCGAGCCCGAGCAAACGCGTGTTCGCGGCCTCTCCCAGCATGGACGCCAGCAGCAGGTGATCGATGCCCGCGCGCAGCACCCGCTTGCCGCCAAGGCTGCCCGCGCTCGCGATCACGCGTCGCCCGTCGTGCACGTCGTCGAAACGGACATCGATCCCGAGGCCGGCATCTCCTTCGATCACCGAGGGCGATGCGCCCGCGATCGCCGCGCTGCAGGCTGCACGCAGGATTCCGGCATCGGCGGCCGCATCGGCCGCGAGCTGTTCGCCATCGCGCCCCGGCGGCAGCAGTCCCCGCGCGCGCAGGCGGCGCGGCGCATCGTCGATGTCGATGTCGGTGTCGATGTCTGCCGCCATCGCATCGCCCAGCAGCGCATCGAGGACGTGGTAGCGCAGCAGCCTGTCGTGGCCAAGCGGCTCGCGATCCGGTGCGTCGTCCGCATCCTCGGGCAGGCGCAGGCCGAGGCGATCGCGCAGCCAGGCTTTCGCCGGGTTGGCGAAGAAGCGCTGCAGCGCGTCCCGGTCCGGCGCCGCATCGTCCAGCGCGTCGAGTGGCGTGGTCGACAGCGACTCGGCGACGAAGGCCGGCGCCATGCGCAGGTCGCGCGCGTCGACCGCATCGGCGCGCCATTCGCCGCGATACGAGAAACGGCGCGGCTCGACGTCGCCCTCGTCATCCGCACCGAAGGCGCGCGGCGAGAACGGCTGCAGCGGATGCTCGACGCACAGCGCGTCGCGCACCGCTTCGCCATGCATCGCTTCCACCGCATCGAGCAGTTCGGCGACCACCGGCGAGGGCTCGCGCACGCTGCCGTCGCGCGCGTCGCGGCCGCCGTAGCTCAGGTAGAACACGTCGCCGGCAGCGCACAGCAGCTGCAGGAACAGGAAGCGGTCGTCCTCGCGCACCGAGCGGTCGCCGAGCCGGCGCGGCGCGCGGCCCTGGATGGCATCGACGAGACGGTTGATGTCGTCGCCGGGCTCGCGGCGCGGATAGGCATCGGCATCCAGGCCAAGCAGGCAGATCACACGGAACGGCACGGTGCGCAGCGGCACCATGCCAGCGAAGACCACGCCGCCGGACAGCCACGGCCGATGCGGCGATGCGCGTTCGAGCGTGTCGCGCAGCGCGCGCTGCACCAGCGCCGCCGGCAGCGGACCGGCCTCGGCGGCTTCGTCGGCGAAATCGTCGAGCGTCTCCAGCAGCAGGCGTCGCGCCTGCGCCTCGGCATCGTCCTGCGGGACGGGCGCGAGCAGCGCCTGCAGGAGTGCCGCAAGCGTCTCCCGCCACTCGCCTGCCTCTCGCGGCTCGCGCGCCCAGGCCGCGAAGGTGCGCAGCCTGCGATACAGCGCCAGCGCGCCGTCGAGCAGTTCGGCATCCGCGCCTTCGAGTTCGGGATACGGCGCGATCAGCGCGGCATCGTTTCCGACTTCGGCGGCATCGCCGCTCGCATAACCGCCGAGCAGTCGCTCGATGCCGAAGTCGAAGCTGTATTCGCGCCAGCGACCCGCACCGGCGCGTTCGCGCGCCTGCGCGTCCTCGCCCCAGCGCACGCCCGCAGCTTCGAACCAGTCGTCGATCTTCGCGCGCCGCGCGGCATCCAGGCCCAGCGCATGCGCGATGGCCGGCGTCGCCAGCAGGTCGCGGAACAGGCCGGCGGTCAGCGGCGCATCGGCCAGGCCGATCAGGACGGGCAGCAGCGGCACCAGCGGATGCGACTGCACCTGCGGACGATCGGCGAGCGAGAACGGGATCCAGCGCGGGTCGTCGGGCGCGAGGCCGCCGAACACCGCGCGCGCCAGCGGCAGGTACTCGGCGATGTCCGGCGCCAGCACCGCGATCTCCGAAGGCTGCAGCGGCGGATCGAAGCGAGGGTCGTCGAGCAGGCCCCGCAGCTGGTCGTGCAGCACCTCGACTTCGCGCAGCTTCGAATGGCAGGCGTGCAGCTGCAGCGAAACGTCGCCGGGATCGAACGCGCACGCCACCGGCGCGGCGCGATCGAGCACGTCCTGCTGCAGGCGATGCAGAAGGGTGTCGCGACCCGGCGCGACGAAGCATTCGAGTTCGCTGTGCGGCAGCAGCACGTCGTAGGCGAACAGCTGGGCGACGATCTCGCGGCCACCGGCGCCCCAGGCCATCAGCAGCGGGTTGTCGCGCTGCGCGTCGGCCAGCGCCTCCGGCAGCGACTGCGGGCCCTCGCGGCGCAGGCGTTCGCGCAGCGACTCCACGTCGCCCCAGTATTCGGCCGACGGCGTGGGCAGGTGGAAGTCGAGGTCGATCCACTGCCCGACCACGGCCAGCAGGTGCAGCACGTCCGGCGAGACGTGGATGGTGCCGAACGCGACCAGGCGCGGCGGCAGGCCCGGCGGCGGCGAACCGGTGGCGGTGGCCGAGTCGCGATCGTGCCGCGCCAGCCAGTCGGCGAGCAGCGCGGCGCGGTGCGCGCCGGGCTGGCGCCGCCGCAACTGGCGCCAGAGCTGCGCCTGCCAGTCGTCGCGCGACTCCGGATGCCCCGCCTCCCAGTCGCGCAGCCAGTCCGGGCGATAGGCCTGGTACTTGTCGAACGCACCGGCCAGGGCCTCGGCCAGGCCGAGGCGGGCCAGCGCGACCTCGCGGGGGTCGCCGCTGCCGCCGGCGCGCTGCAGGTGGCGACGCACCGGCGGCGGCAGGCTGCCCGGCTCCGCACCGAGCAGGGCGTACAGCCGCCAGCGCAGGTGGTCGCGATCCCAGGGTGACTGGTCGGGCAGGTCGGGACGATCGGCGCGCAGCAGCCGCCAGACGAATTCCGAGGGCGTGCACAGGTCCAGGTTCGCGGCCACGCCGTGGCGCTCGGCCAGGGTCTGCAGCAACCAGTGCCGCAATGTCGGCTGCGGGATCAGGATCACGTCCGGCGCCAGCGAATCCACGTCCAGCGGCGTCGCCAGGCGCTCGCCCAGCAGCGCCGCCAACCGGTCGAGCCGGTTGCCGGAAATCAGGCGGAAGCGGGTGGAGGCGGTCGGCATCGAGGACACATGATGCCGGAGCGCGCGCCGCACCGCTTCGCACGAAAGAAAGCGCCGCTGCGGTGAGGCAGCGGCGCTGGGTACATCAGGCAACTTCGGCGTGGATCAGAACTTCTTGTCCACGTTCAGCTGCACGCCGTGGTCGCGGTCCTCGCCGTTGCCGATCAGGCCGCGGTAGTCGAGCTTGAACGACCAGTCGTTGTCCAGGTCGAACAGGAAGCCCAGGCCGAACATCCAGCGGCTGCGGTCGAAGTCCGAGAAGGTCGCGCGGTAGAACGGACCGGTCGGCAGGTCCGCGTAACGCATCGACTGCGCGCCGCCGCCCTTGAAGTCGTGCTGGTATTCCGCACGGAACTGCGGCGAGAACATGCCCCACGACGTCTCGCGACGGTAGTCGATGCGCACGCCGGCGTTGCCGGTGGTGGTTTCGACCTCCATCTCGTTGTAGGCCAGCGCGAAGATCGCATCGCCGCTCTCGGTGTAGCTGTCGAGCTTGGCCTTCGCCACGTCGATGCGGGCATACGGCGTGAACTGCCAGGCGTTGCCTGCGGCGATGTCGGCACCGGCCGAGACCGAACCGAACCACTGCGAACCACCACGGCTGCCGTTGACGAAGTTGCCGTTGCTGGTCACGAAGCGGCGCAGGTCGTAGTCGAGCGACTGGTAACCCCACAGGCCGTCGAGGAAGAACACATCGCCGGGGCTGTAGCTGCCGTACACGGCGAACGTGTACGCACGGCCTTCGCTGCGGCTGCCGTTGTCGCCGATGTCGCTGCCGTCGGTGCCGTAGCCCACGCCGCCGCCGAGCACGAAGGACTCGTTGAAGCGGTAATCCAGGCCGAAGCTCACGCCATCGGTCTCGAAGTCGACATCGGCGCTGTCGTTGCGGCCGTCACGGTTGCCCGAGCGGATCATGCCCGAGGCCCAGATGCCGAACGCCTTGTTGCCATTGCCGCTGCCGCCGCCCTGGCCGGCACCGCCACCCGCACCGTTGCCGATGCCCGCACCGATGCTGTTGCCGGTGGTCGGACGGTCGCAGCGACGACCCGGGATGCTGCCCACCATTTCAGGGCAGTACTGGTCGTAGGACACGCTCAGGCCGTTGTCGAAGCCACCGCCCGTGCCGGCACCATGCAACCGCTCCAGACGCTGCTGGAAGTTGTTGATCTGCGTCGTCGCGAAGCGGCGGGTCGCATCCGCCTGCGATTCGATCAGGCCACGCACTTCCGGATCGCGCGACGGATCGGGGCGCTGCACGACGCTGATCGTGTAGGCGCGCGTGCCGGTGAAGCCCAGTGCGTCCGTGGCGCGGATGGTGAAGTTGAACGCACCCGTGGCCGTCGGCGCACCGCTGAGGTTGCCGTTGGCGTTCAGGGTCACGCCCGCCGGCAGCGCGCCGGCCGACACCGCGAAGGTGTACGGCGCAGTGCCGCCCACCGCGTTGAACACGTGGTTGTAGGGCACCGAGAAGATGCCGTTGGGCAGGACCGGCGGATTCACCGTGATCGTCGGGGTCGAGATCGCCAGGGTGTAGGCGTTCGTCACCGTCGCCGCCGTGCCGGTGGTGCTGTCGGTGGCGCGGATGCTGAAGCTGAAGCTGCCGGCCACCGTCGGCGTGCCGGTGAGCGCGCCCGTGGTCGGATTCAGCGTGAGGCCCGCAGGCAGCGCACCCGCCGTCAGCGCGTAGGTGTACGGCGAGACGCCGTTGCTCGCGGTGAAGGTCTGGCTGTACGGCGTGCCGCCGGTACCGGCCGGCAGCGCACCCGCCGCCGGCGTCAGCGACAGGGTCGGCACCGCGATCGTCAACGTGTAGTTGTTGGTGACGGTCGCGGCGGTGCCGCCGGTGCTGTCGGTGACGGTCACGCTGATGTTGAACGTGCCCGACTGCGTCGGCGTGCCGCTGAAGGTGCGGGTGGCGGCGTTGAAGGTGATGCCGGTCGGCAGCGCACCGGTCTGGGTCACGATGTACGGCGCGATGCCGCCGCTGATCGTCAGCACCTGCGAGTAGGCCGTGCCGGCATTGCCGGCCGGCAGCGTCGCCGGGGTCAGCGTGATCGTCGGGACGGCCACCACCACGGTGTAGGCGCGGCTGCCGGTCTGGCCGAAGTTGTCGGTCGCGGTCACGGTGAAGTTGAACGTGCCCGACGTGGTCGTCGTGCCGCTCAGCGCACCGCCCGTGGTCAGGCTCAGGCCGTTCGGCAGGCTGCCCGCGGTCACCGCGAAGCTGTACGGCGCAGCGCCACCGTTGGCGGTGATCGTCTGGCTGTACGCCACGCCAGCCGTCGTGTTCGGCAGCGTCGCCGGGTCGACGGTGATCGTCGGGGCCGGCACGTCGATCGTGTAGTTCTGCGCGATCGAGAACGGTGCGCCCACGCCGGTCAGCACGGTGTCGGTGGCGGTGATCGTGATCGGGTAGCTGCCCGGCACGGTCGGCGTGCCGCTGATCGTGTTGCCGCTGAAGCTCAGGCCCGCCGGCAGGGTGCCGGTGAGGGCGTAGCTGAAGCTGTTCGAGCCGCCCGCAGCCGGGAAGGTCTGCGAGAAGGCCGTCGCGTACGGCGCGTTCAGCGTGCCCGGCGCCGGGGTCATCGTCAGCGTCGGCGCTGCGATGGTCACGGTGTAGGCCTGGCTGCCGGTCTGGCCGAAGTTGTCGGTCGCGGTCACGGTGAAGCTGTAGGTGCCCACCTGGTTCGAGGTGCCCGAGAGCACGCCACCGCTGGCGAGGGTGATGCCCGGCGGCAGGCTGCCCGCGGTCACCGCGAAGCCGTACGGCGCGGCACCACCGGTCGCGGTGATGGTCTGGCTGTAGGCGACCGCACCCGTCGGATCCGGCAGGGTCGCCGGGCTCACGACGATGGCCGGCGCCGGCACGTCGATCGTGTAGTTCTGCGCGATCGAGAACGGTGCGCCCACGCCGGTCAGCACGGTGTCGGTGGCGGTGATCGTGATCGGGTAGCTGCCCGGCACGGTCGGCGTGCCGCTGATCGTGTTGCCGCTGAAGCTCAGGCCCGCCGGCAGGGTGCCGGTGAGGGCGTAGCTGAAGCTGTTCGAGCCACCCGAGGCGCTGAAGGTCTGCGAATAGGCCACGGCATACGGCGCGTTCAGCGTGCCCGGTGCCGGGGTCATCGTCAGCGTCGGCGCGGCGATCGTCACCGTGTAGGCGCGGCTGCCGGTCTGGCCGAAGTTGTCGGTCGCCGTGATCGTGAAGTTGTAGGTCCCGACCTGGTTCGAGGTGCCCGAGAGCGCACCACCGCTGGCCAGGGTGATGCCCGGCGGCAGGCTGCCCGCGCTCACCGCGAAGCCGTAAGGCCCGACGCCACCGGTCGCGGTGATGGTCTGGCTGTAGGCGGTCGCAGCGACCGGATCAAGCAAGGTCGCCGGACTGACGACGATGGTCGGGGTCGACACATTGAACGTATAGCTCTGACCGATCGTGAACGGCGAGCCCGTACCGGTGGAGCCGGTGTCGGTCGCCGTGATCAACACGACGTAATTGCCAGGCACGGTGGGCGTGCCCGAGACGGTGTCGCCCGTCAGGCTCAGGCCGGTCGGCAGGGTGCCGGTGACCGAATAGGTGTACGGTCCGATGCCACCGCCCGCAGTGAAGGTCTGCGAGAACGGCGCGCCATAGGCCGGATTGAATGTGGTCGACGGCGGCGCCAGCGTCAGGGTCGGCGCAGCCACGGTCAGCGCGAACGCCTGGCCGACCGAGTACGGGCCGTTGCCGGTGCTGCTGTCGGTGGCGGACACATTCAGATTGAACGTGCCTGCCTGCGTCGGCGTACCCGAGATGGTCACCGTATTCGCGGTGGTGCCGGTGACGGCGAGGCCTGCGGGCAGGTTGGTGACCTGATAGGACGACCAAGGCTGCGCGCCACCGTTGAAGGTGAAGGTCTGCGAGTACGGCACCGCGACCGTGGCGGCAAAGCTGCCGCTCGGCGTGATCGTGATGACCGGGTCCTGCACCGTCACGCTGACCGTCGCCGGCGCCGAGGTACCGCCACTGTTCGTCGCGGTGTAGGTGAAGCTGTCCGGACCGGCGTAACCGACATTCGGCTGGTACGTGATCGTGGTGCCGCTGACGATCACCGTGCCGTTGGCCGGCGAAGTGCCGATGGCGAGCGACGTCGCGGCGCCGCCCGACAGGCTCAGCGGCACGTTGGTGGCCGCCGCGTTGTAGGCGACGGTCAGCGACGAGTTCGCGGCGGTCGGCGGCACGTCGATCACGTTGATCGCGTACGCCTGGGTGGCCGTGTACGGTCCGGTGCCGGTGCTGCTGTCGGTCGCGGTGATGCTGAAGCTGAAGCCGCCCAGCGCGCTCGGCGTGCCGGTGATGGCACCGGTCGACGGGTTGAGCGAGAGGCCGCCCGGCAGCGCGCCGGCAGTGACGGCATAGCTGTACGGCGCAGTGCCGCCCGAGGCCGCCGTGATCGAGGCCGAGTACGGCGAACCCAGGGTGCCGCCCGCCAGCGAGGTGGCCGGCAGCGTGATCGTCGGCGGTGCGATGACCAGCGTGTAGGCCTGGCTGCCCGAGAACGGACCCGGGAAGGCGCTGTTGTCGGTCGCGGTCGCGGTGAAGTTGAACGTACCGCCTGCCGTCGGCGTACCGCTCAGCACGCCACCCGGCGACAGCGTGAGACCAGCCGGCAGGGCGCCGGCGGTGACTGCGAAGCTGTACGGCGCGGTGCCGCCGCTGGCGGTGAGCGTCTGGCTGTAGGCCGCCGCGACCGTGCCGTTCGGCACCGTGGCGGGGCTGACCGTCACCGGCACGTCGTCGTTGGTGATCGTGCCGACGCCCTGGTTGTCGCTGATCGTCGCGTTGGTCGCGCCGCTGAGGTTGACGAAGAAGGTCTCGTTCGCCTCGGGGATGATCTCGCCGATCACCGGCACGGTGATGGTGCCGGTGGTCTGGCCCGGGGTGAAGATCAGCGTACCGCTGGTATTGGTGTAGTCCGCCGGCTGGGTCGCGGTGCCGTCGGCCGTGACGTAGTTGACGGAGACCGTCTGGCCACTGGCGGCGTTGAGGGTCACGGTGAACACCGCGTTGACGGTACCGGCATTGCCTTCGACCACGGTGACGTCATTGATCGACAGGCTCGGCAGCGGATCGTCGTTGTTGATCGTGCCCAGGCCCGTGCCATCGACCACCACCGCGTTGACCACGTTGGTGACGTTGACGAAGAAGGTCTCGTTCGGCTCGTTGAGCAGGTCGCCGTTGACCAGCACCGTGAAGGTGTAGGTGCTGCTGCCGGCCGGGATGGTCTGGCCGGTCAGGTTGCTGGCCACGTAGTCCAGACCCGCCGCCGCACTACCGTTGGCGGTGCCGATGTCGAAGGTGACCCCGCCCGGGCCGGCCGGCGCGCTCAGGCTGACGGTGAAGGTGAAGTTGGTGATGCCGGCATTGCCTTCGTTCGCCGTGACATCGTTGATCACCAGATTCGGCAGGTCGTCGTTGAGGATCGTACCGGTGGCGCTGTTCGGCACGCCGACGGTATAGCCGGCGCCCGCATTCAGGGTCAGGGTGACCGTCTCGTTGGTTTCGATCGTGGCATCGGCGGTCGGATTGACCGTGATCGTGCCGGTGGTGCTGCCGGCCGGGATGACCAGCGGCGAGGCGATCGTCGCGTAGTCGGTGCCGTTGGTCGCGGTGCCGCCGATGCTGTACGCGATCGACAGGGCCGAGAACGACGCCTGGTTCAGCGTGACCGTGTAGACGAGGTTGGGCGCGCCGTCTTCCGCGACATTCGCCGGGGTGACGCTGATCGTCGCGCTCGGCACGTCGTCGTTGAGGATCGTGCCGGTGGCGCTGGCGGGCACGCCGACGGTGTAGCCGGTGCCGGCCGCGACCGTGAAGGTCACGGTTTCATCGGCCTCGACGGTGCCGTCGACCGTGGGATCGATCGTGAAAGTCGCCGTGGTCGCGCCGGCGGGGATGGTGATGTTCGCGGGCGCGCCGGTGTAGTCGACGCCGGAGGTCGCGGTCCCGGAGACGGTGAGATTGACCACCGTCGGCGAGGAAATGTTGAGGCTGCGGGTGACCGTGTAGGTCAGGTTGGTCGCGCCATCTTCACTGACCGAGGCCGGCGACACCGCGATGGTGACGCTCGGCGGCGGGCTGACGGTGAGGGTGTAGTTCTCGACTTCGAAATAGGTACCCGGCCCGGTGCTGGCGTCGGTGACGCGAATCTGCACCGGATAGGGACCGGGCGCTGCGGTTGTGGTGCCACTGATGACACAAGCGCTGGAGATGCTGATGCCAGAAGGGAAGGCCGGGCCGCCCTCTTCCTGGCAGGTGTGGGGTGCGACGCCGCCATTGACGGCCAGCGTCTGCGAGAAGGGGGCATTCTGGATCGCGGTGCCGCTGGCCGAGACGAGGGTCAGGGTCGGATTCTGCACCGTGCCGGTGTAGCCCTTGTCCACGAACTGCGCCGTGGGCGTGGTGGCATCGGTGGAGCGCACGCTGAAGCTGTAGGCACCGCGCTGGGTCGGCGTGCCGCTGAGGACACCGCCGCTGGTCAGGGTGAGGCCGACGGGCAGCACACCGCTCTGCAGGGTATAGGTGTAGGGCGCCAGACCACCCGAGGACGTCAGGGTCTGCGTGAAGGGCGTGCCGGCGGTCAGGGTCGGCAGGCTGCCGGGCAGGACCGTGATCGGCGAAGCCGACGGGTTGATGGTGATCGTGAACTGGATGTCGCCGTTGCCAGCGAGGGAGCCATCGCTGAGCTCGAAGACATCCGTCGAACCGATGCCGGTCGAGCCATTGTGGCTGTAGTCCAGGAACCACTGGCCGCCGGTGCGCCGGGTCGTGGCCGTACCATGGTTCTCGAAGTCCCCGGCGCCGAAAGACCCGCCGTCGATGGCGCCGATTCCGCCGTTTCCGGCTTGTTCGCAGGCGCTGATATTGATCGAGACAGTCCCGCCTGCGGTCACCGTGGCCGTCTGGGCCGGGCACAGACTGGAGGTGTGCTGGGCACTCGCCAGCGTGGGCCAGAACACGGCCAGAAGGAGGAGCAGGAACCCGAGCGTGCCGTTGTAGCGGCGACCCGAGCGGCGGTTCGAAGACGTATGCATGTTCCAGCTCCCCTGAAGAGCGCCCGTCCGACACGGGCTGCCGGCCGGCCATGATGGCCGTCCTGCGAAAACGCGATCCGGGGATTCGGGCAGACAGCGCAGGCCGCTCCCCCGGCATGGTCCTTGTCATTGGAACAGGGTTCAGGGTCGAGCGGAAGCCCCCGCCGAGAACTGATACCAACATGCGGTGCCGTCGGGCCTTGTCGCCCCGGCCAATGCGGTTCAGAGTACGTCGGCGCGACGCAACGAGGCGCCGCGCTCACCATCCAAGGGGAGGATCACGATGAGCGAATTCTTCATCGGCCAGATCATGATGGCCGGCTTCAACTTCGCGCCCAAGTTCTGGGCGCTGGCGAACGGCCAACTGCTGCCGATCAACCAGAACCAGGCCCTGTTCTCGCTGCTGGGGACGCAGTACGGGGGCAACGGCACCACCAACTTCGCGCTGCCGGACCTGCGCAGCCGCACGCCCATCGGTTACGCCTCCTCGGTCGATCCGAGCTGGCAGCCGCCGTCGGTGCAGATCGGCCAGGCCTCGGGCGTCGAGAACGTGACCCTGCTGAGCACCAACCTGCCGGCGCACAGCCACTCGATGAACGCCTCGACCACGAACGGCGACAACCGCAATGCGAGCGGACGCATCTACGCGACCAGCACCAGCACCGCGACACCACTGAATATCTATGCCAGCAGCTCGGGCCCGCTTCTCCCGCAGAACCCCCAGACGGTCGCGCCCTCCGGCGGCAACCAGCCGCACCCGAACCTGCAGCCCTACAGCGTGATCAATTTCTGCATCGCGCTCAGCGGCATCTTCCCGTCGCGCAACTGACGCCGACCCTTCAAGGACAACGGACCCGCGCGCCCTCGGGCAGCGCGATCCTTACAACCTCCGGAGCCAACGACCCATGAGTACACCCTACATCGGCGAAATCCGCATGTTCGCCTTCGGCACGCGCGGCGCACCCAACAACTGGCAGGCCTGCGACGGCAGCCTGCTGCCGATCTCCCAGTACGACGCCCTGTTCGCCCTGATCGGCACCACCTACGGCGGCGACGGCCAGACCACCTTCGCGGTGCCCGACCTGCGCGGCCGCGTGCCGATCCACCAGGGCCAGGGCCCCGGCCTGAGCAATTACGTCATCGGCCAGCGCGCCGGCACCGAGACCGTGACCGTCCTGCCGACGCAGATGCCGGCGCATACGCACACGCTGGTCGTGACCTCCGGTGCTGGCGGCGGCGTGACGCCAGGGAACACGGTGTTGCCCGGCAGCGTCAGCGGCGACACGTTCTATGCGTCCGACATCACCGGCGCCACCGCGTTGCCGATGTCTGCCCAATCGACGAGCCTCGCCGGCGGCAGCCAACCGCACGAGAACTGCATGCCCACGCTGACGGTGCAGTTCTGCATCGCCACCTTCGGCATCTTCCCGTCGCCGGCATGACGTGAAGCAAAGACACCCGAATCCACCGCGCCACGCTGGCGCGGCCGCAGCGCGATCGCATGCGCGCGCGGCAACCCTCATCGGAGGAACCTACTCATGACGCAACCCTACATCGGCGAGATCCAGCTGTTCGGCTTCAATTTCGCACCAAGAAACTGGGCATACTGCAACGGCGCCACCCTGTCGATCCCGCAGAACACCGCGCTGTTCGCGCTGATCGGCACGCTCTACGGCGGCAACGGCCAGACCACCTTCCAGTTGCCCAACTTCGCCGGCCGCGCCGGTTGCCAGCAGGGCAACGGACCGGGCCTGTCGCCACGGACGCTGGGGCAATCGTTCGGCGTCAACACCGTCACCCTGACCAGCAATCAGATCCCGCAGCACAACCATGGCATCAACGCCTATCTGCCGGCGGATGCGGCCAAGAAGGTCAATGCTCCCGTCGCGAACGGCGGCCTGTCCCAGCCTGGCGCGACAGCGAACAGACCCTTCAATTCGAGCGCTCCCAACACCACGTTCGCCCCGAACATGATTTCGCCGAGCCAGGGCGGCGGGCAGCCCCACCAGAACCAGCAACCCTATCTGGGTCTGAACTTCTGCATCGCGCTGCAGGGCTTCTTTCCGTCGTTCCCGTGACATGACGGTGGCGACGCCATCGCGGTCGGCACCGTTCCCGCCGGAACGGTCCGACCGGATGCAGACCCCCGCGCTCCTCGCCGAGCGCGGGTTTTCATTGCGCTGGCTGCACGACGGGGACTTGCCCTGGCTCCGCGACCTCTACGCGACGACGCGTGCCGAGGAAATGGCGCCCGTGCCCTGGCCGGCGATCGCCAAACGCGCGTTCCTGGACCAGCAGTTCGGCCTGCAGCACCAGCATTACATCGGCCACTACGCCGACACGGACTTCCTGGCGATCGAGCAGACGGGCCGCGGCCCGGTCGGTCGCTACTACCTGCAGCGCGTGGCGCCGGCGCATCTGATCGTCGACATCTGCCTGTTCCCCGGGCTGCGCGGCAGTGGCGTGGGCGGCACCCTGATCCGTCACAGCCAGGCCGAGGCTGCCGCACTCGGCCGGGGCATGCACCTGCACGTCATGCGGACCAATCCCGGCGCGCAGCGGCTCTACGAACGCCTGGGCTTCGCCGTCACCGACGACAGCGGCGCGTCCCACATCGCCATGGCGTGGACGCCGGACACCGGCGCGCCCCCGGTCAGTTGAAGACCGCCTGGTAGAGGAAACCCGCGCGCTCCTGGGCGACCGGCACGAGAAAGATCCCGGTTTCGCCGACGCGCGGGTGGCGCATCGCATAGATCTGCTGCGGGAACAGGATCGGCGACGTGTTGCGGAACAGCAGCGAGAACGGCGCGCGCATCGCGCCGGAAGCACTCGCCTGCAGCGGCCGCGCCTCCACCAGGACGAATTCCACGTCCATGTCGTTGAGACTGGCGGTGAACGTCTCGTTCACGCAGCCGGCGAAGTGTTCCAGCGTCAGCAGATCCATGGTATCCCCGTGTCGGTGTCGCCGGCGCGTGGGCCGGCATCGCGCGACATCCTCGCGTGCGGACGCGTCGCGCACAAGGCGGCGTCCGGCATCACTTCTCCGGCAGGGAGCGGCTCCGGGACGCTGCGTCGCCCCCGGCGACGCAGACAGGCGGTCGTCGGCCGGCGACAATGGACGCCCGCCGCTGGCCGCCGCTCCACCGGGATTCAGCCGGCAGCCGCCATCCTGAACGCCTTTTTTACGCCCCGGATTCCCTCCGTCGTGTCCTCTGCGCCCTCTCCCATCGCCGTCCGCGTCGCCGGCCTCCGCCTCGAACGGGGTGGCCGCGTCATCCTGCGCGACATCGACCTGTCGGTGCCGCAGGGCAGCGTGACCGCGATCCTCGGGCCCTCGGGCTGCGGCAAGTCGACCCTGCTGTCGGCGGTCACCGGGGAGCTGTCGCCGGCCGCCGGTACTGTCGAGGTCTTCGGCCAGCCGGTCCCACAGCGCAGGCGCGACCTGCTGGAACTGCGCAAGCGGGTGGGCGTGCTGCTGCAGGGCAATGGCCTGCTGACCGATCTGACCGCCGCCGAGAACGTCGCCCTGCCGCTGCGCACGCATACCGACCTGCCGCCGGCCGTGGTGCGCCAGCTGGTCGAGATGAAGCTGCATGCGGTCGGCCTGCGCGCCGCCGCCGACCTCTACCCGCGCGAACTCTCCGGCGGCATGGCGCGCCGCGTCGCCCTGGCCCGCGCGCTCGCGCTGGACCCGCCGCTGATGATCTACGATGAGCCCCTGACCGGCCTGGACCCGATCGCCAGCGGCGTGATCATGAGCCTGATCTCGCGGCTCAACCGCACCCTGGGCCTGACCAGCCTGATCGTCACCCACCACGTCCACGAGACCCTGCCGATCGCCGACCGCGCCGTGGTCATCGCCAACGGCGGCATCGTCTTCGACGGCACGCCCGCCGAACTGCAGGCCGGTCGCGACCCGCTCGTGCGCCAATTCCTCGACGGCCAGCCGGACGGTCCCATCCCGTTCGACGCCGCGCCGCGCACGGAGGCCGCGTGATGGCCTTCGCGCAGGCGATCCGGGGATTGGGTAAGGCGGGCCTGTTCTCGCTGGCGGTGTTCCGCGCCAGCACGCCGACGGCCGACTTCTGGCGCGAATTGCTGCGCGAGGTCTACAAGATCGGCGCGCGTTCGCTGCCGATCATCGCCGTCGGCGGCGCTTTCGTCGGCCTGTCGGTGACCCTGCTCGGCTACCGCGTGCTGGTCACCTACGGCGCGACCGGCCAGGTCAGCGCTGCGGTGGGCATCGGCCTGTACCGCGAACTGGCGCCGGTGCTGACCGCGCTGCTGTTCGTGGGTCGCGCCGGCAGCTCGATCGCCGCCGAACTGGGCCTGATGCGCGCCACCGACCAGATCACCGCGCTCGGCCTGATGGGCATCGACCCGGTCGGCAAGGCCGTCGCCCCGCGCTTCTGGGCGGCGGTGCTGAGCATGCCGCTGCTCACCGCGTTCTTCTGCAGCCTGGCGATCGCCGCCAGCTGGTTCCAGGCGGTGCAGGTGCTGGGCATCGACAACGGCAGCTACTGGCAGGTCATGAAGGACGCCGTGGACTTCCACGACGACTTCCTGTCCGCGTTCCTGAAGTCGGCCGTGTTCGGCGGCACCGCCGCGCTGGTCGCCTCGTACGTGGGATACCACGCCGAGCCGACCATCGAAGGCACCTCGGTCGCCACCACCCGCGCCGTGGTCAACGCCTCGCTGCTGGTGCTGATGTTCAACTTCGTGTTGTCCGCATTTCTGTTCAGATGACTCCTTGGCCACGGATGAACGCAAATTGAGCACGGATAAAGCATCTTCATCCATGTGTGCTTCCTCCGCGTTCCTCCGCGCCAATCCGTGGCTTCCGCTCCTCCGCGTCAATCCGTGGTCCAACGCTCTTCCAGGTAACCCGTCATGAGTACCCGTGGTCCCCGTCTCGAATTCGCCGTCGGCGCGTTCCTCCTCCTGGCCCTGGCCTCGCTGCTGGTGCTGGCGATCGCGTCCACCAACGGCCGGTTCGGCTTCAGCCAGGACACCTATCCGCTCAAGGCCCGCTTCACCAACCTCGGCCAGCTGCGGCCGATGGCGCCGGTGAAGATCGGCGGCGTGGCCATCGGCAAGGTCGCTTCGATCGACCTCGACCCGCAGAAGCTGGACGCCGTGGTCGTGCTCGACATCGACAGCCGCTACAAGGACCTGCCGATCGACACCTCGGCCAGCATCCTCACCGGCGGCCTGCTCGGCGAAAGCTACGTCGGCCTGCAGCCCGGCGGCGACCCGCAGACGCTCAAGGCCGGCGACGAGATCGCCTTCACCAGCCCGGCGGTCGACCTGATCCAGATGGCCGGCAAGTACATCTTCGGCGGCACCGGCACCTCCCCGTCGCCCACGACCACCGCCGAACCGGCGGACTCCCCCACCGACGCCTCGTCGATTCCATGACCCCCCTCATGACCCCCATGAAGACCCGCCTCCTGCCCGTTCTCGCCGTCGTCGCCCTGGCCACGGCCGTTCCCGCGCTCGCCCAGAATGCCGCACAGACCGCCACGCCGGCGCGCCCGGCCTCGGCCTCGGCGATGATGCAGGGCACGCCCAGCCAGCTCGTGCTCAACAACAGCCAGCGCGTGCTCAGCACGCTGGAGAAGCGTCGCGGCGAGTTCCAGAAGAACCGCGGCGCGCTGCGCCAGTTCATCAGCACCGAATTCAACGCGATGTTCGACCGCGACTACGCCGCCCGCCTGGTGCTGGGCCGCCACGCCCGCGGCGCCTCGGACGAGGACGTGAAGCTGTTCGCCGACGCCCTGGCCGACAACCTGATGTCGCGCTACGGCTCTTCGCTGCTGGACTTCAACACCCAGCTGCGCGTGCGGGTGAAGTCCGAGCAGGCCCTGAAGCAGGGCTTCGGCGTGAAGGTTTCCAGCGAATTCCTGCGCCAGGCCGGCGAACCGATCCCGGTGGACTACCTGATGCGCAAGACCGGCACCCAGTGGAAGGTGTTCGACGTGATGGTCGAAGGCGTGTCCTACGTGCAGACCTTCCGCAGCCAGTTCGACGCCGAACTGCAGCGCAAGACCATCCGCCAGGTCGCCACCGAGCTGCGCAACGGCCAGCTCAAGGCCGACGCGGGCCAGTGATGGCCGACCGTCCCGCCAGCGTCGTCCGCGACGGCGAGACCCTCCGCTTCGGCGGGGTGTTGCTGCGCGACAGCGTCGCCGCCCTCTGGCGCGAGCTGCAGGGCGGCATCGCGGACGTGCGTGTCCTCGACCTGTCCGGCGTCGAGCGCATCGACAGCGCCGGCCTGGCCCTGGTCTCGCTGCTCGCGGCGCGCGGCGAGGGCATCGAACTCCACGGGATCGCCGAAGGCGGTCCCGCCGGGTTCGCCGAACTGCGTGAAGCCTACCGGCTGGGCCACGGCCTTGCTTTCGTCCGGGATTGACCCCCAACCCACTACACTTCCCCCATGAACGCACGCCTCGCCTCGCTCGGCCTCGCCCTCCTGCTGACCAGCGGCTGCGCCCACCAGGCCGCGACCCGCGACACGCCGCCCGCGCCGGTGGTGGCGGACGCCGCCGCGCCCACCGCCGATCCCATCGTCGACCCCGCCGCACCTGCCGACGCCGACGCCACGGCGACCGAAGCGGCCCCGGCCCTGGCCGGCACCGAGCCCGCATCCGCCGACGCGACGGCGGATACCGCCGCCGGCCAGGCACCGACCCAGGCGGAACAGGACTTCGCCGCGATCTACGGCGAAACCGCACTGGGGCAGGAGGGTTACGACCCGATCGCCGATCCCACGCTGCCGGCGCCGGTGGTCGCGCCGCAGAGCTACGACCCGTGGGAGAAGTACAACCGGCAGATCCACCGCTTCAACAACGCGGTCGACCGCCGCATTGCCAAGCCGCTCGCCCGCACCTATGTGAAGGTGGTACCGCGCCCGGTGCGCCTGGGCGTCAGCAACTTCTTCAACAACCTCGGCCAGCCGGTCAGCGCGCTCAACGCCCTGCTGCAGGGCAAGCCCAAGCAGGCCGGGCAGTCGCTGGGGCGCTTCCTGATGAATTCGACGCTGGGCCTGGCCGGCCTGTTCGATCCAGCCACCTCCGCGAAGATCCCCAACCGCAGCGAGGACTTCGGCCAGACCCTCGGCAAGTGGGGCTGGAAGCGCTCGCGCTATGTCGAATTGCCGCTGTTCGGCCCGCGCACCGTGCGCGACACCTTCGGCATGCTCGGCGACGCGCCGCTGTCGCCCACGCGCCGGATCGGCAACGACGCCACCCGCGTCGGCCTGCAGGGCCTGCAGCTGGTCGACCTGCGCACCCAGCTGATGGCCACCGACAGCCTGCGCGAGGGCGCCACCGACGACTACGCCCTGGTCCGCGATGCCTGGCTGCAGCGCCGCCAGTACCAGATCCACGGCGACAAGCAGAACGGCAACTCCGCCGAACTGCCCGATTACCTGCGCGACATGGAAGACGACCCGACCGTGCCGGTCAACGCGATGCCGGGGCTGCCGGGCACGCCCTGAGGCCGTCGCTCCAGGGATTCACCACCGGACGCGCTCAGTCCGCGTCCGGCGATCCACCGGCATCGGTGCCGGTCTCGACGCCGGCATCGCCCAGCAGCCGGCGGGCTTCGTCGGTGGGCAGCTCCTCGACCTTGCGCAGCTGCCGCTCGATCGCACCCGTGCGCATGCCGGCGTCCTTGATGCTGTTCTGCACGGTGGAATCATCTTTTTGAACACAACCTGCCTGACGTAGACTGACATTCCTTCAATGGCACGTCGGACTGATGACTATGGACTTGTACCTGCCATGGATACTTGCCGCGATAGCAATCATCTGCATCGCCATCGTCTTGGCATTTGCGAATGCCGCATCAAAAAGATATGGGGCAGAGAACGGCTCCCTCCGCGAGAGGATCAGCAAGGATGAGTCTCTTATTGCAGATTTGCGGGAAAAGGCTGCGCGCCTCCCTGATGTGACGGACCGCGCAATCCGAGCAGAAAGCGAGTCTGCCGCACGCCTTGAACGACTGAATGAACTATCCACGTCGAATGCCACGCTACTGGCAAACGAACAGGCAAGCCAAAAGATTCTTGCAGCGCTAGAAGCCGAACTTGCCGCCGAACGCGCCACGACATCTGAGTTGAGGACTGCTTGGGAACAAGCTAAGAATCGCCTGTCAGACAGGGAGGCCGAAATCCGGGCCACGACAACATTGCTTGAAGAATTGCGTAGCGAAAACGTTAGGCTCAAGGCAGTCAACGCTGCGCTTAATGTCGACCTAGCCAACGCCCTCCAAAAGTCAGTGCAGGCAGAAGCTGAGCGCGATGCCGCACGCGCCCTGCAAGAGCGCACTCAACAGTTTCTGTCGGAAGCACAGTCCGCATTGAAGACCTCATTCACAGAAGCGGCGAGCAAGGTTTTTGACGAAAAATCGCTTTCACTAGAGAAGAAAATCGCAGACTCAAGCGAAGCTTCAAGGACAGGCCTGCAGAACACTTTGCAACCTTTCGCAGAGAGCGTCATCCAATTTAAGGAACGCCTTGAAGTCATCACGCTGGAAAATTCGAAGGCTCGCTCAGAACTTACAGGCAAGATTGACACGCTGGTTGCATTGAACCAGAACATGGCGGATGCAGCAGATTCGCTTACGAAGGCACTGAAGGGAAATGCTAAGGCTCGCGGCGACTGGGGCGAAATGGTTTTGGATAGTGTGCTCGCCGCATCCGGCCTGCAACCAGGCATCAACTATATTCGCCAACCTTCTGAACGAGACGAGGAAACGGGCAACAGACAGCGACCCGACGTGGTCGTGGCCTTGCCTGACTCAAGAAAAGTAATCCTTGACTCGAAAGTCAACCTTATCGCCTGGGCAGAAGCGGTCAATACGGAAGATCCCGCTGTAGAAGCCGCCGCCCTGCAGCGCCATGTGTCCGCATTGCGCGTACACGTTAATCAGCTTGCCGAAAAGAATTATCCGTCCCTGTATCCTGGCGAAGCACTAGAAATAACGATTGCATTCATTCCCATAGAAGCAGCCCTTTCCAAGGCACTGGAGATGAGCCCGGACCTTCAAAGAGAAGCGTTCAGAAAAGGCATTGCATTCGCGACCCCGAACACCCTTATGGCGATGATGCAGGTCGTTGAGCGGCTCTGGGTTCGAGACAGGCTTCAGAATCAGGTTGCAACCATCGGTAATGAAGCCGCAAAACTTTTAGACAGCATCTCCAGCCTGATCTCGGATTTCGAAACGCTGGAACAGCATTTCAACAAGGCCGACAAACAAATAAAGGCAGTGCGGTCCCGGCTGGAATCATCGCCACAGTCCGTACTCGCCAGAACAAAGCGCCTCATTCAGGCAGGTGCGCGCGGAAAGAAAAAACTGCATGCAGCTTTGCTTGCCGCAACTGAAGATCAAGACGACCCACCCCTAATCGCGGATGACACTCCGCTGCTTCTAGAAGAGGATGACACTAAGCAAGCCGACTAAAGCACGCTCAACCGCTTCAGCACGCCGCGCCGATCAGTCCACCACGCGGCAGAACGCGGCCTTCAGGTAGCGGCTTTCCTGCACATCGGTCAGCCACGGATGGTCCGCGCCGGCGCCGGCGACCTTCAACACCTGCACGGTGCGGCCGGCGTAGAACGCGGCGCGGCGCAGCATGTCGAGGAACTGCTCCTCGCTGACCAGGCCGGTGCAGGAGAAGGTCGCGAACAGCCCGCCCGGCTTCACCACACCCAGGGCCAGCTTGTTCATGTCGAGGTATTTCTTCAGCGCCGGGATCACCTGCTCGCGGTCGCGGGTCATCTTCGCCGGGTCGAGGATCACCACGTCGTATTGCTCACCGGCATTCGCCGCGTCGCGCAGCCACGGGAAGATGTCGGCCTGCACGAAGCGCGGGCGCACGCCGCCCTCGAACGGCAGGTTGAGCTTCACGTTGCCCTTGGCGATCTCGATCACAGCCTCGTCGATGTCGATGCCGACCACCTCGGTAGCGCCGCGCGCCGCCGCGTAGACGCCGAAGCCGCCGGTGTTGCAGCACAGGTCGAGCACGCGCTTGCCGGCGCACTGGCGCGACAGCCATTCGCGGTTGTCGCGCTGGTCGGCGAAGAAGCCGGTCTTGTGCGCACCGGCCGGGTCGGCACGGAAGCGGATGCCGTGTTCGGTGATGATCGCCGGCGCGGCCGGCTCGGAACCACGGAAGTCGAAGCTCTCCTGCTTCTGCACGTGCTCGTCGGCGAACGCGTGGAAGCGGCAGCCCGGGAACTGTTCGCGCAGCGCCGCATAGATCCATTCGCGATGGCGGAACATGCCGGCACTGAAGTACTCGACGACCAGCAGGTCGCCGTAGCGGTCCACGACCAGGCCGCTGAGGCCGTCGCCCTCGCTGTGCACCACGCGCCAGGCGTCGGACACCTCGTCGAGCTTCAGCACCTCGCGACGCAGGCGCACGGCCTCGGCGATCTTCGCCGCGAACCAGGCCTGGTCGACCGCCACGTCCGGGTCGCGCTCGAGGATGCGGATCGCGATCCGCGAGTGGCCGTTGTAGAAGCCGCGCCCGGTCCAGACCCCATCCGGGCCGACCACATCGACGATGCTGCCGGGCTTGGGACGCTGGGCCGGCTTTTCGACGAGCTTCTGGAAGATCCAGGGATGGCGGGATGTCCAGGGGTTCCTGAGGCGGATTTCGGGCAGATTCGGCAAGGTTTCGTTCATTTCCGCATTGTACGGCGATTGACAGGACGCGACCCGAACCTGAACAATGCGCGCGTCTGAAGGGGAGTAGCTCCCAACGTCACGGTCGTCATGACGAGCCCACCGGCTCCGGCCCGACGGCAACCCGGCCCAGCGCCGCGGTTGTGAGCGAGACCTTCGCCGTGTGGCGAAGGCTTGTCCCCGCTGGTCGTGCAGTCCACTGCAGGCCCGGTTCGCGCCCGATCCCACGGTCCGACATCTCGTCCCTGGATCTGGAGTTTCAATGACCACCATCGGTAGTCCCCTGTTGTGGGGCGCGTTCGGCGTACTCGTCGTCGTCGCCCTGCTCGTCGACCTCGTGCTGATGCGCCACGGCGGCCCGCACAAGGTCACCTTCAAGGAAGCGCTCTACTGGAGCATCGGCTGGGTGGCCCTCGCGCTGCTGTTCAACGCCGGTCTCTGGTGGTACGTGACCGACACCGCCGGCGCCGCGGTCGGCAATCGCGTCGGCCTCGAATTCCTCACCGGTTACCTGGTGGAGAAATCGCTCGCCGTCGACAACATCTTCGTGTTCCTGATGTTGTTCACCTACTTCGCGGTGCCCGAGGAGCAGCGCCAGAAGGTGTTGATCATCGGCGTGCTCGGCGCCATCGTGCTGCGCGCGATCATGATCTTCGCCGGCGCGTTCCTGCTGGCCAAGTTCCACTGGATCCTCTACGTCTTCGGCGCGTTCCTGCTGCTGACCGGCGTGAAGATGCTGCTCGCCGCAGGCAAGGCGCCCGACCTCGAAGCAAACCCCGCGCTGAAGTGGATGCGCAAGCACCTGCCGCTGACCAAGGATTACCACGAGGCGCGCTTCACGGTGATGCTCGACGGCAAGCGCTGGTACACGCCGCTGTTCGTGGTGATCGTGCTGATCGGCGTGACCGACGTGATCTTCGCGGTCGACTCGATCCCGGCGATCTTCGCCATCACCAGCGACCCGTTCATCGTGCTGACCTCGAACGTGTTCGCGGTGCTGGGCCTGCGCGCGATGTTCTTCCTGCTCGCGGGCATGGCCGACCGCTTCCACCTGCTGCCCTACGGCCTGGCGATCGTGCTGATGTTCATCGGCGTGAAGATGCTGCTGATCGACATCTACAAGATTCCGATCCTGGTCTCGCTGGGCGTGGTCGCCGTCACCATCGCCGCCACGGTTGTGCTGAGCCTGCTGCGCCCGGCCGCGCAGCCGCCCAGCGCTTCCTGAGGTCCGCCCGCCACCCGTGGAACGCCCCGTTCCGCGGGCGGCGGGGCTTGCTTTCCCGCGCCCGGGCACCATCTGTTGCTGCATGGACCTGCACACGCCCGAGGACGTCCCCGATACCCCCGCGCAGCGCGCCGCCGACCGGCGGCGCCTGATCCTCGCGCTCAACGCCAGCCTGGCCTTCGTGCTCCTGCTGGCCGCCGCATTCGCCCTGCAGCATGGCGCCGACTTCCGCGCACTGACGGTCGCCGCGCGCGAGCCCGCCGGCCTGCTCGGCATCCTCACCGCACCGCTGCTGCACGGCTCGTTCGAGCACATCGCCGCCAACGCCGGCTCGCTGCTGCTGCTGGGCACGCTCGCGCTGGCGGTCTACCCGAAGGCGACCCTGCGCGCGCTCCCGCTGTTCTGGCTGACTTCGGGCCTCGGCGCCTGGCTGCTGGGCGATCCCGGCTCGCATCATCTCGGCGCCAGCGGCCTGACCCACGGCCTGATGTTCCTGGTGTTCATGCTCGGCCTGCTGCGCCGCGACCGGCCGTCGATCGCGGCGGCGATGATCGCGTTCTTCCTCTACGGCGGCATGCTCCTCACCGTCCTGCCGCAGGAACCGGGCGTTTCATGGCAATCGCACCTCGGCGGCGCGATCGGCGGCGTGCTCGGCGCGCTGCTGTTCCGTCACGCCGATCCGCTGCCGCCCCGCAAGAAATACAGCTGGGACCTGGAAGACGAGGCCGCGTTCGACGAGCACGACGAACTCGAATTGCCACCGCCCGAGGAGGTGCCGGTGCTGTGGCGTCGCCCGCCGGAAGAGCGCGGCGTGGTGCTGCCCTTTCCGCGCCGCGACCCACCCCCCACGGAGCCACGGCAGCCCACGGATTCGTGACGATGAACAGCCATTTAACGAATTATTGACAGCACACGCCAGGCCACCTATCGTTCGCCTCCCTTCGGGACGACGGCCACGCGCCGCGTACGCAAGCGGCCCGCCAGGGTTCGCCCGAATGGCCAGACCCCACATCATTCATCTCCAAGAGTTCACAACTTCATGAAGAAGCTCGCTCTGCTCGCCGCCCTTGCGGCTGCCTCCCTGTCCACCACCGCGTTCGCTGCCGAAGGCAACGGCGGTTTCATCCGCGCCGAAGTCGGTCGCTCGGACATCGACCTCATCGACGACCGCGACACCGCCTTCAGCATCCGCGGCGGCTATTTCTTCAACAGCAACATCGCCATCGAAGGCTTCTACGCGAACCAGTACCGCGTCGACACGTTCGACGGCGACGAAGCGCAGCTGTACACCCTCGGCGTCGGCGTGGTCGGCAAGAAGAACTTCGGCGGCGACCACAAGGGCTTTTTCATCAGCGGCCGCGGCGGCCTGGCCTACACCGACATCGCCTACGTCGACAACGACGGCGACGTCGAGATCGACGAAGAGAACGACAACTCGGCGAACATCTACCTCGGCGCCGGCATCGGCTACGACTTCAACGAGCGTTTCGGCCTGAGCCTGAACTACGACTACCAGAAGGCCGAGATCAACGATGTCGACTTCGACATCCGCACCCTGACGCTCGGCGGCGAATTCCGCTTCTGATCGTCACCGCGACACCGCGGATCGCCTGATCCGCACCCGACGGCCGCCTCAGGGCGGCCGTCGTCGTTTCAGTCCGGCGCTGCGCCGCCCAGCTGGCGATCGTGCAGGCGCGACCACAGCAGCAGCGAGGCCGCCGCGCCGCACAGGCAGAGGAACATGTCCCACTGGGTGTCCCACTGGTCGCCCTGGGTGGCGAGGAAGGCGTCGGCATCGGCGCCGTAGATCAGCGCGGCCCACCATTCGATCAGCTCGAAGAACGCACTGAAGCTGAGGCAGGCGGCGAGGACGAGGTAGACCAGCCAGCCGCCGCGGCGCAGCGGCGTGCAGCGCAGCAGCAGCTCGCGGGCGAGGATCGCGGGCACGAACCCTTGCATGAGGTGGCCGACGCGATCCCAGGGATTCCGCTCGAACCCGAAACTGTCGCGCAGCCAGAAGCCCAGCGGCGTCTCGGCATAGGTGTACGCACCGCCATGGATCAGCACCAGCGCGTGCGCGACCAGCAGCCAGCAGAGCAGGCGAGTCAGCGGGAAGCGCGTCCAGTTCAAGGCGATGATCGGGATGGCGACGATCACCCAGACCACTTCGAGCAGCCAGGTCAGCCGGTCCTTCGGGTCGATGCCGGACACGAGCAGGGCGAGGATCGCGATGGCGAGCAGCAGCTTGCGTTCGATGGGCGAGGGCGGCGTGGCGATGGTGGTCGTACCGGCGGTCATGCAGGATCTCCATGCGGACCCGTTCGATCTTACGCCGGCAGCGCAGGGTCCGTTGTCCCGGCACACGGCGGGTGCTAGCGTCCCGTCCTCGCCGCCGCCCATGGAATCGCCGATGTCCCGATCCGCATTCGCCCTGCTGCTCCTCGCGCTCGTCGCCTGCCAGCGCGAGGAAGCGGCGCCCGCCAAGCCGGCGCTGCAGGTCTCGGCACCGACGCCGACCGAAGTGGCGCCGGTGCCGAAGACCGATGCCGAGCGGCGCATCGCCGAGGATGTGAAGCAACTCGCCGACGACCGCATGGAAGGCCGCGAGACCGGCACGCGCGGGTTCGATCTGGCCGCCGAGTACGTGGCGAAGCGGTTCCGCGAGATCGGCCTGTCGCCGGCCGGCGAGAACGGCAGCTACTTCCAGGCCGTGCCGCTGCTGGAAGGACGCATCGCGAAGGAAGGCGCGGAACTGAAGGTCAAGCGCAACGGGCGCGAGATCGCGCTGCGCTTCCAGGACCAGTTCCTGCCGGCGGCGAATTTCAACGCGGCGCAGCATCGCGTCGAAGCGCCGGCGGTGTTCGTCGGCCAGGGCGTGCATGCGCCGGAACTCGATCACGACGATTTCGCCGGCCTCGACCTGAAGGGCAGGATCGCGGTGGTGTTCGGTGGCGCGCCGGCGCGCTTCGATAACGATCGCCGCGCGTTCCACAGCTCCTCGCGCGAGAAGCTGCGTGCCCTGGTCGCGCGCGGCGCGGTGGGCGCGGTGTTCGTCAACACGCCCGAGGACGAGGCGGGCAGCCCGTGGGCGCAGGATGCGGCGAACTGGCAGGAATCGTCGATGCGCCTGCGCGGTGCGGACGGCAAGGGCCTGTGGACCTTCCCGGAACTGCAGGGCATCGCCCATGTGAGCGCGGCCAGCGCGGACCTGGTGTTCGCCGACGGGCCGCGCACGGCGGCGCAGCTGTTCGACGAGGCACGCGCGGGCACGCTGAAGGGCTTCGCGCTGCCGGGGACGCTGACCCTGGCCGGACGCACCACGCTGAAGCCGATCGAATCGCGCAACGTCGTCGCCGCGCTGCCCGGCGGCGAGCCGGTGCTGGCCGGCGAATCCACCGTGTTCACCGCGCACCTGGACCACATCGGGATCGGGGCGGCGGTGGAGGGCGACGCCATCCGCAACGGCGCGCTCGACAATGCCCTGGGCGTGGCGATCATGCTGGAAGCGGCGCGCGCGCTGAAGGCCGGCCCGGCGCCGAAACGCGGCACGCTGTTCGTCGCGACGACCGCCGAGGAAAAGGGCCTGCTGGGCGCGGAATGGTTCGCCACACACCCGACGACGGCGGCCGGCACGATGGTCGCGAACATCAACATCGACATGCCGGTGCTGCTGGCGCCGAGCAAGGACGTGGTGCCGGTGGGCGTGGAGCATTCTTCGCTCAGGCAGGCGCTGGACATGGCGGCGAAGGAAGTCGCGGTGGCGCAGTCGCCCGATCCATTCCCGGAGGACGTGGTGTTCGTGCGCAGCGACCAGTACGCCTTCATCCGCGCCGGCATACCAGCGGTCTACCTGATGGGCGGCATGGTCAGCGCCGACGGCGAGCGCGATCCGAAGCGGGCGCTGCAGAATTTCCTGCGCAAGCACTACCACCAGCCCAGCGACGAGTCGACGTTGCCGATCGTGTGGAGCGATGCCGTGCGGCTGGCTGCGCTCAACGCGCGGATCGCGCGCATCGTCGGCGACGCGAAAGACCGGCCGACGTGGAATGCCGGGGATTTCTTCGGCGGGAAGTTCGGCAGGGGCTGAACGCGGACACCTGGCGGACGGGACCAGCCCGCCCGCCAGGCGCATGTCCACTGGCGAACCTGTCGTGCGCAGAGCGGCGATGCACCGCTGGAGCGGCCATCGCGAAGCGTCCTTCGCATGCAGACGACAGCCTTCGCGAACCGTCGCGCACGGGGCGGGCAGGTCCTGGAGGAAAACGACTTTCCAGGCCGGACCACCCGATCCGATGCGCCACGACCGCGGCGACTGCCGCCGGCAGGGGAATTGCGACGGACGATCCGCGATACCCGCCCGGCGGGCATCACGCACGTCGCTCGACACGCACAGGACACCGCAGCGGAGGCCTCCGTTCAAGCGTGGCGGGACGAACGCCACGCGGGCGTATGCGAACGGCATCGCTCGCGTTGCGCACGGCCCGTGCCTCCGATAGCGTTCCCGGATGCGATTGCCCCCCTCCCGAATCTGGCTGCTGCTGACCGTCGGCTGGATGAGCTATGCCTTCGTCGCCGCCGAGCAGTTGCTGCGCTGGAACCGCGAGGCCGGCATCGCGCTGGCCTACTTCGACGCACTCGTCTACTGCATGGGCGGCTACCTGCCCTGGATTCCCTTGAGCTACCTGCTGCTGTGGCTGGTGCGACGCTGGCCGCTCGGCCGCAAGGCGCCCGTGCGATCGGTGGCTGCGCTGTCCACCGGCACGCTGGCAACGATCGTGGCCATGGCCGCCTACGTCAGTGCGACCAATCCGTTCTTCGAGTGGTATGCAGATCTGCCGCCATTCCTCGACGTGGTCGATACCAGCCTGCGCAACAATCTGCTGATCGTTCTGCTGATCCTCGCGGTCGGCCACGGATTGCTGCTGTACGAGCGCAGTCGCCAGCACGACCTGCAGATCGCCGAGCTGCAGTCGCGACTCACCGGCGCACGGCTTGAAGCGCTGACCGCGCAGCTCAATCCGCACTTCCTGTTCAACACCCTCAATTCGATCGCGGAGATGGTGCATCACGACGCCGAGGCCGCGGACCGGATGCTGGTCGGGCTCTCGGCGCTGCTGCGGCGCAGCCTCTATCGCTCGAGCGAGCAGGAAACCCCGTTACGCGACGAGCTGGAACTGCTGGCGCACTACCTCGACATCGAGCGCGTACGACTCGGCCCGCGGCTGCAGGTGGAATGGGATGTCGCACCGGACTGCACGCAGGCCCATGTGCCGATCCTGATCCTGCAGCCGCTTGCCGAGAATGCCATCGTGCATTCGATCGCACGACGACGCGAACCCGGCCGCGTCCGCATCCGCGCCCGCAGGGACGGGCATCGGCTTCGGCTGGACATCGAGGATGACGGCGCACCATCGGCACCCGGCCAGGGCCACGGCATCGGCATGCGCAACACCCAGGCACGCCTGCACTGCCTCTACGGCGACGACTTCGGGCTGGTGCTGGCCCGGGATGCGGCCGGTGCCGGCACCCGCGTCAGCCTGGACCTGCCGTTTTCGTCGACGCCCGTACTGCCTGCTGGCGTCTCGATGGAACGATCAAGCGCGGTCCTGCCGCCATGAACCGCTTGCGCGTGGTCGTGGCAGACGATGAACCGCTCGCGCGGACGCGGGTGTGCCGGCTGCTGTCAGGCGATCCCGGGATCGAGATCGTCGCCCGCTGCGAGAGCGCGGACGAAGTGCTGCAGGCGGTGGCCGGAGGCAACATCGATGCGATCTTCCTGGACATCGAGATGCCCGAAGGCGACGGATTTTCGGCGCTCGCTGCGCTGCCGCCGCCCCGTCCGGGGATCGTCTTCGTCACGGCCTATTCGGAGTACGCGGTGCAGGCCTTCGACGTGGATGCGGTGGACTATCTGGTCAAACCGGTGTCCCAGGCGCGCCTGATGGCGGCCGTGGCGAGGCTGCGCGCCCGTCGAACCGCTGAGGACGGCACGACGACTCCGGTATTTCCGGAACGACTGCCGCTGCCGACCGGTCGGCGGATCAGGCTGGTCGAAGTGGAGCGCATCGACCGGATCCTGGCCCAGGCCAATTACCTGGAGATCTTCAGCGAAGGCCGCAGCTACGTGCTGCGACGGCCGATGGCCTGGATCGAAACGCAACTGGATCCCGCGCGCTTCGTCCGGATCCATCGTTCCCACATCGTGCGCATCTCGGCGGTACGCACGGTCGAACCGCAGGCCTCGGGACGCTACCGGCTGACATTGGCCGATGGCCTCCAGCTGCATTCCGGACGCAGCCACCGCGCCCGCGTGCGCGAGGCGTTCGGCCTGGGCGACACCATGGACTGAGTCCGTCGCCTGCGGCCGCAGGCGTGCGGGACCTACCGCCCCAGCGGCATCCCCTTGAACGCCTTCACCGTGCGCAGGACGAAGCTGGAGTTCACGTCGGCGACGCCGGCCTGGGTGAGGAGGCGGTCGAGCAGGAAGCGCGAGAAGTGTTCGAGGTCCTGCACGACCACGTGCAGCAGGTAGTCCATGTCGCCGGTGAGCGCGTGGCAGGTGACGACCTCGTCCCAGGCGTTCACGAATTCGCCGAAGGCGGCGACGGCAGCGGCCTCGTGGTGGCGCAGCTGCACACGGACGAAGGCCTGCAGGCCCAGGCCCAGGCGCTCGGGGTCGACCTCGGCGCGGTAGCCGGCGATCACCCCCTCGCGCTCCAGCCGCTGCACCCGGCGCAGGCAGGCCGAGGGCGAGAGATGGACGCGTTCGGCCAGCTCGGCATTGGTCAGGCGGGCGCCGCGCTGGAGTTCCGCCAGCAGCAGCAGGTCGGTACGGTCGAGCTCGATGGACGGCATATCGTTGCGCCTTGATTGCTGTTACCGACTGATTATTGCGCATTGATCGCCTTTCAGCGCAACAACGCAAGCCTGTTGCGCGAAAACAGGCCTAGAGTGTGCGGATCCCCCGCCAGGCCCAACGCGCAAGGAATCCGCCATGAACGCCGTCCCGCAACGCGTCGAGCACCAGATGACCGACAAGGGCTACGTCCCGGTCTACACCACGGCCGTGGTCGAGCAGCCCTGGGACCAGTACACGGAAACCGACCACCGGGTCTGGGCGACCCTGTTCGAGCGCCAGCAGACGATCCTGGTCGGCCGGGCCAGCGACGAGTTCCTGCGCACCCAGCAGGCGATGGGCATGAGCGCCGGGCGGATCCCGAAGTTCGACGACCTCAACCGCATGCTCCGCGCCGCCACCGGCTGGGAGCTGATCGGCGTGGAGGGCCTGCTGCCCGAGCTGACCTTCTTCGAGCACCTGGCCAACCGCCGCTTCCCGGTGACCTGGTGGATCCGCAAGCCCGAACAGCTGGACTACCTGGCCGAGCCGGACCTGTTCCACGACCTGTTCGGCCACGTGCCGCTGCTGATGAACCCGGTGTTCGCCGACTACATGCAGGCCTACGGGGCAGGCGGGGTGAAGGCGCACGGCATCGGCCAGGACGCGCTGGTCAACCTGACCCGGCTGTACTGGTACACGGTCGAATTCGGACTGATCCGCGAGGCCGGCGGCCTGCGCATCTACGGCGCCGGAATCCTCAGCTCCAAGGGCGAGAGCATCCACTGCCTGGAAAGCGCCGCGCCCAACCGCATCGGCTTCGACATGGAACGGATCATGCGCACGCGCTACCGCATCGACACCTACCAGAAGACCTATTTCGTGATCGACAGCTACGAACAGCTGATGGATGCGACCCGTCCGGACTTCACCCCGATCTATGCCCGACTCGGCGCGCAGGACTCGTTCCCGGCCGGGCAGGTGCTCGACACCGACATCGTCTACAACCGCGGCACCGGCGAGGGCTGGCTGAACGACGGCGACGTCTGACACCTGCCGGCACCCTCACACGCACGAGGCCCGCGCATGCGGGCCTCGTGCGTTCAGGGCCGGTGAAAACCACTGCGGTCCGTGCCATGCTGGGTCCCGCCAGCCAGCCACGCCGGGCACCGCTCCCGCCGTTCGCGCCTCTTCCGCCCTGCACTGGCTGCCGTGCCGACCGCCAAGGATGCGTTCGGCGCCGCTCTTTCATCCGCTGCACCGAACGCATCAGGCCATGTCGCGCCACGCGACGCGCCGCTCCGGCGTTCCCGTCCGACTTGATCCGGATCAAAACGACCGACGGGCGCCGTTCATAGACTGCGCAGCAACCGGAGGAAGCACCCATGCACACCGCGGATACATACAACGACAAAGTGGTCCTGCAGTTTTCCGTGATGACCGTGGTCTGGGGCATCGTCGGGATGCTCGTGGGCCTGTTCATCGCGGCGCAGCTGTACTGGCCCGCGCTCAATTTCGACCTGCCCTGGCTGTCCTACGGACGCCTGCGCCCGCTGCATACCAATGCGGTGATCTTCGCCTTCGGCGGCAGCGCCCTGTTCGCGACCAGCCTGTACGTGGTCCAGCGCACCAGCCACGTGCGGCTGCTGTCGGACAAACTGGCGGCCTTCGTGTTCTGGGGCTGGCAGCTGGTCATCCTGCTGGCCGCGATCACCCTGCCACTGGGCCTGACCCAGGGCAAGGAATACGCCGAACTGATCTGGCCGATCGACGTGCTGATCGCGGTGGTCTGGGTCGCCTACGCGGTGCTGTTCTTCGGCACGATCGCCAAGCGCCGCGTGAAGCACATCTACGTGGCGAACTGGTTCTACGGGGCCTTCATCATCGCCGTGGCGCTGCTGCACATCGTCAACAGCCTGGCGATCCCGGTGGGTGCGCTGCATTCCTTCCCGATCTACAGCGGCGCCGTCGACGCGATGGTGCAGTGGTGGTACGGCCACAACGCGGTGGGCTTCTTCCTGACCGCGGGTTTCCTCGGGATGATGTACTACTTCGTGCCCAAGCAGGCCGGTCGCCCGGTGTACTCGTACCGGCTGTCGATCGTGCACTTCTGGGCGCTCATCGCGATCTACATGTGGGCCGGCCCGCACCACCTGCAGTACACCGCGCTGCCGGACTGGGCGCAGAGCCTGGGCATGGTGTTCTCGCTGATCCTGCTGGCGCCGAGCTGGGGCGGTGCGATCAACGGCGTGATGACGCTCTCGGGCGTGTGGCACAAGCTGCGCACCGACCCGATCCTGAAGTTCCTCATCGTCTCGCTCTCGTTCTACATGATGAGCACGTTCGAGGGGCCGATGATGTCGATCAAGACGGTCAACTCGCTGTCGCACTACACCGACTGGACGATCGGCCACGTGCATTCCGGCGCGCTGGGCTGGGTGGCGATGATCTCGATCGGCGCGATCTACGCCCTGCTGCCGCGACTGGTGGGCCTGAAGGAGATGCACTCGATCAAGCTGATCGACGCGCACTTCTGGACCCACACCATCGGCGTGGTGTTCTACATCGCTTCGATGTGGATCGCCGGCGTGATGCAGGGCCTGATGTGGCGCGCCACGAACGCCGACGGCACGCTGACCTACAGCTTCGTCGAATCGCTCAACGCCACGTACCCGTACTACCTCGGCCGCGTCGCCGGCGGCGTGCTGGTGGTGGCCGGCATGCTGATCATGGCGGTGAACGTGATCCGTACGCTCCAGGCCTCGCGCGGCGCGGTGCAGCACCCGGTGCTGGCCCCGCACGCCGACGAAGCCCGCGCCTGATGCGCACGCGTCCTCTTTTCGGAGACCCAAGATGAGTCATTCCCACGAGAAAGTCGAAAAGAACGTCGGCCTGATGGCGATCCTGATCGCGGTCGCGGTCTCGTTCGGCGGCATCGCCGAGATCGTGCCGCTGATGTTCCAGGCGGAGGCGATCAAGCCGCTGCCCGGCGTGAAGCCCTATCCGCCGCTGGAACTGGCCGGTCGCGAGATCTACATCCGCGAAGGCTGCTACAACTGCCACTCGCAGATGGTGCGCACGCTGCGCTTCGAGACCGAGCGCTACGGCCACTACTCCCTGGCCGGCGAATCGGTGTACGACCGCCCGTTCCAGTGGGGCAGCAAGCGCACCGGCCCCGACCTCGCGCGCGTCGGCGGCCGTTATTCGGACGACTGGCATCGCGTGCACCTGATCAATCCGCGCGACCTGGTGCCGGAATCGAACATGCCAGGCTTCCCGTGGCTGGCCGAGAACAAGGTCGACGGCGCGCTGGTCCGCAGCAAGATGCAGGCGCTGAAGACGCTGGGCGACCCCTACTCGCAGGCCGACATCGACGGCGCAGTGGATGCGGTGGCCGACAAGACCGAACTCGACGCCCTGGTCGCCTACCTGCAGGGCCTGGGCAAGCACGCACCGAGGGGGGGCTGATCATGATTCCGGGAATTGTCACCGCCGTACTGCTGGTGCTGTTCGTGGCCGGCTGCTTCTGGGCGTACAGCCCCAAGCGCAGGGCCGACTTCGACGCGGCCGCGCGCGAACCCCTGAACGATGACGACGCGGCCGCGACGGTCGCGCGGGAGACACGGCAATGATGAGCGCAGGATGGTCGTGGTTTGTGATTGCCCTGGTGGTGCTGAACATCATCGGCTGCGTGTGGCTGATCTGGTGGACGGCGCGCCGGCGCGCCGGCGACCCCGCCGCCACCGATACCAGCCATGTCTGGGACGGCGATCTGACCGAATACAACAAGCCAATGCCGCGCTGGTGGATCAACCTGTTCTACCTGACGATCCTCTTCACCATCGGCTACCTCGCCTGGTATCCGGGCCTGGGGTCGTTCGCAGGCAAGAGCGGCTGGACCTCGGCGAAGGAACACGACGCCGACAAGGCGGCCGAGGACAAGAAGCTCGCCGCGACGTTCGCGCCGTACGCGGGCAAGCCGATCGACGTGATCGCCGGCGATCCGAAAGCGCTGAAGCTGGGCAAGGCGATCTTCTCCAACACCTGCGCCACCTGCCATGGCTCGTCGGCGCAGGGCGCGGTGGGCTATCCCAACCTGACCGACAACGTGTGGCACTGGGGCGGCGCGCCGGAACAGATCCTCGAAACCGTGCTCAACGGCCGCCAGGCCGCGATGCCGGCCTGGGAAGCGGCGCTGGAAGGCCCGAAGGGCGTGACCGAGGTGGCGGTGTACCTGCAATCGATGCGCGGCGAAAAGGTCGACAGCGCGCTGGCCAACGCCGGCAAGAACCGCTACGAGGCGATCTGCGTCAGCTGCCACGGCATCGACGGCAAGGGCAACCAGGCGCTGGGCGCGCCCGACCTGACGGACGACTACTGGCTGTACGGCGACAGCAACGCCGCCGTGATCGAAAGCATCGCGAAGGGCCGCAACGGCATGATGCCCGCGCACCTGCCGATCCTCGGCGAAACCCGCGCCCGCCTGGTCGCGGCCTACGTCTGGTCGCTGTCGAACGGCAAGTCCGCGGACGCGGCCAAGTCGCAATGAGGTGACGCCATGCCCCACGAGACCGCGCCGCAGCCGTTCGATCATCCCCCGCGTTCGATGGCCCAGCGACTGGGCGCGATCCTCTGGCCCAGTTTCTTCGCCGCAGGCGTGTCGACCATGGTGTGCTTCGCCATGGTCGATCCGCTGGTCCTCCGCGACATGACCTTCCCCGATCTGCACATCAGCCGCGAAACCGGCTATGCGATCGGGTTCTTCGCGTTCTGGCTGGCCACGTCCGCCTCCAGCCTGTTCACCTGGATCCTGCTGCGCCCGGCCAGCCGCTTCAATCGCGCGCTCAAGGGCGACTGACGCCGCGCCCGCGCGCGTCCCCGCTCCCACCGACGGTCCCCACGACCATGACCAAGAAGATCCCCATCCAGCTCGCCGAAGACGCGCAGTCGATGTACGTCAGCGAGAAGAAGATCCATCCGCGCGACGTGGACGGACGCTTCCAGCGCCTGCGCGCGATCGCGGTGTGGGTGCTGCTGGGCATGTACTACGTGTTCCCGTGGATCAACTGGGACGGCCGGCAGTCGGTGCTGTTCGACCTGCCGGCGCGCAAGTTCCACGTCTTCGGCCTGAACTTCTGGCCGCAGGATTTCGTGTTCCTCGCGCTGCTGCTGATCATCGCGGGCATGGCGCTGTTCTTCTTCACCTCGCTGGCCGGTCGCCTGTGGTGCGGCTACGCCTGCCCGCAGACGGTGTGGACCGAAGTGTTCATCTGGATCGAGCAGTGGACCGAGGGCGACCGCAACAAGCGCATCCGCTTCGACAACGGCCCGTGGAACCGCGAGAAGATCGTCCGCCGCGGCGGCAAGCACGCGCTGTGGCTGCTGTTCGCGCTGTGGACGGGCTTCACCTTCGTCGGCTTCTTCACGCCGATCCGCGAACTGGCGGCGCGCGCCGTGCCCTTCGACTGGAGCGGCTGGGAAACCTTCTGGGTGCTGTTCTACGCCCTGGCGACCTGGGGCAACGCCGGCTTCCTGCGCGAGCAGGTGTGCAAGTACATGTGCCCGTACGCGCGCTTCCAGAGCGCGATGTTCGACCGCAACACCCTGATCATCGCCTACGACCCGATGCGCGGCGAACCGCGCGGCCCGCGGAAGAAGGGCAGCCTGGCCAGCGTGCTCGAGCGCGCGCGCGGCCTGCTCGACAAGGCCACCGCGTACGACTACGTGTTCCGCGCCGCGCACCACCACACCGCCGCCGACAACCTGGTCGCCGCGCGCGGCAACACCTCGGTGCTCGACCACCGCCTGGAGGCCGAACCGCTGCCGAAGTTCGCGCCGGACCAGCTCGGCGACTGCATCGATTGCACCATCTGCGTGCAGGTCTGCCCCACCGGCATCGACATCCGCAACGGCCTGCAGTACGAGTGCATCGCCTGCGGCGCCTGCATCGACGCCTGCAACGAGGTGATGGACAAGGTCGGCTATCCGCGCGGCCTGATCCGCTATTCCACGCAGAACGCGATCGACGGCAAGCCCTCGAAGGTGCTGCGCCCGCGCATCGTCGTCTACGGCCTCCTGCTGCTGGCGCTGCTGGTCGGCTGGGGCTGGGGCGTGACCCATCGCAGCCCGCTGATCGCCGAGGTGCTGCGCGACCGCAACGCGCTGTACCGCGAGGCGCGCGACGGCGGCATCGAGAACGGCTACACCCTCAAGCTGATCAACAAGACCCGCGAACCGCAGACCTATCGCATCGAAGTCCAGTCCACCGACGGCATCGCGCTGCGCGACGGCACGCAGACCGTCCGCGCCGAGGCCGAGGAAGTGCTGACCCTGCCGCTGGTGGCGACCGCGCCGGCCGGCACCTCGGGTAAACACACGCTGCGTTTCGTGATCCAATCCGGGGACGGCGAGACCCGACGCGAGGTCGACGCCAGCTTCTTCGGACCGAGCCCATGACCGATTCAACGCCCAACGCCGCATCGAATTCCTCGCCCGCGCCGCGCAAGCCCCGCAATCCCGTCCTCTGGCTGGTGATCGGCCTGCCCGCCGTGGTCATCGTCGCCAGCCTGACCACGCTGTACATCGCGATCGATGCCGGCGGCAGCGACGCGATTCCCGACGAGGTCCGCCGCACCGCGCAGATCCAGACCACCGAGCTGGGCCCGGACGAACGCGCGGCCACGCTGAAGCTCTCCGCCGTGTTCAGCGTGCGCGAGGGCCACGTCGAAGTCCTGCCGGCCTCCGGCGCGCTCGTCGACGACAAGGCCCTGCGCGGCCAGCCGCTGCGCCTGCTGCTGCAGCATCCCACCGTGGCCGCCGAGGATCGCGAACTGAAGCTGGTGCCCACCGAGGCCGGCTGGCGCGCGGACATCGCGCTCGATCCGAAGCACGACTGGCGCATCCAGCTGCTGCCCGAAGGCAGCGCCTGGCGCCTGCGCGGGCGCCTGCCCGCCGGCCAGCGCGGTGTGCTGCTGGCGCCGGCGGTGGGCGAGGTGCCTGCAGCCGGAAACGACGCGCGCTGACGTTCGCATGATCCCGGCATGACGCACGCGGCGACCTGCTTCCACTGCGGCGAAACGCTGCCGCCGCACTCCCTGCGCGACACCATCGCCGGTGCGGAACAGGCCTTCTGCTGCACTGGCTGCGCGGCGGCGGCACGCTGGATCGCCGATGCCGACCTCGGCGACTACTACCGGCTGCGCCAGACCGATGCCGCGCGCGTCGGCATCGAGGCGATCGATTACGCCGCGTGGGACCGCGCCGACCTGCTCGCCGAACACAGCACCCCGGTCGACGGCGGTCGCGAGATCACCGTGCTCACCGACGGCATGCGCTGCGCCGCCTGCGCCTGGCTGATCGATCGCGCCCTGACCCGCGAGCCGGGCGTGCGCGAGATCGCCGCGAACGCGATCACCGGGCGCATCCGCATCGTCTGGGACGATGCGCGCACGCCGCTGTCGGCGCTGCTGTCGCGGCTGGCGTCGCTGGGCTACCGGCCCTCGCTGGCCACCGGCGAAGCGCACGAGCAGGCGCGCCGAAGCGAGCGCAACCGCTGGCTGCTGCGCCTGGGCGTGGCCGGGCTGGGCAGCATGCAGGCGATGATGTTCGCCGAGGCGCTGTATCTGGATACGAGTGGCGAAATGCCGCTGCCCACGCGCGATTTCTTCCGCTGGATCACCTTCCTCGTCTCGACGCCGGTGGTGTTCTACGCCGGCTGGCCGTTCATCGAAGGCATGTGGCGCGAACTGCGCGGCCGTCGCCTCGGCATGGACACGCTGATCGCCTCGTCGACGCTGCTGGCCTATTTCGCCAGCCTGCTGGAGACCGTGCGCGGCGGCGTGCATGTCTGGTACGACGCAGCGGTGATGTTCGTCTTCCTGCTCCTCGCGGCGCGGATGCTGGAGCAGCGCGCACGCGGCATCGCCTCCGCGCAGGTCGATGCGCTGGCGCGCGCGCGCCCCGCGCTCGCCACGCGCGAACGCGGCGACGGCCTCGCCGAACAGGTGCCGCTGGCGGCGCTGGCCACGGGCGACGTGCTGCGCGTCGCGGTCGGCGAAGCCGTGCCCGCCGACGGCGTGCTGCTCGAAGATCACGACGAGAGCGGCACGGCCTTCGACGAAGCCCTGCTCACCGGTGAATCGCTGCCGGTGTCCAAACGCGCGGGCGACACCGTGTTCGCCGGCAGCCTGTGCCGCGAACGGCCGGCGCGCCTGCGCGTGACCCACACCGGTGCCGACACCCGCCTTTCGCAGCTGGTGCGCCTGGTCGAGCGCGCGCAGGAGCAGCGGCCCGCGATCGCGCGCGCTGCCGACCGCATCGCCAACATCTTCGTCGCGGTGCTGTCGCTGATCGCCCTGGGCGTGTACCTGTGGTGGCGCGTGCACGAACCGGCGCGCGCCTTCGAGGTCGCGCTGGCGGTGCTGGTGGTCAGCTGCCCCTGCGCGCTGTCGCTGGCCGTGCCCGCCGCGCTGGCCGCCGCGCACGGCGCGCTGGCGAAGCTGGGCGTGCTCGCGCTGCGCGGCGAAGCCCTGGATACGCTGGCGCGCGCCGATCGCATCGTCTTCGACAAGACCGGCACGCTCAGCGACCGCCATCCGCGCATCGTCGCGATCGACACCTTCGGCGACCTCGACCGGGCCCGCGCGCTGGCCATCGCCACCGCGCTCGAACGCGACAGCGGGCATCCGCTGGCGGCGGCCTTCCTCGAAGCGAGTGCGCAGGAGGCGGGCACGATCGCTGCCGCAGCCGCCCGCAACGTCCACGCCAGCCCCGGCCACGGCATCGCCGGCGAGGTCGAGGGCCGCGCATGGCGCCTCGGTCGCGCGGCGTGGGCGGCGGCGCAGGACGCACGCGGCGGCGACGATGAAGCCGCCCTGTGGCTCGGCGACGGCCAGCGCGGCAGCGCGCGCTTCCGCCTGCAGGAAACTCCGCGCCCCGAGGCCGCCGAAGCGCTGCAGGCGCTGCGCGCGCAGGGGCTGTCGGTCGCGCTGTGCAGCGGCGACGCCGAACAGGCGGTGGCGCGCATGGCCGATGCCGTCGACATCCCGCGCGGCCGCCCGCACGACGATGCCCATATCCGCGCACGGCAGACGCCCGAGGACAAGCTCGCCTACGTCCGCGAACGCCAGGCGGCGGGCGAGATCGTGGCGATGGTCGGCGACGGCATCAACGACGCCCCGGTGCTGGCCGGCGCGGACGTGTCCATCGCGCTGGCCGACGGCGCGGCGCTGGCCCAGCGCGCGGCGGACTTCGTGGTCGGCGGCGGCGACCTGCGGCGCATCCCGCAGGCCGTCGCGCTGGCGCGGCGCAGCCGACGCATCGTCCGCGAGAACTTCGCCTGGGCGATCGGCTACAACCTGCTCGCGCTGCCGCTGGCCGCCGCCGGCATGGTCACGCCCTGGATCGCCGCCATCGGCATGGCCCTGTCCTCGCTGCTGGTCACGCTGAACGCGCTGCGCCTGACCCGGCTGCCGGCTTCCCGCGCTGCGGACGCTCGCGCACCGCGCATTTGACCGCGCTCAGAAACCCGGCGCCGGCCGGGCGTAGACTGCGGCGCATGAACATCCTCCTCGCGCTCATCCCGATCAGCCTCGCCCTGCTGGGCCTGGCCATCTGGGCCTTCGTCTGGGCGGTGCGCAAGGGCCAGTACGACGACCTCGACACCCCGGCGCTGGACATCCTGGTCGACGACGACAAGCCGCTGCCGGAGATGCGCAGGAGTCGCGATGTCCCACGTTGACGCGCAGGTTGCGATCCCCGCGCGTGATCGTCTCCTTCCCCCGCATGCGGGGGAAGGTCGGGATGGGGGACGCTCTGCGCTTGCGTCCCCACACCAGCCGCTGCCCCCACCCCAACCCTCCCCCGCACGCGGGGGAGGGAGAT
>SCMT01000015.1 GCA_005502915.1 Lysobacteraceae bacterium 2PB | reverse complement strand
TTATTTTATTTCTAGAAGACGACGAGAACAGACGTCGTGCGTAAGCGGGTGCGTGTGGGGGTCAGAAGAAGAAACAAGACGCACCCCCTCCCGCGCGCCGCCGAGGGCGAGGGGCAGCCACGGGGGGGGGGGGGGGGGGGGGGGCGCGTCGGAGACACGCATCAAAACCGATGCCCATCGCGCCGAGGGGCAAGGCCTGACCGGCTACTCGAAACTCCCCATCGAATCGAACGCAAGGTTGTCGAAGCGTGTGTATTCGCCGAAGAACTTCAGCTTGAACGAGCCGGTCGGGCCCGAACGCTGCTTGCCGATGATGATCTCGGCCAGGCCCTTGTCCGGCGAATTTTCCTTGTTGTAGTAATCGTCTCGATAAATGAAGACGATCATGTCCGCGTCCTGCTCGATGGCGCCCGACTCGCGAAGGTCGGCCATCACCGGGCGCTTGTCGGCACGCGTTTCCAGCGAGCGGTTGAGCTGCGAGAGCGCGATCACCGGCACGCTCAGCTCCTTCGCGAGGCCCTTGAGCGAGCGCGAGATCTCGGAGATTTCCGTCGCACGGTTCTCGCTGTTGCCGGGCACCTGCATCAGCTGCAGGTAGTCGATCACGATCAGGCCCAGGCCGTGCTCGCGCTTGAGGCGGCGCGACTTCGCGCGCAGGCCTTCGGGCGACAGGCCGGGCGTGTCGTCGATGAAGATCTTGGTTTCCTTGATCATCCGGATCGCGCTGCTGACGCGACTCCAGTCCTCGTCTTCGAGCTGGCCGGTGCGCAGGCGCGTGGCGTTGACGCGGCCGTTCGCGGAAATCAGGCGCAGCGCGAGCTGCGACGCCGACATTTCCATCGAGAACACCGCGACCGCCTTCTTGGTCTTGATCGCCGCGTGCTCGGCGATGTTCAGTGCGAAGGTGGTCTTGCCCATCGCCGGACGCGCGGCGAGGATGATCAGGTCCGTCGGCTGCAGGCCGGCGGTCATTTCGTCGAATTCGGTATAGCCGGTCGGCAGGCCGGTGACGCCGCCGCCGTTCTGGTAACGCGTCTGCAGCACGTCGAAGGCTTCGGCCATCGCCTTGTTGATCGCGACGAAGTCCGTGCGCCCCTGCGAACGCGCTTCGGAAATCGCGAACACGTCCTGCTCCGCCTTGGCGAGGATCGCGTCGCTGTCGCGGCCTTCGGGCTGGAAGGCGTCGTTGACGATGCCGGTGCCCGCATCGATCAGCTGGCGCAGGATCGCCTTGTCGCGGACGATCTCGGCATAGGCAGTGATGTTCGCCGCCGAGGGCGTGGTGCTGGCCAGTTCGATCAGGTAGGCGCCGCCGGCGACCAGCTCGGAGAACCCGTTCGACTCGAACCATTCGCCCAGCGTCACCGCATCGTAGGGCTTGCTCTTTTCCGCCAGCTCGCGGATCGCGCGATAGATCAGCTGGTGGTCGCGGCGGTAGAAATCCTCTTCGTTCAACCGGTCTGCGACGCGGTCGAAAGCGTCCGGTGCCAGCATCAGGCCACCGAGCACGGCCTGCTCGGCCTCGATCGACTGCGGCGGGATCCGCAGCTGCTCGACCCGGCTGTCGCTGAAGGTGTCGCGGCGACGGTTGTTGTCGCCGTAGGCGTTGGGACGGAAGGCCATCGTGGAGAAGATCTCGGTTTGAAAGACACCGCCTGAGCGTGACGGCACGGCCCGGACATCGTAGGGCCTGCGTGCATGGACCGGTTGCAGACAAGCCTATGGAAAACCTGTGGACTGTCTCACAGGGTGGCGCGACAAAATCTCAGGGACTGCGATCAGCGACCCAAACGAAACGGGCGCCTTGCGGCGCCCGTCCCGGTGACACATGCGTGAAGCGGATCAGGCGGCTTCCGGCTCGATCACGACCTTGACCGGCACTTCGACGTCGGCGTGCAGGTGCACGAGGACTTCGTGCTCGCCGATGTTGCGCAGCGGGCCCGAGCCCATGACGACTTCGGACTTGCCGACCTTGTGGCCGGCGGCGGTCAGGGCCTCGGCGATGTCGCGCGGGCCGACCGAGCCGTACAGCTTGCCTTCGGTCGAGGCGTTGGCCTGGATCGTGACGACCACGCCGTCAAGCGCATTGCGGCGGCTCTCGGCGTCGTCGGCCAGGGCCTTGGCCTTCGCTTCGTACTCGGCGCGCTTGGCTTCGAACGCGGCGACGTTGGCGGCGGTGGCCGGCACGGCCTTGCCCTGCGGCACGAGGAAGTTGCGGCCGTAACCCGGCTTGACCTTGACCTTGTCGCCCAGGTTGCCGAGGTTCACGACTTTCTGCAGAAGAATGAGTTCCATGATGACTCCGTATTCGTTAGCGGGCGGCTTTGACGGCGCCCGCAACTGGTGGCTGTCCGAATGGACGGTGGGCGACTGAGCGCACAGCCAGCGAAGGCAGGGCTAGGAGCAGACAGTCGCGCAAACCGGAGTTGGCTCAAGGCCAATGAGGATTTGCGCGACTGGCTGGCGACAACGCCCTGTCGAGCTGGCGCAGCGATCAGACGTTGTGGTTGTCCGTGTACGGAATCAGGGCCAGGAAACGCGCGCGCTTGACGGCGGTGGCGAGCTGGCGCTGGTACTTGGACTTCGTGCCGGTGATGCGGCTGGGCACGATCTTGCCGTTCTCGGTGAGGTTCTGGCGCAGGGTGTTGAGATCCTTGTAATCGATCTCCTTCACGCCTTCGGCCGTGAACTTGCAGAACTTGCGGCGACGGAAGAACTTGGACATGGGTGCGCTCCTCAGGCTTCGGCGGATTCGGCGGCGTCTTCGCCGTCAGCGGTGTCGGGGGCGGCATCGTCGTCGCGACGACGGCGTTCGCCCTTCTCGGCCTTGTCCTTGTCGTCCTTGTTCTTCATGATCAGGGACTGCTCGGTTTCCGGGCCGTCGCGCTTGATGACGAGGTGACGGAGCACGGCGTCGTTGAAGCGGAAGGTGTCGACCAGTTCATTGAGGACATCGAGGCTGGTCTCGATGTTCATCATGATGTAGTGGGCCTTGACCAGGTTCTGGATCGGGTACGCGAGCTGGCGGCGGCCCCAGTCTTCGAGGCGGTGGATCTTGCCGTTGCCGTTCTCGACGAGCGACTTGTAGCGCTCGACCATCGCCGGCACCTGCTCGCTCTGGTCCGGATGGACCATGAAGACGATTTCGTAATGACGCATTGCGGTGTCCTTGTGGATATCGACAGGCGGGATTGCCTGCGAGAGCCCCCCGAGGCCGGATTGGCGACGGTGGAGCAAGGTCCCCTGCCGGGACATGCGTCCGGGCGGAGCAGGAAAGTATGGCAGGTTCAAGCACTTGGACGCAAACACCCCACGCGAAGACCCGGATACCCGGGACCTCCGGCGGATGCCGCCCTGCCCGGTTTCGTGGATAGTGGCGCCCTTTCGCCTCCCGGTCCCGACCTTGCCTGCCATGTCCCGAACCCGCCGCACCGGCCTCGCCTGCGCCCTCGCGCTCGCCCTGGCCCCAGCCTTGATGCCGGGCCTCGCCCCGACCGCCCTCGCGACCACCCTGCCCCAGCCGTCCGAAACAGGCGCACCCGCGCTGCCGGCGCAGCTGGCCGACTTCGACGCCTATGTCGAGGCGGTCCGCAAGACCTTCGATGTGCCGGGCGTGGCCGTGGTGGTGGTCAAGAACGGGGCGGTGGTGTTCGAGCGCGGCTACGGCGTGCGCGAGCTGGGGGGCGCCCCGGTGGATGCCGGGACGATGTTCGCCATCGCCTCGAACACCAAGGCCTTCACCGGCGTCGCGCTGAACATGCTGGCCGAAGAGGGCAAGCTGAAGATGGACGACCGGGTGGTCGACCACCTGCCCTGGTTCCAGATGGCCGACCCGTACGTGACCCGCGAGATGCGCATCCGCGACCTGCTGGCGCACCGCAGCGGCCTGGGCCTGGGCGCGGGCGACCTGCTGTACTGGCCGGGTACCGACTACAGCACCGAGGAGGTCGCGCGCCGGCTGCGCCACGTGCCGATCGCCGGCTCGTTCCGCGACCGCTACGCCTACGACAACATCCTCTACGGCGTCGCCCAGCTCGTCGTCGAGAAAGCCAGCGGCCAGTCGTTCGAGGCTTTCCTGCGCACGCGGATCCTGCAGCCGCTGGGCATGCGCGAGACCCGCTTCAACAGCGACGCGTTGCAGCCGGGCGACAACGTGGCGACCGGTTACGCGCTCGCCGACGGCAAGCGGCTTGAACCGGCGCCGCGCCTGAGCTGGCACAACGTCTCCGGCGCGGGTGGTCTGTACGCCAGCGCCCGCGACATGGGCACGTGGATGCGCCTGCAGCTGGCCGGCGGCACTTACCGCGATGCGTACGGCAAGGAACAGCGGCTGTTCTCGGAGAAGACCCAGGCGGAGATGTGGTCGATGATCACGCCGATCCCGGTCGGCCAGCCCTCGGTGCCGGAGCTGCTGCCGGCGAAACCCAACTTCGTCGGCTACGGCCAGGGCTGGATGCTGTCGGACTATCGAGGGCGGAAGCTCGTCTGGCATACCGGCGGCTGGCCCGGGCAGGTGTCTCGCCTAACCCTGGTGCCCGAGCACAAGCTCGGCGTGATGGTCATGACCAGCGCGGAACTGGGCGGCGCCTTCAATGCGATCACCCTGCGCGTGCTCGACGCCTACCTCGACGCGCCGAAAACCGACTGGAACGCGGCCTATGGCGCGGCGCTGGCGAAGTCGCGCGCCAAGGGCGACGAGAGCTGGGCGAAGCACCAGGCCGCGCGGGCGAAGGGGTCGAAACCTGCCCTGCCCCTCGCCGGCTATGCCGCGACCTATCGCGACCCGTGGTACGGCGATGTCGTGGTCGCGCAGGAGAACGGCGCGCTGCGCATGCGCTTCACGCGCACGAAGCCACTGGTCGGCACGCTGCAGCACTGGCACCACGACACCTTCCTCGTCCGCTGGGACGAGCGCTGGCTGAACGCCGATGCTTTCGTCACCTTCTCGCTGACGCCGGACGGCAAAGTGCGTGAGGCGCGGATGGAAGCGATCTCGCCGAACACCGACTTCAGCTTCGACTTCCAGGACCTGGTGCTGACGCCGGCGAAATGACGCGGAACGTGTAGAGCGGAGCTTGCTCCGCTCGTCCATCAAGGCAACACATGAGCGGAGCAAGCTCCGCTCTACACGGGAAAGATCAGCGACGCGCGGCGATCCACGCGTCGATGTGTTTTTCCAGGGTTTCCAGCGGTACCGAGCCGGTTTCGAGCACGGCGTCGTTGAAGTCGCGGACGTCGAATTTGTCGCCGAGTGCCGCCTTCGCCTTGGCACGCAGTTCGGAGATGCGGATCTGGCCGATCTTGTAGGCCAGCGCCTGGCCGGGCGTGCCGATGTAGCGGTCGATCTCGTTGACGATGTCCAGCTCGGCCTTCGGCGCGTTGTCCTTGAAGTAGGCTATGGCGCGCTCGCGGCTCCAGCCCTTGGCGTGCATGCCGGTGTCGACCACCAGGCGCACCGCGCGCCACATCTCGTAGGCGAGCTGGCCCATGCGGTCGTAGGGGTCGTCGTACAGGCCCATGTCGTAACCGAGCTGTTCGGCGTACAGCGCCCAGCCCTCGCCGTAGGCGACGAAGTACGCGGTGCGGCGGAACATCGGCGCATCCGGCAGCTCCAGGCCGCGCGCGAACTGGAAATGGTGGCCGGGCACGGCTTCGTGCAGCGACAGCGGCATCATTTCCCAGGTCGGGCGCGATTCGGGCTTGTAGAGGTTGACGTAGTAGAAACCCGCGCGGCTGCCGTCGTTGGCACCCGGCTGGTAATAGGCCGTGGTGGTGTCCGGCGCGATGTTGTCGGGGATCGGTCGCACGCCGTAGGGCTGGCGCGGAATGGTGCGGAACACCTTCACCAGCTCGGGATCGATGCGCTTGGAGATGGCCTGGTAGGCGGTCAGCAGCGCTTCGGGCGTCTTGTGGAAAAACTTCGGGTCGGTGCGCAGATGGTCGAAGAACGCGGCCAGGTCGCCCCGGAAACCGACCTCGACGCGGATCTTCTCCATCTCGGCGCGGATGCGCGCCACTTCCTTCAGGCCGATCTCGTGGATCTGGTCGGCGGTGAGCCGCGTGGTGGTGTAGTCGGCGGCGAGGAAGTCGTAGTACGCACGGCCGTCGGGCAGATCGCTCACCGCGATGCCGGCACGGGTCTTCGGCAGGTACTGTTCGTTGAAGTACGTCTGCAGCGTGCGGTAGGCCGGCACGATCCGCTGCGCGATGACCTCGCGCGCCTCGGCCTGCAATGCGGCGCGGTCGGCCTCGGGCACGCCGGCCGGGAACTTCAGGAACGGCCGGTAGAACGGGCTCTTCGCCGGGTCGTCGACCACCTGCGCGGCGATCTGCGTCGGCACGCGCTGCATCAGCACCTTCGGCGGCAGCTTGCCGGCCTTCACGCCTTCCTTCATCAGCGCGATGACCTGGTCGATCGCGACCGGCAGCGCGCGCATGCGCGCCAGCCAGTTGCGGTAATCGCGGGTGTCGGCGAACGGCAGGCCTTCGGCCAGGCCATCGGCAGTCTGGATGCCGCCCTGGTGGCCGATCGGCTGCAGGTATTCGCGGAACCGCTGGCGATCGACGCGGTTCTGCTGCAGCCACAGAAAGGTGTCGTAGTTGAGCTGGTCGGCGGGCGACAGCTTCGCGCGGTCGAAGCCCTTGATCCGCTCGAGCGCCTCGCGGTCGGCACGGGCGCTGGCCTCGATGGCCGACAGGCTGAAATCGGACCAGCGATCGTCGAAGCGACGGTCGCCCTGCAGCGAGGCGCCCTCGGGGCTCTCGCGCAGCCCGCGCTCCCATTCCTCGGCGAAGAAGGCGTGCAGGCGCTTGCCTTCATCCTGCGACTGCGCCGATGCCGGCGCGACATGAAGCGCAGCGCAACACAAACCGATGGCAATGATCGTTGTGCGGAACATGGCAATCTCCTCCCCGGGACGCCCGAGTATAGTGCGCCGTCCGGACGCCACCCCCTGCCGCCCGTCACGTCGCCAGCGATGATCAAGCCCGACAAGCCTGCCAACGAAGAAGCCCGACTGGCTGCCCTGCGCAGCTACGCGATCCTGGATACCGCCCCGGAGGACGCCTTCGACGACCTCGTGCGGATCGCCTCGGCGATCTGCGGGGTGCCGATGGCAAGCGTGAGTCTGGTCGACCGCGACCGGCAGTGGTTCAAGGCGCAGATGGGGCTGGAGGACAAGGAAACCTCGCGCGATTCCGCCTTCTGCGCGCATGCGATCCTCGCGCCGGACGACGTCATGGTGGTGCGCGACGCGCTGGAGGATGTGCGCTTCCACGACAACCCGCTCGTGCGGGGCAACCCGAACATCCGTTTCTATGCGGGCGCGCCACTGGTCGACGCCGAGGGCCAGGCGCTTGGCACGCTCTGCGTCCTCGACCGCCAGCCACGCGAATTGACCGCGCATCAGCTCGAAGCCCTGAATGCACTGTCGCGGCAGGTCGCCAAGCTGCTGGAGCTGCGGCGGGTCAGTCGCGCCCTCAGCCTGCAACTGGAGGACCGCCACTGGTACGAAACCCAGTTGCACGACTACCAGGAGCACCTGGAGTCGCTGAATGCCGACCTCGTCGAACAGACACGTACCGATACCCTCACCGGCCTGCCGAACCGCCGAGCCTTCGCCGCCGCGCTCGACGAAGCCCTGTCCCGCGGACGCCGCTGCAGCGTGGCCCTGCTCGACATCGACCACTTCAAGATCGTGAACGACACCCACGGCCACGCGGTCGGGGACCGGGTGCTGGTCGAAGTAGCCGAGCAGCTGCGGTCGGCCGCCGGGGGCCGGGGCACGATCGCCCGCTACGGCGGCGAGGAATTCGTTTGGCTCCTGCCCGATGCCGATCCGGCCCAGGCCGAACTGGCCTGCCAGCACCTGTGCCAGGCCGTGCGGTTCGCGTCGATGGCCCTGCCGGTGTCGATCAGCATCGGGCTGGCGCACGGGCGCCCGGAAGAAGAGCGAGCCCCGCTGCTGGAGCGTGCCGACGGGGCGTTGTACACGGCGAAGCGGAATGGCCGCGACCGGGTGGAAGTCGCGGCCTGAAAGGGGTCCGCCGGGATCCGACGGCTCAGGCGGCCTTGTCGGCGTCGGTGGTGAAGCTGGAGCCGCAGCCGCATTCCCCGGCGACGTTGGGGTTGCGGAACAGGAACTGTTCGTTCAGGCCCTGCTTGCGGAAGTCGATCTCGGTGCCATCGACCATCGGCAGGCTGTCGGCGTCGACGAAGATCCGGACGCCGGCGTATTCGCTGACGACATCGCCGGGGCGCTCGTCGCGGGCGAGGTCGACGACGTAGCTCCAGCCGGAGCAGCCGGTGCGCTTGACGCCGAAACGCAGGCCGAGGGCGCCGGGGGTACCGGCGAGGAAACCCTGGACGCGTTCCAGGGCAGCGGGAGCGAGGGAGATGGCCATGGGGGAGATTCTAGCCTGAAGGGTCGAGTAAACTTTGGGGCTCGACACATATCGGCGCGTTGGCGCGGGAATTCAAGGCATGGCGTTCAAAAGCGTAAAGCAGGGACTGGCCGGTGAAGGCGCCGGCGGCGAAATCACGGTCAAGGGCTGGGTCCGCACCCGGCGCGATTCTTCGGCACTGAGCTTCGTGCAGGTCAGCGACGGCTCCTGCTTCGCGCCGATCCAGATCGTCGCAACCGATGCCCTCCCGAACTACGAAACCGAGGTCAAGCGCCTGTCCGCCGGCTGCGCGGTCATCGCCACCGGCACCCTGGTGCCGTCGCAGGGCAAGGGCCAGAGCTTCGAGATCCAGGCCTCGTCGGTCGAGGTGGTCGGCTGGGTCGACGATCCGGAGACCTACCCCATCCAGCCCAAGCAGCACACGATGGAGTTCCTGCGCGAGGTCGCGCACCTGCGTCCGCGCACCAACCTGTTCGGCGCGGTCACCCGCATCCGCCACTGCCTGGCCCAGGCCATCCACCGCTTCTTCCACGAGGACGGTTTCTACTGGGTCAACACGCCGATCATCTCGACCTCCGACGCCGAGGGCGCGGGCCAGATGTTCCGCATCTCGACGCTGGACATGATGAACCTGCCGCGCACGGCCGACGGCGGCATCGACTTCTCGAAGGACTTCTTCGGCAAAGAAACCTTCCTCACCGTGTCCGGCCAGCTGAACGTCGAGGGCTACTGCCTGGCGCTGAGCAAGGTCTATACCTTCGGCCCGACCTTCCGCGCCGAGAACAGCAACACCAGCCGCCACCTGGCCGAGTTCTGGATGATCGAGCCGGAGATCGCCTTCGCAGACCTGAACGACGACGCGACCCTGGCCGAGCGCTTCCTGAAGTACCTGTTCCGCGCCGTGCTGACCGAGCGCGCCGACGACATGGCCTTCATCGCCGAACGCGTGCAGAAGGACGCGATCACCCGCCTCGAGAACTTCATCAACGCGCCGTTCGAGCGCATCGATTACACCGAAGCGGTGCGACTGCTGCAGGACAGCAAGCAGAAGTTCGACTTCCCGGTCGAATGGGGCCTGGACCTGCAGACCGAGCACGAGCGCTGGCTGACCGAGGTGCACGTCGGCCGGCCGGTCGTGGTCATGAACTACCCCGAGCACTTCAAGGCCTTCTACATGCGCCTGAACGACGACGGCAAGACCGTCGCCGCGATGGACGTGCTGGCCCCGGGCATCGGCGAGATCATCGGTGGTTCGCAGCGCGAGGAGCGCCTGGACGTGCTCGACGCGCGCATCGCCCAGTTCGGCCTCGACCCGGCGCACTACCAGTGGTATCGCGACTTCCGCCGCTACGGCACGGTGCCGCACGCCGGTTTCGGCCTCGGCTTCGAGCGCCTGGTGGTCTACGTCTGCGGCCTGGCCAACATACGCGACGCCATCCCCTTCCCGCGCGCGCCGGGCTCGGCCGAATTCTGACGGAACGCCTGCGATGAACGATTTCTCCGGCGCGGTGCAGGTCGACGGCGACTGCGTGGTGATGTACCGGCCGACCGGGCCGAACGAGCTCGCGTTGGTCGAAGCCAGCGGTTTCCGCCGCTGGCCGCCGCGCCTGCCCGAACAGCCGATCTTCTATCCAGTCACCAACGAACGCTACGCGATGGAAATCGCCACGCGCTGGAACATCAAGGACAGCGGCGTCGGCTACGTCACCCGCTTCCGCGTGCGCAAGGCGTGCGTCGACCGGTACGCGGTGCAGAAGGTCGGCGGCGCGCACCACACCGAATGGTGGGTGCCGGCGGAGGAACTGGAGGCCTTCAATGACCAGATCGTCGGCCTGATCGAAGTGATCGGCGAATACCGCCACGACCCGGAAGCAACCGCACCATGATCCTGTTCTTCGCCCTCGTCGCGCTTGCGCTGGCCATCGCCGGGTTCTGCGCGCTGGTCATCTTCTGGCCGCTGACCCTGGTCCACCTGCGCGACCGTCATCCGGAGCTGCACGCGGGGCTGGGCGAATTCGCGTTCGCCAATCCGTCCGCGCTGTGGTGGCTGCTGGCCGGCGGCTATCGCCAGGCCGGCGACCGCAACCTCAGCGGCCTGGCCACGCCGGCGCGCGTGGCGCTGAGCGTGATCCTGCTGGGCCTCTTCTCGGCAGGCATCCTCTGGCTCTGGGCGGAGGTCTCGGCGTGAACACCTTGATCAACGACGACCCCATGCTCGACGACATCCGCACCGAATGGTGGCTGGCCAGCCTCGGCCGCACGATCGTCTGGGCGCGTCTGCGCGTGCTGGAAGCCGGAACGGCCGAGGTCTTCGACAGCGACGGCAACACCCTGGCCTACGACAGCGAGGACAGCGCCCGCGCCGCGCTGATGGACGCCGAATTCGTGAGCTGGGACGGCCTGGACGAGGACGATGCGCTGGAGCGCGGTTTCTCGCTCGGCGAAATCGCACCGCCGCAGGCCGACGACGACGCGGCGCTGCGCGCACGCATGGTGCTGACGCTCGGCGGCAGGGCCTGAGCGGGGCGTCTCAGCCCGACCCGCTCCACGCATACCGGCAAGGCAGAAAGGAATCGACCATGTACCAGCCGCGCGCCTTCATCGAATCCGATCTCGCCGCGCTGGATGCGCTGGTCGAGGCGGATCCCTTCATCACCCTGGTCAGCACCGGTGACGACGGCACGCCCTTCATCAGCCATCTGCCGGTGCTGTATCGCCGCGACGGCGACGACGTGCTGATCGAAGGGCATTGGGCCCGCCCCAATCCGCAGGCCGGACATGTCGGGCGGATGCTGATGATCGTGCACGGGCCGCATGCCTACGTGTCGCCCGGCTGGTATCCCGACAAGGAAACGGCCGCGCGCGTGCCGACCTGGAACTACGCGGTGGCGCACCTGCACGGCAGCGTCGAGACCTTCGAGGACGAAGCCTCGCTCGCCGATCTCGTCGATCGCCTCAGCCGGCGCTTCGAGCCCACGGTCGGCAACGACTGGCGGTTCGATCCCGAGCGCGCCGACCATCGCAGCCAGCTGCGCGGCATCGTCGGCTTCCGCTTCAGGCCGCTGCGCATCGACCTGAAATTCAAGCTGAGCCAGAACCATCCGCCCGCCAACCGGCGCGCGGTCATCGACGCCATGGCCGCGCGCGACGACCGCGATGCCCGGGCGATCGCCCACCTCATGCGCGCCCGCGAGCCGGGCGACACCGACTGACGGACATGCATTGATGGAGCACGCACCATGGACCTGAACCTCACCGGCAAGCACGCGCTGGTCTGCGGCGCCTCCGAAGGCATCGGCCGCGCGACGGCGCACGAACTGGCGCTGCTCGGCGCGGACGTGACCGTGCTCTCGCGCAACGCCGGCAAGCTGCAGGCGGTGGTCGATACCCTGCCCCGCAGCGGCGCGCAGCACCATGGCCTCATCGCCGCGGATGTCGCCGATACCGACGGGCTGCGCGCGGCCGTGCAGGCACTGGCAAGCGAACGCCCGGTGCACGTGCTGGTCAACAACACCGCCGGCCCGCCCGGCGGCTCAGCGCATGCAGCAGCGGAAGACGCCTTCGTCGACACCTTCCGCAAGCACCTGCTCGCCAACCACGCGCTGGTGCAGTCGGTGCTGCCCGGCATGCGCGCGGCCGGCTGGGGCCGCATCGTCAACGTGATTTCGACCTCGGTGTACGAGCCGATCCCGAACCTCGGCGTGTCGAACACCATCCGCGGCGCGGTGGCGAGCTGGGCCAAGACTCTGTCGCGCGAGCTCGGCGGCGAGGGCATCACGGTCAACAACGTGCTGCCGGGCTACACCCGCACCGGCCGCCTCGACCAGATCCTGCACGACCGCGCCGCCGCCAGCGGCAAGAGCCAGGACGACGTCGCCGCCGGGATGCGCCAGACCGTGCCCGCCGGGCGCTTCGCCCAGCCGGAGGAGATCGCCGCCGCGATCGCCTTCCTCGCCTCGCCCGCCGCCGGCTACATCAACGGCGTCAGCCTGGCGGTCGATGGCGGACGGATGCAGTCGATCTGATGCCCGCGACCCTGCACGGAAACACGCCATGATCTTTCTCCGCCTGTTGCTGTGCGCGCTCGTCTTCGCCGCGAGCATCGCCGTCGGCTGGGATTTCCTGGTCGAGTCGCTGGGACAGGGCTCGCACGCGCTGGCGGCGGGCTGGTTCGGCATCCCGCTCGGCGCCATGGTGATCGGGATGGGCCTGATGACGCCCGCCGTCGGCCTGGGCGCGTCGTTGCTCGTCGCCCGCCTGCTGCGCGTCCGCGAAACGATACGTCCCGAAGATCCCCGTTCGCTCCACGTCCATGTCGCCGCACAGGCGACCTACGCGCTGGTGGTGCTGGGGGTCTCGATGGCGATGTGGCGGCTGGACCATCCGCAGGCCAGCGAATACGCACGGTTCGGCCGGGCCTTCTTCGTCACCTCGGGTGTGCTGGCGCTGACCTTCTGCACCTTCGGGGCCCTGGTCGCGGCCTCGACCCTGCTCCGGCAGCCCCTGACGGCCGATCCGACCTGAAGATCAGGCCGGCGTTGCGTCCCCGCGGCCGCTGCGGCAACGTATGCGGCTCCCCCGAACGCCGGAACGCCCCATGGAACAGGTGCTGACCAGTGACCGCCGCGACAGCCAGCGCGTGCCCTACCCGATGAAGGTGCTGGTCCAGTACAGCGACATGGCCTGGGTCGCGGACGTGCTGGACCTGTCGACCGGCGGCTGCGGCATCTATCGTCCGGCCGGTTTCCTGCTGAGTCCGGGCAATGTGGCGCAACTGTTCTTCTTCGAGGGCTGCGGCCCGGCGGTGCGCGTCTCGGCCTGCATCGCGCGGATCACCGAACGCCACATCGGCTTCGAATACCACGAGCCGCAGCACATCCCGCCGACGCCGGGCTGACAGCGCATCCGCACGGCGGTCACGGACGTAGCAGCGATCTCACGAACGACGAGTCCGCCCGATGCCCGAAGGCCCCGAAATCCGTCGCGCCGCCGACGCCCTGGCTGCCGCCGTCGTCGGCAAGCCACTGACCCGCGCCTGGTTCTGGACGCCCGAGTTGCAGCGGCATGCGAAGGGGCTGGCCGGGCGCACCATCGAAGCGATCACCACGCACGGCAAGGCCCTGCTCACCCGCTTCGACCACGGCTGGACGCTCTACAGCCACAACCAGCTCTACGGCGTGTGGAAGGTCGCGGCGGCGGGCGAACGCCCGGACACCACGCGCAGCCTGCGCGTCGCGCTGGAGACCGCGGACCGGGCGATCCTGCTGTATTCCGCGTCCGATGTCGCGATGTGGCGCAGCGACGAGGTGCACCAGCATCCCTTCCTGGTGAAGCTGGGGCCCGACGTGCTCGATCCCGCCCTCGACGCCGCGACGGTCGCCGCGCGCCTGCGCGATCCGCGCTTCCGAGGGCGCGCCCTGGCGGCGCTGCTGCTCGACCAGGGCTTCCTCGCCGGCATGGGCAACTACCTGCGTTCGGAAGTGCTGTTCGAGGCGAAGCTGGCCCCGGACCAGAGACCCGCCGACCTGGGGGCTGCGCAGGTCCGCGTCCTGGCCCGGGCCCTGCTCGACATCCCGCGTCGCAGCTATGCCACGCGCGGCATCGCGCCGGCCTCGGGCATGCGCGAGGACTACCTGACCGACACGCCCGACGGCTTCCGCTTCAAGGTCTTCGATCGCGAGGACCAGCCCTGCGAGCGCTGTCGCACGACCATCGTCCGCGAAGAGCACGGCACCCGTCGCCTCTACCTCTGCCCGCGCTGCCAGCTCCCTACGCCTGCGAATTGACGCGAACTGCAGCGAATGTGCACGGCGCCGGCACGCGCTGCGGGACAGGAGCGACCGCGACCGGTAAGCTTGCCGGCATGGACACCTTCCTGCACGTGATCGGTGGCGCCCCCCGCGCGTCGCGCAGCGGCCGCACGCTCGATGTCTTCGATCCGGCCCGTGGTCAGGCCTATGCCCGCGTCGCCGCGGGCGACGGCGACGAGGCCGATGCCGCCATCTCTGCCGCACAGGCCGCTTTCCCGGCGTGGTCCGCGCTGCCGCCGACCGAACGGGCGCGCTGGCTGGAACGCCTGGCCGACGCGATCGAAGCCCGCCTGGACGACTTCGCCCATGCCGAGGCCCGTGACGGCGGCAAACCGTACGCACTGGCCCGCGATGCCGAGATCCCTCGCGCGATCTCCAACCTGCGCTTCTTCGCCCACGCCGCGACCCAGTTCGCCAGCGAATCCCACCACGGCCAGGCCGGCCTGAACTACACCCTGCGCCAGCCGCTGGGCGTGGTCGCGACGATCTCGCCCTGGAACCTGCCGCTGTACCTGTTCACCTGGAAGATCGCCCCGGCACTGGCGGCAGGCAACACGGTGGTCGCCAAACCGTCCGAAGTGACGCCGGCCACCGCGACGATGCTCGGCCAGCTCGCCTGCGAGATAGGCTTTCCTGCGGGCGTGCTCAACATCGTCCACGGCCTCGGCCCCGACATCGGCGAACCGCTGATCGCCGATCCGGCGGTGAAGGCGGTGTCGTTCACCGGCAGCACCGCCGTCGGCCGGCGCATCGCCGTGCTCTGCGCGGAGCGCCTGAAGAAGGTGTCGCTGGAACTCGGCGGCAAGAACCCGACCCTCGTCTTCGCCGACAGCGACTGGCGCGAGCACCTCGACACCATCGTGCGCTCGGCCTTCCAGAACAGCGGCCAGATCTGCCTCTGCGGCTCGCGCATCCTGGTCGAACGCAGCATCTACAGCGAATTCCGCGACGCGCTGGTCGAGCGCGCGCTGGCGCTGCGTGTCGGCGACCCGATGGACAGCGACGCGCGCATGGGCCCGCTGGTGTCGCAGGCGCATTTCGACAAGGTGGTGCGGGCGCTGGACCGCGCAAAGGCCGAAGGCGGCCGGGTGCTCTGTGGCGGCCATGCGCTGGACCGTCCGGGCTGGTTCGTCGCGCCGACGGTGATCGAAGGCCTGGGCCCGGACTGCAACACCAACCGCGAGGAAATCTTCGGCCCTGTCGTCACCCTGCAATCCTTCGCGAGCGACGATGAGGCGCTCGCGCTCGCCAATGCCTCCGACTACGGCCTCGCCGCTTCGGTCTGGACCTCGCAGCTGCAGCGCGCGCACCGCTTCGCCGCGCAGCTGCGGGTCGGAATGGTGTGGATCAACACCTGGCTGATGCGCGACCTGCGCACGCCCTTCGGCGGCATGGGCCAGTCCGGCCTCGGCCGCGAAGGCGGCCTCGAAGCCATGCGCTTCTTCACCGAGCCGCGCAACATCGGCATCGCACTCTGAGAGCCTGAAGGAACGACCTCGTGCCCCAATCCCTGAAACCCCTGCTCGACAACAACCGCGACTGGTCCGAGCGCATGCGCCTGGAGGACCCGGAGTTCTTCCAGCGCCTCTCGCAGCAGCAGGCGCCGAAGTACCTGTGGATCGGCTGTTCCGACTCGCGCGTGCCGGCCAACCAGATCATCGGCCTCTCGCCGGGCGAGGTGTTCGTCCATCGCAACATCGCCAACGTCGTGGTGCACACCGACCTGAACTGCCTGTCGGTCATGCAGTTCGCGATCGACCTGCTGAAGGTCGAGCACATCCTGATCGTCGGCCACTACGGCTGCAGCGGCGTGCACGCCGCGCTCACCGGAACGCGCGTCGGCCTCGCCGACAACTGGCTGCGCCACGTCGCCGATGTCGGCGCCAAGCATGCCGCCCTGCTCGATCGCGTCGGCGACGAGGCCTCGCGGCACACCAGGCTCTGCGAACTGAACGTGATCGAACAGGTCGCGAACGTGTGCCAGGCGACCGTGGTGCAGGATGCGTGGGCGCGCGGCCAGTCGGTGCGCGTGCACGGCCTGATCTACGGCCTGCACGACGGCGTGGTCCGCCGGCTCGGCCTGCACGTCAGCAGCGCCGAGGAACTGGCCGCGCAGTATCCCGGAGCGATCGCGGCGCTTGAGGCCGAAGCTCCGCACCGCCCCCGCAGCGAGCCGCACGCTCACGACCCCGGACAGGACGCATGCCCATGAACGACGTCATCCACGCCAGCGCAGCGCCCAGGGCCGTCGGCCGTTATCCGCATGCCCGCCGGGTCGGCGACCTGCTGTTCCTCTCGGGCATCGGTCCGCGCGACCCGGCCAGCAACGGCATCCCCGGCAACGTGCTCGATGCCGAGGGCCGGCTGATCGCCTACGACATCGCCGCGCAGACCCGCGCAGTGTTCGCCAACGTGCGCGCGGTGCTCGACGCCAGCGGCGCACGCTGGGAAGACCTCGTCGACGTGACCGTGTACCTGACCGACATGGCCCGCGACTTCCCGACCTACAACGCGATCTGGGCCGAATACTTCCCCGACGCGGACACCGCGCCCTGCCGCACCACGCTGGGCATCACCGCGCTGCCGACGCCGATCGCGATCGAACTCAAGTGCGTCGCCGCGCTGACCGGAGCCGGGCGCTGAGATGGATCTGCTGCTGACCAATCTCACGTCGGCGGTCGTGCTGGCCTTCGTGCTGGGCATCGTCGCCCGCGCCGTGCGCAGCGACCTGGTGATTCCCGACCAGATCCAGACCTATCTCTCGATCTTCCTGCTCCTGGCCATCGGCCTGAAGGGCGGCGTGGCCCTGCGCGGCCAGGACCCGGGCTCGCTGGCGCTGCTGCTGGTCGTGACCCTGGCCGCGGGCGCCTTCACCGCCTTCAGCGCCTATGCGGTGGCGAGGTTCCTGCTGGGCGACATCCGTCGCGAGGCGGCGGCGATGGCCGCGCACTACGGCTCGGTGTCCGCGGTGACTTTCATCGCCGCCAGCCAGTTCGCCGAACGCAGCGGGCAGACGCCCGACGGCGTGCTGGTGGCGCTGCTGGTGGTACTGGAAGTGCCGGCGCTGCTCATCGGCCTGGCGCTGGGGCGCAGCACGCAGAGCGATGCCGCGAGCCACCACACGCTGAAGGAAGTGTTCACCGGCAAGACCGCGATCCTGCTGCTCGGTGGCCTGGCGATCGGCGCGATCTCCGGACCCGACGGCATCAAGAAGGTCGACGCGATGTATTTCGCGCTGTTCCAGGGCGTGCTGATGCTGTTCATGCTCGACATGGGCATGACCGCCGCCGGCCGTCTGGCCGAGCTGCGCAAAGGCTGGTGGAAGCTGGCGGTGTTCTCGACCACGCTGCCGCTGGTGCACGGCGTGATCGGCGTGTTCATCGCCGACGCCTGCGGCCTGTCCGTCGGCGGCGCCACCGTGTTCGGCGCGATGCTCTCCAGTGCGTCCTACATCGCGGCACCGGCGGCGGTGCGCGCCGGCCTGCCCGAAGCCGACGTCGGCCGCTGCATCACCGCCGCGCTCGGCCTGACCTTCCCGTTCAACCTCGCCATCGGCATCCCGCTGTACGCCAGCCTCGCGCAGCGCATCGCCGGCTGAGCGCCTCCCGACGAACCGGAGAACCTCCATGCTGCCCAATCCCATCAACCTGCAGGCGTGGATCGACGAGCACCGCCATCTGCTCAAGCCGCCGGTGGGCAACAAGTGCATCCACAACGAGGACTTCATCGTGATGGTGGTCGGCGGGCCGAACCAGCGCACCGACTACCACTGGGACGAAGGCCCGGAGTGGTTCATGCAGCTGGAAGGCGAGATGGTGCTGCGCATCCAGGAAGACGGCAAGGTGCGCGATATCCCGATCAGGGCCGGCGAGAGCTTCTACCTGCCGCCGCGCGTGCCGCACTCGCCGCAGCGCATGGCCGGCGGCATCGGCCTGGTGATCGAGCGCAAGCGCCTGCCGCACGAACAGGATGGCCTGCTCTGGTACTGCGAGCGCTGCAACACGAAGCTGTTCGAGGAATTCTTCACCCTGCGCGACGTCGAGCAGGATTTCCCGCCGATCTTCGACCGCTTCTACCGCTCGCACGACCATCGCACCTGCAAGACCTGCGGCCACCTCAATCCGGCGCCGGCGAAGTACGACGCAGGCAGCTGAGTGGTCTCCCGCGACGGGAGCCTGCCCCCATCCCGACCTTCCCCCGCACGCGGGGGAAGGTGCAAAAAGCGGCAATGCCTGGCCCCGTGACACCACCCGCCCCCGGCGTTATCCTCGCTTGGCAATTTTTGCCATGGCCATTGTGACGACCTCGGAGACCGCATGCCCGCCACGATGAACGTCTCGCTGACCGATCCCTTGCGTCGGTTCGTCGAGGAAGAGGTCCGCGAGGGCGGCTTCGCCAGCACCTCGGACTACGTGCGCGAACTGATCCGCGAACGCCAGCGCCGCAAGGCCGAGGAAAGCCTCCGCGCGATGATCGCCAGCGGCCTGGGTTCCGGGCCCGCCGAGCCGGTGAGCGACGCCTTTTTCGCCCAGCAGCGCGAACGCCTCAAGCCATGAGTCCCCGCGCCCTGCGCCTGCGCCCGCAGGCCGCCGCCGACATCGCCGATCTCGCCGATGCCTGCGCGGCGACGGCAGCCAGCGATGGCCTGCGCTTCATCGATGCCGTGGACGCCTCCTGCGCGCGACTCGCGGCATCGCCCGACATCGGCCTCGACCGCTATCGCCATGTCGTACCGGAACTGCCGGTCGCCCTGCGCACGCTGCCGATCCCCGGTTTTCCGCATGTCCTGCTCTGCCACATGGCCCTGCCCGATGCCGTGGAAGTGATCCGCGTGATCGACACCACGCGCGGCATGGAGCCGCTGGCCGAGGACATCGCCGCATGAGCCCACGCATCGCTCGCCGCCTGCTCGCCGCCGCACTGGCGCTGCACGCCTTCGCCGCGATCGCGCAATCGAACCCGCCGCCAGCGACCACCGCGCAGCCCGCACCGCCGACCATCGTCATCCACGCCGGCACGCTGCTGGCCACGCCCGGCGAGACGCCGCTGAAGACGCGCACCGTGGTCGTGCGCGGCGATCGCATCGTCGCGGTGGACGAAGGCTTCCGGCCCGCATCGCAGTACGGCGCCGATGCACGCCTGATCGACCTGTCCGATCGCTTCGTGATGCCCGGCCTGATCGACCTGCACATGCACCTCGGAATCTCGATGAACGTCGATCCCGAGGTGAGCACGTCCCCGGCGCGGCTTGCCCTGTCCGGCGCGGGCTACGCGAAGCGCCTGCTCGATGCCGGCGTGACCACGGTCCGCGATGTCGGCGACAACGGCGGCACCGTGTACGCGCTGCGCGACGCGATCGCCGCCGGCGACGTGCCCGGCCCGCGCATCTTCGCGGCGGGTCGCGTGATCTCCCGCACCGGCGGCCATGGCGCGAAACCTCCGGGACCGACCGAACTGCATTTCGAACCCGCCGGCTGCGACGGCGTGGAATCCTGCCGCCGCGTGGTGCGCGAGAACATCGACGCTGGAGCAGACTGGATCAAGCTCACCGTGTCCGGCTCCGGCCGCGAAGCCGGTGGTCGCGCCGACGCGCAGCCGATCATGCTCGACGACGAGATCGCCGCCGCGAGCGAAGCCGCGCGCCGCGCCTACCGGCCGATCGCCGCGCATGCACATAGCACCGCAGCGATCAACGCCGCGCTGTCCAACGGCGCGACCACGATCGAACACGGCACCTATTTCGATGCGGAGTCCGTCCGCCTGTTCAAGCAGCGACGCGCCTGGCTGGTGCCCACGGCCTCGGTCGCGGCCTTCGTCCGCTCCCAGTTGTCGATGTTCGCCGGCAGCGGCGACGTGAAGGGCACCGACGAACTGAAGGCCTGGGCCGATGCCGCCGTTGCGAATCCCGGTCGCGCATGGCGGGCCGGCGTCCCGCTGGCGCTGGGCACCGATGGCGGCCCGAGCTTCGACGCGAACACCACCGCGAAGGAAGTCGGCCTGTATGTCGCCGCCGGCGTGCCCGCTTCCGCAGCGCTGGCCGCGGCCACGCGCAACGGCGCGGAGGCGCTGGGCCTGGGCGACCGCCTCGGCCGCGTGCAGACCGGCTACATCGCCGACCTGATCGCCGTGGACGGCGATCCGCTGGCCGATGTCGAACGCCTGCGCAGCGTCGTCTTCGTGATGAAGGACGGCGCACTGCACCGGCTTCCGGAGCGTGCGCCATGATCCCGACCCTCTTTTTCCATGCAAGGTCCTGACGCCGCCATGCTCAAGATCGACACCCACGCCCATTACCTGCCGCGCCACTGGCCGGATCTCGCCGCGAAATACGGCGACATCCGCTTCCCGGTGATCCACCACGGCGACGACGGCCGTTCCCGCATCTACAAGGACGGCAAGTTCTTCCGCGAAATCTGGCCTAAGACCTGGGATCCGAAACTGCGCATCGAGGAGTTCGCCGGCTTCGGCGTGCAGGTGCAGGTGATCAGCACCGTGCCGGTGATGTTCAGCTACTGGGCCAAGCCGCAGCACGCGCACGATCTGCACCAGGCGCTCAACGACCACATGGCCGAAGCGCTGCGCGACTATCCGCGCCACTACGCCGGCATCGGCACCGTGCCGCTGCAGTCGCCGCGCCTCGCGATCCAGGAACTGGAGCGCTGCGTCGACCAGCTCGGCCTGCAGGGCGTGCAGATCGGTTCGCACATCAACGACTGGAACCTCGACGCACCGGAACTGTTCGATTTCTTCCAAGCCGCCAGCGAACTCGGCGCCGCGATCCTGATCCATCCGTGGGACATGATGGGCACCGAGTCGATGCCGAAGTACTGGCTGCCCTGGCTGGTCGGCATGCCCGCCGAGCAGTCGCGCGCCGCGTGCTGCCTGATCTTCGGCGGCGTGCTGGAACGCTTGCCGAAACTCAAGGTCTGCCTCGCCCACGGCGGCGGCAGTTTCCCGTACACCATCGGCCGCATCGAGCATGGCTTCAACATGCGCCCGGACCTGGTGGCGACCGACAACTTCCGCAATCCGCGCGAATACCTGTCGCGTTTCTACTTCGATTCCTGGGTCGCCGATCCGCGCGCGCTGCGCTACCTGATCGACACCTGCGGCGTCGACCGCATCATGCTCGGCACCGACTACCCGTTCCCGCTCGGCGAGCAGGAACCCGGCGCCGGCATCGCCGCACTCAACCTGTCCGAAGCCGAACAGGCGCGGCTCTACCACGGCACCGCGCTGGAATGGCTGGGCCTGCCGAAGGCGCGGTTCGCATGAAGACAGCGACCGCCATCGCCGCAGGGCTGCTGTCGCTCGCAGGCGTGATGCAGGCGCAGGCGCAGGAAAGCGATGCCACTTCGCCAAGACCCGAACTGCTCGATGCCTACATCGGCATCGAGCGCCAGCCCGGCGCCGGCAGCACGCTGGATGGCGAACCGCTGTATTTCATCGGCGCGGTCAGGATCGAAGGCGAGCAAATCACCCTGTATCGGGAATTGCGCGTCTGCCGCGACGCGACCCTGCAGGCGCCGACCTATGCAGGCCAGTACTGGTACACGGGTCGCATCGATACGCAGGTCACACCCTGGAAGGCGATGCTGCGCATGACCGGCTGCGACCACTGCGGTCGTGCCGAGACCGCCGAACCCGAACCCGCCGTGCTGGACCTGGACCTGTCGCCGCCGCGCGGAGGCGAATTGCAGCTTGGCGAAACCCGCTACAGCCGCGACATGCGCTTCGATCGCACCGATTGCCCCGACGAGGCGGCCGACGCCGCACGCTCAGACTCCGCACGCTCTGACTCCGCACGATCCGCCCCTGCACGTCTCGACGCGCACGCCGCCGTCTCTTCCCCGAGGACCGAATGACCGATCTGCATCCGACCGACGACTGGGCCCGCGCGCAGGACGCCGCCGATCCGCTGCGCGAGTTCCGCGCGCAGTTCCACATCCCGCGCCACGACGGCGCCGAGATGGCCTATTTCTGCGGCAATTCGCTGGGCCTGCAGCCGAAGGGCGCGCGCGCCTACGTCGACGAAGTGATGGACAAATGGGCGCGTGACGCGGTCGAGGGCCACTTCCTCGAACCCGCGCCGTGGATGCCCTACCACGAACTCGTCCGCGACGGCATCGCCCAGGTCGTCGGTGCGCAGCCGTCGGAAGTGGTCGCGATGAACTCGCTCACCGCGAACCTGCACCTGATGATGGTCAGCTTCTTCCGGCCCGACACGCAGCGCAACGTGATCCTGATGGAAGCCGGCGCGTTCCCGTCGGACCGCCAGGCGATGGCCTCGCAGCTGCACGCCCGTGGCCTGCCGATCGACGCGCACCTGGTCGAAGTCGAACCGGACCGCGAGGACGGCACGTTCTCGATGGCCGCGATCGAAACCGCCATCGCCGCGCATCGCGATCGCCTCGCCCTCGTGCTGTGGCCCGGCGTGCAGTACCGCACGGGCCAGGCATTCGATCTCGGGGAGATCGCGCGCCTCGGCCATGCCGCGGGCGCCATCGTCGGCTTCGACCTCGCGCATGCGGTCGGCAACCTGCCGCTGCAGCTGCACGACAGCGGCGCCGACTTCGCGGTGTGGTGCCACTACAAGTACATGAACTCGGGCCCGGGTGCGGTCGCCGGCTGCTTCGTCCACGAGCGCCATGCGCACACCGATCGCCCGCGCTTCGCCGGCTGGTGGGGCCACGACCAGGCCACGCGTTTCCGCATGGGCCCGGAGTTCGTGCCGACGCCCGGCGCCGACGGCTGGCAGCTGAGCAATCCGCCGATCCTCGGCCTCGCGCCGCTGCGCGCCTCGCTGGACCTGTTCACGCAGGCCGGCATGCCCGCGCTGCGTGCGAAGTCGGAGCGCCTGACCGGCCATCTCGAAGCGCTGATCCGCACGCACCTCGGCAACACCTTGCAGATCATCACCCCCGCATCGCCCGCCGAACGCGGCTGCCAGCTGTCGCTGCGCGTCGCCGGTGGGCGTTCGCAGGGTCGCGCACTGTTCGAATTCCTCGCCTCGCGCGGCGTGCTGGGCGACTGGCGCGAACCTGACGTGATCCGCATTTCGCCGGCGCCGTTGTACAACACCCACGCGGACGTGCTGCGCTTCGTCCGCACCGTGCAGGAATGGCAGGCATGAGCGACATCCGCGACCACCACCTCACCCTCGTCGGCGCCGGCCTTGCCGGACCGCTGCTCGCCATCCTGCTCGCGCGGCGCGGCTGGCGCGTCGACCTCTTCGAACGGCGCGGCGACCCGCGCGTCCATGGCTATGCCGGCGGTCGCTCGATCAACCTTGCCCTCGCCGAGCGCGGCCTCAACGCCTTGCGCACGGCCGGCGTCGATGCCGACGTGCTGAAGCAGGCGGTGATGATGCGCGGCCGGATGGTGCATTTCCGCGAAGGCGGCGAGCAATTGCAGCGCTACGGCCGCGACGACAGCGAAGTCATCTGGTCGATCAGCCGCGGCGACCTCAACATCCTGCTGCTCGACGCCGCCGAAGCCGCAGGCGTGAACCTGCATTTCGATCGCCGGCTGGAATCGGTCGACTTCGAGGCGCAGGTCGCGCATTTCGTCGGCGAGGGCGAGGACATCGCGCATCGCTTCAATGCCCTGATCGGCAGCGACGGCGCCGGCTCCAGCCTGCGCGCGGCGATGCTGCGCGCCACCGACCTGGGCGAGCGCGTCGAGGTGATGCCGCACAGCTACAAGGAACTGGAGATCCCGCCGGCCCTGGACGGCGGCTTCCGCATGGAAGCGAACGCCCTGCACATCTGGCCGCGCGGCGACTACATGTGCATCGCCCTGCCCAACGACGAGCGCACCTTCACCGTCACCCTGTTCATGCCGAACGAAGGCCCGACCAGCTTCGAAGCCATCACCGACGGCCAGGCCGCGAAAGCCCTGTTCGAGCGCGATTTCGCCGATGCCGTGCCGCTGATCCCGAACCTGGTCCACGACTACGACGCCAATCCGAGGGGCATGCTCGCCACGCTCTACCTCGACCGCTGGCATCTCGACGGCCGCGCGGTGCTGCTCGGCGACGCTGCGCACGCGATGGTGCCGTTCCATGGCCAGGGCATGAACTGCGCGTTCGAGGACTGCGTGTCGCTGGCCTCGCACCTCGCGCTCGACCGCGATCTCGCCAGCGCGTTCGCCGCGTTCGAGGCCGAGCGCCGGCCGAATGCGGCGGCGATCCAGGCGATGGCGCTGGAGAACTATCGCGAGATGAGCGATCGCGTCGACGATGCCGACTTCCTGCTGCAGCGCCAGCTGGAACGCCAGCTCGCCGAACGCCATCCCGGACTGTTCGTGCCACGCTACGCCATGGTCAGCTTCATGCGCGTGCCCTACGCCACCGCGTACGAACGCGGCCGCATCCAGCGTGCGCTGCTGGTCGAGGCCACTGCGGGCCGCGACAGCCTCGACGGCATCGACTGGGACTGGCTGGACCGCGAAGTCCGTGCACGCCTGTCGCCACTGGATCCGGGCTGATCGATGGGCGCGAGCTTCCTCTTCTACGACCTGGAGACCTTCGGCAAGGATCCCCGGCGCACGCGGATCGCGCAATTCGCCGCGATCCGGACCGACGAGCACCTCGATCCGATCGACGAGCCCTGGGACTTCCTGGTCAGGCCCGCCGACGACCTGCTGCCCTCGCCCGCCGCGACGCTGATCACCGGCATCGAACCGCAGCGCGCCGCGCGCGAGGGTGTGAGCGAATGCGAGGCCTTCGCGCGCATCTTCGATGCGATGTCGGTGCCCGGCACCTGTACGCTCGGCTACAACTCGCTGCGCTTCGACGACGAGTTCGTCCGCTACGGCCTGTTCCGCAACTTCTTCGATCCCTACGAACGCGAGTGGCGCGGCGGCAATTCGCGCTGGGACCTGCTCGACGTGATGCGCCTCGCGCACGCGCTGCGCCCGGACGGCATCGCCTGGCCGCTGCGCGAGGACGGCGCGCCCTCCTTCAAGCTGGAGCATCTCGCCGAGGCCAACGGCGTGCGCGAAGGCGATGCCCACGAGGCGCTGTCCGACGTGCGCGCGCTGATCGGCATGGCGCGCAAGCTCAAGACCGCGCAGCCGAAGCTGTGGGACTACACCCTGCGCCTGCGCGACAAGAAGTTCGCCGCGCGCCTGCTCGACACCGTGGCGATGACGCCGGTGCTGCATGTGTCGCAGCGCTTCCCCGCAGCGCGACTGTGCGCCGCCGCCGTGGCGCCGCTGATCCGCCATCCGCAGATCGACAGCCGGGTGATCGTGTACGACCTGCATGAGCCGGTGGAGGCCCTGCTCGAACTCGACGCCGACGAGATCGCCGACCGCCTCTACACGCCCGCCGCCGACCTCCCGCCCGACGTCGCGCGCGTGCCGCTGAAGGAAGTGCATCTCAACCGCAGCCCGATGCTGATCGAATGGCAGCACCTGCGCGATGCGGATTTCGATCGGCTGCGCATCGATCCGGCGCTGGTCGAATCGCGCGCTGCGCAATTGCGCGATGCCGGCCCCGCGCTGGCCGAGAAGCTCCGCCGCATCTACGCGAAACGCAGCGTGCCCGAGACGCTGGATGTCGACGGTTCGCTTTACGACGGTTTCCTGCTCGACGGCGACAAGCGCAAGTTCGCCGAACTGCGCAGCACGCCGCCCGAGGTACTTGGCCAGCGCGACTTCGCTTTCCAGGACGCGCGCCTGACCGAGCTACTGTTCCGCTACCGGGCGCGCAACTGGCCCGGGACGCTGAACACCGAGGAATCCGAGCGCTGGACCGCCTACCGCCGCCAGCGACTGGGCGAGGATCGCGGCTGGTCCGAATACACTTTCGACACCCATCGCGCGGAAATCGAGGCCCTGCGCCTGGCGCACCAGGACGACGGTCGCGCGCAGGCGCTGCTCGACCAGGTGCAGGCCTGGGCCCGCGACATCGAAAACCGACTGACATGAGCATGCCGGCATGAGCACGTATTTTTCCGATCGCAGCTTCAAGTTCCTGCGCGGCCTCGCGCGCAACAACGACCGCGAATGGTTCCATGCGCACAAGGCCGACTACGAGCAGTACGTGCGCCAGCCGTTTCTGGCCCTGATCACCGACCTGCAGCCGGCGCTGCGCGAAGTGAGCGAACACTACCGCGCCGATCCGAAGACGGTCGGCGGCTCGCTGTTCCGCATCCATCGCGATACGCGGTTCTCGAACAACAAGGCGCCCTACAAGAACTGGCAGGGCGCGCGCCTGTTCCATGCGCGCAGCAAGGAAGTCGAAGCACCGTCGTTCTACATCCACCTGCAGCCGGGCAACTGCTTCATCGGCGGCGGCCTGTGGCATCCGGAACCGGACGCGTTGCGCCGCATCCGCCATTTCATCGTCGACAACCCGGGCAGCTGGGCCGCCGCCGCGCACGGCGCCGCGTTCCGCAAGCGCTTCGACCTCGACGACAGCGAGATGCTGGTCCGCCCGCCGCGCGGCTTCCCGGCCGACTTCGCCCATCTCGACGACCTGCGCCGCAAGAACCACGTCGCCCTGCGCGCCATCGACGACGCCACCATGACCGGACCGCGCCTGCTCGCGACCCTCGCCAAGGACCTGCAGGGGCTCGGTCCGTACATGGACTATCTCTGCGCAGCGCTGGATCTGGAGTTCTGAGGCATTGCGTTTCCCCCTCTCCCCCACGCGTGGGGGGAGAGGGTTCAAGGCATGGACCCCACTTGCACATGCAGCGTCATGCCGGGCCGCCGTCGCCCGGCTGTCACAGTGCATGACGCCATGACGCACTGCGTCATGACAGTGTCAATACGCCTCCGTACCCTCGTCGGCAATGCCATACCCCACAGCATGGCAGGGCTGGAGCCGGCGACGTCCCCTGCAGTCAGCAGTACGCAGTCAGCAGCAAGGGACATCCGTCTCCGACAAGGAAGGACGCGGCAGGGGCCGCGCATTCATGGACATCGAAACAAGCAAGGGGACAACCAACGTGCTCAAACACCTCTGCGGGCTTCTGCTCGCCCTGGCGGCGCCGTGCGCGCTTGCGAACACCGGCGTGGCCTTCGTCCACGGCACCGGCAAGCAGACCAACGCCTACAACGACTACTGGAAGCCGGAAATGGTCGACAGCGTGCGCGGTGGACTGGCGAATCCCGCCAATTTCACCGTCATCAACTGCGACTTCGAGCAGTACATGTGGGACAGCCGCGCCGCCGGCTGCCTCGCCGACCAGCTGACCACCTTCATCAACAACCGGGGCATCACCCGGCTGATCGTGATCACCCATTCCAACGGCGGCAACGTCATGCGCTGGATCATGTCGAACCCGACCTGGGACAGCCGGTACCCGAACATCATCAACAGGCTCGTGCGCGTCAACGCATTGGCGCCCTCCTCCGCCGGCACGCCGCTGGCCGACGCCGTGATCAACGGCAACGTGTTCGAGCAGTCGCTGGGCTGGCTGCTGGGCTACAAGTCCGACGCCGTGCGCATGCAGCAGGTCAGCTGGATGGCCAGCTACAACGCCAACTGGCTGTATGGCACCGCCGGCCGCCCCGCGCTGCCGAAGACCTTCCGCAGCGTCGTCGGCACCGACGTCGACTCCTCGCCGTTCGACGGCGACAGCTACTGTGGCGGCTACACCGAGAACGTCGGCCTGGAAACCACCCAGAACTGGCTCAACAGCTGTTCCGACGGGTTCCTCAACTGCAGCAGCCAGAACGCCGCGGGCTCGGTGTGGTTCTACGACACCGCGCGGATGGCCGGTGCCGAACCGCTCTCGCACAACCAGAGCCGTCGCGCCTGCTTCGGCCTGAACAACATCCTCCGCACCGACATGAGCCAGTGAGGGCACCCATCATGAAACTCGCCATTGCAGCACTCACGGCTTCGCTCACCCTCGCGCTCGCCAGCCAGGCCGCCATCGCGGCACAGCCGATGCGCGCCCCCGTCGCCGGCGACCAGGTGCCCGCGCGCCTCGTCGCCCTGCCCGCGCCTTCCACCGCCATCGAGCGCGCCCCGGTGTCGTTCGCATGGAAGCTCGATCCGAACGCCGCGCTCGCGGACCCGCAGCCGTACGTGGCGCAGAGCCGCGAATACTGGCAGACCGTGGACGCCGCAGCGCTGCGCCAGGGCGTGTCGGTGAAGACCTCGGCCCCCGGTGCGCTGATCCGCGTCAGCCCGGCACGCGGCGCGCGCGCACTCGACCAGAACGCACTGCGCATCAACGATGCGGGCGGTGCCGCGCGCATCGAGCGCCTTGCCTCGGCGAAGCAGCTCGCCGCCGCCGGCATGGACGTGCAGGACGGCAGCGTGATCGCCAAGCTCGCGCCCGAGGAAGGCGCCGGCGCGTACACGCTGCGCGCCACGCAGGCCGAAGGTCGCTACCTCGTCCACGTGTTCGAACCGCAGAGCAGCGACGTGCTCAACGCCGCCATCGACCGCCAGCATGCGCTGGCCGGCGACACGGTGCGCGTGAACATCGGCTTCGATCGTGCCGGCAAGCGTGCGCAGGCCATGCAGGCCGGCGGACTGCTGGTCGCGCCGGATGGCCGCAGCTGGCCGGTTGCGGTCGGCAAGGACGGCACCGCGCAGGTGAAGCTGCCCGCGAACGTCGGCAACGCGCCGGGGCTGTGGGAAGTGCAGGTGTTCGCCAGCGCCGACGGCATCCAGCGTGACGCCCGCACCGCCGTGACCGTGGCCGCCCCGACCGCACGCTTCCGGGGTCAGTTCGCCTTCGATGCCGCGACCATGCGCATGGCTCTGCCGGTGCAGGCAGGATCGGTCGGTCGCTACGAAGCCCGCGGCACGCTGTACGCCACCGCCTCCGACGGCCGGATGCGTCCGGTGTCGCAGGCGCACAGCGCCGCGTGGATGAAGCGCGGCAACGGCACGCTGGTGCTGCAGTTCGACCGCAGCCACCTGCCCGCCGGCTACGGCGCGCCGTTCGAGGTCCGCGAGCTCGCGCTCAACGACCAGTCGCGCATGGCCCCGCTGGAAAGCCGCGCGCGGATCGGCATCACCCGCTGAAGCACCTCCCCCCGCAGGATGCAGCAAGGGGCCGCAAGGCCCCTTGTTTCATTGCGGTTCGCGGATATCTGCAATGGATCGCACACGCGCACCTGTGACTACACGCCCGCGACAGGAAAAAATCATCGTCATCCTCGCGCAAGCGAGGACCCATGCTTGATCGCGGCTGACAGCCGGGTCCTCGCTTGCGCGAGGATGACGTCTTTTTTTGCATGCACGGCACGACGATTCAACGCGAGGTCGAGACAAGTCGTATCGGTCAGCGGTTCACGACCCCATGCGGCACATGCCCCGCCGCGACATGTTCGCGTGCGGAATCGATGTTGTGCGGCGAATCGTCGAAGAAGATGTCGGCGCCGAAGGCCTGCAGGAACGGGCCCTTCGAGCGGCCGCCGAGGAACAGCGCCTCGTCGAGGCGGATGCCCCACTCGCGCAGGGTGCGGATCACGCGTTCGTGCGCCGGCGCCGACCGCGCGGTGACCAGCGCGGTGCGGATCGGGCACTGCTCGACCGGATAGGCCACCTGGAGTCGATGCAGCGCATCGAGGAAGGCGCGGAACGGCCCACCGGGCAGGGGCTCATGCGCGCGCTCGCGCTCGTGGCGCGCGAAGGCCTCCAGCCCGCCCTCCTGCGACACGCGCTCGCTCTCGTCGTCGAACAGCACCGCGTCGCCGTCGAAGGCGATACGAATCTGGTCCGGGGAGAACACGGCAGACGGCGCGACCGCCGGCGCGGGCAGCAGCGTCGCCGCGGCGATGCCGTGCTCCAGCGCGCGACGCACCGATTCGGCATCGGCCGACAGGAACAGGTGCGCGCCGAAGGGCTTGATGTAGGGCCAGGTCGGCGCGCCCGAGGTGAAGGTGGCGCGGCGGATGTCCAGGCCATGGTGCTGGATCGAATTGAACACGCGCAGGCCCGTGTCCGAGGAGTTGCGCGACAGCAGGATCACCTCGACGCGCGGCACGCCGTCCTTGTCGTCGGCGTTCAGCGCCAGCAGCTTGCGCACCAGCGGGAAGGCGATGCCCGGGCGCAGCACCTCGTCCTCGTGGCTGCGCTGGTAGCTGGCGAAGGCATCCACGCCCTCGCGCTCGAACAGCGCATGGCTCTCTTCGAGGTCGAACAGGGCGCGCGAGGAAATCGCGATGACGAGGGGTTCGGGGGAAGACGTCGTCGACATCCCGGCAGTGTATCGCCAAGGCGGTCTCACCGGATGAGACCGGTGGATACCGGTCGCGCGGGCATGAAAAAACCGGCGCCCCTCCCCCGAGGAACGCCGGCCGGATATCGCGGTGCCGGATGGATCAGGCGGCCTTTGGGTCTTCGCCGAAGCGGTTCGGGCCGCGCGTGCCTTCGATGCACATGAAGATCAGCAGGATCAGGCCTCCGATGGCGGGTACGAACATCAGCAGCACCAACCAGCCGGACTTGTCCTGATCGTGGAAACGACGGACGTACACCGCGATCGACGGCACGAGGAACGCGAGTGCGTAAATCAGGAGCAAGCCACCGCCCACCATGCTCAAGGCACCCGGCTGGCCTGTGTCGAAATCCAGGCCTGCGATGATCAATCCATACAGCACCATGGTCACGATGACGTTCAACAGCGTGAACATCCAGAACTCCTTGCGTCGCGAGCGGCCATTGAAGTCGGCATAGCGCTTCAGCGGCATCAACATCCAATCCATCTCATTCTCCCCAGATATAGTGAACCCGGATCATGGCAAGTCGAGCATGGCGATGGCAAGCGCCTCGCAGCGGTCAAGCTGCTATCCCGCAGGACAGCGGACCGGTCAACCAGCGAGATGTCGCGCCTGTCGTGGCGGCGTTGCCCGTTTCTTCTTCGGCACCGGCACGGGCAGCTCGGCATCCGGGTCCTCGAAAGCCAATCGCGAGCGACCGCCCTGCCCCCGGTAATCGTCGATCAGGGCGCGGTTGGCGATGTCCTCGGCCACGCCGGCTTCGGTGGTCAGGAACAACTGCAGCGCATGCACCATCCGCTCGTGGGCGATGGCGTGAGTCTGGCCGATGCGCGCGTAGAGCCAGTCGCTGAAGGCCAGGAAGCGGTGGAACGGCGCATCGCCGAGCAGCAGTGGCAACGTCCGCGGATAGCGCCCCGCATTGGCGACCATGTCCCAGTAGCGCGCGAAGCGCGAGAGGCGCTGCATGGTCGCGAAATCGATGACGTCGGTGCTGAGGATGTTGTACGGCGGATCGGGATTGAAACGCAGGTCGTGCGCATGCGTGTGCCGCGCGACCGGTGCGCCGCGAAGGCGCTTGAGGATGCCGAACTGGATCTCGTGCGGCGCCAGCGCGACCAGCTTGTCGAAGCCGCGCGCGAAGCTCTCGACGGTCTCGCCCGGCAGGCCCGCGATCAGGTCCACGTGCAGGTGCGCGCGCGAGTGCTCGCGCAGCCAGACGAGGTTCGCGGCGGCCTTCTCGTCGTTCTGCCTGCGCGAGATGCGGGTCTGCACCTCGGGATCGAAGGTCTGGATGCCGATCTCGAACTGCAGCGTGCCGTCGGGGAATTTCGCGATCGCGTCCTTCAGCCGCTCCGGCAGATGGTCCGGGATCAGCTCGAAATGCACGAACGGTGGATCGTCCGGCGCCGATTCGATCTTCGCGAGGAAGAAATCGAGGATGGCCAGCGAGGTATCGACCTTCAGGTTGAAGGTGCGGTCGACGAACTTGAACTGGCGCACGCCGCGCGCGTACAGCGTTTCCATCGAATCCATGAACCGCTGCAGCTCGAACGGCCACGCGGTCTTGTCCAGCGAGGACAGGCAGAACTCGCACTTGAACGGGCACCCGCGCGAAGCCTCGACGTACAGATGCCGCTGGCGGACGTCCTCCTCGGTGTATTCGTCGTAGGGCAGCACCAGGTCCTTCAGCTCCGCCTGACGCCCCGGGATGATCCGCGCATGCGGCGTCTCGCCACGCAGCAGCTGCCCCGCCACCTCGGCGAAGGTCACGTCGCCCCAGCCGGTGATCACGTAATCGGCCAGCGCGCAGATCCGCTGCTCGTTAACCTCGTAACTCACCTCCGGACCGCCGAGCACGATCTGGATCTCCGGCGCCACCGTCTTCAGCTGCGCCACCAGCCGCGTGCTCTCCTCCACGTTCCAGATGTACACGCCCAGTCCCAGCACCCTCGGCCGCTGCGCCAGGATCTTCTCGACGATCTCCTCGGTCTTCTGCCCGATCACGAACTCCAGGATCGCCGACCGCTCCCGCAACTCGCCCAGGTTGGCGCGCAGGTAGCGCAGCCCCAGCGACGCATGGGAATACCGGGCATTGAGGGTCGCGAGGAGGATGTCGGGCATGGGGGGGATTATAGCCGGCGCCCCGCCCCCGGCCGGAGACCCATGATTTCACGACAACGTAGGGTGGGCATTTTGCCCACCATTGCAACAACGACGCGGCGGCGAACAATGATCGAAACCGATTGTTACCGCCGCATCATTGATAAAGCGGTTGGCTTGAAGCCCACCCTAGGCGCTTGTACACCCCAGCTTTATCAGCCATCACGAAAAGTCGTCCCTGACCCCAGCTTTCCAATGGAAGCTTGTACGGATGCTTTTATCTCAGCTTCGCCTAGATAACCAGGAATACTTATTCTCTCGTCTTCAAATGAGGAGTACCAGACAGCCTTATCAAAAATTTCACCAAAAACAATAAGCTCCAGAGGCGATAGCTCTGATTTTTTGACTTCGAAGTTGAATGCCTTTTCAAACTCATTGCAAAATTCTTCGGCGCTAATTATTTCGGCAAGGAATTTATCTATCAATTCAAAGAGCCTATCCTTTCCCAAAATTTTCATGGGCTACTCCGATAAAGGACATGTTGAATTTGACCTGTTGGCACATTCACAAGAACCTCCAATGTTCCATTGGAACCGTTAAAGGAGGCTGGAGACGTGAACATTGATCGACCAGGAACTCCTTTGGGATCATTTCGCCTGGAGCCATTACTAATTGTCTCAATTATCGACTGAACTGGAATAAAAGAACGACTCCCACTCAATTGCCGAGAAACAGTCTGCGTCATGTTTAACTGACCATCAATGACTGCGCGCTGCAAAATGCTTCCTCTTTCTCCACGTATAGTAGATATTTCTCTACTCAAAACGCTTGTCGTGACTTGATTATAAGCTGCCCCTCCAGGCGGGCCGATAAACTGTGGAAGCGGTCGCCCCGGCTCAAGGCGATGTATCTCTCTCTCCATATAGCGACCCTGAACGGTGTGAACTGCTTCAGAAGTCGACTGCACGTCGTACCTTGAAGTACGACCAGGTCCAGTGCGACGAGGCGGTCTCGCGGCGCCTGCTTGCAACGCAAATCTTTTAAATGGATCAGTCTCAAACGGATTGATTACACAGTTTTTCCCAAGTGTGCAAGCCAACCGCCCATCCGGATCCACAAACTTGTACGGATTGTCATTCCCGTACCAATACCGATTGAAATTCGCACCAGTCCCCGAGCTAGCCGTCACCGGATCCACACTCAAAAACCGCCCCACCGACTGATCGTAATACCGCTGCTGCATGTACGTCAGCCCGGTCGCAGCATCCATCACGTGCCCGGTGTAGCCGATGCCGCTGTGGTTCGGCTTGCCGATGATCGCGCCCCAGGGCTCGTAGTCCATGCGCTCGATGACCTGACCGGAGGCATTGGTTACCGCCACCGGACTGCCGAGGGCGTCGGTGTGCTGGTACTTCACTTCCTGCGAAACGCCCCACTTGTTCTCGCGCGTGGCGATGATGCTGCCGGCGAGATAGACGTGCTCCTTCGCGGTGGTCGGCGAGCTGTGGTAATCCTCTTCGTAGACGATCTGGCCCGACTGGGTGTACAGCGAGAAGGACAGGCTGCCATTAGGCGCTGCGGCGGTGGGCGGGCGCCAGTTCATCACGCGCCGCCCGAGGCCGTCGTAACGATACGCTTCCTTGTTTACGACAGCGCGCAAGCGATTTCCGAAATCGAAATCGTGGATCTGTCCATTCTTGTTCTGCACATTACCCTGCGGATCATAGGCAAAGCCCACCACCGTCGCGCCAGCGGTATTGCGAATGCTGGTCAGACGATGGTTCTGCGCGTCGTAGACGTACTCCGCATAGTCCTTGACGCCGGCGAGCTTCCAGGACTTGAGGTTGTCCAGAGCATCGTAGGTCATTCTGTGCCAGTGGTCGCCGCCGAAGCTGCCCGAGCCTGCGGCCGTCAGTCGATCCAGCTGGTCGTATTGCATCCAGCGGTCGCGAAGGTCATATCCTTCGACGAGACGATTCGCGATGTGTTCGACGTTGCCATTGGCGTCATAGAAGTTCTGGAAATCGAGCACACCGCCGCTGCTGATCGTGCGGTCGGGCAACTGCCGAGCATTCTGCGTCATGGTATGCACGATGCCGTTGCCGTAGGTGAACTGCTTCAGCGCACCATTCGGGTAGTACTGCGCACCGGAGGCATAGGTACCGGCCTTGGTCGGCTGCCCCAGCGGGTTCGGCGCGTAATCGACCACAAGGCCAGTCGGGTACGTCTGGGTGGAAAGATGCCCGTAACCGTCGTAGGCATAACCGACCGACCACGAGTACCAGCCCGGCTGCGCCAGCGTTTCGCCGACGAGCAGGCGACGGTTGTTGTAGGTATACGTAGTGACGACCGGGGTCGTATTGCCGGCATCGTTGTACGCCGTGACGCTCTTCGGCAGGTTGTCCTTCTCGTAGGTCCAGATCTGGTTACCGAGACCATTCGGGAAGGTCAGGTGGGTGAGGCGATTGCGTGGATCATAGCTGCGTGTGACCGTGCGCCCGGCCCCATAGGCGGCCACGTGCTGGCAGTCGATCGTCGAGTTGAAACTGCCAGAGCCTGCATCCAGGCCTGCGGCCTGCCATTCGAGATTGCCTGCTCCGTCGTAGCCCATCACGGTCACGCCGGTTTCCGGCTCGATGGTCTTGCACAACTGGGCATTGCCGTCATATACGTAGCGACGCGTGGACGACAACGTGTTCGCTGCGTTGCGTTGCGTCAGCTGCAGCGGCCAGCCGAATTGCAGGTGGCGGCCGATCTGGATGACCTTGCCTTCCGGCTGTTCGCTCAGCACCGGGTAGTCGTAGCTCGGTTCGTCCCACCCGGTGAAGCTGGTCGTGGTGCTGAACCCCTTCGGGTTGGTGACAAGGGTCTTCAGGCCGACCAGGTACTGGGTCGTTGTGGCGAGCACACCATGCTCGCTGTCCTGTTCGACGCGCGTGACGCGATCAAGCGAATCGTAGAAGGTGCGCGTACCGGTATCGCCCGGGATGGTGTTCGAGGAGGGATAGGACTGGAAGCTGACGCGGCCACTGCTGTCATAGGTGGTCTTCGATGCGCGCAGCGTGGCCGCCACGTTCTGCGCGTCGTACTCGTGCTTGAGGACGGGACGCCACAGGGCATCCATGTAGGTGATCGTGGCGCGGTTGCCGGTTTCTTCATAGAGGCGCCACTGGCCGTCGACGACGCCGGCCGGTTTCCAGTCGGCCGCCACCAACGGTCGGAAGTTGCGAAGCGTGTTGTAGTAGTTGCCACCCGAAGATGGCGAAGCCACGGCATCGCCGGTCGGCTGCACGATGCTGGCGAGACGGCCCATCGCGTCATAGCCGTAGCCGGTCACAGCACCGATCTCGCTGGTGACGGCGGTGATCCAACCATTGGGGTCGATCACGGCGGATTCGGTTGCGCCGGCGGGCGCCTCGTTCGTGCCGGGGTACTTGATCAATCCAGGGATGCCGCGCTTCCAGTCGGACAAGTGGGTCACGTTGCCGCGCCCGTCGGTCACCGTCGCGATGGTGCCGTCGGCGTGATAAGTCAAGGAATGCTGCAATTTGCCGAACTGTTTGCTCCAGACCAGTTGGCCCAAGGTGTTGTAGCTGTTCTCGAATTCGATCATCCCACCTGTGTCGACGTTGTAGCTGCGCTCGGGCAGGCCGATGACCCAGAGGTCGAGATTGTTGTAGTAGCTGAGCACGTCATCGCGCGTCGGACCCAGGCTGCTCCAGCGGACCGCGCGGAGCGGCCTGCCGAATGCGTCGTACTGCTGCACCTGCGAGGAGAATGTGGCCGAGTCCCGGGTCACGACCCTGCTCTTCTGCGGCAGCAGGTACTCCTCGACGAAATCATCGGTGCGCGGATTGGGCGATGTACCGATCGGGGTGGGATAAGGCATACCGCTCTGCGCCAGCTCGTAGGTGTAGTCCTCGCGATGCAGGATGCTGGTGGCGGAGGCGCCGCGCTCCACCGTCAACAGCTTGCCTTCGTTCACCTTGAAGGTGTTGCCGTAGGTATAGCGGGTGTAGTCGCCCGGCCCTGTCACGATGGTGCGATCGCCCTCTTCGTATGCGTAATTCCATTCCTGTGTCGGGATGCCGGAGCCGAAGACGCGCTTCTTGACGATCGCATAGCTGTCCCAGGCCGAGGGATACCATTCGGTATCGTCATTCGGATTGTCTGGATCGCCGATGGCGCAGTTGCTGGCGTAGTTGATGCCGTGACGGCGTTGCCGTGTCGGAAAAAGAGAGTATTCCGCCGTTGCTCCCGAGGGGTGCTTCACGGTACCAACATAGGTGTTCTCGACGATATCGCCAGGGTTGGTGCAGTTGCGCCAGAATTCGCCGGGTTCGCCCTGGTAGTAGCGAACCAGCAGACTCTGGAAGTTATGCAAAGACAAGGCCCAGGCCGTGCCATCGGGCAGCGTGACCGAGCTCAGAGAGGTTCCCGCGATGCCGCTCCCGGTATAACCGTACGTCCATGTCCGCCCGTTGGTGCTGACGGCCTGTACGTGACCATTCGCATTGTGGGTCACCGTGATGAGTCGGCCATCGCTAGATTGGATCTGACTCAAGCGGACAGGCGCGTTGGCCGCATTGCTGTACGTATAGGTCACCCAATTGCCGAAGCGATCTTCAACACGGGTGGCATAAAGCCCAAACCGTCCTCGGGGCAAGTGATCGTAGACCGTACGGATCGTTCCCCACCACACACTGCCTTCAATACGCGATTTCGTCAGATCCTGCTCCTGCGCCATCGCCATCCAGTCGAACCAGTAGCGCGTGCCATCGGGCGTTGTTGCGATGAATCCCTCGCCACTCCCATTCTTGGTGGTCGCGAGACAGTTGATCGCCGTCCAGCCATTCGTGATCCATCGGGTACCAGCCGTTGGGCGCGACGTCGTGGCGGCAGGATTCAACAGCGCCGAGTTACCAACACCGGGAATGTTGATACGCACGCCGCTCGAATACTCGTAGTAATCGAAAGTACTCAAATTCACGCTGACGGAGGGTCCGCCGACTCCCGCCGAGCAACGCGAGCCACTCAACGTATTGCCACTGACCCATCCTGTCTGGACCGGATACACCCCACCAACGAATGGCAGATCAATTTCCCAGTCGGCAAGCGCGCCGTCGCGCGCATTCTGCTGCGGCGTCGTGCCCTTCATCGCACCACCAGCCGTCTTGGTGACGAAGCTGCGCGAGAACGCGACCGGCAGTGCGTTGTTGCCCGGAATACTGACGTCGGTCACCCGCAGGCTGAAACCGCCACGCTGGAAGTTGATCTGCTCGCCGAACTGGTCGGGGCCGACCGTGCCGACTGTTTCCGCCGCCTTGATCAGCTTCTCGTACTCTTCCCACACGCCTTTGGATGCCAGCGCAGAGCCTGCAGGCAGCAGCATGGCGGCGAGGAACACCAGGCCCCGGGCGATGCATGGCCGAATCGTGGACTGCGAAAAAAGTTTCTTCATGGTGACCTGAAAGAAATGGAAACGCTGCCCGGATTGGCAGCCGTGTTTTCGGATGGAACGAATCCCCAGAGGATCGGGATTCTACGTAGGTCCGGTCTCAATGCCAGAGATCACGCATGCAAATCGTACCTTCGCTGACGAGCGGCGCAAATCAATACCGAAGCGTATCTGCATGCACCGGACTCACGCCACGAACTGCTCGCTCAAGATCCGCTCTTCCAGGTTGTGTTCCGGATCGAACAGCAGGGTGACCATGCGGTCGCGGGATTCGCGGATGGCGACTTCGACGACGTCGCGAACTTCATGGGAGTCGGCGGTGGCGCTGACCGGGCGCTTGTAGGGGTCGAGGACGCGGAAGCGGACTTCGGTGTCGGCCTTGAGCAGTGCGCCGCGCCAGCGACGTGGGCGGAACGGGGCGATCGGGGTGAGCGCGACGACGCCGCATCCCAGCGGCAGGATCGGGCCGCCGGCGGAATAGTTGTACGCGGTGCTGCCGGCGGGCGTGGCGACCATCGCGCCGTCGCAGATGAGTTCGTCGAGGCGGGTCTGGTCGTTCAGCTCGATCGAGATGTGCGCGGCCTGGCGGGTCTGGCGCAGCAGCGAGACTTCGTTGTACGCGAGCGAGGTGACGGTGGCGCCGGATTCGGTCTGCGCGGACATCTCCAGCGGGCGCAGCTTCGCGGGTTCGGCGGCGGCGAGGCGTTCGAGCAGGCCGTCCTCGACGAAGTGGTTCATCAGGAAACCGACGGTGCCGAGCTTCATGCCGTACACCGGGATGCCGAGGCCGCCGTGGCGGTGCAGGGTCTGCAGCATGAAACCGTCGCCGCCGAGCGGACAGAGGATGTCGGCATCGGCCGGTGCGCACTGCCCATGGCGCGCGGTCATGGCCGCCAGCGCCTGCTGGGCGTCGGGGCTGGGGCTGGCGAGGAAGGCGATGCGCTGCTGGGCCACGGGTGCGTCCTGTCCGGCGGGTCCATCCCGCAAGCGCGAGGATAGCGGATCGTTGCGGCGATGGCAGGTCGCTCCCCTGCCCTGCCGCGCATGGCCCGACATGCGAACGGCCCCGGTTTCCCGGGGCCGTTCGGCGCACAGCAAGGGCGAGGCGGTCAGCCTTCGGCGGACAGCATCGACAGGCGACGCACCGCGACCGAGGCGGTCGGGTAGTCCAGCGACTTCTGCGCAGCCACTTCGGCGAGCATGCCGAGGGTGAAGCGCAGCGCGGCATCGTCGCGTTCCAGCCAGTACTTGACCTTGGCGTCGGCGTTCGCGCCCGGCGTGGCGAGCACCTGCATGCTCAGGAGGCGCTGCTGCGTGGCGAGTTCGTCGCGCAGCGAGCCGCGCGCGACCGCGTGCCAGCGGCCGTCGACCGCGAGCGAATCGATCTGCGCGTACAGCCACGGCAGCTGCAGGGCCTCGCCGAGGCGGAAATGGACCTTCGCCACTTCGACCGGCTTGAGCTTGCGCGCGCGGGCCACTTCGATGATGTCGCAGCACCATTCGAGGTAGGGAATCGCCGCGAGCTGCTTGGCCAGCGACTCCGGCATGCCCTTGGCCTTCCAGTCCTCGAAGCTGGCGTCGTACGCGGGGCGCATCGACGCCGGCAGGATGCCGGAACCGGCGCGGATCTCGCGGAAACCGCCGTGGTAGCGATCGACCGCATCGGTGATCGCCGGGATCGCGCCCGGACGCGAAAGCAGCCAGCGGGTCATGGAACGCAGCAGCGACCAGATGGTCTGCAGCGCGTCGACCTGGACCGACTCCGGCACCTTGCCGTCGAGCGCGTCGATCTGCGCCCACAGCTCGCGCGCGTCGAGGGTTTCGCGGGCGATGGTGAAGGCCTTCGCGACCTCGCCCGGCGTGCGACCGGAATCCTCGGTCATGCGCAGGGTGAAGGTCGAGCCCATGCGGTTGACCATCGAGTTGGTCACCGCCGTGGCGATGATCTCGCGCTTCAGGCGATGCTGTTCCATCGACTTCGCGTACTTCTGCTGCAGCGGCTGCGGGAAGTAGCGGACCAGTTCCTTCGACAGGTACGGGTCTTCCGGCACGTCGGAATCGAGCAGCTGCTGGAACAGCACGATCTTCGAGTACGACAGCAGCACCGACAGCTCCGGCCGGGTCAGGCCGATGCGGCGCGACTTGCGGTCGGCGATCTCCGCGTCGCTGGGCAGGAACTCGATCTGGCGGTCGAGCAGGCCCTGCGATTCCAGGGTCTTGATGAAGTGCTGCTTCGAGCCCAGGCGGGTGAGCGACATGCGCTGCATCAGGCTCAGCGCCTGGTTCTGGCGGTAGTTGTCGTTGAGCACCAGCGCGGCGACTTCGTCGGTCATCGCCGCGAGCAGCTTGTTGCGCTCGGGCATCGACAGCTTCTTCTTCTGCACTTCGCCGTTGAGCAGGATCTTGATGTTCACCTCGTGGTCCGAGGTGTCGACGCCGGCGGAGTTGTCGATGAAGTCGGTGTTGAGCAGCACGCCGTTGAGCGCGGCCTCGATGCGGCCGAGCTGGGTCAGGCCGAGGTTGCCGCCCTCGCCCACCATCCGGCAGCGCAACTCGTTGCCGTTGACGCGCAGGCCGTTGTTGGCGCGGTCGCCGACATCGGCATGGCTTTCGCTGGACGCCTTGACGTAGGTGCCGATGCCGCCGTTCCACAGCAGGTCGACCGGCGCCTTGAGGATCGCGTTCATCAGCTCCATCGGGCTCATCGCGGTCGTGTCGGCGGCGATGCCGAGCGCGGCCTTGACTTCCGGCGACAGCGGGATCGACTTGGCCGAACGCGGGAACACGCCACCGCCCTTGCTGATCAGCGCCTTGTCGTAATCCTCCCAGCTCGAACGCGGCAGCTTGAACATGCGCTCGCGCTCCTTGAACGAGATCGCCGAGTCCGGGTTCGGGTCGAGGAAGATGTGGCGATGGTCGAAGGCCGCGACCAGGCGGATATGCTTCGACAGCAGCATGCCGTTGCCGAACACGTCGCCGGACATGTCGCCGACACCGACGCAGGTGAAATCCTGCGTCTGGCAATCGCGACCGAGCGCACGGAAGTGGCGCTTGACCGACTCCCAACCGCCGCGCGCGGTGATGCCCATGCCCTTGTGGTCGTAGCCGACCGAGCCGCCGGAGGCGAACGCGTCGTCGAGCCAGAAGCCGTGGGCGTTGGCGATGCCGTTGGCGATGTCGGAGAAGGTCGCGGTGCCCTTGTCGGCGGCGACGACGAGGTACGGGTCGTCGCCGTCGTGGCGCACCACTTCGTCCGGCGGCACGATCTTGCCGCCGACGATGTTGTCGGTGATGTCCAGCAGGCCGTTGATGAAACGCTTGTAGCAGGCCACGCCCTCGCTGAACCAGGCATCGCGGTCGACCGACGGGTCGGGCAGCTGCTTGCAGAAGAAGCCGCCCTTCGAGCCGACCGGCACGATCACGGTGTTCTTCACCATCTGCGCCTTCACCAGGCCCAGCACTTCCGTACGGAAATCCTCGCGGCGATCCGACCAGCGCAGGCCGCCGCGCGCGACCGGTCCGAAGCGCAGGTGCACGCCTTCGACGCGCGGGCCGCAGACGAAGATCTCGCGGTAGGGACGCGGCTTCGGCAGGTCCGGCACCTTCGAGGTGTCGAACTTGAAGCTGAGGTAATCGGCCGGGCCGCCATCGGCGCGCAGGCCGTTGCGGTAGCGGCCGCTGCGGTAGGTGATGTAGTAGTTCGTGCGCAGCGTGGCTTCGATCACGCCGACGAAACTGCGCAGGATGCGGTCTTCGTCGAGGCTGGACACGCGGTCGAGCAGCGTGGTGATCGCGGTGCGGGTCGCTTCCAGTTGCGCTTCGCGCTTCGCGGCGCGCGCGGCGATCACCGGCTCGACGGCGGCGAGCACGGCGGCATCGCCGGCGGCGATCGCGGTCAGCTGCTTGCGGATGCTGTCGGCGCCGGCCTTGATCTCGGCCTTCGATTCCTTGCCGGTCGCCGGGTCGAAGCGGGCCTCGAACAGCTCCGCCATCAGGCGGGCGAGGATCGGGTAGCGCGCGAAGGTTTCCTCGACGTAGCTCTGCGAGAACGGCACGCCGATCTGCAGCAGGTACTTGCAGTACGCGCGCAGCATCGCGATCTGCTTCCAGGACAGGTTCGCGGCGAGGATGAGCTTGTTGAAGCCGTCGTTCTCGGCATTGCCGCGCCAGATCTGCGCGAACGCGTCCTCGAAGTCCTCGTCGAGGTCGTCGACATTGATGTCGCCGCGCGTGGTCTCGACCTCGAAGTCCTGGATGTAAGCGACGGTACCGGCGGATTCGATGCGGAACGGATGTTCCGAGATCACGCGCAAGCCCATGTTCTCCATCATCGGCATCGCGTCGGACAGCGGGATATCGTCGTGCAGGCGGTAGAACTTGAAGCGCAGGCCGCCGTCCTGGTCGCGATAGAGGCTCAGACGCAGGTCGTTGTCCGGGGTCAGCGCGGCGAGCTGCTCGACGTCGTCGGCGGCGATCGCGGCGGAGGCCTTCTCGATGTAGGCGGGGGTCAGCGCGCGGCCGAAGCCGTTGGCCAGCGCAAGGCCGCGCTCTTCGCCATGACGCGAGACCAGCACTTCACGCAGGTCGTCCTGCCAGTTGCGCACGATCGCGGCGAGTCGCGCGTTCAGGCCGGCGGCGTCGATCTCGACGATTTCGTCCTTGCGCGGGCGGGCCAGCATGTGCAGCTGCGCCAGCGGCGAATCGCCGAGCTGGATGGTGGAATCCACGCGGTCGGCATGCAGCACCTCGCGCAGCATCGCTTCGATGCGCAGGCGCATCTCGGTGTTGTAGCGGTCGCGCGGGATGTAGGCCAGCACCGAGTAGAAGCGACCGTAACGGTCGTGGCGCAGGAACAGCTTGCTGCGCACGCGCTCCTGCAGGTTGAGCACGCCGGTGGCCAGTTCGAACAGTTCCGCTTCGCTCGACTGGAACAGCTCGTCGCGCGGCAACTTCTCGACGATGTGGCGCAGCGCCTTCCAGCTGTGACCGGTGGGCGCGAGGCCGGACTTGGCCATCACCGCCTCATGGCGTTCGCGCACCAGCGGGATTTCCCAGGGGCGGCGCGTGTAGGCGCTCGAGGTGTAGAGGCCGATGAAACGCTGTTCGGCGACCGGGCGACCGTCGGCGTCGTAGCTGAGCACGCCGATGTAGTCCATGTAGCCGGGACGGTGCACGGTGGCGCGCGAATTGGTCTTGGTGAGGATCAGCGGGTCGACGTGGCCGGCCTGCTGCATGGTGTAGGCGGTCAGCGAGGCGACCTTGCGCGGCTTGCCGCTTTCGCGGCCGCGCAGCAGGCCCAGGCCGGAAGCCGGATCGGCCGCCAGCACTTCCTCGCCGCCCTGCTTCTTCACCTTGTACTCGCGGTAGCCAAGGAAGGTGAAATGGTCGGCGGCGGCCCAACCGAGGAAGGCCTGCGCTTCGGCACGCATCGCGTCGCTGACCGGCATGCGGCGCTTGCCGAGGTCTTCGGTGATCGCCAGCATGCGCTCGCGCATCGCCGGCCAGTCCTCCACGATGCCGCGCACGTCGCCGAGCACGTCGCGGATGGCGCGCTCGATGACCGCCGAATCGGCAGCGGAGAGACGATCGATCTCCAGGCTCATCATCGACTCGGGCGCACCCTCGCCCACCGCCGTGATCCGGCCGACCTTGTCGCGCGTCACGCGCAGGATCGGGTGGCCGAGGACATGCACGCCGATGCCGCGTTCGGCCAGCGCCATCATCACGGAGTCGACCAGGAACGGCATGTCGTCGTTGACGATCTGCAGCACGGTGTGGGTCGATTCCCAGCCGTGCTTGGCGGCGACCGGATTGAACAGTCGCACGTTCGCCGTGCCCGGCTTGCGCAGTCGCGCGAATTCGAGGAAGTCCGCAGCCAGCGCGGCCCAGGCGTCCGCGCTGTGCGCCGGCAGCTCGTCCTCGCTCAGGCGCTGGTAGAACGTCCCTGCGAAGGCGACGGCATCGGCTTCGCCGCGCTTGCCGGCGCGCTTGCGGATGGCGTCGAGGATGGGATCGAGCAGTCGCGATTCGCTTGCGTGCGACTCGCCGCGCACCTGTTTTCGCTGGGTCGGGGTGCGCGGGGCGGAGGCTTTCTTGGTCATGGGCATTGCGGTCCGTTGGTGGCGCCGATGGGCGCTGGCCGGGGGGTCATGCGTGCGCGCGACGCGGATCAGGCGTCGGCGGATCGTTGGTTGCGGTCGGTCTGCTCGGCATGCGAACGGCCGGCCGGCCCACCCCTGCCACACCCGTCGTATCGCGCGACGGATGGCGGGGCGGACGCAGCCGGCCGGGGGTTCATCAGCGCAGGCCGGTCTCGTTGCGGGCGATCACCAGGCGCTGGATCTCGCTGGTGCCTTCGTAGATCTCGGTGATCTTGGCGTCGCGGAAATAACGCTCCAGCGGCATTTCCTTGGAATAGCCCATGCCGCCGTGGATCTGCACGGCCTGGTGGGTGATCCACATGGCAGCCTCGGAAGCGACGAGCTTGGCGATCGCGGCTTCGTTGCTGAAACGGGCGCCGCCGTTCTCGGACTCGCCCTTCTGCCAGGCCGCGCGCAGCGTCAGCAGGGTGGCGGCGTCGAGCTTGCACTTCATGTCGGCGATCTTGGCCTGGGTCATCTGGAAGGTGCCGATGGGCGCGCCGAAGGCCTTGCGGTCCTTGACGTAGGCGATCGTGGCTTCATAGGCGGCGCGGGCGATGCCGATGGCCTGCGAGGCGATGCCGATGCGGCCGGCGTCGAGCACGCCCATCGCGATCTTGAAGCCTTCGCCTTCCTGGCCCAGCACTTCATCGGGCTGCACCACGTAGTCGGTGAACTCGATCTCGCAGGTCGCCGAGGCGCGGATGCCCAGCTTCGGCTCGGTCTTGCCGCGATGGAAGCCTTCGCGGGCGGTGTCGATCATGAACGCGGTGATGCCGCGCGCGCCCTTGTCGGGGTCGGTCATGGCGAACAGCACGATGTACTTGGCGACCGGGCCGGACGTGATCCAGCTCTTCTTGCCGTTGACCACGAAGGTACCGTCGGCCTGCTTCACGGCCTTGCAGCGCATGGCGGTGGCGTCGGAGCCGGACTGCGGCTCGGTCAGGGCGAAGGCGCCGATCTCGCGGCCTTCGGCAATCGCGCGGACGTAGAGCTGCTTCTGCGCCTCGGTACCGAACTTCAGGATGCCGTTGCAGAACAGCGAGTTGTTGACAGAGACGATGGTCGAGTGAGCGGCGTCTGCGTGCGCGATCTCGATCATGGCCAGCACGTAGCTGATCGGGTCCATGCCCGCGCCGCCGTACTCGGTCGGCACCTCGATGCCCATCAGGCCGTTCTCGCCGAGGGTGCGGATGTTGTCGAGGGGGAATTCGCCGGTCCGGTCGTGGTGTTCGGCGCTCGGCGCGATCTTTTCCTGGGCGATCCGTCGTGCCACGTCCTGAATCATCAATTGCTCTTCGGTGAAGCGGAAATCCACGGGCGCATCCTCGGCTTGGATTGGAATGGGAAGGATCGAAACGCGCATTGTAGCCATCGCGTCGCGTATACCCCAGTACGCAGACGGATGCGGTCCGGTTTCGCTTGACCGGCCGGGCGCGAAGGCCGACAATCATCTTTGTATCGCGATGATGAGATATTGCAATCATGGACCTCGAAGCCTGGTCAGCCCGATTGAAAGTCCTCGCCGACGCGACCCGCGTCCGGCTGCTGGCCCTGCTCGAACGCGAGGAGCTGACGGTCGCCGAACTGTCGTCGATCACCCGGCTGGCCCAGCCCCGGGTCTCGACCCACCTGGCCAAGCTGAAGGAAGCGGGGCTGGTGCGCGACCGCCGCGCGGGGGTGTCGGCCTACTACCGCTTCGACGAGGAAGCCATGGACGCGCCGCAGCGCTCGCTGTGGCGGACCCTGCGCGAGGGCAGCGACGACCCCCTGCTGCGCCAGGACGCCGAGCGCATCCCGGACGTGCTGGCGGCCCGCGCCGCCGACGCCAACTGGGCCGACAGCGTGGCCGGCGACATGGAGCGCCACTATTCCCCGGGTCGGACCTGGGAGGCCCTCGCCCGTTCGGCCCTGCCCCTGCTCGCGCCGGGCAGCGTGCTGGACATCGCCTCCGGCGACGGCGTGCTGGCCGAGCTGCTGGCGCCGCATTCGCGCGAATACATCTGCATCGACGCCAGCACCCGGGTGGTCGCCGCCGCCAGCGACCGCCTGCGCCGGTTTCCCAACGTCCAGGTCCGCGAGGGCGACATGCACGCCCTGCCGTTCCCGGACGGCCACTTCGACCTGGTGGTGCTGATGCATGCCCTGACCTATGCCGCCCGCCCCGCCGTGGCCGTGGCCGAGGCCGCGCGCGTGCTGCGCCCGGGCGGACGCCTGCTGCTGAGCAGCCTGGCGAAGCACGAGCACCGCGCGGCGGTGGAGGCCTACGGCCACGTCAACCTGGGTTTTTCCGACAAGGACCTGCGCAAGTTCGTCGAGAAGGCCGGCCTGCAGATCGCGACCAGCGAGACCGTGACCCGCGAGAAGCGCCCACCGCACTTCGAAGTCATCTCGATCATCGGCACCAAGCCCTGAAGACACCGCCATGAACCTGCCGCTGAACCCCGCCGTCGTCGCCGCGCCCGCCACCGGCGAGCGCCTGCCCTGGCTGAACCCCGAACGCGTCGCGAAGCTGGAAGCCGCCCTCGCCTCGCGCATTCTGCTGCTCGACGGCGGCATGGGCACGATGATCCAGCAGTACGACCTGCAGGAGGCCGACTATCGCGGCGCCCGCTTCGCCGATGGTTTCGACGCGCAGTCGGCGCCGACCAGCGACGACGCCGGTCACGCGCATGGCGCGGGCTGCGGCTGCGGCCATGACCAGAAGGGCAACAACGACCTGCTGACCCTGACCCGGCCCGACGTGATCGGCGCGATCCACCGCGCCTACCTCGATGCCGGCGCCGACCTGCTCGAGACCAACACCTTCAATTCGACCACGATCTCGCTGCTCGACTACGGCCTGCAGCACCTGGCCTACGAACTGAACCTCGAAGGCGCCCGCCTGGCGCGCAGGGTCTGCGACGAAGTCGAGGCGCTGACCCCGGACCGGCCGCGCTTCGTCGTCGGCGTGCTCGGCCCGACCAGCCGCACCGCGTCGATCAGCCCGGACGTGAACCGCCCCGGCTTCCGCGCGATCTCCTTCGACGAGCTGCGCGTCGCCTATCGGGAAGCCGCCGACGGCCTGATCGACGGCGGTGCCGACGTGATCATGGTCGAGACCATCTTCGACACGCTCAACGCCAAGGCCGCGCTGTTCGCGATCGAGGAAGCCTTCGAGGCGCGCGGCGCGCGCCTGCCGATCATGATCTCGGGCACGATCACTGACGCCTCGGGCCGCACACTCTCGGGCCAGACCGCCGAGGCCTTCTGGTATTCGCTGCGCCACGCCCAGCCGCTGTCGATCGGCCTGAACTGCGCGCTCGGCGCGAAGGACCTGCGCGTGCATGTCGACGTGCTCTCGCAGGTCGCCGACACCCATGTCAGCGCGCACCCCAACGCCGGCCTGCCGAATGCCTTCGGCGGCTACGACGAAACCCCCGAGGACATGGCCGGCGTGCTGCGCGAATTCGCCGAAGCCGGCCTGCTGAACATCGTCGGCGGCTGCTGCGGCACCACGCCCGCGCACATCCGCGCCATCGGCGACGTCGTCGCCGGACTGCCGCCGCGCGCGCTGCCGGAACGCAACGGAACACCGTCGGAATGAGCACGAACGCACTGCCCCGCTTCACCCGCCTCAGCGGTCTCGAACCGCTGGTCATCACGCCGGAGACGAATTTCGTCAACGTCGGCGAGCGCACCAACGTCACCGGCTCGGCGCAGTTCAAGAAGCTGATCCTCGAAGGCCGCTACGACGAAGCCGTGGCGGTCGCGCGGCAGCAGGTCGAGAACGGCGCGCAGGTGCTCGACGTCAACATGGACGAGGGCATGCTCGACTCCGAGAAGGCGATGGTCGACTACCTCAACCTGATCGCCGCCGAGCCGGACATCGCGCGCATCCCGGTGATGGTCGACAGCTCCAAGTTCAGCGTGATCGAGGCCGGCCTGAAGTGCCTGCAGGGCAAGGGCATCGTCAACTCGATCTCGATGAAGGAAGGCGAAGCCGAATTCCTGCGCCAGGCCCGGCTGGTGCGCCGCTACGGCGCCGCCGTGGTGGTGATGGCCTTCGACGAGGTCGGCCAGGCCGACACGGTCGAGCGCAAGGTCGAGATCTGCTCGCGCGCCTACAAGCTGCTGACCGAGAAGATCGGCTTCCCGCCCGAGGACATCATCTTCGACCCGAACGTGTTCGCGGTCGCGACCGGCATCGAGGAGCACAACGACTATGCCGTGGCCTTCATCGAGGCCACGCGCGAGCTGAAGCGGCGCTTCCCGCTCAGCCACATTTCCGGCGGCGTGTCGAACGTCAGCTTCTCCTTCCGCGGCAACGAACCGGTGCGCCAGGCCATCCACGTGGTCTTCCTGTACCACGCGATCCGGGCCGGCATGGACATGGGCATCGTCAACGCCGGCGCGCTGCCGCTGTACGACGATCTCGATGCCGACCTGCGCGAACGCGTCGAGGACGTGGTGCTGAACCGCCGCCCGGATGCCACCGAACGCCTGCTCGAAATCGCCGACCGGTTCAAGGGAAAGAAGGGCGAGAAGAAGGTCGAGGACCTGCGCTGGCGCGAGAAGCCGGTACGCGAGCGCCTGTCGCATGCGCTGGTCCATGGCATCGACCAGTACATCGAGCTGGACACCGAGGAAGCGCGCGCCCTGTCGACGCGCCCGCTCGACGTCATCGAAGGCCCGCTGATGGATGGCATGAACGTGGTCGGCGACCTGTTCGGCGCGGGCAAGATGTTCCTGCCGCAGGTGGTCAAGTCCGCGCGCGTGATGAAGAAGGCCGTGGCCTACCTGCTGCCCTACATCGAAGCCGAGAAACTGCGCACCGGCGATATCGGCAAGAGCAACGGCAAGATCGTGATGGCGACCGTGAAGGGCGATGTGCACGACATCGGCAAGAACATCGTCGGCGTCGTGCTCGCGTGCAACAACTTCGACGTGGTCGACCTCGGCGTGATGGTGCCGGCGCAGACCATCCTCGACCGCGCCGTGGCCGAGAACGCCGACATCATCGGTTTGTCAGGCCTGATCACGCCGTCGCTGGAAGAAATGAGCCACGTCGCGAAGGAGATGCAGCGGCAGGGCCTGCGCATCCCCCTGCTGATCGGCGGCGCGACCACCTCGCGCGCGCACACCGCGCTGAAGATCGACCCGCATTACGACGCACCGACGGTGTGGGTCAAGGATGCCTCGCGCGCGGTCGGCGTGGCCCAGTCGCTCATCTCGCCCGATCTTCGCAGCGCCTTCGTCGCTGCGAACGACAGCGATTTCGCCGAGATCCGCGCCCGGCACCGCAATCGCGGCGACGCCAAGCGACTGGTGTCGCTGGAGAAGGCGCGCGGACAGAAGTTCGATGGCGGGTGGGACAGCTACACGCCACCGACGCCGATCAAGCCCGGACTGACCGCGTTCGACGATTACCCGCTGCAGGAGCTGGTCGACTGCATCGACTGGACGCCGTTCTTCAGCGCCTGGGAACTCGCCGGCCGCTACCCCGCGATCCTCGACGACGAGATCGTCGGCAAGCAGGCCCGCGACCTGTTCCGCGATGCGCAGGCCATGCTCAGACGCATCGTCGACGAGAAGTGGCTGACCGCGCGGGGCGTGTTCGCGCTGTGGCCGGCGAACAGCATCGGCGACGATGTCGTGATCGATGTCGACGGGAAGCCGGAAACCCTGCACTTCCTCCGCCAGCAGGTCGACAAGCCCGCCGATCGCCCGGATTTCTGCCTCGCCGATTTCATCGCACCGAAGGACAGCGGCAGACAGGACTGGATCGGCGCGTTCGCGGTCACCGGCGGCATCGGCATCGAGCCGCACGTCGCGCGCTTCGAGGCCGACCACGACGACTACAACGCGATCCTGCTCAAGGCGCTGGCCGACCGCCTCGCCGAAGCCTTCGCCGAACGCCTGCACCAGCGCGTGCGCAAGGAGTTCTGGGGCTACGCCGCCGACGAGACGCTCGACAACGATGCGCTCATCGACGAGAAGTACGCCGGCATCCGCCCTGCCCCCGGTTACCCCGCCTGCCCCGAGCACAGCGAGAAGGCCACGCTGTTCCGCCTGCTCGACGCCGGCAACAACGCCGGCATGACCCTGACCGAAAGCTTCGCGATGCTGCCGACCGCCGCGGTCTCGGGCTACTACTTCAGCCATCCGCAGAGCCAGTACTTCGTCGTCGGCCGGGTGTCGAAGGAACAGGTCGAGGACTACGCGCGGCGCAAGGGCGTCTCGCTGGCGCAGGCCGAGCGCTGGCTGGCCTCGAACCTGGATTACGATCCGGAGTGAGGACTGTAGGCAGTCGCAAGCGTTCAGCTTGCATCACCGGGATAGGTTCGTCGGTACCTGGCACGCGGTAAGGCATGCCGCCACCTTCCCGGCCATCTCCTGCCGCATTCCTGTACTCCACAGGGCTTTCGCTATAATCCAAAGCCAATTTCCTCGATGAAAGAAGCTGGTCATCTGTGCGCGATGAAGCCGGCACCATCAAAGACAGAACCGGCCAGGCACAATGCGGGAGAGGATCCACGACCGCACCAGGATGCTTGCGCAATCAGCAGACTCAAACAGGAACCCACCATGCGTCAGCCCAGCCATTCACTCCCCTTCAACAGAATCGGCGTGGCGCTTGCGCTATCGCTCGCATGTGGGCACGCTGTCGCCGCCGACATCAGTTTCTATTCCCCGACAGATTTCGCGCCTTCGGCAATTTCGGCCGATGGCCGTCGAATCTTGGGCAGCTATCTACTGGAACGCTCTGCCAGCCCATGGTATCCATCCCGGTTTGGTGCTGCGTTCATCGATGCATACGGTGTTCTGCACATCCTGCAGGAAACCAACCAACCAGGCGAGAGTTGGACATCCGGCTACACTTTTTATGCGTACGATATCAGTGCCGACGGGTCGACGATCGTAGGCACAAAGAGGAAAATCGCGCGTTATCCGCACATCGAAACAAGGGCGTTCCGATGGAGTGCATCGTCCGGACTTGTGCTTTTGGATCCTGTCACCGCCCACCAGAACAGCCAAGGCTACGGTGTTTCCGGCGATGGGAGCACGGTCGTTGGCTCTTCATTCAATCGGACCGGGTTTTACTTGGAGGCGACAGATCAGCACACAGCCACCGTCTGGCGAGCGGGACAGATGCCGCTGGATCTCGGTCGACTCGACCCGTCGCATACCGATAGCTACGCAGTCGCGGCGTCATACGACGGCTCGATCGTTGTAGGCCGCTCCTGCATTGGCATTGACTCCGTTTGCCGGGCATTCCGATGGAACTCGTCAACCGGGATGCACTCGCTCGGCACGCTGAGCGGCGAGATCAACAGTTACGCCACCGACATCTCGGCCGACGGCCGATCCATTGTCGGGAGGGTCGGCCGACAGGGATTCATCTGGAGGCAAGAAACGGGCATGGTGGGTCTGGGGGCTCTCCCTGGTCTGACGGTGTCGAATGCCAGTGCAATTTCAGCCGACGGGCGCGTGGTCGTCGGCACATCCGGATTCACATGGCCGGGAAGCGAGCAGTTCGAGGGAGCAAGGGCATACCGATGGACCGAAGCCTCGGGCATGCAACCAGTCGACACGTGGCTGAGCGAGAACGGTGTGACTTTGCCGGCCAATCACCTTCTCCTACACGCGTATGACACGAACCATGACGGAAGCGTCATCATCGGAGGGGGGCGGGACAGCGTGGCGCTGACTTTTTTCGACTGGGTAGCCAGAGTCGGCAATGGAAGTACAGGCATCATCACCGACACCGTTGGTTTCAGACAAAGCCTCTGGGAGACAAGCGGCCTGATGGCGAACTTCTCGTCCAGGCTTCCTGAGTACGTGACCTCAGGCATCCGCAGTCGCACGGGGTTCGACCGGGGTGCGTCCTCCGGAACCGGTTGCGCATGGGCAAGCGCCAGCCTCGACTTTTCGCAGGATGAAGCGAGTCGCGGCCAGGCTCTCGATGCCGGCTTCTGCAGGGACTTCGGAGAATGGCGCATGCATGCGAGCCTCGGCCACGTCTCGATATCCGCAAAACCATCGGACAGCGTGGAAGGCAGAGGCTACGCGAACCATCTCGCGATCGAAGCCACCCGAAGATTCGGCAACAGTTGGGAGTTCGATCTGCTCGCTGCCGCCGGCCGCTACGAGATGCAGCACGATCGCTCTTACATGAACGGCTCCGAGAGGGAGACCTCCTCCGGCGATGCGCACGGGCGCTATGCCGTCTACCGGGCGCGTGTTGTGGCACGGGACATGTGGAGGCCCGGAGGGACAAGCATCTCGCCGCAGTTTTCGATGACGCATTCACGCTCCATTCTCGACGCAGCCACCGAAACCGGAGGCCCGTTTGCTTCCAGCTATACGGCAGCGGAATGGAGCAGCACCAACGCGTCCCTGGGCGCGACTTTTGCCAAGGATGCCGGCGACCGCGCAACCCTCACGTCCACGGTCGAGTTCACGCATCGAATCCGTGAGCCCGATGCGACGATCATTGCCAATCCGGGCGTGCCACTCGGCATCGCACTCGATGCCGACGACCTCGATCGCAATTGGCTGCGCGCTTCCGTGCAGATCGATTATGCGATGAGCCAGCGATCCAACCTGCGTCTCGGCCTGCATGGCAGTTCCATGGATCGTGCATCGTTCGGTGTAGACGCGGCGTATGCTCTCAAGTTCTGATCTCGGACATCGCAATCTACTCAATTAAACAGCCATGATGCATGGGAGCCACCGCATCTTCTCGAAGCACAGCCTCGCGCTGGCCATTTCGATGACGTATGGAACATGCTTTGCCGCCGAACCCATCGTCAACCTGCCATCCAGTTTCGAAGCCATTTCGATTTCTGCGGACGGGCGCACTATCGCAGGCCACCTGAGAACCAATACGGATCCATGGGCAGTGGATCGTTTCCAGCTCGCGTGGGTCACCGAAACGGGGGCACTTGTCGCACCGGAAGCACCAGATCTGAGAACCTACAGATATCGCGTTTCCGGCATCGATGCCAACGGATCCACGATCGTCGGGACAAGGGCCGAAGCATGCACGAGTTTCTGCCGATTCCAGACCGCATTCCGATGGACCCAACAGACTGGCTTCGAATTGCTGGCACCGGTCGAAGTGATCGATTCGTCCGGTCGCCCTCCAAGATATAACCAAAGCACGGCAAGAGGCGTTTCAGGCGATGGCAGCACCGTCGTCGGCGCATCACTCAACGGCTTTCTAGAACACACGGCTACGGTGTGGCGCACGGGCATGCCCGCATTGAATCTCGGCCAACTGCCGGGACACAGGGACAGCATCGCAAACGCGGCATCGCATGACGGCTCCGTCGTGGCCGGGGCGTCCTGCGCGCAGTTGCCATCCCTCCTGCAGACAACCGGCTGCCAGGCTTTCCTGTGGAACCAATCCAGCGGACTACGCTCGCTGGGCGAATTGAACGGTACAGGCGCTGGAAGCGTCGCGATCGACGTCTCCGCGGACGGAAACGCGATTACAGGCAATGCCGGCCTACAGGCATTCCGTTGGCGCGAAGCGGATGGCATGTCCGCGCTGGGATCTCTTGCTGGCCATGCCGTTTCCCGCGCGAGCGCTATCTCGGCCGACGGCAACGTCATCGTCGGATCATCGGGCTTCCGGAATATTGCCGGTACAAATCAGATCGAAGGAGCCCGCGCGTTCAGATGGACACAAACTGCCGGCATGCAGTCCATCGATGCCTGGCTTGGCGAACATGGCGTCGTACTGCCGACCGGCTTACTTCTGACGAATGCCATCGATACCAACCGCGACGGCAACATCGTGATTGGACAGGGACGCGACACGCTGATGGGACGGGATAGCTATTGGGTTGCCCGTATCAAGGACGGCACTGCAGGCGTGATCACTGATATCCCAGCTTTCACTCTCTCGCTGGACATGACATCCCGATCCATCGCGAACAACGCTTCCTTGCTGCCTCGGCAATACCTCGCGCATTCCTCCAGACGCAGCCTCTTCGACATGCATCTGAGTCACGATGACAGGAATTGCGGCTGGATCGCCGCCTCCGTTCATCATGGGAACGACGATGAGCACCGGCAGCAATCACGCGAAATCGCCGGCTGCCGCCTCTTCGATCGACTGAAGATGGGCGTCGGCATGACCCGGGTCACAGCCCGAGAAAGCCGTCCTGGACTGTTCTCGTCACGCTCGACGCTCGATCAGTTGATCTTCAGGGCCGGGATCAACGCGGGGAAAACGACTCAGGTGGACATCGTTGTCGCACGCACGGAATTCGACATGCGTACGGTCCGGGAATACCGCAATGGGAGCCGTGTCGATTCGTCCATTGCCCACCCCTCGGGACACGCATGGTCGATCCGCGTCATGGGCACGGCGCGCGAGGCATGGCGTATCGGTGGAACGAGCATTTCGCCCCATGCATCCATCGACTGGATGCGATCGGAATCCGAACCGTTCGAGGAAAGGCTCGGTGCTTTTCCAGCAAAATTCAGCGGTTCGAAACAGGAGACCGCCAGCCTATCCCTTGGCCTCAAGGGAGCGATCGATATCAGTGATCGGACCCGCCTGCTGCCCTCGGTCGAGATTTCGCGCGACCTGTTTTCTCCGCAAGCGACCATTCGGGTTGACCCAGGCGTTCCTCTTGTTACCGAAACATCGTTCGAGCATGCAGAGCGCACTTTGGGGCGAGCCGGCATCGACCTCGATCACCGACTGGGAACTTCTTCCTCATTGCTGCTTTCGATGCATGCCGACTACTCGGGCAACACGCGCTTCGGTTTTGGCGCAGCCTACACCATCCACTTTTGAGGAATCCCGCCTTCGCACGATCGCCAGCATGACCGACCGCCTCGTCTTCTCCCACGCCAACGGTTTCCCGCTGCCGGTCTACCGGCAGCTGTTCGATGCGCTGCGACCGGACTTCGATCCGGTGGGCGTGCTGCGCTTCGGCCACGATCCCGTGCGGCCGGTGACGCCGGACTGGCCTTACCTGGTCGACGAGCTGGTCGAATTCGTGCAGGCCCAGCCTCCGCATGCGGGGCGCACCTGGCTGGTCGGCCATTCGCTCGGCGGCTACCTCAGCGTGCTCGCCGCCGGGCGGCTGCAGGGGCGCGTCGACGGCATCGTGCTGCTCGATTCGCCGCTGATCGCGGGGTTGAGCGCGACGATGGTGCGGCTGGGCCATCTCACCGGCCTGGACCGCCTGGTGATGCCGCTGGCGCAGACCCTGCAGCGACGCCAGCACTGGCCGGATATCGAAGCCGCGCATGCGCACTACCATGCCAAGCGCATGTTCCGGCGCTGGCATCCCGATGTGCTGCGCGACTACGCCGAGCACTGCACGATGCCGGACGGGCGCGGCGCGCGCACCCTGCTGTTCGACCGCCACGTCGAATACCGTATCTACCGGGCACTGCCGAGCCTGCGCACGGTCCGCGCCGCCGCCGAGCTGCGCGTGCCAGTGGCCTTCATCGGCGGGCGCCGCAGCCGGGAGCTGCGCCACATCGGGCACCGCGCCACGCGGGCGCTGGTCGGTCCACGCTGGTACTGGCACCCGGGCAGCCATCTGTTCCCCATGGAGGATCCGCAGGCCACGGCAGGCCTGATCCGCGAGGCCATCGCCGATATGATGGCGGCCAGGGAGAGCACCGCAGCATGAGCGAAGACCACGACGACGCGCCCGCCGCGTCCAGCAACGAAGCCTTCATCCAGCGTCACGCCGCACCGGGCCGCATCGGCCTGTGCGCCGGCGGCGACTGGATCAGCAAGGTCATCCGCAAGTCGCAGGCGCCGCTGACAGACGACGGCCACCGCAGCCTGTGGTCGCATGCCTTCCTGTTCAGCGAACGGCGCAGCGACGGGCACTGGTGGGTGATCGAGTCCGACCTCGACCTGCGCTACAAGCAGATGCGCCTGGGCGTGCAGGAAAACCGCGTCGCGCGCTATTTCGACGCGAACGAATTCCCGAACATCGCCATCCTCGACTTCGGACTCGACGAGGCCCAGACCCGTCGTGTGGTCGGCGCCGGCCTCGACCTGCTCTCGGGCCTGGCCAGCTATTCGCTGAGCGAGCTGGTCGGCACCATGCTCGCGATGTACAGCACCCGCCTGCGCAAGCGCGACAACCTGCTCGCGAAGGAAGGCGCACTGTACTGCTCGGCCATGGTCCAGCACTGCTACGCCGCCGCCGGCATCCACCTGCTGCCCGACGTCTCAGGCAAGAACATCGCCCCGCACGACATCGCCGACTCGCCGCTGCCGCACACCGCGCACCGCCTGGTCCGCGACCTCGGCATCTCGACGATCCGCGAGTACGCGCATCGCGCCGAGGCCCTGCTCGCCACGCCGATCGACGAGCTGTTCTGAGAGCCTCTCGACGATCTCCGGCGATACGAAAGCAGCGAAGGCCCCTCGCGGGGCCTTCGTCGTTTCAGCAGCAGATGGCGATGTCGCACCGCACGGTCACCAGACCAGGTCGTCGGGCACCTGGTATTTCGGGTCGGCATAGGGATCGTCGCCGGGCACGGCGTTCGGATCGACCTTGAGCGCGATCGCGGGCGGGAAGATCGCCTCGGCCTCGGCCAGCAGTTCGGCGGTCACCAGTTGGTAGCGGCCGTCGAGCTGCACCACGCCCAGTTCACCGGCGTTGAGCTGCCTGAGCTGGGCTTCATTGACGTAGATGCGCTTGATCTTGCCGCCGTACTCGAAATGACGCGCGATATCGGCGTCCTTGTCGTTGAGCGTCTTGTCCTTGAGCAGTTCGGCCAGTTTCGCCTTCGCTTCGCGACGCAGGCGTGCTTCCTCCTGCTTCACGCGCTCGGCTTCGATCCGCTCTTCCTTCTCGCGCTGCGCGCGGATCGCGTAGGCCTTGGCGAGGTCGATCTCTTCCTGGGTACGCGGTGGCTTGCCCTGCCCCTGCGGCCTGCCGCCGGGCTTGCGTCCGCCAGGGCGCCGGGCATCGGGCCGACCGCTGCCTGGCCTGGCGTCAGGCCGGGCGCCCTGCCCGGGCTTCTGGTCACGCGCCTGCTGGCCGCCCTGGGGCTTGCCATGGCCGCTGCCCTGCTTGTGCGCGGGCTTCTCGGTTCGTTCCGGCTTCGGTGCCGGCTTGAAGCCGAGCCCGAGCAACTGGTCGCGGAGGGAATCGCTCATGACGGTCGGATCGGATCAGTAGTGGGGAGGCGGCGGCTCGCTGGCCGGGTCGGCCATCAGGTCGCCGCGATGGAGTTTCAGGTCTTCCAGCACGCGGCGCAGCAGGTCGGCGCTGCGCGCGGCTTCAATGCGCAGCTCGGCCAAGGCGTCGCTGAGCTCGGTCATGGCGTGTTCCTGGAACGCGAGCCGGGTTTCGAGCTCGACCACGCGTGCTTCCAGGCTGGCGTCGTGTGCGGAGGTCATGGCAGTGCCCGATCAATGCGACCGGATCGAACGACCACGGCCGATACCGTAGTAGGCCACGCCGGCAGCCTCCACTTCGGCCGGGTCGTACAGGTTGCGGCCGTCGAACACCACCGCGTCCTTCAGCGCCGACTTCAGCTTCGCGAAATCCGGGCTGCGGAACTGCTTCCACTCGGTGATGACGACCAGTGCGTCGGCGCCCTGTAGCGCCTCGGGCGCGTGTTCGCACAGGACCAGATCCTCACGTTCGCCGAAGATGCGCTGCGCCTCGTGCGCAGCCTCAGGGTCGAAGGCGCGCACGTTCGCGCCGGCATCCCACAGCAGCTGCAGCAGGCGGCGACTCGAGGCTTCGCGCATGTCGTCGGTGTTCGGCTTGAAGGCCAGGCCCCAGACCGCGAAGGTCTTGCCGCGCAGGTCGCTGCTGCCGTAGTGGCGCTCGATCAGTTCGAACAGATGCGCCTTCTGGCGGTGGTTCACCGACTCGACGGCATCCAGCAGCTCTGCATGGTAGCCATGCTGCTGCGCGGTGCGCGCCAGCGCCTGCACGTCCTTCGGGAAGCACGAACCGCCGTAGCCGGCGCCCGGATAGATGAAGTGCCAGCCGATGCGCGGGTCGGAGCCGATGCCCTGGCGCACCATCTCCACGTCGGCGCCGACCTTCTCGGCGATGTTGGCGATCTCGTTCATGAAGCTGATCTTGGTCGCCAGCATCGCGTTTGCAGCGTACTTGGTCAGCTCGGCGGAACGCACGTCCATCACCACGATGCGCTCATGGTTGCGGTTGAAGGGCGCATACAGCTTCTTCAGCTTGTCGATCGCGGACGCGCTGTCGGCGCCGATCACGATGCGATCGGGACGCATGCAGTCCTCGACCGCCGCGCCCTCCTTCAGGAATTCGGGGTTCGACACCACGTCGTAGGCGACATCGGCACCACGCGCGGCCAGCGCATCGGCGATCGCGGCGCGCACCTTGTCGGCGGTGCCGACCGGCACGGTCGACTTGTCGACGACCACCGCCGGCTTCTGCAGATGGGTGCCGATGGTCTTCGCCACCGCCAGCACGTACTGCAGGTCGGCGCTGCCGTCCTCGTCCGGCGGCGTGCCGACGGCGATGAAGATCACGTCGCCATGCGCGATTGCGGAGGCGGCGTCGGTGGTGAAATGCAGGCGGCCTTCGGCGTGATTGGCCTTGACCATGGGTTCCAGGCCCGGCTCGTAGATCGGGATGATGCCGTTGCACAGGCCGTCGATCTTGGCGGCGTCGATGTCGACGCAGATCACTTCATGCCCGACTTCGGCCAGACAGGTGCCGGTGACCAGGCCGACATAGCCGGTGCCGAAAATGGTGACGCGCATGGGGGCCTCTCGAATGTCGTGATATCGATCTGGGGGGTGGGTTCGCGCGCGATGATCCGCGCGGAAGCCGAAACGCAAGGGGCCGGAACCTCGGCTCCGGCCCCCGGCGCCGCATCGTCCCCGCTGGGAGACGGGGCGACACAGCGCACCACGCGATGGTCGCTTTACTGCTTGACGATTTCCAGCAGTTCGACTTCGAACACCAGGGTGGCGTTCGGCGGGATCGGGCCACCCGGGGTGCCCTGCTCGCCGTAGCCGAGCTTCGACGGGATCCACAGCTTGTACTTGCTGCCGACCGGCATCAGCTGCAGGGCTTCGGTCCAGCCCGGCACCACGGCGTTCAGCATGAACTGCGCCGGTTCGTTGCGGTCGTGCGAGCTGTCGAACTTGGTGCCGTCGAGCAGCGTGCCGGTGTAGTGCACCTTCACGGTCTGGTCGGCCTTCGGCTTCGGACCCTTGCCTTCGGTGACGACCTGGTACTGCAGGCCCGAGGCCGTGGTCTGCACGCCCGGCTTCTTGCCGTTCTCGGCGAGGAACTTGGCGCCTTCCTCGATGTTCTTCTTGCCCTGGGCTTCCATCTCGGCCTGCTTCTTGGCCATTTCTTCCTGCTGCTTGGCCTGCATCTTCTGGGCGAAGCCCTGCATGACCTGCATCGCCTGCTCGTCGGTCAGCAGCGGCTTCTTGTCGGCGAAGGTGTCCTTGATCGCGCGCTCGAGCGTCGCCAGGTCCAGTTCGTCCTTCATCGGCTTGAGCGACTTGCCGATGTCCATGCCGATCATGTAGCTGACCTGCTGCTTCTCGGTCGCGAGGCCCGGGATCTTGAGCGCGCCGTCCTTGCTGTCCTTGTTGCCGGCTTCGGCGGCCTTCTTGTCGCCTTCGGCGGCGGCGTCCTTGTCGATCGGCTTGCACGCGGCGAGCGCGAGGACGCACGAGGCCGTGGCCACGGCGAGGGTCACATGACGCGACAGTTTCATCTGGAAAACTCCTGGGTGGAACGCGCCGCCCTTGCGGCGCGGTTGGGTTGAGGGGGGAATGGCGGGAACGCTGCGGAAATCGGGAAAACGGGGCGCGGTCGCGTCAGAGCACGTCGAGCAGTTCGACGTCGAACACGAGGGTCGCGCCGGGGCCGATGGTCGGCGGACTGCCGCGCTCGCCGTAGGCCAGCGACGCGGGAATCCAGAACCGGTACTTCGCGCCGACCGGCATCAGCGCCACGCCTTCGGTCCAGCCGGCGATCACCTGGCTGAGGCCGAATTCGGCGGGCTGGCCGCGATCGTAGGAACTGTCGAACACGGTGCCGTCGAGCAGCGTGCCGTGGTAATGCACGCGCACCCGGTCGCTGGGACGCGGACGCTGGCCGGTGCCCTGGCGCAGCACCATGTACTGCAGGCCCGAGGCCGTGGCGATCACGCCCTTCTGGCCCTTGTTCTTTTCGAGGAAGGCCGCGCCCTCCTCGGCGTTCTTCTGCGCGAGGCCGGCCAGGCGGCTCTCCTCCTTCGCCTGCATGCGCTTGGAGAAGCTGTCGCGGATGCCATTCATCTCCTCGTCCGTGAGCAGCAGCTTGCCGGCGGCCATGCGCGTACGCATGGCCTGCAGCAGGACCGCGACGTCGATCTCGTCCTTGATCGGCGCCAGCGATCGACCGACATCGGTGCCGACCAGGTAGCCGACCTTGTCCTTGGCGACGGCCGGCGCCTTCGCGCCCGGCGCCTGTCCGGGGACCGGGCGACCGGTGCGCTCGCCGATGCGCTGCATGAGCGCAGTGCCGACCGAGCGCGCTTCCTCGTCGGTCAGCAGCGGCTTGCCGCCATCGAAGGCGTTGCGCAGGGCGCGCTCGAACGCAGCCACGTCGAGGTCGGGGCCGACGCTGGAAATCGAACCGCCGACATCGGCGCCGATCATGTAACTCACCTTGTCGCGCTCTGTCGTCAGCACTGCTTTCTCCTCAGCCTGGGCCATGCCGGCGAACAGCATCGCCGCGACGGCCATCCCTGCGGCCAGGCCGCGAAAACGAACACTCATCGATCTCTCCACGGAATCGGTCGGGTCGGGGCCGCCGCCGGACCTCCGGCCCGGCGCGGCCATGCAAGCCGCGTATTGTCACGGCCCGGGCGGATGCGGGCAATCATTTCGCCGCCGGCGCCGGGACAGCGGCCGGCTTCGGGGCCTTCAGCGCCTGTTCGATGGCGGCCACGACTTCCGGCGCATCCGGCTTGGTGCGGCTGCCGAAGCTGGCCACGACCTTGCCGTCGCGGCCGATCACGTACTTGTGGAAGTTCCATTTCGGGCTTTCGCCGCTGGCCTGCGCCAGATCGCGATAGAACGGCGTCGCGGTCTTTCCCGTGACGCTGACCTTCTGGAACATCGGGAACTTCACGCCGTAGGTCAGCGTGCAGAACTCATGGATCTTCTTTTCCTCGTCGAACTCCTGGCCCATGAAGTCGCCGGAGGGAAAACCCAGCACGGCAAAACCACGCGGCTTGTAGCGGGCATGCAGGGCCTCCAGGGCCTCGAACTGCGGCGTGAAGCCGCATTTGCTGGCGGTGTTGACCACCAGGAGCACCTGGCCGCCGTAGGTCTTGCTGAGGTTCACCGGCGCCTTGCCGGCCAGAGGGCGGTAGCTGTGGTCGAGCAGGCCGCCGCCGGCAGCGCCGGCCAGCAGGGGCAGCATGCACAGGGAAGCGATGGCGAGGGTTCTGGCCAGGAAACGGGTCACGGGAAGGCCTCCAGGGCTGGGCGAGGGCCCGAGTATGACTTCAGTTGGGGGGAAAAGGTTTCCCGGGGGCTTGACCTGTCCTGTTTTGGTGTTATAGTTGCATACAACACCAGTCAACGAGTGCAGGAGTTGACCCATGCAACGCCAGACGTACACCGCGGTTCGCAATCCGAGCATCGCCATGGGCGGGCTCGCCGCCGGACTGGTCCTGACCGGTCTTTTCGCCCTCGCCAGCCAGACGTCGGCCAGCGGTGCGGGCGCAGAGGGCGATTCCCACCGTCGCCATCACAGTGCCCGGGCCCGGGACGCGATGGCGCTTCCCTTCTTCTCCTTCGCGCAGGGCATGCGCCGCAGCAACAGGAGCTGATTCCCATGACCGCAATCCAATGGAGCGATGGCGCTCCGATCTACCGCCAGCTCAAGGACAGGGTGATCGCGATGATGCTCGACGGCGTGCTCAAGCCGGGCGATGCGCTCCCCTCGGTCCGCCAGGTGGCGGCCGAATACCAACTCAACCCCATCACCGTCTCGCGCGCCTACCAGGAACTGGCGGACGAGGCACTTGTCGAGAAACGCAGAGGACTGGGCATGTACGTCACCGAAGAAGCCGCGAAGAAACTGCTGTCCAGCGAGCGCGACCGCTTCCTGCGCGAAGAGTGGCCGCTGGTCCTCGAACGCATCCAGCGACTGGGCCTGAGCATGCAGGAACTGCTCGCCCCCGCCCGTCAGGGAGGTGACGCATGAGCGCCGTCGACACCACCGTCCCCGTGATCCGCGCCCGCGGCCTGCGCAAGGCCTACAAGAACAAGCTGGCGCTGGACAACACCGAGTTCGAGATCCCGGCAGGCCGCATCATCGGCCTGATCGGCCCCAACGGCTCGGGCAAGACCACCACGCTGAAGGCCGTGCTCGGCCTGATCCCCTTCGAAGGCGACCTCAAGGTCCTCGGTCGCGACCCGCGCACCGAGCGCGACGAACTGATGAAGGATGTCTGCTTCATCGCCGACGTCGCCGTGCTGCCGCGCTGGATGCGGGTGCGCGAGGCCATCGAGTTCGTCGCCGGCGTGCACCCGCGCTTCGACCGCGCCAAGTGCGACCGCTTCATCGCCCACACCCAGCTCAAGCAGGACATGCGGGTGCGCGAGATGTCCAAGGGCATGATCGTGCAGCTGCACCTGGCCCTGGTGATGGCCATCGACGCCCGCCTGCTGGTGCTGGACGAACCGACCCTGGGCCTGGACATCCTGTACCGCAAGGAGTTCTACCGGCGCCTGCTCGAGGACTACTTCGACGAACAGAAGACCATCATCGTCACCACGCACCAGGTCGAGGAGATCGAACACATCCTCACCGACGTGCTGTTCATCCAGAACGGCAAGATCGTGCTCGATGCCTCGATGGAAACGGTCGGCGACCGCTTCGTCGACCTGCTGGTCAACGCGGACCGCGCCGAGGAAGCGCGCCGCTTCAAGCCGATCGACGAGCAGACCCTGCCGTTCGGGAAGACCCGGATGATCTTCGACGGCGTGCCGCAGGCGCAGCTCGCCGCGCTGGGCGAAACCGGCATCCCGGGCCTCGCCGATCTCTTCGTCGCCACCATGAAGGGGACCTACGCATGAACACCTCCGCCATCGAAACCACGGGCGTCGCGGCCGCACGCCACATCACCTCGGCCGACAAGTTCAAGTCCCTGCTCAAGCGCGAATTCTGGGAAAACAAGGGCGGCTTCTTCTGGGCGCCGATCGTCGCCGGCGGGATCTCGCTGTTCCTCTCGCTGCTCGGCGCGATCGCCAGCATCTTCATGGTCGGCAAGGCCAAGACCAGCATCGACGGCGATTTCAAGGACGTCGAAATGCACCTGCAGTCGGCCGAAGCCCTGAAGGCGCTGGGATTCGCCGGCGACATGTCGCTGCTCGGCGGCGTCGCCCTCGCGCTGGTGGTGATGACCTTCGTGGTCTTCTTCTACTCGCTCGGCGCGCTCTACGACGAACGCAAGGACCGCAGCGTGCTGTTCTGGAAGTCGCTGCCGGTTTCCGACACGCAGACCGTGCTGTCGAAACTGACCTGGGCGCTGCTGCTGGCGCCGCTGCTGGCCGTCGGCTTCGGCCTGCTGATCGGTATCGGCCAGTGGATCCTCGGCGCACTCGCCATGGTCCTGAGCGGACTGCCCGGCGCCAGCGCGATGTTCACCGAATCGCATCCGTTCCGCATGCTGGGCAACGCGCTGACGGTGATCCCGGTGTACGCCGCCTGGTCACTGCCGACCGTCGGCTGGCTGATGTTCTGCTCGGCCTGGGCGCGCAGCAAGCCCTTCCTGTGGGCGGTGCTGGTGCCGGTCATGGCCGGCGCGGTGATCAGCTGGCTGGACATGCTGCCGGGCATCGACAACCTCCCGCATGAATACGTCTGGTACACCCTGCTCGTCCGCGGCCTGCTGAGCATCGTCCCGATGACCTGGTACGCCAACGAGACGGTGTTCGAGAGCCACGACGTCTCGAACCTGCACGGCCCCGAGGACCTGATGCGGATCATGGACTTCAGCAGCAGCTGGAACGCCTTCCTGACCGTGGACCTGTGGGTGGGCGTGATCGTCGGCGTGGCCTTCATCGCCGCCGCCATCCGTCTGCGCCGCTGGCGCGACGAGGGCTGATCGACGCGGAAGGGTCCAGCGCACGCGCCGGACCCTTCCCGCATCCCCGCTCTTTCCCGCCTCGCCGATCGCGATCGACTGACTTCAGACACATCCGCATGCCGTCCGACGCATGCAATCTGCCCCCATCGCCCCATTCGACACCGGAGTCCCCATGAGCACCTTCCGCAATGCCATCCTCGCCTTGGCCATCGGCGCTACGCTGGCGGGCTGCGGCAACGATGCGCCGCAGGATCCCGCCAACGAACCGAAGACCCTCATCGGCCAGGCCGTGAAGCAGGCGACCGACGAGGCCCGCAAGGAGCTCTCGAAGGAAAACTTCGGCTTCACCGTCGACGGCCTGCCCAAGGCCGAGATCACGCCACAGGGCGAACTGCTGATCGGCGGCGTCGCGGTCGCGACCACGCCGGAGCAGCAGGCGCTGGTCAAGGCCTACCGCGAAGAGGTCACCGCGATCGCTCAGGCCGGCATCGGCGTCGGCGTGCAGGGCGCGGACCTGGCGGGCAAGGCCGTGAGCGAAGCGATCAAGGGCGTGTTCTCCGGCAACCCGGACCAGATCGAGCAGCGCATCGAGAAGGAAGCCGAAGGCATCAAGGCCGCGGCTTTGAAACTCTGCGATCGCCTGCCCGCGCTCAAGGCCGCCCAGGACAAGCTTGCCGCCGCCGTCCCCGAGTTCAAGCCCTACGCACGGATGGACGACCAGGACGTGAAGGATTGCCGGGTCGATGCCGGCGACGGTCTGCAGATTGATGGAGGCACCGCGAACGACGCGGGTTCGGACTCCGGCAACGACGGCATGAACGCCGCCGAGGAAGCCGAAGCCGCCGTTGCGGCGCCGACGCGCTGATCGCCTGGAGCATCGTCCTCCCCGCCGGCCGCATCCACGGCCGGCGCATGTCCCCTCCCCCGCATGCAACGTCGCCATCCGCGACGAAGGATTCGCCATGTCTTCCCGCCAGGCGCACGCCCTCCTTCCGATGCTCGCGCTCGCCGCAACCTGCGCCCTGGCGCCGGCATCGGTGCAGGCCGAGGATGATCCGGTGCTCAACCGGGCCTTCCAGGACCACATCGCCTACGTCGCCACCTTCGCGATGCCCGTCCTGATCGAGAAATGCGCGGCACGCGATCCTGCCTACCTGCAGACCGCCGCACCGCTGTACTTCCGCTACGTCAATGCGCACCAGGACCGCATCGAGCGCGGGCGCCAGCTCACGCTCGCGGAGCTGAAGCCCGACGACACGCTGAAGGCCTACCGCGAGCGCGTGCTTGCGCAGCGCCTGGGCAAGCTCGATACCGGCACGTCCGAGGAACAGGCGCGCATGTGCGAGGGCGCCCTCGGCGTGCTGCGCGGCATGACGCTGCCGGGCGAGTGGCCTGCGCGGAACTGAGCGCGACGCGGCCTGCGGCAGCCGCCGATCTTCAACCGCCGCCGCCCATGCCTTCCACGATGCCGCCCCGGGTCAGCGCGACCGGATCCAGCGCACGGCGCAGGGTGTCGGGATCCAGGCCACTGTCCTCCTGCGCGACCTGCAGCACCGGCAGCCCCTCGGCGTAGGCGCGCTTCGCGATCGCGGCGGCCTTCTCGTAGCCGATCAGCGGATTGAGCGCGGTGACGAGGATGGGATTGCGCGCCAGCGCGTCGCCCAATCGATCCTCGCGGAACACCAGGCCCGGGATGACCTTCTCCGCCAGCGCAGTCATGCTGTTGGCGAGCAGGCCGATGGCGTCGAGCAGGTTCGTGGCGATCAGCGGCAACATGGTGTTGAGCTGGAAATTGCCGCTCTGCCCCGCCACCGTCACCGCCGTGTGCAGGCCCATCACCTGCGCGCAGGCCATGCACACCGCTTCCGGAACGACCGGATTGACCTTGCCCGGCATGATCGAACTGCCCGGCTGCAGCGCCGGCAGTTCCACCTCGCCCAGCCCGGCCAGCGGCCCGGAATTCATCCAGCGCAGGTCGTTGGCGATCTTCATCAGCGCCACCGCCAGCGCATTGAGCTGGCCGGACAGTTCCACCGCGTCGTCCTGGGCGGCGATGCCCTCGAACTTGTTGTCGGCCGAGACGAAGCGCACGCCTGAGAGCACCGACAGTGTCTGGGCGACGCGCTTGCCGAAGGCCGGATCGGTGTTGATGCCGGTGCCCACCGCCGTGCCGCCGATCGGCAGCCGACGCAGGCGGCGCAGGCTGTCCTCGATGCGCATCCGCGCCGACTCCAGCTGCGCCGACCAGGTGCCGAACTCCTGGGCCAGGGTGATCGGCATGGCGTCCATCAGATGGGTCCGCCCGGTCTTCACCAGGCCGCCCACCTCGCTGGCGCGCGCATCGATGGCGGCGCGCAGCGCGCGCAGGGCCGGCAGCAGGTCCTCGTTGACCGCCAGCAGCGCACCGACGCGCAGGGCCGTGGGGATCACGTCGTTGGAACTCTGGCCCAGGTTCACGTCATCGTTCGGATGCACCTTGCCCTTGCCGGTCCGCATCACCAACGCGGCGATCACCTCGTTGGCGTTCATGTTCGTCGAGGTGCCGGAGCCGGTCTGGAACACGTCGATCGGGAAATGCGTGTCGTGCTCGCCCGACGCCACCGCCATGGCGGCCCGGCGGATCGCACCGGCCCGCGAGCGCGGCAGCAGGCCGAGGCTGGCGTTGGCCTGGGCGGCGGCGGCCTTGGTCAGGCCCAGCGCGCGGATGAAGCCGCGCGGCATCGGCCGTCCGGAGAGCCCGAAATTGCGGACGGCGCGTTCGGTCTGCGCACCCCAGAGCGCCCAGGCCGGCACCCGCAGCTCGCCCATGCTGTCGCGTTCGGTCCGGGTCGGGTCGGGAATCTCGCCGTGCGGGTGGCCGTGCTGGGTCATGGGGGTCTCCTGTCGCGCATGACGTGGGTCGGAACGAGCATACGCCGGGCGGAAGCCGATTGGATTTCTCCGCGCACGCCCGGTTCAGCGCGGCACATGCGGAGAGACCGAACAGGCTCTGGGTTTACAATGACCGACTTTTCCGCCCGCCAGCCGCCACCCGCCATGTCCGACGCCCAGCTCCTCGCCCTGTCCCCGCTCGATGGCCGCTACGCCGGCAAGGTCGACGCCCTGCGCCCGATCTTCTCCGAATACGGTCTGATCAAGGCCCGCGTGAAGGTCGAGGTGGAATGGCTGCTGGCGCTGGCCGCCGAGCCGGGCATCGTCGAACTCAAGCCCTTCTCCGAGGCCGCCACGGCCCGCCTGCGCGCCCTCGCCGATGGCCTGTCGGTCGCCGACGCGGCCCGGGTCAAGGAGATCGAGCGCACGACCAACCACGACGTGAAGGCGGTCGAATACCTCATCAAGGAGCGCCTGAAGGACGATGCCGAGCTGGCGCCGGCGCTGGAGTTCGTGCACTTCGCCTGCACCAGCGAGGACATCAACAACCTCAGCTACGCGCTGATGCTCAACGAGGCGCGGCTGTCGGTGATGCTGCCGAAGCTGGACGACCTGATCCAGAAGCTGCGCGCGATGGCCCACGAGCACGCCGCGCTGCCGATGCTCTCGCGCACCCATGGCCAGACCGCTTCGCCGAGCACGGTCGGCAAGGAAATCGCCAACGTCGTCGCCCGCCTGCAGCGCCAGGGCGAACTGCTGGCCGGCGCGCAGATGCCGGGCAAGATCAACGGTGCGGTCGGCAACTACAACGCCCATGTCGCCGCCTACCCCGAAGTCGACTGGCCGGCGTTCTCGAAGCGCTTCGTGCAGTCCCTGGGCCTGGACTGGCAGCCCTACACCACCCAGATCGAGCCGCACGACGGCGTCGCGGAGCTGTGCGACGCGCAGAAGCGCATCGACACCATTTGTATCGATCTTTGCCGCGACATCTGGGGCTACATCTCGCTGGGCTACTTCAAGCAGGCGGTGAAGGCCGGGGAAGTCGGCAGCTCCACCATGCCGCACAAGGTCAATCCGATCGACTTCGAGAACGCGGAAGGCAACTTCGGCATCGCCAACGCGCTGTTCGAGCACTTCGCAGCCAAGCTGCCGATCAGCCGCTGGCAGCGCGACCTGACCGATTCCACCGTGCTGCGCGCGCTCGGCACCGCCTTCGGCCACGCGCTGATCGGCTACGACGCCCTGCTGCGCGGCCTCAACAAGCTCAGCGCGAACCCCGAGCGCCTCGCCGCCGACCTCGACGCGTCCTGGGAAGTGCTGGCCGAAGCCGTGCAGACGGTGATGCGCCGCCACGGCCTACCGAATCCGTACGAGCAGCTCAAGGCCCTGACCCGCGGCCACGGCATCAACGCCGAGTCGATGCGCGCGTTCATCGCCGGCCTCGACCTGCCCGCCGACGCCAAGCAGCGCCTGCTCGACATGACTCCGGGCAGCTACATCGGCCTGGCCGACCGACTCGCCCGCGAGATCTAATCGGGACGCATGCCGTGAAGGCCGACCGCATCGGCGCGCTGGTCACCGCCCTGCCCTTCGCGGTCGCCGGCGCGCTGCTGTTCGCGGGCTGGCTGTGGGCATCGCGCCAGCGGCCACCCGCCGCCCCGGCCCAGCCTCGCGAGGCCGCCGATGCACCGGCAACCGACCGCGACGACAACGCCCCGGCCAGGGCCGACGGGCGCAGCAGGTAAACTGGCCATCCCCTGCAGGATGTCCACCATGCCCCGCCAGACCCGCGCTTCGAGTCCCGCCACGCTTCCCTTCGAGATCGATGCCATAGGCAAGGGCCCGCTGGGCATGCCGGCGGCGGCCTTCCTCCGCGATTACTGGCAGAAGCGCCCCCTGCTGATCCGCAACGCCTTCCCGGGCTTCGAGACGCCGGTGATGCCGGAAGACCTGGCCGGCCTGGCCTGCGAGGAAGGCGCGCTGTCGCGCATCGTCATGCACGACCGCGCCACCGACGGTTGGAGCCTGCGCACCGGGCCGTTCGCCGAGGAGGAATTCCCGGGCATGCCGCACCAGGACTGGACCCTGCTGGTGCAGGACGTGGACAAGTGGGATCCGGACGTCCGCGCGCTGCTCGACCATTTCGACTTCCTGCCGCGCTGGCGGGTCGACGACATCATGATCTCCTTCGCCGCGCCCGGCGGCTCGGTCGGCGCGCACATCGACCAGTACGACGTGTTCCTGCTCCAGGCCCACGGCCACCGCCGCTGGCAGATCGACGCCAGCGAGGCGCTCGGCAAGGGCGTCCCTTCGGTCGAATTCCGCGAAGGCGTGGCGCTGAAGCTGCTGCGCGCATTCCATCCCACCCACGACTGGGTGCTGGGCCCGGGCGACATGCTCTACCTGCCGCCGAACGTGCCGCACCACGGCGTCGCCGAGGATGCCTGCCTGACCTTCTCGGTCGGCATGCGCGCGCCCAGCGCTGCGGAACTGCTCGGCGATTTCGTCGACACCCTGCTGGCCGAGGCCGACGAATCGGTGCGCTACCGCGACGGCGACCTCGCGCCGCCCAAGGATGCCTACGAGATCGACGAAGCCGCGATGCAGCGCGCCATCGCCGGGCTCAACGCCCTGCGCATGAACGACCCGCAGCGGCTGGGCGACTGGTTCGGCCGCTTCATGACCCTGTACCGCAGCGTCGGCGAGTCCCTGCAGCCGGATCCGCCGCGCTCGCGGATCGAGGTCGAATTCGACCTGCAGCAGGGGGCGGTGCTGGCGCGCCATCCGTGGACGCGCGTGGCCTGGCGCCGCGATTCGACGAAGAAATCGCTGGCCCGCCTGTACGTGGCCGGGCAGATCTTCGCGCTGCCGCTGGCCGATGCGCGGACGCTCGCCGCCGCGCAGGCGCTGGACGGCGACGACTACGATGCGCTGTCGGAAGACGGCCGCGCGCTGGTGCTGGAACTGCTGGCGCAGGGCCATTACCACCTGGACGATGGCAACGACGAGGCAACCTGGGAGGATGGCGATGACGAGGCTTGATGCAGGATCCCATGCAGGGTTCCAGGTCGCGGCGGTGGACTACAACACTGCGGTCGACGCGCTGCGCGCGGTGCGCGAACCGGTGTTCGTCGAGGAACAGCAGGTGCCGCGCGAGCTGGAATGGGACGCGCTCGACCCGCTGTGCGTGCATGTGCTGGCGCGCGACGATGCCGGCCGCCCGATCGGCACCGGCCGCCTGACCCCCGAGCACAAGATCGGCCGCATGGCCGTGCTGCAGGACTGGCGCGGCAAGGGCGTCGGCGACGCGCTGCTGAAGGCGCTGATCGAACAGGCCGCCCTGCGCCGCTGGCCCGAGGTGAAGCTCAACGCCCAGGTCTCCGCGATCGGCTTCTACGCCCGCCACGGCTTCGTGCCCTTCGGCGAACGCTTCATGGAAGCGGGCATCGAGCACCAGGCGATGCGCCGCCAGGTCGTCGGCATGACCGCGATCGACAGCCGCGAGTCGGCGGTCGCGGTCACCGCCGCCATCGTGCTGGCGACACGGCGCGAGCTGTGCATCTACAGCCGCGCCCTGGACCCGGGCCTGTTCGACGCGCCGGAGGTGCTGGACGCGCTGCGCACCCTCGCCACCCGCCGGCAGCGTATCGACATCCGCGTGCTGCTGCAGGACGCCGACGCGCCGCAGCGCGCCCACGCGCCGCTGATCGGTCTCTCGCAGCGCCTCAGCAGCGCCTTCGCCTTCCGCGAAGTCAGCGATCCCGCCGACAAGGGTTACGCCTCGGCCTTCGTCGCCAACGATGCCGGCGGCTGCTATTTCCGGCCGCTGGGCAACCGCTTCGACGGCGAGGCGGCGCTGGATGCCGGCGGCCGCGCCCGGCAGCTCGTCGAGAGCTTCCATCCCGTCTGGGAACGCGCCCGCCCGGTGACCGAGTACCGCGTACTCGGCGCCTGACGCGCGCCTTCAATCCAGTCGCATTCCCGGGCGCGCCTCATCAAGGCTTCGTCAGCGCCGAGCGTCCGAGCATCAGCCTGAAACGATAGCCCCTGTCTCCGTGCTGCACCTGTTCCAGCTCCGGGCCGAAGCTCGCATCGCCCTGGGTGGCCGCGATCGCGCGCAGGGTGTCGGAAATGCAGGCCATGCGCGCGGCCTCGCCGTGGACGATGATGCGATCCCCGCTGCCCCGGACCTGGGTCACCCGGCACCCGGCCGGCATCAGCACCGAGATCCGCCGACGAAGCTCCTCCGGCGGCGCCATGCCGGCCGGCGTCTCGCTCGGTGCCACGTACAGGGTCGCGATCTGCGTGGGTACGGGTTCGGAGGCAGGCGCCGATGCGGGCATCGCCCCGGGTACGACACCGTCGGCCGCACGGCCGGTGGCCTCGCGCAGTACCAGAGGGGAATCGGTCAGCTCGAAACGGACGAAGCGACGGGACATGTCGGTGCTGCGCACGCCGCGCTCGACCTTCTTCGGCCCGCTGCGGCCGCCATCGGCGGCAGCGAGGCTGTTCAACAGCACATCCATCTGGTCCTTCGGCGCTGAGTACTGGATGGAGACCCTGCCTTCGGCGACCTGGACGCGCTCGATCTCCGTGCCGGGAGGCGCCATCGTCTCCAGGTCGGCGCGGATCGCATCCGCTGTCCTGTAGCGGCGCGCATCGGCACTGGCCTGGGCCTGCTGGCGCTCGCGGACCTCGGCCTCGATCTCGTCGATCGGCCGCTCGAACACGAAACGCCCGCGCATGTCCTCGGGCCGCCAGGGGCGCAGCATGCCATTGCGCGGCCAGTGCAGCCGGCCGGTGTGCTTCCCGACCGGGATCGGCAGCTCCCTGCAGCCGTCGCCGCACCAGACGCTCACGCCCACGGTGTCCAGTTCGGGGGCCTCGCCGATGATCGAACCGTCCTCGGCCAGCGTCAGTCGCAGCGGCTTGCGATATGCCCGGGGGATCTCGATCCAGCCGTCCCGGCAGGTCAGGCCGGTCCCGAATCGAAGCTCCTTCACGATCTCCGCCTGCGGGCCGAGTTCGGCGAGGTGCGCATCGTAGGCGTTCCGACCGTTGTCCAGGATGTAGTTGGCCCGCGCCGGGTCGGACAGCAGGTGGTACCACTCGCGGTAGCGGGGCTTCTCGAACTCGCGGATGATCTTCAGGTGCTGCATCACCCGTGCCTCGCCGACGAAGAAGCGCAGCCTGTAGGCGCCCGGCGCCATGCGACGGATCTCCAGCCCACCGATCTGTTCGGGCGGAATGGTGGCGCCGTTGGCGGCCGGGAGGGTCTCGAAGACGGACCCGGTGAAGCTGACCCCGCCCTCCCCGGGCACGTTGAAGGCGAAGCTGCCGTAGATGTCCGGGCAGCCGTAGGCGTCGACCGCCAGCGCCTTGCGCCCCGCCTGCCCGCCGCCCGCTGCACCGCCGTCGCATCCAGCCAGCAGCAGGGCCATGGCCAGCCCCGCCAGACCCGCGCGCATACCATCCCGCATTGTCGCCCCCTCCCCCGTGGATTCGCCGGGACCATACCAGTGTCCGCTGGCGTCGCAGACCGGCAGCGGCGAAGTATCGCCGGACGCACCCGGCGGCCCAGCGGCGTACGACCATGGTCGAATGCGGCGCCACGCACGCTGTCACCGCCGTCACAATGGCGGCCGAAAGGCCGACAAGGGCACGACATGAAACATCGGAATGGTGCGTTGCGGCGGACCCTGCGTCTATAATTCCGGTCCTTTCGCCCTCGCCGCGAACCCTGCCGGAAGCTCGGCGGATCAAGCGGTTACCCACTCCTCCGCGCTTTCCGACACTCAGGCTCCAAGTGGACAGTCTCCTGAAGCAATTCGCGCAATCCTCCCAGCTCGGCGCCAACGCGGCGTACATCGAGGACCTCTACGAACAGTACCTGGTCGACCCCGACAGCGTCGGACCGAAATGGAAGGCCTATTTCGACGGCGTGAAGGGGCGGGACGGCCATGACGTCCCGCACTCGGCGGTGATCGAAGCCATCGCCGAAGCCGGTCGCCAGGCCGCGCGCGGCGTGGTGGTCGCCCAGGCCGGGAGCGACAGCCGCGAATTCGCGGTCGGCAAGCTGATCGTGGCCTACCGCTCGCGCGGCCACCTCGCGGCCAGCCTCGACCCCCTCGGCATGTGGGAAAAGAGCGAAGCCCCGGACCTCGACATCGCCTTCCACGGCCTGTCGAACGCCGACCTCGACGCCACCTTCTCCAGCGGTGGCGTCGGCGGCAACGCGCAGATGAAGCTGCGCGACCTCGTCGCCCGTCTCAAGGCGACCTACACCGGCAGCATCGGCGCCGAATTCATGCACATCACCGACGTCGAACAGCGTCGCTGGATGTACGAACGCCTGGAAGCCACCGGCGGCGACTTCAAGCGCAGCGGCGCCGACCGCCAGCGCATCCTGGAGCGCCTCACCGCCGCCGAAGGCCTGGAGCGCTACCTGCACACCAAGTACGTCGGCCAGAAGCGTTTCTCGCTGGAAGGCGGCGACGCGCTGATTCCGATGCTCGACGTGATGATCCGCCGCGCCGGCAGCGACGGCGTCAAGGACGTGATCCTCGGCATGGCCCACCGCGGCCGCCTCAACGTGCTGGTCAATACGCTCGGCAAGCCGCCGCGCAAGCTGTTCGACGAGTTCGAAGGCAAGTTCGAGCATGACGAGCACGCCCACGCCGGCGACGTGAAGTACCACATGGGCTTCAGCGCCGACGTCGCCACCCCTGGCGGCCCGGTCCACCTCGCCCTCGCCTTCAACCCCTCGCACCTCGAAATCGTCGACCCGGTGGTCGCCGGCAGCGTGCGCTCGCGCCAGCTGCGTCGCGGCGACCAGGCGCGGAAGCAGGTGGTGCCGATCCTGATGCACGGCGACGCCGCGTTCGCGGGCCAGGGCGTGGTGATGGAGCTGTTCCAGATGTCGCAGGCCCGCGGCTTCGCGGTCGGCGGCACCATCCACATCGTCATCAACAACCAGGTCGGCTTCACCACCAGCGAACGCCAGGACGCCCGCTCCACGCTGTACTGCACCGACGTGGCCAAGATGGTCGGCGCGCCGGTGCTGCACGTGAACGGCGACGACCCGGACGCGGTCGCCTTCTGCGCCGACCTGGCCTTCGACTTCCGCCAGAAGTTCGGCAAGGACGTGGTCATCGACCTCGTCTGCTACCGCCGCCACGGCCACAACGAGGCCGACGAACCGGCCGCGACCCAGCCGCAGATGTACCAGAACATCCGCAAGCGCAAGACCACGCGCGAGCTGTACGCGGAGAAGCTGGTCGCCGAAGGCGCGCTGAAGGCCGAGGACGCGCAGGCACTAGTGGACGGCTACCGCCAGAAGCTCGACGACGGCGTGGTCACCACCGAACTGGCCCCGGCCAATCCGGATGCCTACTCGATCGACTGGAACCCGCTGCTCGCCGGCAAGCTCAGCGATCCGGTCGACACCCGCGTCTCGCGCGACAGGCTCGACGGCCTGGCGAAGGTCATCAACACCCTGCCCGACGGCGCCGTGCTGCACCCGCGCGTGGCGAAGATCTACGAAGACCGCCGCAGGATGGGCGCCGGCGAACTTCCGGGCGACTGGGGCTTCGCCGAGAACCTGGCCTACGCCACGCTGCTCGCCGAAGGCTACAAGCTGCGCCTGGTCGGCCAGGACTGCGGTCGCGGCACGTTCTTCCACCGCCACGCGGTGCTGCACGACCAGAACGTCGACGTCGACCACATCCCGCTGCGCCAGCTGGTGACCAATCCGGAAGACGCCACGATCATCGACTCGCTGCTCAGCGAAGAAGCCGTGATGGCGTTCGAGTACGGCTACGCCACCGCCGATCCCATGACCCTCGACATCTGGGAAGCCCAGTTCGGCGACTTCGCCAACGGCGCCCAGGTGGTGATCGACCAGTTCCTGTCCTCGGGCGAGGCCAAGTGGGGCCGCCTGTGCGGTCTGGCGCTGTTCCTGCCGCACGGCTACGAAGGCCAGGGTCCGGAGCATTCGTCCGCGCGCCTCGAGCGCTTCCTGCAGCTGTGCGCGCTGGACAACATGATGGTCTGCACGCCGACCACGCCGGCCCAGGCCTTCCACATGATCCGCCGGCAGATGCGCATGACCACGCGCAAGCCGCTGGTGGTGATGACGCCGAAGTCGCTGCTGCGCCACAAGCTCGCGGTGTCGTCGCTGGACGAGCTGGCCAGCGGCAGCTTCCAGCACCTGATCCCGGACAGCACCGCCGCCGACCCGAAGAAGGTCAAGCGCGTGGTGGTCTGCGGCGGCAAGGTCTACTACGACCTGGTCGAGGAAGCCCAGAAGCGCGAGCTGACGGACGTCGCCATCATCCGCATCGAGCAGCTCTACCCGTTCCCGCGCCAGCAGTTGATCGCCGAACTGAAGAAGTACGGCAAGAACGTGCAGGTGATCTGGTGCCAGGAAGAGCCGCAGAACCAGGGCGCGTGGTACCAGATCCAGCACCACCTGCGCTTCTGCCTGCAGGAAAAGCAGGCGCTGCACTACGCAGGTCGCGCGCGTTCGCCCTCGCCGGCCGCGGGCCACTTCAACGACCACGTCGTCGAGCAGCAGGCGCTGATCGCCGACGCCCTCGTGAACTCGCCGGACGGCGAATTCGAGGAAGAGTGATCCCACCGAAGCGGGTGCCGGCGATCCGGCATCCGCTTCGCAGGTTTTGTCGAGCACGTTTCAACAGCACGATCTTGCAATCCGCCGTCCAGCGCGTCGCGCAGTCCGGCACCAACACAACTTCCAGGACGCCACCATGGCCACCGAAATCAAGGTTCCCGTTCTTCCCGAATCCGTCTCCGACGCCGTCATCGCCACCTGGCACAAGAAGGTCGGCGACGCCGTCAAGCGCGACGAGAACATCGTCGACCTCGAGACCGACAAGGTCGTTCTGGAAGTCCCCTCGACCGTCGATGGCGTCATCAAGGAGCTGAAGTTCGCCGAAGGCGCGACCGTGCTCAGCCAGCAGGTCATCGCGATCATCGAGGAAGGCGCCGTGGCCGCCGCTGCCGCGCCGGCCGCCGCCGGTCCCGAGCAGGTCCAGCCGAAGGCCGAGGCCGCCAAGGCCGCCGCAGCCGCGCCGGCGAGCACCAAGCCGGCCCCGGTCGGCGGCGAGCTGCCCCCGGGCGCCCGCTTCGCCGCCGCCACCAGCGGCGTGAATCCGGCCGACGTGCAGGGCACCGGCCGCCGCGGCGCGGTCACCAAGGAAGACATCGTCAACTACGCCAGCGGCAAGACCGCCGGTGTCGGTGGTGGCGCGCGTCCGGAAGAGCGCGTGCCGATGACCCGCATGCGCGCCCGCATCGCCGAGCGCCTCATGCAGTCGAAGAATTCGATCGCGATGCTGACCTCGTTCAACGAGGTGAACCTGTCCAAGGTCATGCAGATGCGCAAGGAGCTGGGCGAGCAGTTCGAGAAGGCCAACGGCATCAAGCTCGGCTTCATGAGCTTCTTCGCCAAGGCCGCCGCGAACGCGCTGCAGCGCCATCCGATCATCAACGCCTCGGTCGACGGCAACGACATCATCTACCACGGCTACGCCGACATCTCGATCGCCGTGTCGACCGACAAGGGCCTGGTCACGCCGGTGCTGCGCAACGTCGAGCGCATGGGCTTCGCCGACATCGAAGCCGCGATCGTCGGCTACGCCAAGGCGGCCCGCGAAGGCGGCCTGAAGCTGGAAGACCTGCAGGGCGGCACCTTCACCATCACCAACGGCGGCACCTTCGGCTCGCTGATGTCGACGCCGATCGTCAATCCGCCGCAGTCCGCGATCCTCGGCATGCACGCCATCAAGGAGCGCGCGATCGTCGAGAACGGCCAGGTCATCGCCGCGCCGATGATGTACCTCGCGCTGAGCTACGACCACCGCATCATCGACGGCAAGGACGCGGTGCTGTTCCTGGTCGACATCAAGAACCAGCTGGAAAACCCGCACCGCATGCTGCTGGGCATGTAATCCCACTCGCCCCCTCCCCCGCATGCGGGGGAGGGCTGGGGTGGGGGCATCGGGCACGTCGCCCCCATCCCGACCTTCCCCCGCACGCGGGGGAAGGAGACAAACCTCAACGGGAAGTGACATGAGCGACACCCAACAATTCGACGTCATCGTCATCGGCGCCGGCCCCGCCGGCTACCACGCCGCCATCCGCGCCGCCCAGCTGGGCATGAAGACCGCGTGCATCGACGCCGCGCTCGGCAAGGACGGCAAGCCCGCGCTCGGCGGCACCTGCCTGCGCGTCGGCTGCATTCCGTCGAAGGCGCTGCTCGATTCCTCGCGCCAGTTCTGGAACATGGGCCACATCTTCGGCGACCACGGCATCAGCTTCGACAACGCGAAGATCGACGTCGGCGCGATGGTCGGCCGCAAGGACAAGATCGTCAAGCAGTTCACCGGCGGCATCGCCCAGCTGTTCAAGGCGAACAAGATCACGGCGTTCTATGGCTTCGGCACCCTGCACGCCGGCAACGTCGTGAAGGTGAAGCAGCACGACGGTTCCGAAGTCGAACTGAAGGGCACCAACGTGATCCTCGCCGCCGGTTCGGACTCGATCGAACTGCCGTTCGCGAAGTTCGACGGCCAGCACATCGTCGACAATGTCGGCGCGCTGGATTTCACCGAAGTGCCGAAGCGCCTCGGCGTGATCGGCGCTGGCGTGATCGGCCTGGAACTGGGCAGCGTGTGGAACCGCCTCGGCGCCAAGGTCACGATCCTCGAAGCCATGCCGGACTTCCTGGCCGCCGCCGACGGCGAAGCCGCGAAGATCGCCGCGCGCGAATTCAAGAAGCAGGGCCTCGACATCCAGCTCGGCGCGAAGGTCAGCAAGGCCGAAGTGAAGAACGGCGAAGTCCACCTGACCTACACCGACGCCAAGGGCGAGCAGAACCTCGTCGTCGACAAGCTGCTGGTCGCCGTGGGCCGCAAGGCCGCGAGCAAGGGCCTGCTGGCCGAGGGCACCGGCGTGCAGCTCGACGAGCGCGGCCGCATCGTGGTCGACGAGCACTGCCACACCGGCGTCGATGGCGTGTGGGCCGTGGGCGACTGCGTGCGCGGCCCGATGCTGGCGCACAAGGGCTTCGAGGAAGGCATCGCCGTGGCCGAGCTGATCGCCGGCCTGCCGGGCCACGTCAACTTCGACACCATCCCGTGGGTCATCTACACCGAGCCGGAAATCGCCTGGGTCGGCAAGACCGAGGAGCAGCTCAAGGCCGAGGGCATCCCGTACAAGGCCGGCAGCTTCCCGTTCGCCGCCGTCGGCCGCGCGGTCGCGATGGCCGAACCGGCCGGCTTCGTGAAGGTGCTCGCCCATGCCGAGACCGACCGCGTGCTCGGCATGCACCTGGTCGGCGCCAACGTGTCCGAACTGGTCCACGAAGGCGTGCTGACCATGGAGTTCAGCGGCTCCGCCGACGATCTCGCCCGCATCTGCCACGCGCATCCGAGCCTCTCGGAAGCGGTGCACGACGCCGCCATGGCCGTCCACAAGCGGGCCATCCACAAGGCGAACTGATCGAGTGCGATCGGACCGCCAGCCCAGCGTCATCGTTCCCGGGACCAGAGGGTCCCGGGTATCCGCTCACGGAGACAACGCATGACCGGGCACGCGATCCGCCACAATCCGGCATGGACTCTGGCGCTTCCGGCAGGTGGCATCGCCATCCTCGCGCTGGCTTCCATCGTGCCCGGCATGCCGGGGATGGTCCCGCTGCTGGCGCTCGGCCTGGTCGGTAGCGTCATCGCGGCGGTCCATCATGCGGAAGTGATCGCGCACCGCGTCGGCGAGCCCTTCGGCACGCTGGTGCTGGCGATGGCGGTGACCGTCATCGAGGTCGCACTGATCGTCTCGATGATGCTGTCCGGTGGCGAAGCGACCGCAGCCCTCGCCCGCGACACCGTCTTCGCCGCGGTGATGCTCATCCTCAACGGCATCATCGGCATCAGCCTGATGGCCGGCGCGCGCCGGCATTTCGAGCAGGGCTTCCGGGTACAGGGCGTGACTGCCGGCCTGGCGACGCTCACGGCGATCCTGGTGCTGACATTGGTACTGCCGAACTACGCGACGAGCGTCGATGGACCCAGCTATAGCAGCAACCAGCTGATCTTCATCGCGCTCGCCACGCTCGTGCTGTTCGGCGGTTTCACCTTCGTGCAGACCGTACGACACCGCGACTACTTCCTGCCCGAAGACGAGGACGGAGAGGACAACCCGCACGAGCATGCAGATCCGCCCACCAATGCCGAGACCTTCACCAGTCTGGGCATGCTCCTGCTGGCGCTTGCTGCCGTAGTGCTCAGCGCCAAGAAGATCTCGCCGACGATGGAAGCCCTGCTCGATGCAGCCGGCGCACCGGCTGCGACGGTGGGCATCCTGATCGCCGCCATCGTGCTCTTGCCCGAAGGCGTGGCAGCCCTGCGCGCCGCCGTGCACAACCGTTTGCAGACCAGTCTCAACCTGGCCGTCGGCTCGGCCATCGCCAGCATGGGCCTGACGGTGCCCGTGGTCGCGGTCGTCGCGCTGGTGATGGGCTGGCCATTGATGCTTGGCCTGGACGGCAAGTCCACCGTGCTGTTGCTGCTGACCCTCTTCGTCGCCTCCATCTCGCTGCGCACCGGCCGCACCAATATCCAGCTTGGACTGGTCCATCTCGTGCTGTTCGCGTCCTACCTTTTCCTGAGTTTCGTGCCATGAAATCCATCTGCGTCTATTGCGGCTCCAACGCTGGCAGCAAACCCGCCTATGCCGAGCGCGCCCGCACCCTCGGCGCCCGCATTGCGACCGAAGGCCTGCAACTGGTCTACGGCGGCGGCAACGTCGGCCTGATGGGCATCGTCGCCGACGCCGTGCTCGAACACGGTGGCGAAGTCGTCGGCGTGATCCCCGAACAGCTCGTCCAGTGGGAAGTCGCGCACACCGGCGTGACCCGGCTGGAAGTCGTCGCGAACATGCACGAACGCAAGGCGCGGATGTTCGACCTCGCCGACGCCTTCGTCGCCCTGCCCGGCGGTTTCGGCACGCTCGACGAGATGTTCGAGATGCTCACCTGGCGCCAGCTCGGCCTCGGCCGCAAGCCCTGCGCGTTCCTCGACGTCGACGGCTTCTATTCCCCGCTGATCGGCATGATCGACCGCATGGTCGAAGAACGCTTCCTGCACCAGGACCAGCGCCACGACCTCTGGCATGGCGAGGACATCGACGCCCTGTTCGCCTGGATGCGCGACTACACGCCCGCGCAGGCGGACAAGTGGCTGGACGAGAAGCGGCGGAAGGCGTTGCGTTGAGCCAGGCAGAATGACCGTTTTTTTGCCGTCATCCTCGCGCAAGCGAGGACCCAGCCGTCCGCCACGATATCGCTGACGAAAGACGTTCATTCCGACGGATCACGCAATAATCCAGGATAGAGATCACTCCACTCCGGATTGCGCGCTTCGATCAATTCGATTTTCCATCTGCGCATCCAGCGCTTCATCGCTTTCTCACGGGCGATCGCCTGTTCCATCGTGTCGTGGCCCTCGAACCAGACCAGGCGGTGCACCCTGTAGCGCATGGTGAATCCAGCGCAATGACCATGCCGGTGCTGCCACATGCGGCCGATCAGGTCCGACGTCACGCCGATGTAGAGCGTTCCGTAACACTGGCTTGCGAGCATGTAGACACATGGCGATTTCATGCATCGCAGCCTGCCGATGCGGCAACGACTCCGATGTCGGAAAACTCCGCGCATCGGCATCGGATTACCACGCGTTGCCGATGAACAGTCATGCCCCCGCTGCCAGCGATGATCGGGCCATGCCGCAACATCGAGATGGGTCCTCGCTTTCGCGAGGATGACGGCAAAGAAAAAACAGCCTGTGTGGTTGCCACGACAGTGCACTTGCCGACATGCGATCATTGCCCCATCGAACGCTCAGGATCCCCCGACATGTCCGTTCCCAGCATCTTCAACGCCTTCCGCATCCGCAACGACGCCGCCGGCGGCTACCGCAGCGGCATCGAGCAAACGAGCATCGATGAGCTCGCCCCGGGTGAGATCGTCATCAAGACGGCGTACTCCTCGGTCAACTACAAGGACGCGCTGGCCGGGACCGGCGAAGGCAAGATCCTGCGCTTCTTCCCGCTGGTCGGCGGCATCGATGTCGCCGGGCACGTGGTGTCGTCCACCGACCCGGCCTTCCGCGAAGGAGACCCGGTGCTGGTCACCGGCTGCGGGCTCAGCGAGACCCGCGACGGCGGCTACAGCGAGTACGCGCGCATCGAGGCGAAATGGGCCATTCCCCTGCCTGCCGGCCTCAGCCTGCGCGAGAGCATGATCCTCGGCACCGCGGGCTTCACCGCCGCGCTGGCCCTGCTGCGCATGGAGGACAACCGCCAGACGCCCGAACTGGGCCCGCTGGCCGTGACCGGCGCCACCGGCGGCGTGGGCTCGCTGGCGGTCGACATCTTCACCCGCGCCGGCTACGAGGTGCATGCGATCAGCGGAAAGCCGGAGCATGCCGATTACCTCAAATCGCTCGGCGCCACCCAGGTGCTCGGCCGCGACGTGCTGACCGAAGCCCGGCCGCTGGAAGCCGCGCGCTTCGGCGGCGGCCTCGACAACGTCGGCGGCACGATGCTGGCCAGCCTGCTCGCGCGCACGCGCCCCTATGGCAACGTCGGCAGCGCCGGCCTCGCCGCGACCGCCGAGCTGCCCACCACGGTCATGCCCTTCATCATCCGCGGCGTGTCCCTGGTCGGCGTGGCCTCGGCCGGCACCGCCCGCGAAATCCGTGATGAAGTCTGGAAGCGCCTGGCAGGGGCGTGGAAGCCGGCACACCTGGAGACGATCTGCACGCGCGAAGTCGGCCTCGATGGCCTGCCGGAGGTTTTCGCAGGTATGCTCAAGGGCGGCTCGTTCGGGCGGACGCTGGTCCGCCTGGGCTGACCGGGCAGCGGGTCCGCAAGGGGTTCCGGGCTCGCCCGGTTCGCCGGGCCTTGTGCACTGCATCAACAATCCGACGGGGACCGCTTCCGGCCAGCAACCGGGGCGACTACACTGGGCACAGTCTTACAAGGGGTTCCGAATGGCACGCATCCTGATCGTCGACGACTCTCCGTCGCAGCTGATGGGCATCCGCCGCATCGTCGAAAAACTCGGACATGAAGCGCTGACCGCCGAAGACGGCGCCGCCGGCGTCGAGGTCGCCAAGCGCGAGATCCCCGACCTCATCCTGATGGACGTGGTCATGCCGAACCTCAACGGTTTCCAGGCGACGCGCACCATCTCGCGCGAACCGACCACCAAGCACATCCCGATCGTGCTGGTGACCACCAAGGACCAGGACACCGACCGCGTGTGGGGCATGCGCCAGGGCGCCAAGGCCTACCTGACCAAGCCCTTCAGCGAAACCGAGCTGTCGGACACGATCACCAAGTACGTCTCCGGCCTGGGCTGAATCCGCCCCCTGCTCCGCCGCATGAAAAAGCCGCCTTGAAGGCGGCTTTTTCCTTTGCAGCCATCCGGGCATGGCGAGGGGCGTGCTGTCGCGGGTCGCAAGCAGGAAAGCAGGTCCCTCGCTGCGCTCGGGATGACAAGACGTCGTCAGGCCCTGCGCCAGTCGTCGCCGAACGCCTCGCGCATCCGTCGATACGCCTCGCGTTCGGCCTCGGTGTTCGCACGCGGCGCCAGCACTTCCAGTTCGACGATCTGGTCGCCGTCGGCCGCGCCGCCGGTGCCCGGCAGGCCGCGACCGCGCAGACGCAGGCGTCGTCCCGCTTCGGAATCGGCCGGGATCTTCAGCTCGACCGGACCGCCGAGGGTCGGCACGCTGACCGTCGCGCCCAGCGCAGCCTCCCAGGGCGCCACCGGCAGCACGTGGATGATGTTGCGGCCATCGACCTCGAACTGCGGATGCGCGGCGTACTCCACTTCCAGCAGCAGGTCGCCGCCGCCCGGGGCCTGCCCGGCCAGGCGGATGGCCTGGCCCGGCTTGATGCCCTTGGGCACGCGCACATCGAGCGAACGCCCCGCGACCGTCACGCGCACCGGCTCGCCGCGATGCACGGCTTCCAGCGGCACCGCGAACTTGGCACGCATCGCGCCATCGCCACGCGGCCGTGCCCGGGCACCGGGCCCGGCCGCGCCGGCCCGGCGACCGAACAGTTCCTGGAAGAAATCGCTGAAACCGCCGTTGCCGCCACCGGCGAAGATCTCGTCGAAGTCGACGCCACCCGGGCCGCCGAAGCCGCCCGGCGGCGGCTGCACTTCGTCGCCGGGCCGGTAACCCCGCGCGCGCAGCTGGTCGTAGGCCTTGCGCTTCTCGGGGTCGCGCAGGGCCTCGTAGGCTTCGTTGACGGCCTTGAACTTCTCCTCGGCGCCCGGCTCCTTGCTGACGTCGGGGTGGTACTTGCGGGCGAGCCGGCGGTAGGCGGTCTTGAGCTCCGCCTCGCCCGCGCCCGGCTCGACGCCGAGGATGTCGTAGTAATCCTTGAAACGCATGACGCGAATACCCGTGGGTTTCGAATGCGGTGAACTATAGCGGACACAGCATCGCGGATGCGCCGCGCCCGCATGCGCGTGACCCGCCGGAGCGGCGGGTCACGGGTGTCGGAACGCGATCGATGCGACAGGCTGTCGCAGTGCGATCGATGCGACGCGGTGTCGCTGGGACATGCGCGACGCGTGCGGCGTCGCGCGAGCCCTGTCAGGACTTCAGCGTCGGGCTGCCGACCTGGATGCGACGCGGCGTCGATTCGGCGCGCTTGGGAATCGAGATTTCAAGCACGCCGTTGTGGCCCGATGCGGTGATGCCGTCGGCATCTGCGGTATCGGGCAGCGCGAAGCGGCGATGGAAGCTGCCGTAATCGCGTTCGACGCGCGAGAAGCGCTCGGACTGCTCGACGCTGTCGCGCTTGCGCTCGCCCTTGATGCTCAGGATGCCCTTGTCCATCAGTACTTCGACATCCTGCGGATCGACGCCGGGCAGATCGGCCAGGATCAGGAAACGCTCGGCTTCTTCCTTGATGTCGACGCGCGGGACCCACTGGCTGGTCACCACCGACGACTCGTCGGGGTTGTCGCCCGTGTTGAGGAACCGGTCGAACATCTGCTTCAGATCGTCGTGGATGCGTGCCTGGGCGGGCCAGGCCTGCTGGTAGCGCATGAGGCTCATGGAAATCTCCCGGTAACAGATGAGGTAATGAGTCGGTTGTTCGGGGCGAGACGTCATCGCCTTGCACGGAGAAATAGGCGCGCCGGACGCATTTTCAAGCGTCCCGGGCTGCCGTTCGTCGTCCCGTCGTTCAGGATTGCCGATACACTGGTGCCCTACCCTCGCGGTTCCCACACCGCATTCCCCCAGCGCAGGAGCAACGACATGACGATCCAGATCGGCGAACGCATTCCCGAAGTCAACATCAAGCGCATCAACGACGGCGTCGACACCATCGACACCCATGCTTTCTTCGAAGGCAAGAAGATCGTGCTGTTCTCCGTGCCCGGCGCGTTCACGCCGACATGTTCGGAAAAGCACCTCCCCGGCTACATCGCGCTGTTCGACGCGTTCCGCGACAAGGGCGTCGGCGTCGCCTGCATGTCGGTGAACGATCCCTTCGTGATGAAGGCCTGGGCCGCAAGCCAGAACGCCCCTGCGGAAATGGAAATCCTCGCCGACGGCAACGGCGACTTCGCCAAGGCCCTGGGCCTGGAGATGGACGCCAGTGCCTACGGCATGGGCATTCGCAGCAAGCGCTTCGCGATGCTCGTCGACAACGGCGTGGTCAAGCAGCTCGAAGTCGAAGCGCCCGGCGAATTCCGCGTGTCGACGGCGGAGCACATGCTGACGCTGGTGTGATGCAGCTGTTGTAGAGCGGAGCTTGCTCCGCTCGATTTCTAAAGGATGAGCCGAGCCTGCTCCGTTCACCCTTACGCGAAAAAAATGAGCGGAGCAAGCTCCGCTCTACGGGAAAGCGACGCATTCACTCCAGCACGGTGAACCTGATCCGCGTCCACGCGCCGCTGTCGGCCAGTGCGGTCAGCACGTGTTCGCCGGGCTCCCCGAAATCGCGGACCAGCGGCTGGCTGCCGGTGGTCTCGGCGATCCACTTGCCGTCGAGCAGCCACTGCACCCTGCGTTCGGTACCGAGCGCGCGCAGCGACAGGCGCACCGCATGCTCGCTGCCCGGTGCGCGCACGAGCGTGGCGCCATCGTTGAGCCCATCGATGCGCAGTTCCTCGCTGGCTTCGCGACCATCCGGCATGCAGTCCGCTGCCAACGCCGGCAGCATCGACGCACGACGCGTCTCGCTCGACAGCCACGGCGTGGCGAGCGCCGGCCAGCGTGCGATCTCCGCGCGCCGCGTCTCGTGTTCGAGCGAACACACGGCGGTCACGCGCTCGCCGCTGCGCACGTCGACATCGAAGGATTCGCGACCCGCATTCCACAGCCGTGCGCCGCGCTCGGCGAAGGTCGGCGGCACGGCGCCGTCCAGCGTCCATGCCTTCATCCTGCGCTGGCACAGCGAGGCCGGCAGATCGGCCGCCGCGATGCCGAGCGGCCAGCACACCTCGACTTCCGCGACATTGGCCGGCGGCGGCAGCGGCACGGCATCGCGCGCACCGCGCGGCAGTGAATCGACGACCTCGAACAGCAGCGGCAACGCGGTCAGCGCACCGTACTGCCCGGGCAGCGGCGTGCCGTCCGGACGGCCGACCCACACGCCGACGGTGTAGCGACGCGTGCCGCCGACCGCCCAGGCATCGCGGAAGCCGTAGCTGGTGCCGGTCTTCCACGCCACGCGCGGGCGCGAGCCGCGATCGAACTGTTCGAGTTCGCCCGGACGCGGATTGGTTTCGAGGATCTCGCGCACGATCCACGCCGCGCCCGGCGACAGCATGCGGCGATCGATCTTCGGGTCTGCGGGCGTGTAGCGCACGCGACCGGCGATGCCGTTGCGATTGAATCCCGCGTAGGTGCCGACCAGGTCTTCGAGACGCGCGCCGGTACCGCCGAGGATGAGCGCGAGATTGGGCTTCGCGCTGTCCGGGAAACGCAGAGGGATGCCCGCATGGTCGATGCGCGCGGCGAAGCGGCCGGGGCCGACGCGATCGAGCAGATCGACCGCCGGCACGTTGAGCGAGAGACGCAGCGCCTGCGCGGCGCCGACCGGACCGTTGAAGGCTTCGCCGAAGTTGCCGGGCCGGTAGTCGCCGAAGGTCTGCGGCGCATCGACGAGCAGGCTTTCGGAATGGATCATGCCGTCGTCGATCGCCATGCCGTACAGGAAGGGCTTGAGCGTCGAGCCCGGAGAACGCCAGGCGCGCACCATGTCGACATGGCCGAGTCGCGCCTTGTCGCCGAAAGTGACCGAGCCGACGTAGGCGCGCGCTTCCATGCTCGCGTTGTCGACGACGAGCAGCGCCGCCGACGTGCGCTCCGGCAGGTTCGAGAAATACGCGGCGACGCGCTCCTCCAGGGTGCGCTGCAGGTTGGCGTCGATGGTCGATGCGATGCGCGCCTGCCGGGGATGCGCGCTGCGCAGGCGCTGCGCGAGCAGGGACGCGATCATCGGCGGCTGCAGCTGCCGCGCGACGACGGGCTCGATGCGCGCGTCCTCGACCTGCTCGCGCGTCCACACGCCGAGGTCCGCCATGCGATCGAGCACCTTGTCGCGCGCGGCCTGCGCGGCCTCGGGATGGCGATCCGGGCGACGACGGCTCGGCGACTGCGGCAACACCGCGAGCAGGGCCGCTTCCGCGCGCGACAGCTGCGAGGCCGGCTTGCCGAGGTAGGCCCAGCTCGCCGCTTCCACGCCTTCGATGGTGCCGCCGAACGGCGCGCGTTCGAGGTAAAGGATCAGGATCTCGCGCTTGCTCAGATGCGCTTCCAGCTGCAGCGCGCGCAGGATCTGCACCAGCTTGCGCCAGGGCGTGCGCGTCGCGCCCGCGCGCTCGCGGTCGAGGATGCGCGCGACCTGCATGGTCAGGGTCGAGCCGCCCGACACCGTGCGCCCGCTGCTCGCCATCTGCCCCGCCGCGCGGACCAGCGCGACCGGGTTCACGCCGGGATGCCGCCAGAACCAGCGGTCCTCGTAGTTCAGCAGCGCTTCGAGGTACAGCGGCGAGACCGACTCCGGCGTCGCCGGATAGCGCCACACGCCCTCGGCATCGGCGAACGCGCGCAGCGGCGTGCCGTCGCGCGCGACGACCAGGGTGCTGGTGTCGCGTGCCTTCGGCAACTGCGGCGGGAAAACCAGGTCGAGCAGGAGCAGGGTCGACAGCAGCGCTGCCGTGCCCCAACGCAGCCAGGGCAGGCTTTTCGACAGAAGCCGCCGGAGACGCACAACACGGGTCCCGGCGCCCTCCCCCGTCATCGGGAGAGGGCCGTTCGCATCATCGTTCACGGTAACGTTCCTGTGCGCCGCTTACTTCGGCTGCACCACCGTGATCGTCGCCGGCGTGGACTTGCCGACACCGCGCAGCTGCGGGCGATACATGTCCTCGACCAGCGACGGCGGCACCGTGTACGTGCCGGGCGTGACCGCACGCACGAGGTAGAACACGCGGGCGGTCTGCCCGGCATTCAACTTCAGCGCGGCGACGAAGCGGTCGTCGCGATACTCCTCGTGCAGCACATCGGCGGCGCTGCCGCGATCGGTGATCTCGATGCCGTCGACCACCACGTCGGCCCACTGCTTGGCGTCGCTGAGGTTGAAGTTCTCAATCTCCAGGCCCGCCGGCAGCAGGTCGACCAGCAGCGCATCGGGCATGGTCTGGTCGGCGGTGATGTTCAGCGCCACGATCAGCGCATCGCCTTCCTTGATCGGGCCCGGCTTCCACGGCTGGCCGTCGGTGGTGTACCACTTGCGCTCGATGCCGATGACCGACTTGTCCTCGGCTGGCGCCGTGCGCGGCACGCCCGCGACTTCCAGGCTCGCGTAGAGCGGCGTCGCACCCTTGGGATCGAAGCGGAAGCCCTTGGCGAGGGTGGCGTAGTCGATGCGTCGGCCGTGCATGCGGCGCTCCTCGACCGGCACGCTCTGCCCGCCCAGCGTCCAGGTGCCGGACACCAGCTTCTTCTGGTCGGCCAGCAGCGCCTTGCCGACGCGCGCCAGCGCCACCTGCTCCTGCGTGCTGAGGTAGAACCAGCGTTCGCCGCGGCGAATGTCCAGTTCCTTGCCCAGCGCGATCACCTTGGCGTCGTACTCGGGACGACCCAGCCCGTTCTCCTTGGTCAGCGCGATCATCAGCGCGCTGTCGCGCAGCGGGCTGCTGTAGTCGCCGAGGTAGCCATGGCGGTCGCCCTTCCAGGCGAAACCGGCGGCGATCGCCTTCGCGCCGCGGTTCTTGTCGCCCTGCAGCGACAGCGCCAGGCCCAGGTGGACCAGCGACAGGCCGTTCTTCGCCTCGTCGCGATCGTTGTCGTAAAGCGCGCGCAGCGTCCCCAGCGGCGCCCGGTTGACGCGGGCCAGCGCATAGCCGGCGTGCGCCTTGTACGCGAACTTCAGGTGCTCGCGATGATCGCGGCCGTAGAACTCGTTGCCGCCGGCCAGCAGGTCCTCGCTGAGCCGCTTCAACGCCTTCTGCAGCATCGACTCCGGCACGGCGAAGCCGGCATTGCGCGCATCGAGCAGGAACTCGACGATGTACGGCGTGAGCATCGGATTGACGTATTCGTCGTCGCCCCACATCGAGAAGTGGCCATTGCTGACCTGCATCGACGCAAGCCGGCCGAACGCGCCATCCATACGCGCCTTGCGCGCCGCCGCATCCAGGCCCTTGGCATCGAGCATCTTCGCGGTGTCGGCATCCATCACCAGCGCCGCGTAACCCTTGCTCGTCGTCTGCTCGGCGCAGCCGTAGGGATATTCGAGCACGTCCTTCAGCGCGCTGGCGAACGGAATCGGAGGCAGCGCGCTCACGCTCATCTGCGCGGTCACCGAACCGGGCATCAGGCCATCGGCCATGCCGGCGTCGAGGCTGATCGCCGACAGCTCGCTGATCGAGACCGTGCGGGCGCGCAGCACGCTCGGCCAGGCCGGGCGCACCGGCACATCGAACTGGCGATCGACCTTGTGGCCGTTGCCGTCGACGCGCACGCGGATCTTGGCGGTCGTGTAGCCCTCGCCTGCGCTGAGCGGGAAGCTCAGCGTGGTCTTGCCGTCCACCGCCAGCTTCGCGCTGCGCGCGCCCTGGGCGATGTTCAGCGGGCCGATACCGTCGACCTGCACGTTGAACGTACCGGGCTTGCCGCTGAAGTTGGTGAGGTCGAGCGTGACCGTGCTGCGGTCGCCCGGCGCCATCACGCGCGGATAGCTGGCCTCGGCCACGATCGGCGCGCGCACCAACACTTCGGTGTCGGCGTTGCCGAAGCGCTCGGCCGAATACACCAGCGCCGAGACCCGAAGCGTGCCGTTGAAGTCCGGCACCTTCAGCGCAATGCGCGCGTTGCCCTTCGCATCGAGCTTCACCGGACCAGAGAACAGGTCGACCGTCTTGACCTTGGAAGTCGGACGACGCGCCTGCGCCAGCGGCTGCAGCGCCATGTCGCCGCCGAAGCGGATGCTGCCGATCTCGCCGTCCAGGCTTTCGATCACGCGACCGTACACGTCGTAGGCATCCACGCCCAGGCGACGCTGCGCGAAGAAATGCTTGTTCGCGTCCGGCACCGGGAAGCGGGTGATGTTGAGGATGCCGACATCGACCGCCGACACCGTGACGTAGGCCTCCTGCCCCGCCAGCGCGGGCGCGGCGACCGTGGTCGACATCGTCTGCTCGGGCAGCATCTGCTTCGGCGTGGACAGGGTCACGGCGACCTTGCGCGCGGTGCGATTCATCGGCACATGCGCGACGCCGACGGCACGTGCGGGCGTGATCTTGCTCTGCGCGCTGCCGCCGCGGAACACCAGCGCGGTGACATAGACATCGTGGCGGTCCCAGTCCTTCGTCACCGGGATCTCGAAGGTGCTGCCGCGCTTCACCTCGACTTCCTGCACGTACAGCATGCGGTCGGCTTCGACCATCAGCAGCGCGACGCCCGGATGGGGCGGCGTCACCGTGACCTTCAGCGTGTCACCAGCGACGTACGAGGTCTTGTCCAGCGCCAGCTTCACCTTGTCGGGCCGCGCGTCGAGGCCGCGATTGTCGTCCTCCCAGCTCCAGCCGGCCTCGAACGGATAGCGCGTGGTCAGGCCGGTGGACGGATCGAGCACGTCGACGCGATACGCGCCCCATTTCAGCGGGAAATCGATCTTGGCAGGGGTCAGGCCGACGTCCAGCGTGCGCGTCTCGACATTCTCGAAGCGCGTGGTGAAGTCGTAGTCCCAGCCCTCGTCATCGTCGTAGTTCCAGTGGTAGTCGCGGTGCTCGCGCACCAGCGTCACCTTCAGGCCCTTCGCGGGGCGCGGCTTGCCGTCGCTGCCGACGCGGGCGATCTGAAAGCCGGCATTGCTGTCGCTGTCGGCGCCGTCCTTGTGGTCGAACAGCGGGCGCACGCCGACCAGGGCATCGGCGGGCCACATCACGCGCTTGATCGAGCGGTTGACGCTGCGGCCACCGGTCTCGAACAGGCTGCCCGAGACGATCGCGGCGATCGGCGACACCGCCTTCGCTTCTTCGGGCAGCGTGATCGCCTGCGACAGCCTGCCGTCGGCGCCGAGCGTGGTGTCGATGACGTCCTTCGCTTCCTTCGGCAGCTTGAGCGTGGGGTCGCCGAAGAAATAGCCGGGCATGCCTTCCAGCGGCTGCTGTTCCACCGCGACCGCGAGCTTGGCGGTGAAGCGGTTGCCGGCGGCCGGCGCGCCGTAGAGATAGGCGCCCACCGCTTCGAGCTGGAGCGGCTTGCCGGGACGCAGCACGGCATCCGCGGTGTCGAGGTCGAGCTTCATCCGCTCGGGCAGGAATTCCTCGATGCGCAGGCTCATGCCCTGCACCGCCTCGCTGCTCGCCGGGTCGGTGCGGAACTCGACCTGCCAGCGGCCGGTCGGCGCGTCCACCGGAATCAGCTTCTGGAAGCTGTAGTAACCCTGCGTACCGGCTTCGATGCGGCTTTCGATGAAGGGCTTGCCGTCGGGCTGCTTGAGGCGCACGAAGAGCGGCTGCGCCTGCTTGCCCTTCATCGGCACCGGCTTGCCGTCGTTGTCGCGCAGCAGCGCGGAAATGCGGATGGTTTCGCCCGGACGGTAGAGGTCGCGGCCGGACCAGGCGAAGACGTCGAACCAGGCCGGTTCGCGTCCGCTGACCGCGAATTCCGAGAGGTCCAGCGCAGGCTGGTTGAACGGCAGCATCGACACGTCGCCGCCGCGTCGCGCGACGATGACATGGGCGGCGTCGAGCTTGTAGTTCACCAGCGCGTTGCCGTTGCGGTCTGTGCTGGCCTTGAGCCGGGTCTCGCCGGCGGCGTCGAGGACCTGCAGGTCGACGCCCTTGATCCCGCTGCCGTCCTGCAGCGAGGCGGTATGCACGAACAGCTTGTCCTTGTAGGCGCGGACGTGCAGGCCGATGTCGCTGACCGTGAAGAAGGTGGTCTCGAATTCGCCGCTGAAGGTACCTGTGCGCTTCATCACCGCGAAGTAGAGCCCGGGTTCCTGCAGTTCCTCGATGTCCTGGATCGGCAGGTAGGTGACCGCGCGTTCGTTGCGCTTGCCGCCGAGCACGAAACGATTGGTGTAGACCGCCTCGGCCAGCTCGCCGAGCGGCGACTTGTCGCCGTATTCGCTGTCCAGCTCCCAGCTGCTGCGGCGACCGCCGCGCTGGTATTCGGCGAAGAACTTCGGGAGCTGCTTCTCGCGCACGCGCAGGAACTCGACGTCGACTTCCGGCACGTTCACCGACACCACCGGCAGGCCGCGGCTCTCGCGCGCCGGCAGCACGCTGCCCTGCGAGGCGAAGCCGACCGCCGGCTTAAGTTCGCCGGTATAGACCTTCTGTTCGATGTCGCGCCCCAGCGTGCTGCCGTCGGCGGCGGCCAGCTTCGAGGACACGGTCAGCGTGTACTCGGTGTTCGCCGTGACGTAGGGGAAGCGCAGGATCTTGCCGCTGTCGTCCAGCTTCCAGCCGCTCTTCTCGTTCACCGTGGTGGAGAAGACGATCAGCTTGTCGAAGTCCTGGGTGCCGACCAGCGGCCGGGAGAACTCCAGGGCGATCGACAGGTCATCCCCGTCCTGGTCGGGATAGCCACGGACCAGGGTGAATTCCTTGATCTCGGCGCGCTTGGCCTGGATGGCCTCGCCGCTCACTTCGGGCAATTGCCCCTTCTCCCGATCACCGCAGCCAGCGAGGACCGTCAGCAGCAGGACGGGCAGCAGGATCGTTGCGACCCTCCCCAGCCA
>SCMT01000014.1 GCA_005502915.1 Lysobacteraceae bacterium 2PB | reverse complement strand
TCAGATGTGTTTATGATACAGGAGAGTAGCGGAGCGGGGGCGGGCTGCGAAGCGCGAGCGCCCGGCCTCGAACGAGACCGGGCGCTCCGTGTCGAAGGACGATGTCGATCAGAACTTCGCGCGCAGGGTCACCCCGTAGCTGCGATCCGGGCCGGGGATCACGGTGGGAATGCCGAACAGCAGGCCGGTGTTGCCCGCGTCGATCAGGTATTCCTCGTTGGTGAGGTTGTTGCCCCACAGGCCGAGGTCCCAGTGCTGGTTGAAGCGCCAGCCCAGGCGCAGGTTGAGCAGGCCGTAGCTGTCCTGTTCGATGCCCGGCTGGTTCTCGTCCTCGAAGTAGACCTGGCCGCGCCAGTTCCAGCTCGGACGCACGTACAGGCTGTCGCCGTTGGAGAGCGGAATGGTCCAGTCGAGGCCCAGCGAGACGCTCTGCTTGGGCGTCATGCGGAAGCGGTTGCCGGCCAGTTCCTGGTAGGTGCCGTCGTCGTCGAAGGCATTGAAGCCGCCGTCGATGTAGCCGTAGTTGAACCAGCCGTTGACGTTGTCGCTGAAGCGCGCGAACAGCGAGGCTTCGAAGCCCAGTGCATGCGCCTTGCCGGCGTTGGTGGTGACGAAGAACGGCGGCGGCGCGTCGTTCTGCACCGAGGCCTGGAAGTTGGTGTAGTCGTAGTAGAACAGCGACAGGTCGTAGACGAAGCGGCCGTCGGCGGCCGAGCCCTTCATGCCCAGTTCGTAGCTCCACACGATCTCGGCCGGCACCTCGTCGCTGCCGGCATCGCTGACATTGATCATGTTCGGGCGACGGCCGCGCGAGATGCTGGCGTAGGTGTTGATGGTGTCGCTGAGCTTGTAGCCCAGCACGGCGCGACCGACCCACGACGTGAAGGTGTCGCCTGCGCTCAGGCGGCCGGCGGTCGCCGGGAACAGCAGGTTGGTGCAGGGCGGCGCGCCGCAGGCGGGCTCGCCGCGCGCGGAGAGCAGGAAGCCCAGGCTCGACCCGTTGCCCGGCGCCGAGAAATAGCCGTACTCGACCTTCTCGTGCGAGCCGCGCAGGCCCAGGGTGAGCGACCACTGGTCGTTGAACTGCCAGGTGCCGTCGGCGAACAGTTCGATCGCGCGGATGTCGACGTCGTTGCCGAAGGTTTCGCGATGGTCGGGATTGAGCGGGATCTGCAGGAAGCCGGCGGGATTGGTCGGCGTCGGCGGCACCAGGCCGGGCACGGGCAGCCAGGTGAAGGTGCGCGAGACGTTGGGCGTCGCGTTCGCGTTGAGCAGCGGCACGACCGGGAAGTAGTAGTTCGCCAGCGCCGGGCCGAGCAGCGCGGCGGTGTTGCCGTTGATCTGCGGCGAGAGCAGGGCGTACAGCTGGCGTTCGTCGGCCTGGTAGTCGAGTTCGCGCTCGGCGGTCTCGTCGAAGAACGAGGCGCCGAGGAAGCCGGTGAACTTGCCGCCGCCATCGTAGTTGAAGCGGAATTCCTGGCTGAACTGCCGGCCTTCCGCGCGCTCGTCGAATTCGATCAGGTCGGCCTGCGAACCGTCGGCATCGAACCTGTCGAGGCCGTCGTAGCGACGCCAGCCGGTGATGGTCGACAGCGACCAGTTGTCGTTGAGCACGAAGTCGCCGAGCACGGTCGCGCCGTAGACGTCGCGATCGGTGCCCAGGTCGTTGCCGCGCTGCGAATTCGCGGTGTACGGGTCCAGGCTGCCCTGCAGGTTCGGGATCACCTGGCTGCGGAAGCCGGTGCCCGGCGGCGTGTCCTTCTGGTAGTTGAGGATCACGTCGATGCCGCTGGCCTCGCCGATGTCGAAGTGCAGCGCGCCACGGATGGCCCGGGTGTCCTTGCCCTGCAGCGTGCCGCCGTCGAGGTTGTCCATGTAGCCGTCGCGGGTCTCGTAGAACGCGGCGATGCGGCCCTGCACGTTGTCGCCCAGGTCGGTGTTGAAATGGCCGGTGAAGCGGCGCTGGTCGTCGCTGCCCAGGCCCAGCTCGAAGCTGCCGGAGCGGCCTTCGCGGGCCTTGTTCTGGATGATGTGGATCGCGCCGGTCTCGGCGGCGCGGCCGAACAGGGTGCCCTGCGGGCCGCGCAGCACCTCGATGCGCTGCAGGTCGAACAGCTCGACCGACGAACCGCGCGCGCGGCTGATCGACACGCCGTCCTGGTAGAGCGAGATGCGCGGCTCCTGGGTCGGATCGTCCAGGTCGGCGGTGATGCCGCGGATCGAGATGCTCGGGTTGCTGACGCTCTGGGTCTGCACTTCCAGACCCGGCACCAGGTTGCCGAGGTCGCCGTAGTCGACCAGGCCCTGGGCTTCGAGGAACTCGCCCGAGTAGGCGTTGATCGCGATCGGCACGTCCTCGATCTGCTGCTCGCGCTTCTGCGCGGTGACCACGATCCGGTCCAGTTCGTCGCTGTCCGCAGCCGGCGCCTCCTGGGCTTGGGCAGGCAGCGCCAGGGCCTGGACGGCAAGGGCGGCGGTGAGGGCAACGAAGAGCGCGGCGCGGCGGCGTGGCTGGCCGTGCGCGGATGTCAGCTGGATGGATGTCATGGGCATGGATGTCCGGGGCATGGATGGGTTCTCCCGGGGAGCGGATTGACGACGCAGGCCGAGCCTCCCCTGCCGGGTGCGTCGATGCTGAACAGTGTGTCCTTTATAACCCAGGCGCATGACACGCCATAAGCCGGGCATGGCTGCCCGGGCTCCGGTACAATGGCGGCCCGCTAAACACCTGAATCCACGGAACTTTCACCGTGTACTCCCGCAGCAGTGAGCCGGTCCGCTTCGAGCGCGACTGCGATGCCGTCCTCGTCCCCCAGGGCGATTCCGTGACCCTGCCGGCCGGCAGCGTCGGCTACATCACCCAGGCCCTCGGCGGCAGCTGGACGGTCTTCGTCGAAGGCAACCTGATGCGCATCGCCGGCAAGGATGCGGACGCCATCGGCAAGGAACCGCCGCCGCCGATCGAGCTGCCCGAGGGCGCCGACGATGAGGAAGTGGAGAAGCTGGTCTGGTCGCAGCTGCGCACCTGCTTCGACCCGGAGATCCCGATCAACATCGTCGAGCTGGGGCTGGTCTATGGCGTCGAGATCAAGCGCAGCGATGAAGGCGCGCGCATCGTCGAGGTGCGCATGACCCTCACCGCGCCGGCCTGCGGCATGGGCGAGGTGCTGGTCGAAGACGTGCGCGGCAAGATCGAGATGATCCCGACCGTGGTCGAAGCCGATGTCGAGCTGGTGTTCGACCCGCCGTGGAACCGCGAGATGATGTCGGAAGTGGCCCGCCTGGAAACCGGGATGCTCTGAGCGAACGGCGGGGCGACTGCATTGTCGTCCTCAGCGTGACGGACCTGTCGACAGCCAGTCGAGCGTCGCCCCCGGCAGCGCGCGCGATGCCGTGTCGCGACGCAGGCCGACGGTTTCGTCGAAGCCGGCTTCCCGTGCGAGCGATTCCAGTTCGGCCAGCAGCACGCCGTCGTCGTGGCGACGCGCGCGCTCGTGCAACTGCGCCCAGCGCGCGCGTGCCTGTGCGGGATCGCCCGCACGCAGGGTGTCGATCAGCTCCAGGGTGTCGAGGCGTCGCTGCAGCACCCAGACGTCCGACGGTGCCTGCCTGCGGGCTTCGTCGGCGATCGCACGGCTGCGCGCCCGGTCGCCGCGCGCCATCGCGATCTCCGCCAGCCCGATGCGCATGCTGATCGCCAGCAGTTCGTAGCCGGCGTCCTCGCAGCGCTGCAGCGCGGTGCCGTACAGGCGCTCCGCGCGGTCGTACTCGCGGGCACGCGCGAGCAGCGCCGCGACCGTCTCGACCATGATCCAGTGATCGGTGCCACGCGGCATCTCGTCGATCGCGCGCTCGATCTGCACGAGATGCACGCGTGCCTGGGCAGGATCGCCTTCGAGCAGGTCCGCCTGTGCGGCGAGGATCTGCGACCACCGCCGCAGATGGGTATCTTCCGCATGCCGGCAGGCATCGATGCGGCGTCGTGCCGAGGCGACGTCGCCGCGCACCAGGTCGAGGTCGCTGCGCACGCAGGCCAGCCGCACCGCGATCGGGCGGGACAGCGCCCGGCCCTGTGCGGTGAGCCGGCGTTCGGCGCGCGCGAGCGCGGCCTGCGCGCCGGCGACATCGCCGCCGCGCAGGTGCAGCATCGCGTCGAACTCCGCGGCCCAATACACGCGTTCGTCGGTGTGCGTGCCACGCGACAGTCGCGCGATGCGTGCCTTCGCGCTGGCGTGATTGCCGACCAGCGCATCCTGGTTCAGCAGGTCGAACTCGAGCGCATCCTGCAGCGCGGTATCGCCGGAAGCGTTGGCCACTTCCAGCGCATCGCGCAGCAGGCGCCGGTATTCGCCGTGCGATCCCGCGTTGTAATGCTTGAAGGCCTCGCGGCGCAGCATTTCGGTCTCGATCGCGGCATTGCCGGCGCTGCGGGCTTCCTCGCGCAGCGCGCGCATCGATGGTGTCTCGCCCGGCGCCGCACCGCGTCGCGCCTCGTCGGCGAGATAGCGCGCATAGCGGGCGCCCAGCCTGTCGCCGGCGGCCTCGAACTCCCCGGCCGCCAGTTCGAACAGCGCAGGCGAGGGCGTGTGGCTGGCCTGGCCATGGTGCACGCGCGCCAGCTGCATGCGGACGTTGCCGCGTTCCAGGGCCCAGCCGGGGCCCAGGCGTGCGAGCTGGGCCAGCGTCTGCTGCGCTTGCGTGCGGGCTGTGTCGAGATCGCCCAGGGTGCCGACGATGTCGGTCAGCAGCAGCTGCCGCCGGATGCGGCGTTCCTGCGATTCGAGGTTCCAGTCGATGGCTCCGCCCTGCAGCAGGGCCTGTGCGGCGCGCGGATCGCCGCCGCGCAGCAGCAGGCGCGCATGGGCCAGGGCGAAATCGGCGCGCGCAGGAAACGTGCGCGACAGCTCCGCCAGGGCGCGCGCGGCTTCGGGCTGCCGTCGCGGATCGACCAGAGCGGCCTGTGCGTCGAGGATGCGCAGCGCGTCGACGGGCATCGGCGCGAGACCGCGCCGGGCCATGCCGATGTGCGACAGCGCGTCCCGCGTGCGGTTGTGGCGCAGGGACAGCTCCGCCAGCGCCAGATGCGCGGGAGCGAAGGTCGGCATGGCCGCGGTCACGGCCTCGGCCTCGCTGCGCGCGCGCATCCAGTCGCGTTCGCGCCGGGCTTCGAACGCAGCAGCGTGGCGCCGGGCGATGTCCGGCGGCAGCGACAGCGCGGGCCAGCGCGCGTCTGCGCGATGCGGCAGCAGGCGCGCGACGATCCGCTGCGACAGCGCGTCGACGGCTGCGGACAGCCCGTCGCGCGTCCCGCGTTCGATCAGTTCGAGGTCGGGCGGATCGCGACGGTCGCCCGACCCGCCCTGGCCGATGCGCGCACGCAGCAGCAGGCTGTCCGGCGTGCCGGCGATCGGTTCGGCCGAGAGCACGACCACCCAGCGCGTGCCCGAGCCCCGGCCGCCGGGCAGGGCATCGCGGCGGACCACCTCCGGCAGCAGGTCGAGTTTCCAGGCCAGCCAGGCATCCAGCAGCGCGACCGGCGCGCGCGTTGCGTCGTCGGCCTTGCCGGTGTCGGCCTGCAGCACGATCACCTCGCGGGTGGCCGGTACGGCGGGTGCGATCGTGTCCGCCTGCAGCGGCGGCGCGGACGGCAATACGGCGGCCAGCAGCAGGGCCCACATCGCGACCAGGGCAAGCACGGGCACGATCGCCGGGATCGAGCCACCGCGCGGACGCGGCCTTGCCGGTGGCGGTGCATCCGGCAGGGAGGCCGCTTCGCCGTCACCCTGCACGTCCGCCATGTCGTCGGCCGTGTCGTCGGCCGCCTCGGCGATGGGCGCGTCCGGCCGCACGTGGGGCGCCTGTGCCGCCGCGGGCTCGTCACGGGCTTCCTCTGCATCCGCCCGGAGCGCGGGAACCGGTTCCGCGCGCACCGGCGTCGGCGGCTCGAAGACGTAGCCGCGCTTGGAGACCGTGCGGATCCAGTGCTTGCGCGGTTCGCCCAGCGCCTTGCGGAGCATCCAGACGCTCTGCGAAAGATTGGAGTCCTCGACCACCACACCCGGCCAGACGCGCTCGAACAGGGTGTCCCGGGTATGCAGCACGCCGGGTTCGGCCAGGAACACCAGCAGCAGGTCGAACATCCGCTGGGGCAGCTCGGCATGCCCGTCGGGCCGCATCACGCGGCGATAGCGCAGGTCGATGCGCACATCGCCGACGACCAGGATCGCCCCATCCCCGGGCACCGGCGACGGTGTCGTCATCGTCGACCTCCGCTGCGCAGGCGTGCGCGGTTCCGTGCCCCGGCGGATCGCCGTGGCCGGGTCGCATCGCTGCGCATCGTGCGGAACTGCTGCATCGCTCTCCGTATATCGAAAGGTGCCCGTGTGGTGCTGAGCGGTGGTGCGCGCGGTCGACGCCCCGTCGTCGGAATCCGCTTACGCTGCGTCGGCGGCCAGCAGGCCAAGCGTAACGCGAGTGTCATGTGCGATGCGCAACCCGAGAGCCGGTGCGCATCGCAGCCCGTGCAGCCGGAGGGCGTTCCCGACGGGGCCGCATCCTCGCGCGACGCACCCCGCGAAGCCGGGTCGCGAGAAGGATTTGAGAAAAATTTGAAGATTCCGGCGATGCCCGTGTCGCCGCGCCGCCGTTTCATCGTCCCTGCCGGCGAGGACATCCGCCGGCGATGCTGCCCTGCAGCATGCGTTTCCGCCGTTCGACCCCGTGGACGGCGGCCTCTTTGGTGGAAGCTCGATCGATCATCGATGAAGCGAAGGGTGGACCGTTCCGCGCGTCCGTCGCTTCATCGGGTCGCCCAGGCCATCGGGTCCGGGCGAGCGTTCCTGTCCCGGCCGTGCGCTCCTCGGGCGCACGGCCGTTTTTTTGGCCGACGCCGCACCCGCTTCGCCGCCTCATGCCCTTCGCCGTCGCCGTCGCCGTCGCCAACGCCGACCTCCGGCCGTGTTTGAGAAAGATTTGAGCGGCAGCGCATCGTCCGCCGCCTCCGCGCTCGCGTCAGATCGACGGGCCCCGGATCGCGCCATACCCACGGCACGGGCGAGGGCACGGAGCGAGCGCAGGGCGGCCAATCACGCCTCCATCACGCCCGCACGCACAACGGACGCATCCGCGTCATTCATTCTGAGGAGGGTCTTACATGCAATCGCAGTCCCGCACCAGCCGCCAGGCACGGCTCGCCCTGGCGATGCTCGCGGCAGTCGCCGCCACGTCCTCGATCGCGCAGCAGCGCCCGGCCACCGCCGAGTCGCTGCGCCCGTCGGCACCCGCCCAGCGCATCGTCGGCGGCAGCATCACCACCACGCCGCAGCCCTGGGTCGCGGCCCTGCTCCAGAACGGCCAGCATGGCTGCGGCGGCTCGCTGATCGCCCCGCAGTGGGTCGTGACCGCCGCGCACTGCGTGACCGGCCAGGCCAATCCCACCCAGGTTCGCCTGGGTTCGCTCAATCGCACCAGCGGCGGCCAGGTCATCGCGATCGCGCAGAAGTTCGTGCATCCCGGCTACAGCACCAGCAACATCAACGGCGGCAACGACATCGCCCTGCTGCGACTGCAGACGGCCGTCTCCGGCATCACGCCGATCACGATGGGCAGCACTTCCCCGGCCGCGGGCACCGCCGTGCGCCTCTACGGCTGGGGACAGACCACGCCCCAGGCCGGTGCCGACCGCGGTTCGGACCAGCTCAAGCAGCTGGACACCCAGATCATCGCCGCCAGCAACTGCGCGAACTACCGCACCGGCGACCTGTGCGTGCGCGGCACCACCTCGGCGACCGCCTGCTACGGCGACTCCGGTGGCCCGGCGATCGTGAACGGCGTCCTCGTTGGAGCGACCAGCCGTGCCGGCGGCAATGACAGCACCTGCGGCCGGACCAATGCGCTCTACACGGATGTCGTCTATTTCAGGAACTGGATCAACCAGACCATGAACGGTGGTGGCGGGGGTACGCCGCCCGGTGGCGGTCTGACCCAATCGGGCACGCTGATGAGCGGCGGCGCGGTGGCCGTGCCCTCCAACCCGGGGTACTTCCTGGGCGGAACGGGGGGCTATCGGGCCAGCATGGCCGGCACTGCGGGCACCAATTTCGACCTGTACCTGCAGCAGTACAACGGCTTCGGGTGGGTCACCGTCGCGCAGAGCCGCAACGCGGGATCTTCCGAGTCGATCAGCTACAACGGCACGGCGGGCTATTACCGGTTCGTTGCCCAATCCGCCTTCGGTTCGGGCAGCTACCAGGTGAATTACGCCTTCCCGCAGCCCTGAGCGACCCGATCGCGTCGGTCTGCTCCAGCCTTTCCCGTGTCCGCGTCGCGGTCACGGGAGGGGCCCGGAGACGCGCTGCGCAACTGCGACAACATCCGCATTCCAGGCGAGGCGATGAACGCACAGGCCGTGTTGCATCGCACAAGAAATGCCGAATTTGGCGTGTCGCGACCGGCATGACAGGAATTGGTTTCGTTTGAAACCGTGAATCCCGTCTTGATTTCGTGCTTCGTCATAAGCGATCCGCCGATGCTGCGCCTGCACAACTGTTATCAAGCCCGCCGTGCCGGCAGCGTCCGGGCGTCGGCGATCAGGGACGGATCCGCGGAACGGATCGAGCAACAGATCGCAGCGGAACACCCAGCGCCGCAGACAGAACGGCGCGCGTGTCCCGCCGGACCACCAGGCACCATCGCGCATGTGCTCGCAGCCATGCGACTGATCAATCACAACAAGCATCACGGAGGGTTCTCACAGTGGTTAACGCTTCCCGCAAGTTCCTGTTCGCCGCCATCGGTCTCACCCTGGCCGCCACCTCGCTGCACGCCAGCGCCCAGCAGCGCATCGTCGGCGGCAGCTTCGCGCCGGACGGCGCCTACCCGTGGACGGCCGCCCTGCTCAGCAGCAGCGGTTCGCAGTTCTGCGGCGGTTCGCTGATCTCGCCGAAGTGGGTCGTCACCGCCGCGCACTGCAGCAGCAGCGCTGCGTCCGTGCGCGTGGGTTCGATCGACCGTACCTCGGGCGGCCAGGTCATCCGCGTCATCCGCCGCATCAACCATCCGCAGTACAGCACGCAGAACGACATCGCGCTGCTCGAGCTCGAAACCCCGGTCTCGGGCATCACCCCGGTCACCCGCGGCACCTCGTCGCCGGCCGTCGGCAGCACCGTGCGCCTGCTCGGCTGGGGTCAGGTGACCTCGCCGTTCGGCGGCGACTCCGGCTCGCGCTACCTGAAGATGCTCGATACCACCGTGCTGACGCCGAGCACCTGCTCGGGCACCGGCGCCGGTGACCTGTGCTTCCGCGGCACGACCACGGCGACCGCCTGCAAGGGCGATTCCGGCGGTCCGGCGCTGGCGGGCAGCCTGCTCGTGGGTGCGACCAGCCGTTCGGGCCGCAGCGCGACCTACTGCGGCGAAGACGTGATCTACACCAACGTCACGTACTACAAGGCGTGGATCGACTCGTACGTCAACGGCGGCGGTGGCGGCACCGGCACGGTCGTGCACAACGTCAGCCTGCCGTCGGTCTCGACCGGCAACTGGTCGTCGTTCTACACCGTCACCATCCCGGCCGGCACCACCAGCCTCGTCGTCAACATCTCCGGCGGTACCGGCGATGCCGACCTGTACGTCCGCGCCGGCGCCGCGCCGACCACCACCAGCTACAACTGCCGTCCGTATCTCAACGGCAACACCGAGACCTGCACGATCAACAACCCGACCGCCGGCACCACGTACTACATCGGCGTGCGCGCATACAGCAGCTACTCGGGCGTGACCATGAAGGCGACGCGTTCGCCGAACTGAGGCACGCGCTGACTCCGTTGCAGGAGTCGAACACTGCGACACGGGGCCCCGGCGAAAGCCGGGGCCTTTTTCATGTCGCGTCGAAAGAACGGCATGCGTCGGCACGGCCGCGGCGTGCGGGCATGTCCGAAGGTTTCCGCGAAATGCATGATGTTTCGTTATCAGCACACCCACCCAAGAGCATGTAGAGCGGTGTTCCGTGATACATGGCGCGAAAATCGGACTGATCGATGTTGCAGCGCACATTGAACGTGCCTGTACGCAGGAATACTGGTCGTGCTGCGGGTGCTTGGACGAATGCCGCATACAAGAATCACGGGCAAGTCCATCACGGATAAAAACAACAACAGCGTTTCTGCCTTGCAATCCGCTCACTGCGCACCGGTCCATCCATGGACAATTTCCGGTGTGTTTCGACTCATTTACGTATTTGAGGAGCGATTGTGAATTACCGTAACTCCATGCTTTCGGTGGCCGTTGCCGCCACGTTCGCCTGCGCCTCGCTTCCGGCCTTCTCGGCGGATTTCCGTGCCGCGCAGACTCCGATCAAGGGCCAGTACATCGTCGTCCTGAAGGACAACGCCGCCAGTCTCGCCAATGAGCGCAGCAGCCTGTCCCGCGTGTCCTCGGTGGCGCGCACCATGGCGTCGCAGCATCGCGCCAAGCTTGTGCGCAGCTACAACAGCGTGCTGCGTGGTTTCGTGGTGAGGGCCGACGATAAGTCGCTGGCGCGCCTGCTCGCCGATCCGCGCGTCGCCTACGTCGAAGAAGACGGTCTGGTGTCGATCAGGGCGACGCAGACCAACGCGACCTGGGGTATCGACCGCGTCGACCAGCGCGACCTGCCGCTGAACCAGACCTACACCTACGACACCACTGCGTCCGGCGTGCATGCCTACGTCATCGACACCGGCCTGCTCGGCACCCACAGCCAGTTCAGCAACCGCGTCGGCAACGGCTACAACGCCATCAACGATGGTCGCGGCACCACCGACTGCAACGGCCATGGCACGCATGTCGCCGGCACCCTGGGTGGCAGCACCTATGGCGTGGCCAAGGGCGTGACGATCCATCCCGTGCGCGTGCTCGGCTGCGACGGCACGGGTTCGTTCTCCGGGATCGTGGCCGGCATGGACTGGGTCGCACAGAACCATGTCAAGCCGGCCGTCGCGAACATGAGCCTCGGCGGCGGTGCCAACCAGTCCACCGACGATGCCGTGAACCGCCTGCACAACGCCGGCGTCACCGTGGTGGTGGCCGCAGGCAACAACAACGCCAGCGCCTGCAACTACTCCCCGGCTCGCGCCGCGAACGCGATCACCGTCGGCTCCACCACGAACACCGATGCGCGTTCGTCGTTCTCGAACTACGGGTCGTGCCTCGACATCTACGGCCCCGGTTCGAACATCCTGTCGGCCTGGTACACCAGCACCACCGCCACCAACACCATCAGCGGCACTTCGATGGCGTCGCCGCACGTGGCCGGCGTGGCCGCGCTGTATCTCGCCAGCAACCCGAACGCCACCCCGACCCAGGTCCGCAATGCGATCGTCAACAACGCGACCTCGAACAAGGTGACCGATGCCGGCTCCGGCTCGCCGAACAAGCTGCTGTATTCGCTGTTCGGCGACACGCCGCCTCCGGGCAGCTACAGCATCTCCGGCACCATCACCAACAGCTCGGGCGCCGGCATCTCTGGCGTGACCATCAGCAACGGCTCGACGACGGCCACGACCAACAGCAGCGGCACCTACACGCTGACCGGTCTGGCGAACGCCACGTACACGCTGACCCCATCGCTGAGCGGCTACACCTTCTCGCCGGCCAGCCGCAGCGTGACCGTGAACGGCAACAACGTCTCGGGCGTCGACTTCACCGGCACGGCTGACAACAACGGCGGTAGCCAGACCTATACCAACGCCAACAACGTCACGATCTACGACAACTGGACGGTGACGAGCCCGATCACGGTGTCCGGCCGCACCGGCAATGGCTCTGCGACCACCCCGGTGGCCGTGGACATCAAGCACACCTTCCGTGGCGACCTGAAGGTGGACCTGGTCGCGCCGGACGGCTCGGTCTACGTGCTGAAGAACTACAACAGCAACGACAGCGCCGACAACGTGATCCAGACCTTCACGGTCAACCTGTCGAGCGAAGCGCTGAACGGCACCTGGCGCCTGCGCGTGAACGACAACTGGGTGAACGACACAGGCTACATCGACAGCTGGAGCCTGACGTTCTGATCCGGGACGGAAGCTTCCGGCCGGCGTGCAACGGCCGATCCGATGGATGACACGGGAACCCCGGCGAAAGCCGGGGTTCTTTTTTGGCATGGCTCGCCGACGGAAGGTTGCAGGAGATGGCAAGGCACGAAGCCAGCAGCATCTCCGCGCGACCGGCGTTCCGACCATCTGGGCGGCACCTTGGGCAGTGCTTTCGAAAGGCCCCCGATGTCGTGACGTGTCGATGCGTTGCCAGGCCTTGTCTTGCCGGCCTTTCCGCATGCCATCGGGGCCCGGCGGCGTTCCGGCAACATCATCAAAAGATCAATTGATGATATTTCCTCGAAAAAACAGATGTTTATTTGTTCCGCGCCGGCTTGTGGCGCATTCGGCCCCTGCCTAGATTCGGCCTCGCGGATGCCGGACGAACCTGTCGTGTCGAACCAGAACCACGCGTAGTCCAGTCGTACCCAGCACCACAACAACGGCACATCGCCAGGGCCATCCGCCCACAGTGCGTCGCCCGATCGAGGCGGCGCTTGGCAACTCTTCACTTCCTGATTGAAGGAGCGATTGTGAACCACCGCACAACCCTGCTGTCCGCCGCCGTGGGCATGTCCCTGGCCTTCGGCTCGCTGACCGCGACCGCCGGCGAATTCCATACCGTCAAGAACCCCATCCCGGGCCAGTACATCGTGGTCCTGAAGGACAATGCCGCCAGCCTGGCCAGCGAGCGCAGCAGCCTGTCCCGCGTGTCGGTCGTCGCCCGCGACATGGCGACGAAGCACCGCACCAAGCTGGTGCGCAGCTACAACAACGTGCTGCGCGGCTTCGTCGCCCGCGCCGACGACAAGGGCCTGGCGCGCCTGCTCGCCGATCCGCGCGTGGCCTACGTCCAGGAAGACGGCGTCGTCTCGATCGCTGCATCGCAGACCAATGCGACCTGGGGCATCGACCGCGTCGACCAGCGCGACCTGCCGCTCAACCAGACCTACACCTACGACACCACCGCCTCCAGCGTGCATGCCTACATCATCGACACTGGCATCCTGGCGAGCCACAGCCAGTTCAGCGGCCGCCTCGGCACCAGCTACGACGCGGTGACCAACGGAGGCAATGCCAATGACTGCCAAGGCCATGGCACGCACGTCGCCGGCACCGTCGGTGGCTCCACCTACGGCATCGCCAAGGAAGTGAAGCTCCACGCCGTCCGCGTGCTGGACTGCAATGGGTCGGGCTCCAATTCAGGCGTGATCGCGGGCATGGACTGGGTCGCGAGCAATCACGTCAAGCCGGCCGTGGCCAACATGAGCCTCGGCGGTTCCGCTGACCAGGCGACCGATGATGCCGTGAACCGCCTGCACAACGCCGGCGTCACGGTCGTCGTGGCCGCAGGCAACGACAACAGCAATGCGTGTTCGTACTCGCCTGCCCGCGCCGCGAACGCGATCACCGTCGGTTCGACCACGAACACCGATGCGCGCTCGTCGTTCTCGAACTACGGTTCGTGCCTCGACATCTACGCGCCCGGTTCGAACATCGTGTCGGCGGGCATCTCGAGTTCCACCGCCACCGCGACCCTGAGCGGCACCTCGATGGCATCGCCGCACGTGGCCGGCGTGGCCGCGCTGTACCTTGCCAGCAATCCGAGCGCCACGCCGACTCAGGTCCGCAACGCACTGGTCGACAACGCGACGTCCGGCAAGGTGACGAATGCCGGTTCGGGTTCGCCGAACAAGCTTCTGTACTCGATCTTCGGCACGACCAATCCGCCTGGCGACTACAGCATCTCGGGCACCATCACCACCAGCGCGGGTACCGGCATCTCCGGTGTGACGGTGAGCAACGGCACGGTGACAGCGACGACCAACAGCAGTGGCGCGTACACGCTGACGGGTCTGTCCAACGCCACGTACACGCTGACCCCGTCGCTGAGTGGCTATACCTTCTCGCCCGCCAGTCGCAGCGTCACTGTAAACGGCGCCAACGTTGCCGACGTGAACTTCACCGGTGCGCAGGACAGCAACGGTGGTACGCAGACCTACACCAACGCTAACAACGTCACAATCTACGACCACTACGCGGTGATCAGCCCGATCACGGTGTCCGGTCGTACTGGCAATGCCGCTGCCAGTACCCCGGTGGCGGTCGACATCAAGCACACGTTCCGAGGCGATCTCAAGGTCGATCTCGTCGCGCCGGACGGTTCGGTGTACGTGCTGAAGAACTACAACAGCTACGACAGCGCCGACAACGTTATCGGCACCGCCAATGTCAATCTCTCGAGCGAAGCGCTCAACGGGACCTGGCGCCTGCGCGTGAGCGACAACTGGTTCGGTGATACCGGCTACATCGACAGTTGGAGCATCACCTTCTGATCTGAACGGGATCCGGAGTTCAATTCGCAATGCTCTCGGGCCGCGGGTCGAAAGACCCGCGGCTTTTTTGCGTGACTCTGATGTCCAGCGAATCCCCCTGTTCAGCGATTCCTCGCGTTGCCCGCTTGCTGTGCTGGCAGGCGCCAGTAGAGCCAGTCGATGTAGGCCTGCGAAGGATCCAGGGTCGCAGTGCCGTCGCCGGCGCGTACGGCTTTGCCGGACGTCAGTGGCGCGAGGGCGCGCAGGTCCTGCAGGGTGGCGCGATCATCCAGCGCTTCCGCACGCTTGCGCAGCGATGCAATGCGTGAGCGCGCGGCCGGGAGGTTGCCATGCATCAGCGCATCCACGATATCGAGCCGGTCCAGCCGCACGTTGTGAAGCCATGCGTCCTGCGGCAGGCGACGACGCGCGCTTAGACCGAGAGCGCGACTGCGCGGCCAGTCGCCGCGCGCAGCGGCGATCTCGGCCAAGTTGGTTTCGATGCCGGCGAGTGTCAGCAGGTAGCCGGCATCGCGCGTTGCTTCGATCTCGCTGTTCAGCAGGCGCTCCGCGCGAGCGTAGTCGCCTACGGATGCGAAAGCGCTGCCAATGCCGCTGACCAGAGACCAACGTTCGACGCCATTGGCGATGCCGGACAGATCCTGTTCGATGCCATGCAGTTTGATGCGCGCGCTTTCGTGATCGCCGTCGGCGAGATCGGCCCGGACGTCGAGCAGCCGCGCCACCGCGCGCAGCGAGGGATTGCCGAGATTGCGGCAGCGATCAATCTGCGGGCGCGCGGCCACGGTGTCCATCATGGCCAGCAGGATGTCGGCGCGAACGCATGCGTAGTTCGCTTCGACGACCGCCGGCGGCTCGTGTGGTCCGGGTGCATCGCCGTCGTGCAGTATCTCCAGTGCTTTGCGATAGCGGCCTTCGTGCAAAGTCATGGTGCTGTCAAGCAGGGGCACGTGGTAGCCGATCGGGCCGTCCAGCCCCCCCGCTCGCAGGCGACGGATGCGTGCGCGCGCGCTGGTGATGTTGGCCATGAAGAAGTCCTCACCCATGAGGTCGAGGTCGATGATCCGCTGGCTATTGATGTCGTCGGATCGGTTGGCGGTGTCCTGCGCACGGCGAAGGTATTCGCGGAAGCGTGCATGCTCGCCAGCACGGTAGAAGCGGTAGGCGGTCGTGCGGAGCGCTTCCATCTCTAGGGCGACGATGCGCAGCCTCCGTGAGGCTTCGATGAGCGGTTCCAGATGTTCAGAGGCTTCCGGCCGGTCGCCCAAGCGGATGTTGTCGGCGAGGAAGCGCGCGAACAGCGCATTGGGCGCGTCGCCGCAGGTGGCGAAGGAATCGGCGGCCAGTTCGAACAGTTCCGGGGCGGGCGCGTTGCCGGGCGTGGCGTGGTGTACGCGTGCGAGCATCAGGCGTGCCAATCCCCGCTCACGGTCCATGCCCGGCGCTGCCGCGAGCGCGAGCGCGGCCTGCGCATGGCGGCGCGAGGTCGCCGGATCACCCTTGAGTATGGTCGCTTCCGACGAGACGATGGCATGACGGATGCGGACGTCGATCGGCAATGTGTGCAGCGCGGCCGCCGGATGCGACGCCGCCAGCAGGGCTTCAGCGGGTTGTCCCAGGCGCGTCAGCATGAGCGCGCGCATGATCGCGAAGTCGATGCGTCGGGGCCAATCGCGTTCGAGTGCGACGAAGCGCGCGACGGTGTCTTCGCGCCGTGCCGGATCGAGGGCGCTGGTCATGGCATCGAACACGCGCTCGGCATCGTCCGGCAGCGGTGTCGATGCGCGTCGTGCTTCGGTGGCCAGTTCGATCGCCGCAGGCAGGTCCCCCCGTCGTGCGCGCATTTGCGCTAGCAGCCAGCGAGCCGGACCGAAGCCGGGGGCCGACTTCGCAACGGCGGTAGCTTCGCGTTCGGCACCGGCCCAGTCACGTCGGCGCGCAGCCTGCACGGCGAGTGCGTACTGCTGCGTGGCACGGAGGTCGCGGGGCAGGGCGGGCCAAGTGGCGTGGGCGTGTACCGGCAATAGTCGCGTCAGGATGTCCTGCGACAGGGCATCCGCCAGTTGCGTCGCGTCCTTCGCGGGTCCGCGCACTTCCAGCACGGATGAGTCGTTGTTCGAGGCATCGGCGATGCGCGCCTGCAGCAGGATGCGACCTGGTGCCTTCGTATCCTGGCTAGCGCGGATCGTGATGCGGCGTTCGTCCGGTGCAAGGCGCGCGTCCGTGGACAGCCCGGGCGGCATCAGGATCGTTTCCGGCAGCAGCTCCAGCTTGTAGCCCAGCCACGCGTCGGCCAGCATCGCGGCCCACAGGCCATCGGGCGTGCGCGCATTGACCATGGGCGGCTCGGAGACCAGATGGATCCGCAGCGGCGGCGCGACCTTGCGTGCGGCAGATGCGGATGACGCATCCGCGCGGTCCCACGTTTCACCGCGCCCGTGCGGCGAAAGCACCGGCAGCGCCAGCGCCGCGATCGCGAGCAGGGTGGCGCCTGCCGTTGCGGCCATCCGTACGATCGGCGACCAAGGCCCACGCGCCATGGTCGTGCTTGCGACGTGGCCGAGGCCGGCATTCGCGGCGTGATGGGGGGCGACCGGCGCATCGTGCGCAGGCGATGTGCCGATGCCTTCGGTTGACGCCGGATCGCGCGGTCGCGCGACCCGCGTTGCATCACCGTGCTCCGCGCTCACCGGGGTCGGTGGTTCGAAGACATAGCCGGTCTTGGACACCGTCCGGAACCAGTGCCTGCGCTCTTCGCCGAAGGCCTTGCGCAGCATCCACACGCCCTGCGTGAGATTCGCGTCCTCGACGATGACGCCCTGCCAGACCCGTTCGAACAGCGTGTCGCGCGAATGCACGGTGTCCGGCTCGGCCAGGAAGACCAGCAGCAGGTCGAACACGCGTTGCGGTAGTTCCTGGCGCACGCCATCCGGGCGTTCGACGCGTCGGTTCGGCAGATCGATGCGCAGGTCACCGACCAGCAGTCGATGCGTGTGCTCGGGCCAGGGCCAGGTCGTTCTCGCGTTCAAGGTCATGTGGTGTTGTCGGATCTGGGCGGCGAAACCCTGGCGGCAAACCCGTGCGCGACGCCCACGGCAACGGCCGGCGCATCGGCATGGAACGTATCGATGTCCCCTGTGCGGCCGGCCGAACAACCTCGGCGACCGTGCTGCCGACTGCCGGCGACGCTCGGCGTCCTTGTCGGGCGCATACGAATTTAACGCATCGTGGCGGGCATCGCGAGCCGCATGCGCAGACCGGCCGGTGCGCACACGCATGCGGTTTGGTACGGCGCGTTGGTACGGCGCGGGCCCGGCGTGCTTTGCCCGGCCGTCGCGATGGCATCGACGGGTGCATCGAATCCGGTGACGGAATTGCAGCCGACACGTGCCCCAAAGGCCGCTTCAAGCTAGGCCATGTCCCCGATCAGGCGCGATCGCGAGCGGTAATCACGCCTGCGTTCACCGACTTCGCGCATCCGCACGCATGTCGCGAGGATGGCTGCAGCCCAGGCAGCGCGGGGCTTCGCGCACGGCTGAGAAAAAAAAGACATCTCAAAACAGGCTCGGATGACGGCCCGGACGGTTTGATGCGTCCACGGAATGCAGGTCGCACCCAGTCCCGGCCGGACTGGAGACGCGTTCCGGCGTTCGCCTGCAATGCTGGTTGCGGTGCGAACGTCCCGCCCCGTCGCCTCCCCGGAGGCGGGGCGGGAGCCGCACCCTCCCTCGACGCGAAGTTTCAAGTCTTGCCCCGAGCTGTCATTGCGCCCCGGCCTTGCCGGGGCTCTTTTTCGGATGCGGCTCCCGACGTCGCTTCCGGACGCTCGCCCGATCGATGAGGTCGCTGCCGCGCAGGTCGATGCTGCATCGCAACAAGATTCGCGCCCCTCTGTCATCGACCAGGTCCACTTTCCTGCGACAACGGACACATCGTGTTGTCGCTGCACGCATTTCCTCGACAGGGTGTTGGTCCTGTCGCGACGCAGAGCGCCTGCTATTGACCTGCCTTGTCCGTTCCGTTTACGTTCCAGATGGCCGTTGCGACGCTTCGCAGCGCGACGGACACGACAACGAAACACGGCGACTCCCTCGCTCGCATCCGACGCCCATCGGGCCACCGATGGCGCATTAGCTGTTTTTGCGTGAGGATCGCCAGCATCCGGTCGGGATACACACATGCGGCAGGACGCCGACGACGACGGGATGATGTGCTCTTGATTGCTTTGCTGACCTGAACTTCTCCTCCGGGGCTCTTCCATTGATGCGTTCCACCTTCCGCGCTCCCTGTCGCGCGCTCGCTTCCTTTGCGTTGCTGTCGCTCGCCATCGGCCAGGCGCTCGCCGACGAATCCGGCCCCTGCGCGGAAGGTGATGCATCCTGCCTGGATACGATCCAGGTCACGGCGACCAAGCGCCCCGAATCGACCCTGCATGTGCCGGCCGCCACGACGATCGTGGGGGGCGAGCGGCTGCGCGAGACTGCCCCGCAGACCCCGATGGACGCCCTCCACGGCGAGGTCGGCACCTTCGTCCAGCAGACCACGCCGGGGCAGGGCGTGGTCATCGTCCGTGGCCTGAAGGGCTCGGAAGTCCTGCATCTGGTCGACGGCTTCCGCCTGAACAACGCGATCTTCCGCAATGCGCCGAACCAGTACATCGCCCTGGTCGACGGCCAGAGCCTGGATCGCATCGAAGTCGTGCGCGGCCCGTCGAGCACGCTCTACGGCGGCGACGCGATGGGCGGCGTGGTGCAGATGCTCACGCCCGAAGTGCGTTTCGACGGACAGGACTGGCAGTGGAACGGTCGCCTGCGCGCCATCGCCGCCATCGCCGACGATTCGCTGATCGGCCGCGCGCAGATCGCCGGCGGACGCGAAGGCATGGGTTTCTCGCTCGGCGTGACTTCGCAGGAGGTGAACGACCTGCGTTCGGGCGACGGCCGCGAGCGCGCCTTCACCGGTTTCACCCAGCGCAGCGCGGACTTCCGCTGGCAGTTCGACGTGGCCCCCGGCCATGAACTGATGCTCGCGCTGCAGTATTCGGAACAGCCGCGCACGCCGCGCCATGATGCGCTGGTGCCTGGCTTCGGCCAGGCCAATCCGGAGAACGCGACCTTCTTCTTCGAGCCGCAGGCGCGTCGCTTCGCGCAGCTGCGCTGGCGCATCGACAAGGCCAACGCCCTGTTCGACAGCGGCGAACTGCACCTGGGCCGGCAGATCGTGGTCGACGACCGTCGCCTGCGCGACTTCGGCAGCCTCAACGAAGACCGCGAGCGCAACCGCGCCACGACCAGCGGCGTGTCCGGACAGTTCGGCAAGGACATCGGCGAGCGCCACCACGTGAGCTACGGTTTCGAGTTCTACCGCGACGAGGTCGAGTCCTCGAAGACGCGACGCAACATCAATACCGGCGCCACCAGCGTCCGCGCGCCGCGCTTCCCCGATGGTTCGCGCATGGACGGCTGGGCCGTCTACGCGGCCGACGACTGGAAGGTCGGCAAGTTCGACTTCAACTACGGCGCGCGCTACAGCCGCTACGACATCGACGTGCCCGGCAGCGGCAGCGTGCCCGGCGTGTCGCTGTCGCCGGACGATCTCACCGGCAACCTCGGCATCGCCTACGTGCTTTCGGAAGACACGCGCCTGGTGATGAACATCGGTCGCGGTTTCCGCGCGCCGAACATCTTCGACCTCGGCGTGTTCGGTCCGCGTCCGGGCAACCGTTTCAGTTCGCCGAATCCGGACCTGGCGCCGGAGTACGTGACCTCCATCGATGCCGGCGTGAAGTTCGGCGGCGAGCGCCTGAGCGGCGAGGTCATCGCGTTCCGGATGAACTATCGCGACAAGATCACGTCGGTGCTCACCGGCAACACCGTGGGTACCGCGCTGGAAGTGCAGAACCGCAACGTCGCGCGCCTGCAGCTGTGGGGCGTGGAGGCGGGTGCGCGCTATCGCCTGCCGTCGCCCGAGCTCGAACTGTACGCCACCGCGACCTGGACGCGCGGCGAGGAAGACGTCGATACCGGCGGCTCCATGCCGGCCGACCGCATCCCGCCGCTGTACGGCAAGGTCGGGGCGCGCTGGCAGGTCCGCGAATCCCTGGGCGTCGAGACCTACGTGCTCTACGCCAGCGAGCAGGATCGCCTGAGCTCGCGCGACCGCGTCGATCCACGCATCAATCCCGGCGGCACGGGCGGCTGGGGCACCGTCAACGCGCGCGTCTCCTGGAAGGCGAGCGATCGTTTCCAGCTGGCGCTGCGTGCCGAGAACCTGGGCGACAAATACTACCGAGAGCACGGATCGGGTCTCGACGAGCCGGGCCGTAATTTCATCCTGACCGCCGATTACAGCTTCTGATCCGTTCCGCGCGACATGCTGCAGGACGACGCAGTCCCCGCCATGCGGTCCGGCTGCGGAGTCGATGGTCCAGAAAGCCCGATCCGAAAAACCAAGGAGTTCCGATGATGCGTTGCGCCGTGCTGCCGCTGTTGTCGATCGTGCTGCTGGCTGCGGGGGCGCCGCATGCGCGCGCGCAGGACGGCAGCGCTCCCGTGCAGGAGGGGGCCGAAGCGCAGATGGCGGAACCCATCCGGCAGGACCAGAGCTTCAAGCTGGCTGCAGGCGTGCCGATCGCGGTGGTCAACCCCTACGGCAGCGTGTTCATGCGCTTCGGCGGCTACGAGCACCAGCTCGACATCCGCTCGACGATCCAGCAGCCCGATGGCGCCCCGAAATTCACCTTCGCGCCCGGGATGCGCGATGGCCGCTTCGTCGTCGCGCCCACGCTGCCCGCGGGCGTCGGCCTCGCGGAAGGCCAGCGCATCGACCTGGTGCTGTACGTGCCGCAGGGCCACGCGCTTTCGGTCGATGCGGCGATCGGCGATATCGAGGCCCGTGGCCTGCGCAGCGACATCGACCTGAAGACCGGGCCGGGCCGCATCCAGGTCATCGGCACGCAGGGCACCGTACAGGCGCAGAGCGATGAAGGCCGGATCGAGGTGTCGCTGCAGGACGGCGCGCGCGCCGGTTCGCTGCAGCGCTTCACCAGCCGCACCGGCAGCGTCACGCTCAATGTCGGCGACAAGCTCGACGCCGAAGTGACCCTGTCCACGTCGCACCAGTTCGCGACGGATTATTCCCTCTCCGTCCGCCATCTGGACGGACAGGAACCGAACAAGACCGCGACCGCCATCGTCGGCCAGCCGAAGGCCGGCGAGCAGAAGGCGCGGATCGAGATGCGGAGTCTGCTGAACGAGCTGCGCCTGCAACGGCGCGGCGTGTTCATCGATCCCGAATAAGAAGGCCCGCCGACGCCTCGCACATGGGCCGGATGCCCTGGATGCGAAGCGCGAGCGCGTGCCAGCTGTAGCTGTGTCGTCACACGATCGATTGTTCCAGGCGTTGCCCGTCGCATGGCCAGTGGGATGGCCATGCTGCACACACACAAGACGAAATCGAGGACTCAGACATGAAATCAGCGATGATCAAGGGGGCCAAGGCCGCCGTGCTGATGCTGCTGTTGCCGTGCGCGGCGATGGCGGCGCAGCCGTCCGGCGGCAAGGCCAATCCGGGGAGGCCGCAGATCGGCCAGCCGGTGTCGGCGCACAATATCGCCGTCGACCTGCGCAATCTGCCCAAGGCCAAGCCGTGGACGCCCGGCATGGGCATCCGCGAGGCGCACCGCCGCCAGTACACGCCGATCGGCAGCAAGCTGCCGCACGCGCCGGCCGACAAGCCGACCGCGCGCGACCGTCTGCCCGAGCTGCAGCAGATGTGGGACAAGAGCCCGCGCGCGCGCAGCCTGAAGGCGAATGTCGCGGCGCGCAGCCGCGTCAGCATCAACAATCCGAACACCGGCGTGAGCCCGGGTGACCCGGTCGTCGAAGTCGGTGCGAACCATGTGATCTACGCCGTCAACAGCGGCGGCAGCGGCACCTATTTCAACGTCTACAACAAGTCGGGCACCCTGGTGTCCGGCCCGACCACCTTCGGCTCGCTCGCGCCGGCAGGCAACTCCTGCACCAGCGATCGCGGCGACCCGCTGCTGCACTACGATCGCCAGGCCGGCCGCTGGTTCATGCTGACCATGGACGACACCGGTCTGTGCACCTTCGTGTCGAAGACCTCCGACCCGGTGAGCGGCGGCTGGTGGTTCTACCGCTACGCCACGCCCGTGCTGCCGGATTACCCGCATTGCGGCGTGTGGAACGACGCCTACGTGTGCGGCACCAACGAAGGCAGCCAGGCCGGCACCGAGATCTACGCCTTCGACCGCGCCAACATGCTCAACGGCGCCACCGCCCGTCCGGCCCAGCGCTTCAACAGCGTGGCCAACCTCGCGGGTTACGGCTTCCAGATCATGACGCCGTCGACCTTCTACGGCACCACCGCGCCGCCGTCGGGCCGCAAGCAGATCCTCGCGCGCCACAACGACGACGAAGCGCATGCCGGCGCGAGCGCCAACGGCAGCCAGGACTTCATCGAGCTGTACGAGCTGAACATCGACTGGAACACGCCGGCGAACAGCAGCATCACCACGCTGCCGCGCGTCGCGATCACCGAGTTCAACAGCTGGTTCCGCGACTACAGCACCTTCGCCACCGTGCCGCAGCCGGGTTCCACCTCGCGCCTCGACCCGATCCGCGAAGTGCTGCTCAACCAGCTCGTCTACCGCAACATGGGCACCCATGAAGTGCTGGTCGGCACGCTCGCCACCAACCAGGATCCGGCCCGCAGCGGCACCGTGGTCGACTCCGGCATCCGCTGGTTCGAACTGCGCCGCGTCGGCAGCGGCAACTGGACCCTGCACCAGGAAGGCACGTTCAGCCCCGGCGACAGCAGCACCCATCACCTGATGGGCACGCTCGCCATGGACAAGTTCGGCAACATCGGCATGGGCTACAACGTCACCAAGACGACCACGCCGACCAAGTTCGCCACGCTGGGCTACACCGGCCGCCTGGCCACCGATCCGGCCGGCGTGATGTCGCTGGGCGAGAACGAAGTCGCCGTCGGCGCCGCCGTCGAGACCTCGGGTCGCTGGGGCGACTACTACCAGATGACCGTCGATCCGGTCGACGACTGCACCTTCTGGTTCGTCGGCATGTACCGCCCGAGCGGCAGCTGGCAGACGCGCATCGCCGACTTCAAGTTCCCCGCCTGCACCGGCGGTGGCGGCACCACGTACTCGATCTCGGGCACCATCGCCACCAGCGGCGGCACCGGCATCAGCGGCGTCAGCGTCAGCAACGGCAGCACCTCGGTCACGACGAATGCCAGCGGCCAGTACACGTTCTCCGGCCTGGCCAACGGCACCTACACCCTGACCCCGTCGCTGAGCGGCTACACCTTCTCGCCGGCCAACCTCGCGGTCACGGTCAATGGCGCGAACGTCACCGGCCAGAACTTCACCGGCACCGCGTCGGCCACCACGTTCTCGGTGTCCGGCACGATCACCACCAGCGCCGGCGCGGCCATCAGCGGCGTCAGCGTCAGCAACGGCAGCACCTCGGTCACGACGAATGCCAGCGGCCAGTTCACGTTCTCGAACCTCGCGAACGGCACCTACACGCTGACCCCGTCGCTGAGCGGCTACACCTTCTCGCCGGTCAACCGCAGCGTCACCGTCAGCGGCGCCAACGTCACCGGCCAGAACTTCACCGGCACCGCCACCAGCGGCGGCACCACCCTGACCAAGGGCGTGCCCGTCACCGGCCTCGGCGCCACCACCGGCAACTCGCTGAACTACACGATGGTCGTGCCCGCGGGCGCCACCAACCTGACGTTCACGATCTCCGGCGGCACCGGCGATGCCGACCTGTACGTGAAGTTCGGCAGCGCGCCGACCGACACCGTGTACGACTGCCGTCCGTACCTCGGCGGCAATGCCGAGACCTGCACCTTCGCCGCGCCGCAGGCCGGCACCTACCACGTCCGCCTCAAGGCGTACTCGACCTTCTCGGGCGTGAGCCTGGTCGGCGACTACTCCACCGGCGGCGGTGGCAGCGTGCAGACCTACACCAACGGCACGGATGTCGCGATCGGCGACAACACCACGGTGCAGAGCACGATCACGGTGTCCGGTCGCAGCGGCAACGCTCCGGCCAGCACGCCGGTCGCGGTCGCGATCGTCCACACCTACATCGGCGACCTGAAGGTCGACCTGATCGCGCCGGACGGTTCGGTGTACGTGCTGCACAACCGCACCGGCGGTTCGGCCGACAACATCAACCAGACCTACACGGTCAACCTGTCCAGCGAGCCGCTCAACGGCACCTGGACGCTCCGCGTGAACGACAACGCCGGTGGCGACACCGGCCGCATCGACAGCTGGAGCATCACCTTCTGATCAGGAAGGCGATTGGATGAAGAGGCCCGGAAGGAACCGGGCCGAACCTGGAGCCCCGACGCGAGTCGGGGCTCTTTTTTTGGCTCGCATCGAGCAAGGGAAGCGTTCCTGCGCATCCTGCAGGCTTCGCGCGGAACCATGCTGCCGTGCGTCAACACCGTATGCCGGATACGGTAGGCGTTGAAGATCGTGCGAACCGTGTCGGCCAATCGCCAACAGTGCGTGGTCGATTCCCGGGCCTGCACGGATGCAGGTCTCCATATGGACCTCCATGCAGGCATCGAATGCGTTGCCCGTGATGCGAATCGGCAATGACTGCGGAAGTGTGATCCCAATCGCTTGCCGCGCCCGGCGCGGCTGCTAGCGTGGATTCGCCGCATCGGCGTCCGATGCGGTGAACCAGCGCTGCGGATCCGGCAAGGATGCCCGAGAGGCGCCTGCCGTCCGGGCGATGTCCGGCGACAAGCCGATCACAAGGAATCACAAGGAGTGATGTCAGTGAAAACATTGAGTGCCGCTTTGCTGCTGCTTCTCGGGGCGACCGTGTCCGCACACGCGGCGGATACGCTGCAGCGGCCCGCATCCTTCGGTCATGCGATCCGTTCCATCGATCGCGTCGACGTGCGCAGGATGCCCGCCATCGATCTCGTCCGCCTCAACGCCGAGGATCGCCAGCGCGATCGCCGCGGCCTGCCGGTGCGCTTCGCCGCGCCGATCAAGGTGGACTACACCACCGCCAATACGGGGACGTGGGAAACGCTGGACGACGACCACCTGGTCTGGCGCATGCGCGTGTCGTCGCCGGGCGCGCTGTCGCTGAACTTCGGTTTCACCGAATTCCGCATGCCGGTCGGCGGCCGCCTGCTGGTGTATCCGGCCGCGGATGCGCGCGCCGCCAATGCCGCGCCGGTGCGCACCTACACCGACGCCGACAACGAAAGCCATGGCCAGCTGTGGACCCCGATCGTCGACGGCGACGAGGCCGTGATCGAAGTGGTCGTGCCGCGCGCGATGAAGGACCAGCTCAAGCTGCGCCTGACCCAGGTCGGCCACGACTACGCCGGCTTCCGCAACATCGCGGCCGGACGTCGTTCGGTGTTCCAGACCCGTGGTACCTCCGGCAGCTGCAATACCGACGTGGTCTGCCCGGCGGGCGACGCCTGGCGCGACCAGATCCGTGCGGTCGCGGCGTATTCGACCGGCGGCAGCATCTTCTGCACCGGCTCGCTGGTGAACAACACCGCGAACGACCGCAAGATGTACTTCCTCACCGCGAACCACTGCGGCCTGAACAGCTCCAACGCCGCGTCGCTGGTGACCTACTGGAACTACCAGAACTCCACCTGCCGCACGCCCGGCAGCACCGCCAGCGGCCAGAACGGCAATGGTTCGCTCGCCCAGTCGCTGACCGGCGCCTTCTTCCGCGCCAGCAACGCGGCCAGCGACTTCGCGCTGCTCGAACTCGATGATCCGGCACCGGCGGCCTACAACGTCTACTGGGCCGGCTGGGATCGCCGCAGCGTGGAATTCCCGGGCTCGACCGCGATCCACCATCCCAATGGCGGCGAAAAGCGCATCACGCACTCGACCACGGCCACGCGTACCGTGGCCTACGGCGGCGGCGCCGGCACCACCCACGTCGAAGCGTCCTGGGTCGGCGGCATCTCGGTGACCGAACCGGGTTCCTCGGGCTCGCCGCTGTACAGCCCCGAGAAGCGCGTGATCGGCCAGCTGCACGGCGGTCCGTCGTACTGCGGCGCGCCCGCGGCGTCGATGAAGGACTACTACGGTCGCGTCTCGGTGTCCTGGGCCGGCGGCGGCACCAACAGCACGCGCCTGAGCAACTGGCTCGACGCCGGCAATACCGGCGCCACCACGCTTGACGGTATCGGCGGCAGCACCACGCCGACCTACACGATCTCCGGCACCGTCACGACCAGCGCCGGCGCGGGCATCGCGAATGTCGTCGTCAGCACCGGTTCGGCCAGCGCCACGACCAACAGCAGCGGCGCCTACACGCTGAGCGGCCTGTCGAACGGTACGTACACGCTGACCCCGTCGCTGAGCGGCTACAGCTTCTCGCCGACCAGCCGCAGCGTCACGGTGAACAGCGCCAACGTCACGGGCCAGAATTTCACCGGGACGGGTCCCGTCGGCGTGCAGACCTACACCAACGGCACCGACTACGCGATCAACGACAACAGCACGGTCAGCAGCCCGATCACGGTCAGCGGTCGCACCGGCAACGGCTCGGCGACGACGCCGGTGGCGGTGAACATCATCCACACCTATCGCGGCGACCTGGTGGTCGACCTCGTGGCGCCGGATGGCTCGGTGTACAACCTGCTGAACCGTTCGGGCGGCAGCGCGGACAACGTCAACCAGACGTTCACGGTGAACCTGTCGAGCGAAGTGCTGAACGGCACGTGGAACCTGCGGGTGCGCGACGCGGCGACGGCCGATACGGGCCGCATCGACAGCTGGAGCATCACGTTCTGATGTGCCGTCGATGGCGTGAGCCATCGCGTCATGTCTGAAGGAGGGGGCGGTCGGTCTTGCCGGCCGCCCCCTGTCCTGTCTGCGCATGCGCTTGCATGCTGCAGCGCCTCTTCCGACAGGCGGCATGCGGCCTCCGTGATGGACGCCGCAGGGCTGCAGGGGGCTGTCGGCCACGATGCCTTTCGCGGACACGATCGTCCGTCTTTCGCCGGCACTGCCGGCTTCACAGGGAGAGAGAACGCAATGAAGCACCCTCTGACCGCCGTCGGCCTCGCACTGCTGTGCGCTGCGCCGGCCTTCGCCAATCAGTCCATCGCATCGCCGACGTACGATGATGCGCATGTCCACGCCCATGCCGATGCCGAACTGGCTTCGATGCGCCTGGAGCGCGACCCCGATGCCCGCGTCTACATCGTGATGTCGCGCGACACGCATGCCGGCATGACCGACCTCGTCGCGCGGGGGCGCGCGATGCGCGACAGCCTCGGCAATCCGCTGGTCGTCGCGGAGATCCGCGCGCACCAGCTCAGCCGCGTCACCGAACGCGTGCATGTGCGCGAGCGTCGCTGCGGCGGCTATTTCGCGTTCCCGACGCGAGAACAGGCCGAAGCCTTCGTGCGCTCGGACCGTTCCGCCGAAGTGGTGTCGGGCCGCGCCACGGCGCGCGTCGCCTACACCATCGACAACCAGACCACGGTCTCGCCGTGGCTGGACCAGGTGCAGCACACCAATATCTACAGCACCATCAACCACCTGCAGACCTACCAGAACCGCTATTACGCCAGCAGCTACGGCAAGACCGCGGCGGAATGGATCCGCACCACCTGGCAGGGGCTCGCGGGCACGCGCACCGACGTGAACTCGGAACTCTTCGCCTGCAGCAACTGCTCGACCCAGCCGTCGGTGATCCTCACCATTCGCGGCAACGAATTGCCCAACGAAATCGTGGTGCTCGGCGCGCACCTGGATTCGATCAACGGCAGCGCGGGCGGCAGCACCTCGCAGCGTGCACCGGGCGCCGACGACGATGCCTCCGGCATCGCCACGCTGACAGAAGTCCTGCGCATCGCGATGGCCAGCGGGTGGAAACCGAAACGTACGGTGAAGTTCATGGGCTATGCGGCCGAGGAGGTCGGCCTGCGCGGTTCCAATGCGATCGCCCAGGCGCACAAGAACGCCGGCGCGAACGTGATCGGCGTGCTGCAGATGGACATGACCAACTGGAAGTCGGCCACGTCGACGATCGACATGCGCCTGGTGTCGGACTACTCCAGCCCGGACACCAAGGCCTTCCTGACCAACCTGTTCGACACCTACCTGGCGCCGCGCGGCCTGCGTCGCGGCACGGACACCTGCGGCTACGCCTGCTCCGACCATGCCTCGTGGACCGCTGCCGGCTATCCGGCGGGCTTCTTCTTCGAAGGCGGCACCGGCGCCACCAGCGGCGGCTACTTCAGCCAGATCCATACCGCCAACGACACCCTGGCGAACATGGGCAACTCGGCGCAGAACAGCGCCAAATTCGCGCTGATCGGCCTGGCCTTCCTCGGCGAGGCAGCGAAGACCTCCGGTGGGGGCGGTGGCAACGTGGCGCCGACTGCGAGCTTCACGTCCAGCGTCAGCGGACTGACCGCCAGCTTCACCGACACCTCCACCGACAGCGACGGCAGCATCGCAGCGCGCAGCTGGAACTTCGGCGACGGCACCACGTCCACGGCCGCCAATCCCAGCCGCACCTACGCCTCGGCCGGTACCTACACGGTCGCGCTGACCGTGACCGACAACGGCGGCGCCAGCAACACCGCGACGCGGACGGTCACCGTCGGCAGCGGCGGCGCGCAGACGTACACCAACGGCACCGATGTCGCGATCGCCGACAACGCCACGGTGGAGAGCGCGATCACCGTCTCCGGTCGCACCGGCAATGGATCGACGGCCACGCCGGTCGTGGTGAACATCGTCCACACCTACATCGGTGACCTGAAGGTCGACCTGGTGGCGCCGGACGGCTCGGTCTACGTGCTGCACAACCGCGCGGGCGGTTCGGCCGACAACATCAACCAGACCTACACGGTCAACCTGTCGGCCGAGGCGCTGAACGGCACGTGGAAGCTGCGCGTGAACGACAATGCGAGCCAGGATACGGGCCGGATCGACAGCTGGAGCCTGACGTTCTGACAAGAATCGTCATGACGATATGTCATGAAGGGCCCTGGCGGACGCCGGGGCCCTTCCGGGTTTGAAAAGATGAGGCACGCACGCGGCACGAGGTCTGCAAATCGCGATGCAAGTCGTGTTTTCTGCTGCGGAAACCGCGCCCGAACTGTCGTTTGCGAACGATGCGACCGACCTGGCGCGTCCGCACTGATGACCATTCGTCATGTTCTGCTGCGGATGACGTACGCGCACTGAAATTCGTCCGGAAAAATGCTGCGCCGCACATTGATGGCATCCGGCGCTGTTCCTAAGTTGCGCCACGGATTCGCAGGGGGCGGATCCGGTACACGGGCCGCACAGAACAAGAACGTTCCCAACCGCGCGCCCGGGACATCTCGCCGCATCACGCGGCCATCCAATCCGGAGAAGAAGCAATGTCTTTCGATGTGCACCACAGGGGGCAGGTCAAGCCGCTCGTCGCCGCCATGCTGTTCGCGGTTGCGTCCATGGCGGCGCCGGCCGCGTTCGCCGGCCAGGCCCATCTCTCGGGCCTGCAGACCGACACGCAGTTCGACCAGTTCATCGTGAAGTACCGTTCGGGCAGCGCCGAGCGCAACAGCAGCGCCGCCATCGACCGCGGCCTGCAGCGCGCCGCCCAGGGCCTGGCCCGCGGCAAGGCCGGCCAGGCCGTCGCCCTCAAGCACTTCCGCCGCATGTCGCTCGGTGCCGACGTCATCCGTGCCAACCGCGCGCTGGGCCGCAGCGATGCCGAAGCGCTGATGCGCCGCATCGCCGCGGACCCGAACGTCGAATACGTCGAAGTCGACGTGCGCATGTATCCGGTACTGACGCCGAACGACACGCGCTATACCGACCAGTGGCACTACTACGGCGCAACCGCCGGCATCAACGCGCCGGCCGCGTGGGACAAGAGCACGGGCTCTGGCATCGTCGTCGCCGTGGTCGATACCGGCCGCACGCCGCACAGCGACCTCGACGCCAATACCGTCGCCGGCTACGACTTCATCACCAACACCACGACTTCGCAGGACGGCAACGGCCGCGACAGCAACCCGAACGACCAGGGCGACTGGTACACCAACTCCGCCTGCGGCACCAACGCGCCGCCCAGCGCCAATTCGAGCTGGCACGGCACGCATGTCGCGGGCACGATCGGTGCGGTCACCAACAACAGCAAGGGCGTCGCAGGCGTCGCGTTCGGCGCGAAGATCCAGCACGTGCGCGTGCTCGGTCGCTGCGGCGGTTCCCTGTCGGACATCGCCGACGGCGTGACCTGGGCGTCCGGCGGCACCGTCAGCGGCATTCCGGCCAACAGCACGCCGGCGCAGATCATCAACATGAGCCTCGGCGGCGGCGGCACCTGCTCGACGACCTACCAGAATGCGATCAACGGCGCGGTCGGCCGCGGGTCCACGGTCATCGTGGCCGCCGGCAACAGCAACGCCAACGCGGCGAATTTCCAGCCGGCCAACTGCGCCAACGTGATCACCGTCGGTGCGATCGACAGCGCGGGCAAGCGTTCGGTCTGGAGCACGCAATACAACCAGCTGTCCAATTACGGCAGCGTGGTCGACCTGTCGGCGCCGGGCTCGAACATCTGGTCGACGCTCAACAGCGGCACGCAGGGGCAGGGGAGCGAAAGCTACGCGTCCTACGGCGGCACCTCGATGGCGACGCCGCACGTCGCCGGTGTCGCGGCGCTGGTGCAGAGCCGTCGCAAGGCCCTCGGCCTGGCGCTCTACAGCCCGGCCCAGCTCGAAACCCTGCTGAAGAACACCGTGCGGCCGTTCCCGCAGACCCCGGACCAGCCGCTGGGCGTGGGCATGCTCAACGCCGACGCCGCAGTGACCGCGGCCGGCAACACCGGTGGCGGCGGCACGCAGACCTACACCAACAGCGCCGACTACACGATCGCCGACAACGCGACGGTCGAGAGCCCGGTCTCGGTGTCCGGTCGCACCGGCAACGCACCGACCAACGCCTCGGTCGCCGTCGCCATCGTCCACACCTACATCGGTGATCTCAAGGTCGACCTGGTGGCGCCCGATGGTTCGGTCTACACCCTGCACAACCGTGCGGGCGGTTCGGCCGACAACATCAACCAGAGCTACACGGTCAACCTGTCCAGCGAGCCGCTCAACGGCACCTGGAAGCTGCGCGTCAACGACAACTACGCCAACGACACCGGCTACATCAACAGCTGGAGCGTCACGTTCTGATCCTTGCGGGAGGCTGCACGCCGCGACCGGCGATCCCCGGTCGCGCGCGACCGTCCATGCCCGGAGCCTCGGCGAAAGCCGAGGCTTTTTCATGCGTTTTCGTCATGCCGGCCGGTCGAAGCCCGGATGCACGTCACCCGGCACGGTCGCAGGCAACGCGTCGTCCATTCGTTCGCGCATCCGGGGCGTCGCTCGTGCCACCGGCGCTCATGCCATCGCGTCCATCGCACATGAAATATCGGATGGTCGGACATGCCTGCGAACCGGTTCCGTTGAATATTTGCGTCGCGCGGACGCTGGACGCGATGCCAGCGTGCAGCGGGTCGATGCGAAAAGTGTGCTTTCCGTCTTTGTTTCAATTGAAACCAAATCGATGCTGCGACGCAGCATCAGCCGGATCGAGCGACTTGCAGCATGGTGCACTGCGAAAAAATCAACGCGTTCCATTTTTTCCGGGATATTGATTCCAGTTCCGGAGTGGTCTACGTTCCTTCGGCGCTTGCGGATGCGGACATCGCGTGGGGCACACATGGCGATCCGCTGGGGGAAGGCACTGCCTTCATCCGCAATGCGCACGTTGCGCAGGCCAGCGGCCTGCGCAGGTTCCATACAACATCAATAGAACGTCCTGATAAGGAGCGCTTGTGAACCACCGTCTTTCCATGCTGTCCGCCGCGATCGGCGCCACCCTCGTCTGCGCCGCCCTCCCGGCCTCCGCCGGCGAGCTGCGCACCGCGCAGACCCCGGTCCAGGGGCAGTACATCGTCGTGCTGAAGGACAACGCCGCCAGCCTCGCCAACGAGCGCAGCAGCCTGTCCCGCGTTTCCGTCGTCGCCAGGGACATGGCCACCAGGCACCGCGCCAAGCTGGTGCGCAGCTACAACAGCGTCCTCCGCGGCTTCGTGGCACGTGCCGACGACAAGGCGCTGGCTCGCCTGCTCGCCGATCCGCGCGTCGCCTATGTCGAGGAAGACGGCATCGTCACCACCTCGGCCACGCAGACCGGCGCCACCTGGGGCATCGATCGCACCGACCAGCGCGACCTGCCGCTCAACCAGAGCTACACCTACAACACCACCGCGTCGGGCGTGCATGCCTACATCATCGACACCGGCGTGCTGCTGAACCACAGCCAGTTCACCGGTCGCATGGGCAACGGCTTCGACGCCGTGACCAGCGGCGGCAACGCCAACGACTGCAACGGCCACGGCACGCACGTCGCCGGCACCGTCGGTGGCACCACCCATGGCATCGCCAAGGGCGTGACCATCCATCCGGTCCGCGTGCTGGGCTGCACCGGTTCGGGCACGAACTCCGGCGTCATCGCGGGCATGGACTGGGTCGCGAACAACCACATCAAGCCGGCCGTGGCGAACATGAGCCTCGGCGGCGGCGCCTCGCAGGCGACCGACGATGCCGTCGCGCGCATGGTCAACGCCGGCGTGACCGTGGCCGTGGCCGCGGGCAACGACAATTCGAACGCCTGCAACTACTCGCCGGCCCGCGCGGCTTCGGCGATCACCGTCGGCTCGACCACGAACACCGATGCGCGTTCGTCGTTCTCGAACTACGGCACCTGCCTGGACATCTTCGCCCCGGGTTCGTCGATCACCTCGGCCTGGTACACCAGCAGCACCGCGACCAACACCATCAGCGGCACCTCGATGGCGTCGCCGCACGTGGCCGGCGTGGCCGCGCTGTACCTCGCCAGCAACCCGTCGGCGACCCCGGCGCAGGTGACCTCGGCGATCATCAACGCGTCGACCCCGAACAAGGTGACCGGTGCCCAGACGGGCTCGCCGAACCGCCTGCTCTACTCGCTGTTCGGCGGCACCACGCCGCCTCCCGCCGGCCAGACCTACAGCAACACCGCCGACTACCAGATCCGCGACAACGCCACCGTGGAAAGCCCGATCACCGTGTCCGGCCGCACCGGCTTCGGCTCGTCGACCACCCCGGTCGCCGTGAACATCGTGCACACCTACATCGGTGACCTGAAGGTCGACCTCGTGGCACCGGACGGCTCGGTCTACACCCTGCACAACCGCTCGGGCGGCAGCGCCGACAACATCGTCCAGACCTACACGGTCAACCTGTCCAGCGAAGCCCTGAACGGCACGTGGCGCCTGCGCGTCAACGACAACTACACCGCCGACACCGGCTACATCAACAGCTGGAGCGTCACGTTCTGAGATCGCGACGCTGCACGATCGCGATGATCCGCTTCGGCGGATGATGCCTGTCACGATGCCCCGGCCCGCGCCGGGGCATCGTCTTTCTGCGCCGGTCATGCGACCGGATGCGTTCTTTCCGACGTACGGTCGACGCCTGCGTTGAAGATATCCTTCGCGGTGGCGTGCACGCGCTCGAGCGCTGCGGACGCGATCCGCGATGCGGTCGGCGCAAAGTGCGTGCCCAGTCATCCTTTTCGCGCCGCGATCGCGCACGCTCGTCCGAATCGTGCGGAACCGGACGATGCCGTGTTGTCGAAAATCGAACGCGGTCTGCAGGATGCACGACCTTGATTCGCTCGTCGAACTGGACTACGTTGGTCCTGCGGTCGCAGGCACGGAGCGCCTGCATTCAAGGGGGAATTCTTCAGCGCTCCGTCATCGCGGACTCCACGTCCCGGCGCGACCGCGCCGCCCGTGTCGCCGTCTTCGCACACGGGCCCGGACGTACCCAACCATAACGATATGAAGGAGCGATCGTGAATTACAGAAATTCCGTGCTTTCGCTTGCCGTCGTCGCGACCCTGTCGTGCGCGGCGCTTCCCGCGTTCGCCGGCGAGCTGCGTGCCGCCAAGAACCCGGTCCAGGGGCAGTACATCGTCGTGCTGAAGGACAACGCCGCCAGCCTCGCCAGCGAGCGCAGCAACCTGTCCCGCGTGTCCGTCGTCGCCAGGGACATGGCGGCCAGGCATCGTGCCAAGCTCGTGCGCAGCTACGACAACGTCCTCCGCGGCTTCGTGGCGCGCGCCGACGACAAGGCGCTGGCCCGCCTGATCGCAGACCCGCGTGTCGCCTACGTCGAAGAAGACGGCATCGTCTCGATCAACGCCACCCAGAGCCCGGCCACCTGGGGTCTGGATCGCATCGACCAGCGCAACCTCCCGCTCAACAACAGCTACACGTACGACACCACCGCGTCGGGCGTGCATGCCTACATCATCGACACCGGCGTGCTGCTGACCCACACCCAGTTCACCGGTCGCATGGGCAACGGCTTCGACGCCGTGACCAGCGGCGGCAACGCCAACGACTGCAACGGCCACGGCACGCACGTCGCCGGCACCGTCGGCGGCACCACGCACGGCGTGGCCAAGGGCGTGACCATCCATCCGGTCCGCGTGCTGGGCTGCAACGGCTCGGGCACCAACTCCGGCGTCATCGCGGGCATGGACTGGGTCGCCAACAACCACGTCAAGCCGGCCGTGGCGAACATGAGCCTCGGCGGCGGCGCCTCGCAGGCGACCGACGATGCCGTCGCGCGCATGACCAACGCCGGCGTCACCGTCGTCGTGGCCGCGGGCAACAGCAACGACAACGCCTGCAACTACTCGCCGGCGCGCGCCCCTTCGGCGATCACCACCGGTTCGACCACGAACACCGACGCGCGTTCGTCGTTCTCCAGCTATGGCTCGTGCCTCGACATCTACGCCCCGGGTTCGTCGATCACCTCGGCCTGGCATACCGGCACCACCGCGACCAACACCATCAGCGGCACCTCGATGGCGTCGCCGCACGTGGCCGGCGTGGCCGCGCTCTACCTCGCCAACAACCCGTCGGCGACCCCGGCGCAGGTGACGCAGGCGATCATCAGCAATGCGACGCCGAACGTGGTGACCAACCCGGGCACCGGTTCGCCGAACCGCCTGCTGTACTCGCTGTTCGGCCCCAGCACGCCGACCTACACGATCTCCGGCTCGGTGACCACCAGCGCGGGGGCCGGCATCTCCGGCGTGACCGTCAGCGCAGGCGCGGTGACCGCCACGACCAACAGCAGCGGCGCCTACACGCTGAGCGGCCTGTCGAACGGCACGTACACGCTGACCCCGTCGCTGAGCGGCTACACCTTCTCGCCGACCAGCCGCAGCGTCACGGTGAGCAGCGCCAACGTCACGGGCCAGAACTTCACCGGCACCGGTTCGGGTGGCGGCGGCGTGCAGACCTACAGCAACGGCACCGATTACGCGATCAACGACAACAGCACGGTCAGCAGCCCGATCGCGGTGAGCGGTCGCACGGGCAACGGCCAGGCCAGCACGCCGGTCGCGGTCAACATCGTCCACACCTATCGTGGCGACCTCGTGGTCGATCTCGTGGCGCCGGATGGCTCGGTGTACAACCTGCTGAACCGTTCGGGCGGCAGCGCGGACAACGTCAACCAGACGTTCAACGTGAACCTGTCGGGCGAGGCATTGAACGGTACGTGGAATCTCCGTGTCCGTGATGCGGCCACCCTCGACACCGGCCGCATCGACAGCTGGAGCATCACCTTCTGATCCAACCGGTCTGACTTGCGCAGGCCGACCCGACGCCTCCCGCTCCGGCGGGAGGCGTCTTCGTCTGGCAGCCCGTGCTCGCTGCAGGGCAGGGCACGGCCACCTTGAATGGCACGGGCGGCAGGCCGGGACCGGCGGTATGATCCGCGCGTACGTCGCAGGATCCACCGCCATGCCCATGCCGAACATCGCCGTCGTCTTCGTGTCCGCTGTCGTGCTGGGACTCGCCTCCGCATCCGCGTTCGCGACCGATCGGACCGATGACCCGGCCATCGCGGCCCACGCGCGCATGCATGCATCCGATGCCCTGGCCTCGCTGCAGCTGGAGCACGATCCTCTGGCGCGGGTCTACATCGTCATGTCGCGGGCTTCGCATGCGCACATGCCCGACCTGGTGCGCAGCGCGACGCCGAAGATGGACCGGCAGGGCAACCGCCTCGTGCTGGCCGAGATCCGCGCACACCAGCTCAGCCGGATCACCGAACGCATCCACCAGCGCGAGCGCCGCTGCGGCGGGTACTTCGCCTTCTCCACCCGGGCCCAGGCCGAAGCCTTCCTGCGCAACGAGCGCTCGCGCCCGCCGCTGTCGCGCAAGAGTCCGGCGATGATGGTCGAGTACAGCATCGACAGCCAGGCCACGGTCTCGCCCTGGCTCGACCAGGTGCAGCACACCAACCTCCACAACACCATCAGCCACCTGCAGACCTACCAGAACCGCTACTACGCCAGCAGCTACGGCCGCGATGCCGCGCTGTGGCTGCAGGGCACCTGGATGGGCCTCGCCGCGGGGCGCAGCGACGTCACCTCCGAGTTGTTGTCCTGCGGCAACTGTTCGACGCAGCCGTCGGTGATCCTGACCATCCGCGGCAACGAACTGCCGAACGAAGTGGTGGTGCTCGGCGCGCACCTGGATTCGATCAACGTCAGCGGTGGCGGCAGCACGAGCCAGCGCGCCCCAGGCGCCGACGACGACGCTTCCGGCATCGCCACGCTCACGGAAGTGCTGCGCATCGCGATGGCGAGCGGCTGGAAGCCGAAGCGCACGGTGAAATTCATGGGCTATGCGGCCGAGGAAGTCGGCCTGCGCGGTTCGAACGCCATCGCCCAGGCCTACAGGCGCAGCGGCGTGAACGTGGTCGCGGCCCTGCAGCTGGACATGACCAACTACAAGTCCGGCTCGGGACCGGACATGCGCCTGGTCACCGATTTCTCCGATCCGCACATGCAGCGCTTCCTGACCGACCTCTTCGACGTCTACCTCGCGCCGCGCGGCCTCACGCGCGGCACGGACACCTGCGGCTACGCCTGTTCCGACCATGCCTCGTGGACTGCCGCCGGCTATCCCTCCGGTTTCTTCTTCGAAGGCGGCACCGCCGACGGCAACATGTTCTCCGCGATCCACACCACCGGCGACACGCTCGCCAACATGGGCAATTCGGCGCAGAACAGCGCCAAGTTCGCCCAGCTGGGCCTGGCCTTCCTCGGCGAAGCGGCGAAGACCAGTGCGTCGCCGAAGGCAGCCCGCAGGCGCTGAGCGCGACGGACCGCACGGGTCCGGCCCTGTCTGTCCACACGACCCGACGCCATGTCCGGCCATTCCGCTCTGTGCCGACTTTGCGCATTCGCTTGTTGCGATGCACAACGTCTTGCCCGGCGATTCCAATCGGAACAAAGGCTTGTCTCCAACCGGCACGTCGCTTGCGGGCGCGCGCCGCGCCTGTGTTGACGCTCGATCGCCACGACGGATAGCGTCGCTGGATCACCTGTTCCGAGGAGGGGACCCGGACAGGTGGCCCGCGCTTCGAAGGCGCGAGGCGACGGGGGAGGCACGCGCAGCGCACTGCCGGCCGGATTGAAGATGCATCGAAGAGTGCGTCGAGACACGACATGCCCGGCGCAAGCCGGGAACGAACATTTCAGGACATCCCAAGGGGTTTTCGAATGAAGTCAGCGTTTTTTCCGACGGCTGCCGCAGCCGTCCTGTCGCTCCTGCTGCCCTGCGCCGCGATGGCGGCACAGCCGGGTGCGGCACAGGCCAAGACCATCCGGCCGCAGGTCGGCAGCCCGGTGTCGGCGCAGAGCATCGGCGTCGACATCCGCAACCTGCCGCGCGCGAAGGAATGGCGTCCGGGCATGGCGATCCGCGAAGCGCATCGCCGCCAGTACACGCCGATCGGCACGAAACTGCCGCACGCGCCCGAGAACAAGCCGGTCGCACGCGATCGACTGAACGAGCTGCAGGCGATCTACGACCGCGCAGCGCCGAAGGCCGCGCGCGCCAAGGTGTCCGGCGGCCGCGTCAGCATCAACAATCCGAACACCGGCGTGAGCCCGGGTGATCCGGTCGTCGAAGTCGGCACCAACCACGTCATCTACGCCGTGAACAGCGGCGGCAGCGGCACCTACTTCAAGATCTACGACAAGGCCGGCAACCTCGTCGCCGGTCCCACCACCTTCGGTTCGCTGGCCCCGGCCGGCAATGCCTGCACCGCCGATCGCGGCGACCCGCTGGTCCACTTCGATCGCCAGGCCGGCCGCTGGTTCTTCCTGACCATGGACGACGGTGGCGTCTGCACCTTCGTGTCGAAGACTTCCGATCCGGTGAGCGGCGGCTGGTGGTTCTACCGCTACGCCACGCAGGCCTTCCCGGATTACCCGCATTGCGGCATCTGGAACGACGCCTACGTCTGCTCGACCAACGAAGGCAGCGTGGCCGGCGCCGACGTCTATGCGTTCGACCGCGCCAGCATGCTGACCGGCGCCACCGCGCGCCCGGCCCAGCGTTTCAGCAGCGTGCCCACGCTGCCGGGCTACGGCTTCCAGATCCTCACCCCGTCGACCTTCTACGGCACCACCGCGCCGCCGGCCGGCCGCAGGCAGCTGATGGTCCGCCATCGCGACGACGAGGCCCATGATGGCGCCAGCGCGAACGGCACCCAGGATTTCCTGGAACTGTTCGAAATGAACATCGACTGGAACACGCCGGCGAACAGCAGCATCGTCACGCTGCCGCGCGTCGCGATCACCGAGTTCAACAGCTGGTTCATCAACTACTCGACCTTCGCCACCGTGCCGCAGCCCGGTTCGACCTCCAAGCTCGATCCGATCCGCGAGGTCGTCCTCAACCAGCTGACCTATCGCAACTTCGGCACGCACGAGTCGATCGTCGGCACCTTCGCCACCAACCAGAATCCGGGTCGCACGCGCAAGACGCCGGTCGATTCCGGCGTGCGCTGGTTCGAGCTGCGCCGCAGCGGCACCGGCAACTGGGCCCTGCACCAGGAGGGCACCTTCAGCCCGGGCGACACCAGCACGCACCACTTGATCGGTGTCGCGGCGATGGACAAGTTCGGCAACATCGGCATGGGCTACAACGTCACCAAGACCAGCACGCCGACCGTGTTCGCTTCGCTGCGCTACACCGGCCGCACCGCATCCGACCCGCTGGGCGTGATGTCGCTGCCCGAGACCACCGTGGCCGCCGGCGCCGCCGCGGAAACCTCCGGTCGCTGGGGCGACTACTACCAGATGACCGTCGACCCGGTCGACGACTGCACCTTCTGGTTCGTCGGCATGTATCGTCCGAGCGGTGGCTGGCAGACGCGCATCCAGGACTTCAAGTTCCCGGGCTGCTGATCGTCCCGCTTCATCCGCGCAGCGCGTCCGCTGCATCGAGACCCCGGCTCCGGCCGGGGTTTCGCTTTTGCGGCATGCGATGCGCCATCCGCGATGTGCGAAATCCACGAAAAAACGCCCCGGGTCTCCCCGGGGCGCTGCATCGAAGGACGAGGCCGATGCAATCCTGCGTGGATCAGCCCAGGACCAGCGAGAGGCCGTAGGCGCTCAGCAACGGGTTGATGCGCTGGTAGTAGGTGACGGGGTTGGCGAACGAACAGTTCGAACCCGGCGATGCGCCGTTGAGCTGGCCACCGGAGCTGACGCCCTGCGCCTGGTTGCCCGACATCCACGAACCGCCGGAATCGCCCTGCGTGACGCAGGCGCTGGACTGGCGCAGGCCGTAGACCGCGCCCGCCGAGTAGTTCACGGTGACGTTCAGCGCGGTGATCGTGCCGCAGCGCCAGCCGGAGGCGTAGCCGGAGCGGCAGACGGCGGTGCCGACGCCGTACTCGGTGCTGCCGCGCACGGCGACATTCGTGCCGTTGTAGCGGTTCACCAGGCCGTAGAGCACATCGCTGCTGCGCACGTTCGCCCAGGCGCGATCGCTGCCGGGGAAGGTGCTGGCCTGCACGCTGCCGACGACCACGCCGCCGATGCTCACGCTGCTTCCGGTCCTGCCGCAATGGCCCGCGGTGGCGAAGCCCTTGGTGCTGCCGCGCGTGACCGCGAAGCCGATCGAGCAGGAGTTGTAGCGGTTTCCGCCGATCACGTTCGCCGCCGGCATCGCGATGCCCTCGGCGCGCTCGAAACGCACGGTGTCGATATCGGCGGCGCTGACCGCCACCAGATCGATCGCGCGTAGCATCGCGCCGTCCTGTACCTTCACGACCACGCTGTTGGTCGGCAGGTCCACGTACCACGACTGCACGCCGTTCAGCGCATGGGCATCGCGTGCACGCTGGCGCACGTCGTTCAGGCGCGCCATCGTGCCTTCCAGCTTGCGCAGGCTGTGGCGCACCTGGCGCACCTCGCTGCCCGGCAGGCTGGCCTTCGCAGCGCCTGCGGTCGCGACGACGTAGCGGAAATCGCCGGCCGTGGTGCGCTCGAGCCAGCCGCCGGCGAAGTTCGCGCCGAACGCGCGGCGCGCCTGCGCCTCGCGCGCGAGGGTCTCGTGCTGCAGCTTGAAGAAGCGCGGCAGCTGCTCGGCGGTGAGGTTGAGGTCGCGCTGCATCGCCGCCGCCATGTCGGCCGGGATCGACGTACGCGCATCGTTGGCGCCCGCCGTACCGGCGAGGGCGGCGGTGGCCATGGCGACCGCGATCGAAACGAGGGTTTTCCTGTTCACGAATTTCGAATGAGACATTGAATCGCTCCAGAGACAATGATGGTCCGTGTCCGAGATCGCCCGATGGCGTCATCGGGTCGGCCACGGATGTCCTTCCCTGGCCGGCGCGGCCATCATCGACATGTCGCATCGCTGCGATTGCGAAACAGGTCAAGGAAAACGCGCTTTGTTGCGGCGCATCGTATAAGCAATTCGCATCACGATGTCCTGCGTGGAATCAGGACGCATGCGTATCGTGTTTTGCCGAACGTCTGTCACGGGATGCGGCGCCGCAGCAGCAACAACCCGTCGATCTGCCTCGATGTCGCGCATCCATACGCGGCGCGCATGAAAAAGCCCCGGGTGTCCCGGGGCTTTTCCTCGACGCAGGATCGCGTCGCGATCAGCCGCGCACCAGCGTCAGGCCATAGGCGCTGAGCAGCGGGTTGAGTGGCTGGTAGTACGTCACCGGGCTGGCGCTGCCGCAGTTGCTGGTGCCGTTGAGCTGGCCGCCGGAGCTGACGCCCTGCGCCTGGTCGTTGACCAGCCACGAACCGCCGGAATCGCCCTGGGTGACGCAGGCGCTCGACTGGCGCAGGCCGTAGACCGGGCCGACCGAATAGTTCACGGTCACGTTCAGCGCGGTCACGCGGCCGCAGCGCCAGCCGGAGGCGAAGCCCGAGCGGCAGATCGACGTGCCGACGCCGTACTCGGTGGTGCCGCGCACCGGCACGCTCGTGCCGTTGTAGCGGTTGACCTGGCCGACCAGGGTGTCGGTGCTGCGCACGCTGGCCCAGGCGATGTCGCGGCTGGGGAAGGTCGCGGCCTGCACCGATCCGACGGTGACGCCGCCGATGCTGACGCTGGTGCCCGCACGACCGCAGTGACCGGCCGTGGCGAAACCCTTCGTCGTGCCGCGCGTCACCGCGAAGCCGATCGAGCAGGAACCGCCGCCCGAGCCGTAGCGGTCGCCGCCGCGCACGGTGGCGACCGGCGTGGCCACGCCCTGCGCGCGCTCGAAGCGGATCGCGCCACTGTTCGCGGCGCTGACCGCGACGAAGTCGATCGCACGCGCCATCGCGCCGGGTTCGACCGAGACCACCACGCTGTTGCTCGGCAGGTCGATGTACCAGGACTGCACGCCCTGCATGCGGCGGCCGTCGCGCGCGCGCTGGCGCACCTGGTCGAGGCTCTGCATCGCCTGTTCCAGGTCGCGCAGCGAGTGGCGGACCTGGCGCACACTGGCGCCGGGCACCGACTTCGCGGCACCGGTGGTGGCGATCACCTGGTGGAACTGGCCGGTGGCGTCGCGTTCCAGCCACGCGCCGGCGAACTGCGTGCCGAGGGTGCGACGGGCCTGCGCTTCCCGCGCCAGGCTGTCGCGCTGCAGCTGGAAGAAGCGCGGCAGGTAGTCGGCGCGGATGCCGAGGTCGCGTTCCATCGCCGCGACCATGCCGGCGGGGTAGGTGTCGCGTTCGCCGGCGGCGGCGGTGCCGATGGCTGCGGTGCCCATGGCGGTGATCGCCAGCGCCAGGCCGGCCGAGACGAGGGAGTGCTTGCCCACGAGATTCGAACTGAACATTGAATCGCTCCAGAAACAACGTAAGTGAAGGCCACTGCGTGCGCATGCGCGATGCGCACGGCGGCCACAAGGGTGATGCCCCGCGGACGAATGAAGCCTCGTCTCCGCTCACCCCGGGGCGTGCGCATGGTCGCGATGCACGTTGGCTCGAATTGCGAACTGCGTCGATGAAAACGACCTATGTTGCGATGCACCCATGGTCATCGCTCATCACAACCAAAGCGATCCGCGATGCATGCCGACGCATGTGGCGCATGTCCGCGCGGCATGGCTGCAACGCGTCGTTGCGCGATGTCGCGAGTCCGGGGCGGACATGAAAAAAGCCCGGTCGATGACCGGGCTTCCGTCTTGTGGACAAGCTGTGGTGCCGCGTGTCAGCCGGCCGCCTCGAAGCGGTTCGCGTCGACGTTCTTGCGCACCTTGGTCGGATCCCAGATGCGACCGTTCATCGCGATGTACACGCCCGGCGGCAGCGACTGCACCGCGCCGACGGCGGTGCCGATGTTGAACTCCGCGTCCGAACCGCGGAAGCGCGCCGGATTCAGTGCGCCGGTGAGGACGATGGTCTTGTCGGCGATGGTGCTGAGCACCTTCGCGGTCTCGACCATGGAATCGGTGCCGTGGGTGAGCAGGACATGTTTCGCATCCTGCGCGGCGATCGTCGCGCGGATCAGCTCGCGATCCGCCTGGGTGATGTGCAGCGAGTCCTTGCGGATGATCGGGATGACGGTGAAGCGGAAGGCCACGCCCAGCTCTTCGAGGATGCGACCGATCTGCGGTTCGCCGACCTGGTAGTCCGACTTGTCGTCGAAGTAGATCTTGTCGATGGTGCCGCCGGTGGTGACGATCAGGAGCTGGTCCATGGGGTTGCTGCGTTCGAGGGGAGGACGGGGCGAATTATAAGCCCCGTGTCCGCACCGAGGGTTCCATACGCGTGCGTTCAGTCCGGCGTTCGATCCGATCCGCGCTTCCCGCCGAAACGCGCGCGCAGGCCGGGCGCGCTGGAGGCGAAGATGATCACCACCGCCAGCGCCGTCTCCGCCAGCGCCAGCGGACGCTGCGCGGCATCGGCCCAGGCCACCATCACGCCGTGCGAGAACCAGCCCAGCGCGAACACGCCGGCCCAGAAGCGTGCCGTCGATTTCCCGGCCAGTGCGCCGAAGCCCAGCAGCAGCGGCGGCAGCGCGAACAGCACCAGGCCGACGATGCGATGGGCGCTGTCCTGCTGCCACCAGGCGAACAGGCCGGCCAGCGCGAACAGGCTGGCGACCAGGACGAGGCGTTCGGCAGGCGGTGGCGTCGGTGCGTTCAGCATGTCGATGCCCTCAGCTGAGGCGCAGCGCGAGCTGCGCGACCCGGCGACCCAGCGCGCGCGCCAGCGCGGTCTCGTCGTCGGTCAGCTGCGGGTCGTCCTTCGCCCCGGCGACATGGCTGGCGCCGTAGGGCGTGCCGCCGCTGCGCGTGGTGTTCAGCGCGTTCTCGCTGTACGGGATGCCGGCGATCACGCAGCCGTGGTGGAGCAGCGGCACGAGCATGGTCAGCAGGGTCGATTCCTGGCCGCCGTGCATGGTCGCGGTGGAGGTGAACACGCCGGCGGGTTTGCCGATCAGCGTGCCGCTCGCCCATTCCGCGCCCAGGGTGTCGAGGAAATGCTTCACCGGTGCGGCCATGTTGCCGAAGCGGGTGGGGCTGCCCAGCAGCAGGCCGGCGCATTCGGCCAGGTCGGCTTTCTCGACGTAGGGCGCGCCGTCCTCGGGCTCGGGCGGTGCTGCGTGCTCGGTCACCGGCGCCACCGGCGGCACGGTGCGCAGCCGGGCGCGTGCGCCGTCGACCTCGTCCACGCCGCGCGCGATCTGCCGCGCGAGCCGGGCCACGGAGCCGCCGCGGCTGTAGTAGAGGACGAGGATGTCGGCCATGACGGGCTCCGGACGGGCAGGGGGCGACAGGGTACCGGAAAGGCGCCTCGCGTCGCCGCCCTCCGGGCGGGACGACTCGGTCGGCAACCCGCCAGCTGCTACCCTTGGCCCATGGCTGCATCCTCCCCCCTGCAACGGCTGCACGATCTCGTCCGTGATTCGCCGGCCCTCGACCGGGCCCGCGCCGGTACCTTCTTCCGCTTCCTGCTCAAGCGTTTCCTCGACGACCGCCTGTTCCAGGCCGCCGGCGCGCTGTCGTTCACCACCGCCTTCGCCCTGGTACCGCTGAGCATGGTGGTGTTCGGCGTGCTCTCGGCCTTCCCGGTCTACGAGACCTGGAGCGCCCAGCTCAGCACCTACATCTTCTCGAACTTCGTGCCGTCCTCGGCGCGCGCGGTCGAGTCCTACCTGTTCGAGTTCTCGAAGAACGCCGGCCAGCTCACGGTGGTCGGCGTGATCGTCCTGGTGGTCTCGCTGCTGATCACCATGACCAGCATCGAAGCGACCTTCAACCGCATCTGGCGCGTGCCCACGGCGCGGCCGCGGTTCGGCAGGCTGGTGATCTACTGGACGGTGATGACCTTCGGCGCGCTGCTGGCCGCGACCAGCCTGGCGCTGTCCGCGCGCTTCTTCGCGCTGTCGATCTTCCAGACAGACTCAGGCCGCGTGCTCGAACACTGGTTGCTGAGCGTGAGCCCGCTGTTCGTCGAGCTGCTGGCGGCCACCGTGGTCTACCGGCTGGTGCCGCACCGCACGATCCGCTGGCGCTACGCCTTCATGGGCGGCCTGCTGGCGGTGCTGCTGATCGAACTGGTGAAGATCGGCGTCGGTTCCTACCTCGGCAGCTTCGGCGCCTACCAGAAGATCTACGGGCCGCTGGCCTTCGTGCCGATCTTCCTGGGCTGGATCTACTTCGGCTGGGTCGCGATCCTGCTCGGCGCCTCGCTGGCCTCGTCGCTGTCGGCGTTCCGCTACCAGCCGGCCTCGCAGCGCCTGCCGCTGGGCTACGAGTTCTACGGCCTGCTGCGCCTCATCGGCCGCTTCGACGAGGCGCGCCGCAAGGGCAAGGGCCTGCACCTGGACGACATCCAGCAGCTCGAACCCACGCTCACCGACGCGCTGACCCAGCAGATGCTCGGCCAGCTCTGCGAGATCGGCCTGGTGGTGCGCGCCGAAAGCGGCGAATGGATCCTCGGCCGCGACCTCGACGCGCTCACGCTCGGCGACCTCTACGAAGCCTGCCATCTGCGCATCCCGGTCGCCGAGGCCTGGCTGCCCGCGCGCGACGACGAACTCGGGCAGTTGTCCGTCGCCGCGCTCGACCATCTCCGCGTGCCGCTGCGCGACCTGCTCAAGCGCCCCGTGGCCTCCCTCTATCGCAAGGAATCCGAATGAAGCCCCTCGTCCTCGCCCTGTTCGCCTTGTCGCTGCCGCTGGTCGCCTGCACCGCTGCGGACGCCCCGCCTGCCGCCGATGCCGCGCCAGCGCCTGCTGCCGCGCCTGCGGACGCCGCGCCTGCCGCTGACCCGGCCAAACCCGCGGCCGAGGTCGAACGCCCCACGCTGAAGGTCGCGACGCTGGACGGCGCGCAATACGACCTGGCCACGAAGCGCGGGCGCTGGGTGGTGGTGAATTTCTGGGCGACCTGGTGTTCGCCCTGCCTGAAGGAAATGCCCGAGCTCGATGCGCTGGACGCCGAGCGCGAGGACATCGACGTCGTCGGCCTGGCCTACGAGGAGATCGAGCCGGCCGACATGCGCGCCTTCCTCGACAAGCGCCCGGTGAAATACCCGATCGCGATCATCGACGTCTACGACCCCCCGGCCGACTTCCCCACGCCCCGCGGCCTCCCGATGACCCACGTGATCGCCCCCGACGGCACCGTCGCCAAGCGCTTCATGGGCCCGGTGACGAAGGAAGAACTCGCCGCCGTCGTCGACGGGGCAGGCAAGGGCGGCAAGGCGCCGGCCGCCACCGGGACATGAGCGGCGTGCGGGCCGCGCGCTTCGTGGTCTCCGGCCGCGTGCAGGGCGTGGCCTTCCGCGCGTACACGCGGCAGCAGGCGCTCCTGCTGGGCCTGCGCGGCCGTGCCGTGAATCTCCGCGACGGCCGCGTCGAAGTGCTCGCGGCCGGCGACATCGACGCCATCGACCGCCTCGGCGACTGGCTGTGGCAGGGATCGCCGCTGGCGCGCGTCGAGGATGTGCAGCGGCATGAGGCGTCCGCCGCCGACGCGGCCGGGATCGACGGCGGGTTCGCGATCGGCTGATGCCTGCCCGCAGTCCGCTGCCGGCGACCCAGTCCGGCAGCTATTCCCATATGCCCGGTAGGAATTGGATCGGGTGCCGAGCGGCTGGCAACAATCCCTACTCATCGAATAGGGAATCGCGCCGGCCATGCTCACCATGAAAGCCAAGTACGCCCTGCGCACCATGACCGCCCTCGCGCGGTCGGGGGATGCGCGGGTGCAGGCAAGGCAGCTGGCCGAGCGCTGCCGGATCCCGGCCAAGTTCCTCGAAACCATCCTCGTGGAGCTGCGCGAGGCCGGCTTCGTGCAGAGCCATCGCGGCCAGCACGGCGGGCACGCGCTGGCCCGCGCGGCGGAGGACATCCGGATCGGCGACGTGATCCGCGCCATCGACGGGCCGCTGGCGCCCGTGCGCTGCGCCAGCGTCACCGCCTACGAACCCTGCCGCGATTGCCCCGACCCCGATGCCTGCGCGCTGCGCGCGCTGATGCGCGAAACCCGCGACGCCCTGTCGCGCGTGCTCGATGGCAGGTCCCTGCGCGAGTTCGCCGATGCGGACGCCGCGCTCTCACCCACGACGATGGAGTTCGCATGAAGGAGAAAGACAAGCCGCCCGCCACGACGGAGACGCCCGGGGTCTCGCTGCAGAGCATTCCGCTCAGCGCCCACGAACGCGCGGTCATCACCGCCCTGCGCGAAGTGGCCTTCGGCGAGATCGAGGTGACCGTCCACAACGCGCGGATCGTGCAGATCACGCGCAGCCAGAAGTTCCGCTTCAACGACCGCTGAGCGGTCGCAACCGAACCAAAGGCCGCCCGCCGGCCGCACACCACCAGCGCAGACCGGACCGCCGGACGCGCGACTTTCCTTGCCTGGAGTCGACGATGTCCGAGTTGTTCCCGCGCGCCTCCGCGCGCCTGCTGTCCCTCGCGATCGCGCTGTCGATCGTGTCCCCGTCCGTCCTCGCGCAGGACGCCAAGCCCAACGACGCTGCGACGCAGCGCGCATTGATCGAACGCCTTGAAGCGCTGGAACGTCGTCTTGGCGTGAGCGGCGATGCCGACATCGATGGCGTGCCCGGCGACGCTGCAGACCTCGATCGCCGCCTGCGCGTGATCGAGCGCAGGCTCGAACTGCAGGCCGAAGAGGCCGCCGCCAAGGCCGCGAAGGATCCGACCGTCTCGCTCGCCGCCAACCGAGGCCTGTCGATCAAGTCGCCCGACGGGCTCGAACTGAAGCTGCGCGGCCTGGTGCAGGCCGATGGACGTTTCTTCGTCGGCGACGAGCGCACGCCGCAGAACGACACCTTCCTGTTCCGTCGCATCCGTCCCTCGCTCGAAGGCACCTGGGGCTCGCTGGTCGCTTTCCGGCTCACTCCGGAATTCGCCGGCGACAGCACGACCGTGGTCGATGCCTACGTCGACCTGAAGTTCGATCCGCGCGCCACGGTGCGCATCGGCAAGGTCAAGGGCCCGGTCGGCCTGGAACGCCTGCAGTCCGGCGGCGCGATCGCCCTGGTCGAGCGCGGCTTCCCGACCGAACTGGCGCCGAACCGCGACCTGGGCGTGCAGTTGCAGGGCGATCTCTTCAGCAATCGCCTGAACTACGTCGTCGGCGTCTACAACGGCGCGCCCGATGGCCGCGATGCCTCGACGACCAACGTCGACAACGCATTCGAATACGCCGGTCGCGTGTTCTGGGAACCGTTCAAGAACAGTGCGAACGCATGGTCGGGCCTGGGTGTGGGCGTCGCCGCCAGCGTCGGCGAGACCTTCGGTGCCGGCAACAACGTGCTGCCGCGCTACCGCACGCCCGGGCAGGCGCAGTTCTTCGGCTACGGCGCCAACGTGGTCGGCGACGGCCTGCGCCGCAGATTCTCGCCGCAGGGCTACTACTACGGCGGGCGCTTCGGCGTGCTCGGCGAATACATCAGCTCCGAGCAGGAGGTGCGCGTGGCTTCCGGCGTCGGCGCCGGCCGCCGCAGGCATCTCGAACACGAAGCCTGGCAGGTCACCGGCAGCGTCGTGCTCACCGGTGAGGACGCCAGCTATCGCGGCGTCGCCAAGCCGAACCGCCCGTTCACCGTCGGCGGTGAAGGCTGGGGTGCGTTCGAACTGGTCGGCCGCTACGGCGAATTGTCACTCGACGATGCGACATTCCCCCTGTTCGCCAATCCCTCGACCTCCGCGCGCGCCAGCCGGGCGTGGACCCTCGGTCTGAACTGGTATCTCAACAGCAACCTCAAGCTCGTCGCGAACTACACCGAAGCCAGCTTCGACGGCGGCGCGCCCGCCGGCGCGGATCGCGAGGACGAGAAGTCGATCTTCACCCGCGCGCAGTTTTCCTTCTGACCGACGCACCGCGCATCTCCACACCAGCATCTCTCTCCGAGGACACCCATGAACACCACCCTGCTCAAGTCCTTCCTCGTCGCGACCGTCGTCGCGCTGTCCGCCTTCGCCGCGCCGCCGCGCCCGGCGATCGCCGCCGAGAAGGAATTCCTCAACGTCTCCTACGATCCGACCCGCGAGTTCTACGCCGAAGTGAATCAGCGTTTCGCCGCGCAGTGGAAGCAGCAGACCGGCGAGACCCTGAAGATCCGCGCATCGCACGGCGGTTCCGGCAAGCAGTCGCGCTCGGTGATCGACGGTCTGCAGGCCGATGTCGTCACGCTCGCGCTGTCGGGCGACATCGACGCCATCGCGCAGAACGCGAGGCTGCTGCCTGCGAACTGGCAATCGCGCCTGCCGCACAACAGCGCCCCGTACACCTCGACGATCGTCTTCCTGGTGCGCAAGGGCAACCCGAAGAAGATCCGCGACTGGGGCGACCTGGCGAAGCCCGGCGTCGCGGTGATCACGCCGAATCCGAAGACCTCCGGCGGCGCGCGCTGGAACTACCTCGCGGCCTGGGCGTGGGCGTCGAAGGAGTATCGCGACGGCGAGAAGGTGCTCGATTTCCTCACCCGCCTGTTCAGGAACGTGCCCGTGCTGGATACCGGCGCGCGCGGTTCCACCACCACCTTCGTCGAGCGCGGCATCGGCGACGTGCTGATCGCCTGGGAGAACGAGGCCCTGCTCACGCTCAACGAAGGCGACACGCGCAGCAAGTTCGAGATCGTCGTGCCCAGCCTGAGCATCAAGGCCGAGCCGCCGGTCGCCTGGGTCGACAGGAACGTGGCCAAGAACGGCACCCGCAAGGTCGCCGAAGCCTACCTGCGCTTCCTCTACACCCCGGAAGGCCAGCGCCTGGCGGCGAAGCACTTCTACCGCCCGTCCGAGCCGGACAAGGTGCCGGCCGCCGAACTGGCGAAGTTCCCGCCGGTCGCGCTGGTCACCATCGACAGCGCGTTCGGCGGCTGGAAGAAGGCGCAGGCGCAGCATTTCGCCGACGGCGGATTCTTCGACCGCATCCAGCAGTCCGGGCGTTGACGCCATGGGCCCCGGCCATCGCCCATGCAGGGAGACGCCTCGATGACTTCCACCGCCGTACAGCGCGACAGGGCGCCCACCGCGCCCACCGCGCTGCCCCTCACCCCCATGCGCAGGCTGCGCCATCCGCTGCCCGGCTTCGGCCTGGGACTCGGTGTCGGCATGGCCTGGCTGGGCCTGGTCGTGCTGCTGCCGCTGCTCGCCCTGTGCGTGCGCGCGGCAGGGCTGGGCCTCGATGGCTGGCTGCGCGCGCTCCGTGACGAGCGCGTGCAGGCGGCGCTGCAGTTGAGCTTCGGCGCGGCGCTGGTAGCGGCGATCGTCGCATCGCTCGTCGGCCTGCTGGTGGCCTGGGTGCTGGTGCGCTACCGATTCCCGGGCCGGCGCCTGATCGATGCCCTGGTCGACCTGCCGTTCGCATTGCCGACGGCGGTCGCCGGCATCGCCCTGACCGCGATCTACTCCGCCAACGGCTGGATCGGCCAGTGGCTCGAACCGCTGGGCCTGAAGGTCGCGTACACCAGCGTCGGCATCACCCTCGCGCTGATCTTCATCGGCCTGCCGTTCGCGGTGCGCTCGGTGCAGCCGCTGCTGGAGACACTGGGACGCGAACAGGAAGAAGCCGCCGCCTCGCTGGGCGCATCGCGCTGGACCGCGCTGCGCCGCGTGGTGCTGCCGGAAGTGCTGCCCGGCGTGCTGACCGGCTTCTCGCTGGCGTTCGCGCGCGGGCTCGGCGAATACGGCTCGGTGATCTTCATCGCCGGCAACCTGCCGTACAAGACCGAGATCGCGCCGCTGCTCATCACCATCCGCCTGGAGGAATACGACTACAACGGCGCGATCGCGCTGGCGGCGCTGCTGCTGGCCGCGTCGTTCGTCTGCCTGCTCGCGGTCAACGCCATTCCCGCGCTGTTTTCGCACGGGCGGGGCAAGGGAGACCACGATGTCCGCTGAGCCTGTCCACGACGATCCCCTGCGCGAACCGGCCTGGGTACGCGTCGGCCTGATCGCCTTCGCCGTACTCGCCATGCTCCTGCTGGTGGTGCTGCCCCTGCTCACCGTGCTGGCGTCGGCGTTCGGCGACGGTTTCGGCGCTTGGTGGGCGGCGCTGCGCGAACCCGATGCGCTCGCCGCGCTGCGCCTGACCCTGCTGACGGTGTCGATCGCGGTGCCGGTGAACGCGGTCTGCGGCGTGCTGATGGCCTGGGCGCTGGCGCGCTTCGAGTTCCCGGGCAAGCGCGTGCTGCTGTCGCTGATCGACCTGCCGTTCGCGGTGTCGCCGGTCGTCGCCGGCCTCTGTCTGGTGCTGCTGTTCGGCGCGCATGGCTGGTTCGCGGAACTGCTCGCCGAGCACGACATCAGGATCCTGTTCGCGCGTCCTGGCATCGTGCTGGCCACGCTGTTCATCACCTTCCCGTTCGTGGTCCGCGAACTGCTGCCGCTGATGCAGCAGCAGGGCGCCGACGAGGAACTGGCGGCGCGTTCGCTCGGCGCCGGCGCCTGGCGACTGTTCTTCCGCATTACCCTGCCGAACATCAAGTGGGGCCTGCTCTACGGCGTGCTGCTGTGCACGGCGCGCGCGATGGGCGAGTTCGGCGCGGTGTCGGTGGTGTCCGGCCATATCCGCGGGCTCACCAATACGCTGCCGCTGCACATCGAGATCCTCTACAACGAATTCGACACCGTCGCCGCCTTCGCCGCCGCCTCGCTGCTCTCGGGCATGGCGCTGGTGACCCTGGTGCTGAAGTTCTGGCTGGAATCCCGCCATGGCGACGCGCTGGCGTCGTCGCACAGGAAACATTGAGAAGAGGCCACTGACATGCACCTGACCCTCCGCAATCTCCGCAAGCAGTATCCCGGCACCGCCGCGCTCGATGGCGTCGACCTCGACATCGCCTCGGGCGAACTCGTCGCCCTGCTGGGCCCATCGGGCTCGGGCAAGACCACCCTGCTGCGGATCATCGCCGGCCTGCTGTCGCCGGATGCCGGCGAAGTGCGCTTCGGCGACCGCGATGCCACGCGGCTGAGCCTGCGCGAACGCAACGTCGGCTTCGTGTTCCAGCACTACGCGCTGTTCCGGCACATGACCGTGGCCGAGAACATCGCTTTCGGCCTGAGCAGCCGCCCGCGCGCGAAGCGGCCGGACAAGGCGACCATCGCGCGCCGCGTCGAGGAGCTGCTGCAGCTGATCCAGCTGCCGGGCTACGGCAGGCGCCATCCCGAACAGCTGTCCGGCGGGCAGAAGCAGCGCATCGCGCTGGCCCGCGCCCTGGCGATCGATCCGAGCGTGCTGCTGCTCGACGAACCCTTCGGCGCGCTCGACGCCAAGGTGCGCGTCGAGTTGCGGCGCTGGCTGCGCCGACTGCACGACCAGACCGGGCAGACCACGGTGTTCGTCACCCACGACCAGGAAGAGGCGCTGGAACTGGCCGACCGCGTGGTCGTGCTGCGCGAAGGACGCATCGAGCAGGTCGGCACGCCGGACGAGATCTACGCGCATCCGGCCTCGGCCTACGTGTTCGACTTCATCGGTCGCGGCAATGCGATCCGCGGGCGCGTGCAGGCCGGCGTGTTCGTGGCCGAAGACGAGATCGGCGTGCTGGACGCGCCGGGCGTCGCCGATGGCGATGCGCTGGCGATGTTCCGTCCGCACCAGGCGGTGCGCAACGACGAGGACGGCGAGGGCATCCGCGTGCGCGTCTCCGGCGTGCATCGCCGCGCGGAGCGCATCACCGTCGATCTCTCCGCGGGTGGCGGCAGTCGGCCGATCGAATGGGAGCACGTCGCCGACGATGGATTGGTACTGCCTGCGGTGGGTGATGCGCTGGTGCTGCGACCGACGCGACCGCGCTTCTTTCCGCTGTCGAATTGATCCACCCGCTGCGGACTTGGCCCGCCGTGTCCATGCTGCCGGCCGTCGCTGCGACGAAGGCTCCCGAGGTCGAGCCTTCGTCCTGGCGAGGGGATCGGGCGGCGGCGCGGTGGACGACAGGCCAAGTCCGCAGCAGGCGAACGATCAGGCGGGTCCGGGCCTCTGCATCCGCCGGCCCCGCCGCCATTCCGTTTCGCGCGTGGCGAAGTCCGATTCGTCCAGCCAGCGCAGGATCGCGCGCACGGTGACCACCGGATAGTCGCCAGCCAGGCGCGTGCCGACGCCGTGGTCGGTGAAGACCAGATGCGCACCGCCGAACAGGCCGCCCATGACCCGTTTCGTGTAGGGGATGCGGATGATGTCGGGCCGGAAGCCGTGCGCGGTGGCGAGCAGGTAGGCCTGCGCGCGATCGTCTGTCGCATGGCGTTCCGGGATCGAGGCCGCGATGTGCTCCAGCACCCAGGCCGTGGAATTCTGGTAGCGCGCGCTGCCTGGCCGCGCGATCAGGTTGTAGCGCGGCGTGTACAGCGGATCGTGGCGCAGGTCGGCCAGCCGCGCGGCCAGCCGATCGGCGATGCCGGATTCGAGCCAGGTGATGCGTGCGTCCTGCTGGATCAGGTCGTCGGCGAAGAAGTTCACCAGGCCCTGCGCGTACAGGCCGGAGCCATCGCTGCTGCAGTCGTTGAGCAGGTGGACCACGGTCCAGCGGCCGTCGACGTGGTCGCGCACCGCGAAACCGGTGTGGCTGTAGCGCAGGCCGTGCTTGGAGAGGTCGGTGCCGACCCGCGACACCAGCGCGACCGGCGCATCGTGCCGGTCCAGTTCATCCACGACCATCCGCGCGGTGCGCGCGGCGTCGGCGATCCGTGCCGGGGTCATCGTCCGCGTTTCGCAGGGCGTGCCTGCGTTCGCGGCCGGGGCCACGCTCATCAGCACGATCAGCGCCACCAGCATCAGGCCGATCAGGCTCGCGGCGACGCGCGCGCTGCGGCGTTCGTCATCGGGGTCGTAACCGCTCACGAGGCGTGCTCCCACGAAGCGAGCGGCAGGGAGGTGATCTCCCGCGAGTGGATGTGCGTGCGCGTGGCCTCGTCGGCGATGAAGCAGATCGCCTCGCCCGATGCCATCAGCAGCCAGCCGCCGGAGACAGCCACTGCTTCGAGCGCATGCCCGGCGGACAGGCCCAGTGCCTTCACCGTCTCGACCGAGAGGTAGACCACGAAGGAGGCCCCGGCGGTGGCGGCCGATACCGTCACTGCCACGACCGTGCCGCTGACGGCGAGTCCGGTCACGACGAAACTGGCGCCTTCGCCGAGGGCGCTGAGGACCACGAGCGGAACTGCGGCCGAAACGGCCACGCTGGCCTCGGAGTGATATCGGGACGTATTCGACTGCGCGTCGGCGGGCGGGATTGCCAGACAGGCGAGGGCGACGACGGCGGACGCCAGGCGGTATTTCCACGGAATGCGGCTCAGGGGCGGGCGGACGGTGGGCCACATGAGGGATGTGCTCGATGGACGAAGGGTGTGGCCCGAGGAAAGCCGCGGCCCGGATCCATTGCAAACGGAATCGACCGGGTGTAAGCAGTGGGGCTGACAAGTATTGGAAAGCGATACCCATGGCCGTTTCGGTGGACCTGATCGACGCCCTCAAGCGCCTGCTGCGCGGGCAGGGCATGACCTATCGCGAGCTGGCCGCCCGGCTCAAGATGAGCGAGGCGGCGGTCAAGCGCATGTTCTCGCTGCGCGCGATGAGCCTGCAGCGCCTGGAGCAGATCTGCGACGTCCTGGACATCGGCCTGGCCGAGATCGCCGCCGAGTCCGTGCGCGGCAAGGACAGCATGGCCGAGCTGAGCGAGGCCCAGGAGCGCGCGCTGGTCTCCGATCCGGCGCTGTTGCTGGCGCTGTTCCTGAGTCTGAACCGCTGGAAGCAGAGCGACGTGCTCGCCCAGTTCTCGTTCACCGAGCCGCAGTGGACCGGCCTGCTGGTCAAGCTCGACCGCCTGGGCATCATCGAGCTGCAGCCGGGCAACCGCGCGCGTCCGCTCACCGCGCGCAATTTCCGCTGGCGTCGCGGCGGGCCGATGGAGCGCTACTTCCGCGAGAAGCTGCTCGGCGATTATTTCGCCGACGCGTTCGACGGCGAGCAGGATGGCCTGTTCCTGCTCAGCGGCAGCCTGAGCGTGGACGGCGTGCGCCAGATGCGCCAGCGCCTCGAAGAAGTCGTGAAGGAATTCGATGCGCTGCTGGTGCGCGATGCCACGCTGTCGCCGAAGGAACGCATCGGCGTGAGCCTGGTGCTCGCGCAGAAGCCGTGGTTGTTGCAGTTGTTCCAGGGCTATCGACGCGCGCTCGATGCGAAAGGCTGAACGCTGGCGACAGCATGCGCATGCATACTTGTGCGTACAGTGCATGCATACGCATGCGTAGGTTGATGCGCAGCATGAATGCATTCGTCCATACGCATGCGGATGCTGGAAAAACAGGGGTTTGACGCGCCGTCCGCGTCGCGAAAATGGCGATAATGGCAAGTTCTGTCCACTTGCTCTCCGCACATGCAGCAGCCCGCTTCGTTCGATTACGCGCAACTCATCGCCTGCTCGCAAGGCACCGTGTTCGGCCCCGGCAATGCGCGCCTTCCCGCGCCGCCGATGCTGATGTTCGACCGCATCACCCTCATCGACGAGAAGGGGGGCTCGCACGGCAAGGGACTGCTGGTGGCGGAACTGGACATCCGCCCGGACCTCTGGTTCTTCGCGTGCCATTTCGAAGGCGATCCGGTCATGCCCGGTTGCCTGGGCCTCGACGCGATGTGGCAACTCGCGGGCTTCTACCTGCCGTGGCTGGGCGAACCCGGTCGCGGCCGCGCGCTCGGTGTCGGCAACGTCAAGTTCACCGGCCAGGTGCTGCCCACCGCGAAGGTGGTGCGCTACGAGATCGACGTGCGCCGCGTCATGCGCGGCAAGCTCGCGCTGGTCATCGCCGATGGCCGCACCTACGTCGATGATCGCCTGATCTACGAAGCCGAGGGCCTGCGCGTGGGCCTGTTCCAGTCGGTGGAGGGCTTCTGATGCGTCGCGTCGTCGTCACCGGCTACGGCCTCGTCTCCCCGATCGGCAACGATGCCGACACCGTGTCCGCCGCGCTGCGCAATGGCGCCAGCGGCATCGAATCCGTCGCCGAGTATGCCGAGAAGGGCTTCCGCAGCCAGGTCGCGGGCGTGCCGAAGATCGACCTCGATGCGCAGATCGATCGCAAGCTCAAGCGATTCATGGGCGACGCCGCCGCATACGCGTACATCGCGATGCGCGACGCCATCGCCGATGCTGGCCTCGACGAGGCGCAGGTGCGCAACCCGCGCACCGGCGTGATCGCCGGTTCCGGCGGTGCCTCGGCGCACTGGCAGATCGAGACGGGCGACCTGATGCGCAACAAGGGCGCGCGCAAGGTCGGCGCCTTCATGGTGCCGCGCACGATGGCCTCGACCGTCTCCGCATCGCTGGCCACCGCCTTCGGCATCCAGGGCGTGAGCTACACCATCGCCGCCGCCTGCGCGACCTCCGCGCACTGCATCGGCGCCGCCGCCGACCTGATCCGCCACGGCGCACAGGACATCGTCATGGCCGGTGGCGGCGAAGAGCTGCATTGGGGCCTGTCGGTGCAGTTCGACGCGATGGGCGCGCTCTCCAGCCATTTCAACGACACGCCGCAGCGTGCCTCGCGCCCCTACGACGCCGATCGCGACGGTTTCGTCATCGGTGCCGGCGGCGGCATCCTGGTGCTGGAGGAGTACGAACACGCGAAGGCGCGCGGCGCGCGCATCCACGCCGAACTGGTCGGCTACGGCGTGACCTCCGACGGCGCCGACATGGTCGCGCCCAGCGGCGAGGGCGCGGTGCGCTGCATGCGCATGGCGATGCAGGGTTTCCCAGGCGGCGGCGAGCCGGTCGGCACGATCGACTACCTCAACACGCACGGCACCTCGACGCCGCTGGGCGACATCATCGAGATAGAAGCGGTGCGCGAGGCCTTCGGCGGCGCGGCGGATGCGATTCCGCCGTTCTCCTCGACCAAGGCGCTCACCGGCCATTCGCTCGGCGCCGCCAGCGTGCATGAGGCGATCTACAGCCTGCTGATGCTGCGCGACGGTTTCATGGCCGGCTCGGCGAACATCGAGACGCTCGATCCGCGCGTCGAAGGCTACCCGGTGCTGCGCGAAACGCGTGATGCGCCGCTGCGCACGGTGATGTCGAACAGCTTCGGCTTCGGTGGCACCAACGCGACGCTGGTGTTCCGGGCGGTGTGAGCCATAGAGGCGCGGGTCGACGACCCCGCGCCTCAAGGCAGGTCGAATCGACTCGGCGTGCGTTTCGGATAGGCCAGTCCCTTGTGGATGAAGATGGCATTCCGGCGCGTTTCGTCGAATTCGAACCGGTTCAGGGCGATGGTCTCGAGTGGTTCGAATCCCTGGATGTTTCCGTCGGCATCCCGCACGCGAAACGCATCGCGGGCGGCAGCGGCATCGTGACCGATGCGGTAGACCTTCAACTGCTCGGAATAGTCGTCGATGGCATCGTCGAAGCCGCTGTCGAAAATCCAGAAGGCCATCTCGCGATCCAGCACGAGCATCGAGCGCGGCACATCATGGAAGCTAGCGTATTCGACGATCCGCAACCACGTCAGGGTCGGGATCGCCGCTGTCGCATTCGGGTTCATTCGACAACCGGCAGCGGCTTCACCACCGAATAGCGTTCCTGCTTCGGCTTTCCGGGCAGCGGCGGGAACTCCACCGGTTCCGGCTTGACCTGCGTGTCGGGCAGGCGGTCGAGCAGGTCGCGGATCATCGTGAGCCGGCCGCGCTTCTGGTCGTTGAAATCGACGAGCGTCCAGGGCGCGTAGTCGGTGTGCGTGGCCTTGAGCATGGCCTCACGCGCCTTCGTGTACTCGTCATACTTCGCGCGGGCCTCGATGTCGATCGGCGACAGCTTCCAGCCCTTGAGCGGGTCTTCGCGGCGTTCGGCGAAGCGTTTTTCCTGCTCGTCCTGGTCGCAGCACAGCCAGTACTTGAACAGCAGGATGCCGTCGTCGACCAGCATCTTCTCGAACACCGGCGCCTGCTTCAGGAACGCCTTCACCTGCCTGTCGTCGGCGAAGCCCATGACCTTCTCGACGCCGGCGCGGTTGTACCAGCTGCGGTCGAACAGCACGATCTCGCCGGCGGCGGGCAGGTGCGGCACGTAGCGCTGGAAATACCACTGGCTGCGCTCGCGCTCGCTCGGCTTCGGCAGGGCGACGGTACGGCACTGGCGCGGGTTGATGTGCGCGGTGATCGCATCGATCACGCCACCCTTGCCGGCGGTGTCGCGGCCCTCGATGACGACGAGGATGCGCTGGTTCGTGTGCGCAGCCCAGCGAGCCATCGACGCCAGCTCGCGCTGCAGCGGTTCCAGGCGTTCCTCGTAGTCCTTGCGCTTGAGCTTTTCGGGTTTGGTCATGGGGTGATTCCGATGATGGGCAGTTCTACTGTCATCCCGACACTCGCGAAAGCGAGTGGAGGAATCTGCTTTTGCGTTTGAACCCGCGATGGCGATGAAAGAAGGTCCCTCCACTCGCTTTCGCGAGTGTCGGGATGACAGGGATTTTCAGCTGCGCTTCGTGCGTTTGCTCGCCGCCCGCTTGCGCGCAGGCTTCGCCGGCGCTTCTTCCGGCCGCGCACCGGCGGCCATGCTCTTCGCGACTTCCAGCAGCGCGCCCTGCTGTTTGGTATTGAGCGCGCGGTAGGCGGCGAGCAGCGCGTGTTCGCCCTTGGTGCGGGTGGGGTCGAGGGTGCTGGCGACTTCGGCCAGCAGTGCGCCGGCGGGGACGCCGAAGGTGCGGGCGAGGGCGTCGATCTGGTCGCGGCCGGGCATCTTCTCGTCCTTCAGCCAGGCGCTGACGGTGCTGGCGCCGGCGCGCGGGATGGCGGTGGCGAGGTCGGTGACCGACAGGCCGGTGGCCTTGGTCAGCAGGCGCAGGGTGTTGCCGATCGGCATGGCTTACTCCTTGAGGCGGGGCCGCAGGGTGGCAAGGTTGCACGGTTTCGTGCGCGCGTCGAGCTGGGCGCGGACGATCTTCTCCCAGGCGGTGCGGCAGGCCGAGGTGGAGCCGGGCAGGGCGAACAGGAAGGTGCCGTTGGCCAGCCCTGCGAACGCCCGCGACTGCAGGGTCGAGGTGCCGATCTCCTCGTAGCTGATCGCCCGGAACAGCTCGCCGAAGCCGGGCATCTCCTTGTCCAGCAGCGGCAGCAGGGCCTCTGGTGTCGAGTCGCGGCCGGTGAAGCCGGTCCCCCCGGTCACCAGGATGCCGTCGACCGCCGGATCCGCGATCCAGATCGACACCTGCGCCCGCAGCCGGTAGCGGTCGTCCGGCAGCAGCGCGCGCTCATGCAGTCGATGGCCCGCCTCGACCAGCGCCTCGGCGAGATAGCCACCGGAACTGTCCTCCGCCAGCGTGCGGGTGTCCGACACGGTGAGGACGCAGAGGGACAGGGGGATGAGGTTGGATTGGGCGGTCATGGGGTGTTGTGCCCTCGATCAGGCAGGATATGAAAAAGGTTCGATGCGGATTTGTGGTTCGACCCAGAGTCGGAGTCCGTACGGGATGACGGAAACGCCGTCGTATCTGCCAGTGAACGTGTTTGCTGCAGCAAATTCGATGAATTCGCCTCGCTTGTCGGAAATGATGCGCAGCCCCGGGCTGCCCAGCAGCGTGTAGCGCAGGACGGGATCAGGTAGCGGCGTGGACCAGAGCAGAAGTTCGATATCTCTGTCGTACGTCCATATTGTGACCTGCAGGCGAAGTGAATGCTGTTCGATGCAGAACTGATGCCAAATGCCATCTTCCTCGACGGTCGGAATACCGAGCAGCCGCATCATTTCAATCGGATCCCAAACGAGAACAGGCATGCGTTTCACTCTTCATTCAATGGGCATGGGATGCCAATCCGCCCGCGACTCCACAAAGATATCCCGGATCTCGATCTGGCCGATCGGCGTATCCACCGTCCCCAGCGAGAACGCGACCAGGCCGGGTTCGCGGGCCTCGTCGCGCCAGAACAGCGAGGCGCCGCAGCCGGTGCAGAAGCCGCGCTCGGCGGTGGGCGAGGAGCAATACCACGTCAGCGCACCGCTTTCGTCTTCGATGGACAGTTGCAACGTCGACACCGTGGCGTAGGTCGCGAACGCGGCGCCGTGGCTCTTGCGGCACATCGAACAGTGGCAGTGCGTGACCCGCTGGAAGCCGCCCTCGACGCGGTAGCGGACGCTGCCGCAGAGGCAGCTGCCGGCATGCGCTGCGTGGCTCATGCGTCGTCGCTCCAGGTCTGCGCGAGTGGCAGCTGGAAGCGCAGGGTCTCGTCGTACTGCACCCAGCCTTCCGCGCGATACAGCGCCTGCGCGGCGTGGTTGTCGGGCATGGTCTCCAGTTCGAGGCGGATCGCGCCGGCCTCGCGGCCGAAGTTCGCCGCCGCCGAGAGCAGTGCCTGCGCCACGCCGTTGCGGCGCGCGTGCGTGGCGACGAACAGGTCGTTGAGGATGAAGGTGCGCTGCGCGCGCACCGAGGAGAACATCGGGTAGAGCTGGGTGAAGCCGGCGGGCCTGCCATCGAGTTCGGCGAGGAAGACCACCGATTCGCCGCGCGACAGGCGTTCGTGCAGGAAGCGCCGCGCGGTGTCGTGGTCGGGCGTCATCGAATAGAACGTGCGGTAGTCGGCGAACAGCGGCGCCAGCGCGTCGAGGTCGTCCAGTGTGGCGCGTCGGGTGGTCACGGGCATGGCGGGCGTCGTCCTGGGGGCATGCGATGTCGCGATGCTAGCAGGCGGAGCGTTTCCCACGCGGAATGCTGTTGTCCGCGACCCACGGTTCTTGTAGAGCGGAGCTTGCTCCGCTCGCTTCTTCCTCGCTTCTTCCGGGAAAAGCATGAGCGGAGCAAGCTCCGCTCTACAGGCGATGCATCCGCGTTCGGGCGATGCGTCAGAGATCCCCGAACCGCGCCTGCATCGCGGCGATGGCGGCGAGGCCGGCGGTTTCGGTGCGCAGCACGCGCGGGCCGAGGCGCAGGCCGGTGAAGCCGTGCTGCGCGAGCAGTTCGCGATCCTTCGCGGACCAGCCGCCTTCGGGACCGATGCCGATCACCACCGCGCCTGCGGGCTTAGCCAGGGTCTCGAAGCGATGCTCGCCCTGCGGATCGAGGGTGAGCTTGAGCGCACCGGCCTCCAGCGCCGCAGCGGCTTCGCCCAGCCCACGCGCCGGCAGCAGCTCGGGAATGCGCGCGCGGCCGCTCTGTTCGCAGGCCGAGGTCACGACGCTGCGCCAGTGCGCCATGCGCTTGTCGAGACGCTCGCCGTCGAGCCGGACCTCGGTGCGATCGGCGAATACCGGTGCGATGGCCGACACGCCCAGCTCCGTGGCCTTCTGCAGGATCAGGTCCATCTTCTCGCCACGGGCGATGCCCTGCAGCAGCACGAGGCGCAGCGGCGATTCGTTGTCGATCGCGCGTACGCCGCCGACTTCGGCATCGACGCCGCGCTTGGTCACGGTCGCCAGCGTGGCGTCGTAGTCGTGGCCGTCGCCGTTGAACAGCACGCAGGCCTCGCCTTCGCGCAGGCGCAGCACGCGCACAAGGTGCGTGGCAGCGCTCTCGGGCAGGGTCACGCGCGCGCCGGGCGCGAGCGGCTGGTCGACGAAGACTCGGGTCAGGCGCATCGGGCAGCCTCCTGAAGACATGCATGCGTGGCATCGGCGATCTGCGCGAGCTGCGCGTCGTCGACGCAGTAGGGCGGCATCCAGTACAGCACGTCGCCGAGCGGGCGCAGCAGCACGCCGTGGTCGAGCGCGGTGCGGTACATGCGCAGGCCGCGACGCCCGGCGATCTCGACCGCGTGGCCGTCGTCGCGGTTCTCCGGCTCGGGATGCAGCTCGATCGCGACGACCATCCCCGCCTGGCGCACTTCGGCGACCAGCGGGTTCGCCGCGAACGAGGATGCGAGTTCGCCCATCTTGTTCGCGGTGACGCGGTTGCGCGCGATCACGTCGTCGCCTTCGAGGATGTCCAGCGAGGCCAGCGCGGCGGCGCAGGCCAGCGGGTTGCCGCTGTAGCTGTGCGAATGCAGGAAGGCGCGTTCGCGCGAATCGTCGAGGAAGCCCTCGTAGATCTGCTGCGTCGTCAGCACCGCAGCCAGCGGCAGGAAGCCGCCGGTGAGGCCCTTCGACACGCACATCAGGTCGGGCATCACCCCTGCCTGCTCGAAGGCGAACAGCGTGCCGGTGCGGCCGAAGCCGGTGGCGATCTCGTCGGCGATCAGGAACACGCCGTGCACGTCGCACAGGTCGCGGACACGCTTGAGGTAGACGGGATCGTGCATCCGCATGCCGCCGGCGCACTGCAGGCGCGGTTCGAGGATCAGCGCGCAGACCTCGCCCGGGTGTTCGTCGAGCAGCCGGGCGAGGGCGTCGGCGGCGTCCTCGGCGCACTGCGCGGCCTGGGCCGGCGTGCGCGCGCCGAAGGCGTCGGGCGAGGGCGCGAACAGCACGTCCAGCAGCAGCGGCGCGTAGACGCGGCGGTACAGCGGGATGTCGCCGACCGACAGCGCGCCGACGGTCTCGCCGTGGTAGCTGTTGGTCAGAGCGACGAACTTGGTGCGATTCGGCTCGTCACCGCGGTTGCGGTACCAGTGGAAGGCCATCTTCAGCGCCACTTCGACGCCGGCCGAGCCGTTGTCGGCATAGAAGACCTTGGCCAGCGGTGCGCGACCCGGCTGGCGCGGGGCCACGGCGAGCAGGCGTTCGGCCAGTTCGACGGCTGGGGCGTGCGAGAACCCGGCCAGGATGACCTGCTCCAGCGTGCGCGCCTGGCGGCCGATGGCCTCGGCGATGCGCGGTTCGGCGTGGCCGTGGATGTTCGTCCACCAGCTGCTGACCGCGTCCAGGGTCCGACGGCCGTCATGGCCGACCAGCCAGGCGCCTTCGCCGTACGCCACCGGCAGCAGGGGCAGGGCGTGGGGGTGTTCGCGCATCTGGGTGCAGGGGTGCCAGAGCACGTCGAGATCGCGCGCGCGCCAGTGGTCGGCGTCGTGGTCGTTTATGATCTTGGGATGCCTCGTCATCCCCACATTATCGCCCGTCCCGCCGCCCGCCCGGTGGCCGCATGAGCCGGCCCCTGCCGATCGTCCACCAGGTCACGCGCCGCCAGGCCGACGGCGACCGGGTGGTCGAGGAACTGGACCTGGAGTTCTCCAACGGCGAGCGCCGCCGCTACCACCGCGTCGCGCCGGTGGGCAACGGCGCGGTGATCGTGGTGCCGATGCTCGATGACCACACCGCGCTGCTGATCCGCGAATACGCGGCAGGCACCCACCGCTACGAGCTGGGGCTGGTCAAGGGCCGGATCGACGACGGCGAGACGCCCGAGCAGGCCGCGAACCGCGAACTGAAGGAAGAAGCCGGCTACGGCGCACGTTCGCTCACCGTGCTGCGCCGCCTGAGCCTGGCGCCGACCTACATGGGCCACGAGACCGTGCTGGTGCTGGCCCGCGATCTGTACGAGGAGCGCCTGCCGGGCGACGAGCCCGAGCCGCTCGACGTCGTGCCCTGGCGCCTCGATGCGCTGCACGAGCTGATGTTCGCCGAAGATTTCTCGGAAGGGCGCTCGATCGCGGCGCTCTTCCTCGTCAGGGAACTGCTTTCCAGAGGACACGCACCCGATGCCCATGCTGCTCGATGAGTCGATCCGCGAAGGCGTGATCGCCATCGCCAATGCCGCCGCTGCCGAGATCCTGGCGGTCTACGAACACCCCTTCGATGTCGAGCGCAAGGGCGACGACAGCCCGCTGACCGCCGCCGACCTGGCCTCGCACCACTGCATCGTCGACGGCCTGGCGCGGCTGACGCCGGACATCCCGGTGCTCTCGGAGGAGTCCGCCGAGCTGCCCGTCGCTGAGCGACGTGCCTGGACGCGGTTCTGGCTGGTCGATCCGCTGGACGGCACCCGCGAGTTCGTCAAGCGCAACGGCGAGTTCACCGTGAACATCGCCCTGGTCGAGGACGGCGTGGCCGTGTTCGGCGTGATCCAGGCGCCGGTGCCTGGCGTGCTGTGGTGGGGCGATCTCGCGCATGGCGCCTATCGTCGCGCCGATGGCGGCGAAACCGCGATGGAAGTGCGCACCCCGGCCGTGGCGCCGATCCGCGTCGCCGCCAGCCGTTCGCATCGCGATTCGCGCACCGAGGCCTTCATGGCGCGCATGGCCGCCGACTTGGGCGAGCTGGAGGACGTCACCGTCGGTTCCTCGCTCAAGTTCTGCCGCATCGCCGAAGGCGCGATCGACATCTATCCGCGCTTCGGCCCGACCAGCGAGTGGGACACCGCCGCCGGCCAGGCCATCCTCGAAGCCGCCGGTGGCCGCGTGCTCGATCCGCAGGGCCGGCCGTTCCGCTACAACCAGCGCGACACCCTGCTCAACGGGGATTTCGTGGCGCTGGGGGATGTGCATATGCCGTGGCAGACGTGGTGCGACTGATCCAGTCATCGACATCGCCATGACCGACCCCACCGACATCCACCGCCTCCTCGTGATCATGGCTCGCCTGCGCGATCCGCAGGGCGGCTGCCCGTGGGACCTGAAGCAGAGCTTCGCCACCATCGCGCCGTACACGGTGGAGGAGGCCTATGAAGTCGCCGATGCCATCGACCGCAACGACCTCGACGACCTGAAGGACGAACTGGGCGACCTGCTGTTCCAGGTGGTGTTCCACGCGCGCATGGCCGAGGAGCAGGGCGCGTTCGCGTTCGGCGACGTGGTCGCTGCGATCAGCGACAAGATGGAGCGCCGGCATCCGCATGTGTTCGCGGGGATGAGCATCGCCGACAGCGACGCGCTGAACGCGATGTGGGACGCGGAAAAGAAGAAGGAGCGCCTGGCGAAGCTCGGCGCGGATGCCGATGCCTCGGCGCTGGCCGGCATCGCCCGGGGCCTGCCGGAGTGGCAGCGCGCGGTGAAACTGCAGAAGAAGGCGGCCACGGTCGGGTTCGACTGGCCGGGGACGGCGCCGGTGATCGACAAGCTGAAGGAAGAGCTGGAGGAAGTGCGGGTGGAGTTCGAGGCCCGCGCCGCCGCGCCGGGCGACCCTGCGGTGCAGGACCGGCTGGAGGAGGAACTGGGCGACCTGCTGTTCGTGGCCGCGAACCTGGCCCGCCATGCGAAGGTCGACCCGGGCGCGGCCCTGCGTCGCGCCAACCACAAGTTCGAGCGTCGCTTCCGCGCCATGGAAGCCATGGCCGCCGCCGATGGCGTGCGTCTTGCCGACCTGCCGCTGGACGCGCAGGATCGCTACTGGGACCGGGCCAAACAGCAGGAGTCGACATGAGCGAACGCTTCGCCAGCTTCCGCGAGTTCTATCCCTTCTATCTCGGCGAACACCGCAACACCGTCTGCCGGCGCCTGCACTTCGTCGGCAGTTGCGTGGCGCTGGGCCTGATCGCCGCCGCCATCGCCCAGCAGAACCCGTGGTGGCTGCTCGGCGCGCTGGTCAGCGGCTACGCCTTCGCCTGGGTCGGACATTTCTTCTTCGAGAAGAACCGGCCCGCGACGTTCAAGCATCCGTTCTATTCGTTCGTCGGGGACTGGGTGATGTTCAAAGACATCCTGATCGGGCGGATTCCGTTCTGACCTGCATGTTGTGGGGCGGAGCTCGCTCCGTTTGCGTCACGGCCCATGTAGGAGGGCCTTCAGGCCCGAGCTTTTCACGCTCTTGCCAACTCCATTCGAAAGCTCGGGCCTGAAGGCCCTCCTACAAAGATTGAAAGCATGAGCGGAGCTTCGCTCCGCGCTACAAGCGCGCGGTCATTCGAGGAAGATCAGCCACGCGGCGACCACGATCAGGGCGAACCCGGCCCAGTGGTTCCACTTCAGCGGCTGGTCGAGGAACCACGCCGAGAACCCGGCGAACACCAGCAGGGTGATCACCTCCTGCATGCCCTTGAGCTGCGGCGCCGAGTAATACGCACTGCCCCAGCGGTTGGCGGGCACCATCAGCATGTACTCGAACAGGGCGATGCCCCAGCTGGCCGCGATGGCGACCGGCAGCGGCGAGGACTTGTATTTCAGGTGTCCGTACCAGGCGAAGGTCATGAAGATGTTCGAGCACAGCAGCAGGACGATGGGCAGGAGGCGGTCGAGGGGCAGGGACATGGGGGCTCTTCGGAGGTGCGTTGCGGGGTTTGGCGGTACGGCGGAGCGGCGGTTGATCGTGCGATGATGCGCGGCCGTGTCCGGACCGCCAATACCGGCCGTGCGGATGCCGTCGCAACCCGCCTTGCCGGGAACCCGGCGCGCGCATGCCCGGTCAACCTCTGGCGCCCCGGTGCGTTCCCGACCACTCGATCCGCGTCCGCAGACTCCAGCCGCCCATGCCCGCACAACGCAAACGCCCGCTTGCCCTGATCATCGTCCCCGTCGTCGTCGCTCTCGCCGCCGCCGGGTGGTACTGGAAGGGCCGGGGAGGCGACGAGGCGCAGAAATTCCGCACCGCCGCGGTCGAGCAGGGCGACATCCGCGTCGCGATCTCGGCCACCGGCAACCTCAGCGCGCTGTCCACGGTCGACGTGGGCAGCGAGGTATCCGGCAAGGTCACCGAGGTGCTGGTCGACTTCAACGACCGGGTCGAGAAGGGCCAGGTCATCGCCCGCATCGACCCCGACACCTTCGAGGCCCAGATCGAACAGGGCAATGCGGCCATCGCCAATGCCCGCGCCAGCCTGCAGACCGCGCGCGCGAACCTGCGCAACGCCGAGCTCGATTACGGCCGCAAGGTCGAACTCGTCGCGCAGAAGCTCATCGCGCGCGGCGACCTCGACCAGGCCCTGGCGGCCCGCGACCAGGCCCGCGCCCAGGTCGCCTCGGCCGAGGCGCAGATCCGCCAGCAGACCGCATCGGCGCAGAACGCCCACCTCAACCTTGCCCGCACCGTGATCCGTTCGCCGGTGAACGGCGTGGTGCTGGCGCGTTCGGTCGAGCCTGGCCAGACCGTCGCCGCCAGCCTGCAGGCGCCGGTGCTGTTCAAGATCGCCGAGGACCTGTCGCAGATGGAGATCGTCCTCGCCGTGGACGAATCCGACATCGGTCAGGTCAAGCCCGCACAGGCCGTCAGCTTCACCGTCGATGCCTTCCCGGACCGCCGCTTCAGGGGCGAGGTGCGCCAGGTGCGGCTGTCGTCCACCAACACGAGCAACGTCATCACCTATCCCGTCGTGGTCTCGGTCGACAACAGCGACCAGACGCTGCTGCCTGGCATGACCGCTAACGCCGAGATCGAAGTCAGCCGTCGCGACAACGTGCTGAAGGTGCCGAACGCGGCGATGCGCTTCAAGCCGCCGGTCGACGAGGCCGCGGCCGAGCAGCAGGGCGCGCAGCGCGGCGGCGGCATGAGCGACGAACTGCCGAAGATCGCCGCGACGCTGAAGCTCGATGCGAACCAGCAGGCCGCGTTCGACGCTGCGCTGGCGAAGATGCGCGAACGCATCGCCGCGCGCACCGCCGCGCCGCCGCAGGGCGGCAATGCACCGAACCTGTTCGGCCGGGGGCCGGGTGGTTCGCAGTCGGGCGGCGGCAACCGAGGCGCCGGCAACGCCAGCGGCGCGATGCGCCAGCGCATGCTCGAACGCTTCAACCAGCAGTTCGGCGAGTTCCGTGCGACCCTGCGCGATGACCAGCGCGAGCAGTGGGAGCGTGCGGTGAACGAACTGGTGGGCGCGCGTCGCGCCCCGGTCTACGTGCTCGCCGATGGCAAGCCCAAGCCGGTGCTGGTGCGTGTCGGCGCCTCCGACGGCAGCAGCACCGAGATCATCGGCGACCTGAAGGCCGGCGACCAGGTGATCGTGGGCGTGCAGGTAGCGGAGCCGGCCAAGTGAGTGCAGTCGTCGCCAATCCGGCCATGCGCCCGGCCGCGCATCCGGTGATCGAAACGCGTGCCCTCAGCAAGATCTATTCGCAGGGCACCGAGGCCGAGGTCGCCGCCCTCAAGGGCGTGGACCTGCGCATCGAGCACGGCGAGTTCGTCGCGATCATGGGGCCGTCGGGCTCGGGCAAGTCCACACTGATGAACCTGATCGGCTGCCTCGACACGCCCAGCGCCGGCACCTACCTCTGCGATGGCGTCGACGTGGCCACGCTGGACGCCGAGGAGCGCGCGGTCCTGCGCCGCGACAAGATCGGTTTCGTGTTCCAGGGCTTCAACCTGCTGGCGCGGATGAGCGCGCTGGACAACGTGGCGATGCCGCTGGGCTATGCGCGCGTCCCGGTCGCCGAGCGTCGCCGCCGCGCCTCCGAGGCGCTGGCGGCGGTCGGCCTGGGCGAGCGCATGCACCACAAGCCCAGCGAGTTGTCCGGTGGCCAGCAGCAGCGCGTGGCGATCGCGCGCGCGCTGATCCACCAGCCGCCGATCATCATGGCCGACGAGCCCACCGGCGCGCTCGATTCGCGCACCGGGCAGGAGATCCTCGCCCTGTTCGAGCGCCTGCGCAGCGAAGGCCACACGATCATCCTCATCACCCACGACGCCGAAGTCGCCGCGCACGCGAACCGCACCTGCGTGATGCGCGACGGCGAGCTGCACGACAGCGATCCGCAGGTCGGTCCGGCGCACGCGGAGGCGAAGGCATGAGCCCCGCGCACGCGCCGCAGGCAGGCGGCATGACCCTGCTCGAAGTGCTGCGCACCGCCGTGCACGCGCTGCGCGGCAACTGGTTGCGCAGCGCGCTGACTTCGCTGGGCGTGATCATCGGCATCGCCGCCGTGATCGTGATGGTGTCGGTCGGCCAGGGCACGCAGGCCGAGATCGAGAAGATCGTCTCCGGCCTCGGCTCGCAGCGCCTCGACATCAACCCCGGCGCCGGCCGAGGCTTCGGCGGCGTGCGTACCGGCAGCGGCAACTTCTTCACGCTCACCGAAGAAGACGCCGACGCCATCCGTCGCGAAGTGCCCGGCGTGCAGTACGTCAGTTCGCTGCTGCGTGGCGGCTCGCAGGTGATCTATGCCGAGAACAACTGGTCGACCAACTGGCAGGGTGTCGAGCCGGACTGGTTCGCGATCAATGGCTGGGAGATCGCCAGCGGCCCGGGCTTCGAGTCCGGCGACTACGGTGGCGGCAAGTCCGTGATCATCGGCGAGACCGTGCGCCGCGAGCTGTTCGGCGAGGAAGAGGCGGTCGGCCAGACCATCCGCATCGGCCGCGTGCCGTTCACCGTGGTCGGCACGCTGAAGTCGAAGGGGCAGGGCGGTTTCGGCCAGGACCAGGACGATCTGGTGGTGATCCCCCTGGAGACCGCGCGCCGCCGCATGAATACCAACAGCTTCCTCTCTGCCGGATCCGTGCAGCAGATTTCCGTCGGCGTCGCCGATCCGGATGCGCTGTCGACCACGCAGGCGGAGATCGAAGCCCTGCTGCGCCAGCGGCACAAGATCCAGCCCGGCGCCGAGGACGACTTCAACGTGCGCAACCTCGCCGAGATCGTCGCCACGCGCACGCAGACGACCAAGCTGATGTCGTGGCTGCTGGGCGCGGTCGCCGGCATTTCGCTGATCGTCGGCGGCATCGGCATCATGAACATCATGCTGGTGTCGGTGACCGAACGCATCCGAGAGATCGGCCTGCGCATGGCCGTGGGCGCGGGCCCGCGCGACATCCGCCGGCAGTTCCTCGCCGAAGCCATGCTGATCTCGCTGATCGGCGGCATCATCGGCATCGCGATCGGCGTGGTCGGCGCGCTGGCGGTGAGCAAGATCGGCGCACTGCCGGTCGCGCTGAACAGCCAGGTCATCGGCCTCGCCGCCGGCTTCTCGATCGCCACCGGCCTGTTCTTCGGCTACTACCCCGCGAGCAAGGCCGCGAAGCTCGACCCGATCGAGGCGCTGCGACAGCAGTAGGGGACTCGGCCGCCTGCGGCATCTGCAAGGCGCCATGCGCGCCCTTCGCGGTGGCGTTCGCGCCCATGGGAGATCGTGCAGGCCGCGAGGCTGTTCGCGCGGTCGTCGTCGTGGCTTCCGGAATGCGGATCGACGGCGTACCGCGTCGCGTCTTCACGGCCACCGACTGCGTGCAGGGGAGTGACGCCGATCGAACGCCGGGATTCAGGCGGGGGGCGAGTCAATGCGTCGCACCGGCGCCGATCCGCAGGTCCCTGCGCGTGCGCAGCGCGGTGTCGATGCTGATCCGCAGGCCGGCGACGACCGTGTCCAGATCGAGCGAGGGCGCCCCCGGCATGGTCGCGACCTGCTGCGGCAGATACGGGATGTGCAGGAAGCCGCCCCGCACCCGGGTGCCCGCAAGCGCGTGCATCAGCACGTAGAACACCTGGTTGCAGACGAAGGTGCCGGCAGTCTGCGAGATCTCGGCGGGAATGCCGGCCGCGCGCAGGTCCGCATGCATGGCCTTGATCGGCAGGGTCGTGAAGTAGGCGGCCGGCCCGCGCGCCACGACCGGTGTGTCGACGGGCTGCGCGCCGGCGTTGTCCAGAATGCGCGCATCGTTGACGTTGATCGCCACGCGCTCCAGCGACAGCGCCGCGCGACCGCCGGCCTGACCGATGCAGAGCACGAGTTCCGGCGCATGCCTGCGCAATGCGGCGCGCAGTGCCCTGGGTGCCCCGGCGAAGGTCGTCGGCAACTGTTCCGCAGCCACGCATCGACCGGCGATGGTCTCGCCGTCCAGGCGCGAGACGGCTTCCCAGCTCGGGTTGATCGTGTCGCCGCCGAACGGGTCGAAACCGGTGAGCAGGACGGTGCGGGAGTCGCGTTTCGCCATGGCGTCACCGGACGGCGATGAAGTACATCAGCAGGATGTTGCACACCAGCAGCAGCGCACCGGTGCGCCACTGCGCGCGGATCACGCCGTACGGGTCCTTCAGTTCGAGCAGTGCGGCCGGCACGAGATTGAAGTTGGCGGCCATCGGCGTCATCAGCGTGCCGCAGTAGCCCGAGAGCATGCCGATCGCCGCCAGCGATGCCGCATCGGCGCCGTGCAGTTGCACCAGCAAGGGCAGGGCGATGCCGCCGGTCATCACCGGGAAGGCCGCGAACGCATTGCCCATGATGATCGTGAACAGCGCCATGCCCAGGCCGTAGGCGACCACGATCAGGAAGGTGTTGTCGGTGGGCACGATCGCGCGCACCACGCCGGAGACCGCCGCGTCGACGCCGGACGCCTGGAACACGCTGCCCAGCGTGGCCAGCAGCAGCGGCAGCAGCGCGGCCCAGCCGATGGCATCGACGAGGCGGCGTGATTGTTCGACGGCGCTGCCCGGCGATTGCCGGGTCATCGTGCAGGCGACGATGAGGGCGATGACGCAGGCGACCGCCAGCGAGGTCAGCGTGGCGGTGTTGGCGCTGTCGAACAGCGGCGTGCCGTCGATCTGCAGGTGCTTGGCCGACAGGGTGCCGATCACGGTGATCGCCGGGATCAGAAGGGCGGGGAGGAAGAGGCGATGGCCGAAGCGTGCAGCATCGCTGCGTTTCGTCTCGGACGTGCTTTCCGCGTAGCGACCGCTGCGCAGGCCGCCGAAGCCGGCGATCAGCACCAGCAGCACCACGCAGCCGCCGACGACGCGCACGGGCATGTGTTCGGCGACGAACAGCAGCAGCGCGATCACGGCCCAGAACAGCGCGGTGGTGTGGCGACGCGGGTTGCCGGTGTCGCGCAGGCCGCGCCAAGCCAGCGCACCGAAGTACAGGCCGAGCAGCCAGTAGAGGGGCGTCAGCGTGATCATGCCGCGTCTCCGGTCGACGCGCGTTCCGCCGCATCGCGCGCAGCGCGCAGCGCGATGCCGCGTTCGAGCCGGTGGATGCGCCAGCTGTGGATGACGAAGGCGCAGATCGCGGTCGGGATGCCCCACAGCGCGATCTTCAGCGGCTCCAGTTCGATGCCGTTGTCGGCGAAGAAGGCCTGGATCAGCAGCACCGCGCCGAAGGCGATGAAGATGTCCTCGCCGAAGAACAGGCCGATGTTGTCGGTGCCGGCGGCCATCGCGCGCACGCGCTCGCGTTCGTCGTCGGTCAGCGTGCCGTGCCTGGTTTCGGCGGTGGCCTCGGACATCGGCGCGACCAGCGGGCGCACGGTCTGCGGGTGGCCGCCGACGCTGGTCAGTCCGAGCGCCGACAGCAGCTGTCGCACGAAGAGATAGATGATGAGCAGGCGGGTCATCGTCGCGCCGCGCAGGCGCGCGATCCACGCCTGCGTGTGCTCCTTCAGCCCGTGGCGCTCCAGCAGGCCGATCACCGGCAGCGTCGCCAGGAACAGCAGCAGGAAGCGTTTCTCGGTGAAGGCCTTGCCGAGGATGTCCAGCACCTCCAGCGGCGACAGCTTCGCGGCCAACCCGGTGATGAAACCGGCCGCGACCACCACCAGCGCGGGATTCAGGCGCAGTGCGAAGCCCAGCACGACGGCGGCGACCCCGATCAGCGGCCAGTAGTTGACGAGCGACGCGTTGACGAGCGGTTCGGTCATGCGATCAGTCCAGTGCGGCGACGCGGATGTCGAAACGGGCGAGGCGGTCGCGCACCGCGTGTGCGACCGCCAGCGCATCGGGGCGATCGCCATGCATGCACAGCGTGTCCGCGCGCAGCATCAGCGGGCGTCCGCGTTCGTCCCTGGCCAGGCCCAGCGAGGCGAGCATGAATGCATGCTGCGCGACCTCCTGGGGCGATTCGATCACCGCGCCCGGACGATCGCGGGGCAGGAGCCGGCCTTCGGTGTCGTAGCCGCGATCGGGAAACACTTCGTGCGCGACCGCCATGCCCAGCGTGCGCGCGATGTTCAGCATCTCCGAGCCGGACAGGCCGACCAGACGCAGCGATGGATCGATCCGCTGCACAGTCCGCGCCACTGCAGCCGCGACCTCGACATCGCGCGCCGCGCGGTTGTAGAGCGCGCCATGCAGCTTGACGTGGCGCACCGGCATGCCCTGTGCGCGGGCGAGATCGAGGAAATGCTCGACCTGCGCCTGCACCAGCGCCGCGATCTCCTGCGGCGACTGCCCGGTTTCGCGGCGGCCGAAGTGCTCGCGCTCTGCATAGCCAGGATGCGCGCCCACGACCACGCCGTGCGCGGCGCACAGGCGCAGGGTTTCGGCGATGGTGTCATCGTCGCCCGCGTGCGCGCCGCAGGAGATGTTCGCGGTGGAAATCAGCGGCACGATGTCGGCATCGTTGCCGCAGCCCTCGCCGAGATCGCAGTTGAGGTCGATGGTGTGCATGTCGGAGGTCGTCGGACGAGTGGGCAGCCTATGCGGGTCGGGCCGGGAATGCATGACGCACTGCGGAGGGGCGCGTCAGCGCGCCCGTGCCGCCTGCGTCACCGTCTCCTGCTGGTATTGCTGCTGCGTGAAGGCCTGGTCGCGCTGCTGCGCGGCGACGTTGTTGGCCACCTGGGCGGCTTGCTCGCTGCTTTCCCGGATCGGCTGGTTCGCGGCCTGCCCGGTGGCGATCGGGTCGGTGCCGCGATTGAGTTCCGGCCGGTCGCCCATGGCACTGAACTGCACGGCGCGGACCAGGCTGCCGTCCCTGCTCAGTTCCACCCTGTCCGGCTGGACGCCTTCGCGGATGGCTTCAACGGTGAGCGCGGCGGCGACCTTGCGGCTGTGCTCGCCGTGCGGAATGCCGCGCGTGGCCTCTGCGGCGTGGACCTTCTCCAGCATGCGTTCGTACAGCGGATTGTTCGGGTGGTCGGGGTGCGTCACCATTTCGCGACCGGCGGCGTCCAGCGCGGCGCGGGTCTTCGGGCCGATCACGCCGACCGTGTCGATGCCGTGGTCGCGCTGGAACTGGCGCGTGGCGAATTCGGTGTTGGCGCCGAACTTCTCGTCGACCTTCAGCGGTTTGCCGTCGGCGCCGACATGGCCGAGATCGGCGAGCAGGCGCTGGTAGCGCCCTACGTCGGTGCCCTGTTCGTTGCGACGCAGCACGCCGTCGGCCATCGCTTCGGGGGGCTGTGGCGTGGTCGTTGCGGTGGCGGGCGAGGGTGCGGCGCTGCGTTCGGCAGCAGGTACCGTGCTCGCTTCCGATACGGTTTCGCCGCGGGTGCGCGTGCGGTCGTTCCAGAAGGCTTCGGGATCGATGATGCGTCCGTTCGGATCGCGCATCTGGTAATGCACATGCTGCGCGTAGTCGCTCGCACCGCCCGGGCCGCGACCGCCCATGGTGCCGATCGGATCGCCGGCCTCGATGCGCGTCGGCGGATCCGTCGCGCGCACCGAGCGACTGTCCAGATGCAGGATCTCGTGCAGATTGCCCTGGTCGTCGCGGATCTTCACCGTGCCGTAGCGGCCCTGGCCATCGCCGTATTCGACCACGCCGCTGACCGGCGAATGCACCACGGGATGGCGCAGGTTCACGCCGTTCTGGCCACCGACGTAGTTGAAGTCGACCCCGCCGTGGTCGTCCGCGCGACCGTTGATCGTGCGCGGGCCGAAGTCGCTGGTCATGTGCGGCGCCACGCCGTTCTGCGGCGGCAGCATGATGCGCATCACGTCATCGAAGGACTGCGGGCCCGCCGCGCGCGGCGTGTCAGGCGCCTGTGCCGGCGCGGTCGCAGGTTGCGATTGCGCGCGCTCGCGCGCGGCGGCCTCGATCGCGCGGCGGGTGGTGTCGTCGGCGATGCCGGTGACATCCAGCCCGTTGTTCTGCTGGAAGGCGCTCACGGCCTCGCGCGTGCCATTGCCGTAGTAGCCATCGACGCCGAGAGGCTGCCCGTTCGCGCTGCGGATCTCCAGCGTATTCAGCTGCTGCTGCAGCCCGCGCACGGTCTGGTCGATCGACCCCAGGGTCTGGGGGCCGGCCCGACCGTCCACGCTCGCCAGCCGCGCCTCGCGCTGATACTGCTCGACGGCCTGTCGTGTTTCCGAGGTGAAGCGACCGTCCACGGCCAGCGCCTGACCCTGGGCATCGCGGTAGCCCAGGCCAGCGAGGTTGGATTCGAGCTTGCGCACTTCTCGGCCGCTTTCGCCTTCCTCGAGCACCGCATTGCCTGTCCGTCTCGTCTGACCTGCGCCAATGGCACCCAGAGCCTGCTGGACATCGGCGTTGTTGCGCTCGCCGGCCGGGTCGTAGTCGCGACTGGCGACGGCCGCATGCGCGCGATCCATCGCCGCGCGACGGTTCGGATCGGCAGCGTAGTGATCTTCGTAGGTCTGTGCGACCGTGGCCGCCTTGTCGCCGGCATAAGCGCCGGGAATCGACCTGGCTTCGGCCAGCAACGCATCGTAGTCGCCACCCCTGCGCAGTACGTTCTCCAGTTGATCTAGACGGCCCGGGTACTGGTTCGCGGTCTTTGCGAGGATGTTGATCGTTTCGAATCGACGGTCCTCGGCAATATGGCTCCCGGAACGATCGAGGATGTTCATCGCCGTCTGGGTCGCGTTGCGGACCTGCGGGTAATCGATGTTCGCATGGATCCAGCGCTTGCCTTCATCGGAACCGGCCCAGGCGTTGATGCTGTCGCGAACGGCGGGATCGATGAAGGTGATCGTGTCGCGGCGCGAGCCGTCGCGACGGGTGCCGCCGTCGCCGTGGGTCAACAGGTCGGCGCGCAGCTGCGTGGTGTCCTCGGGAAATGCCAGCCCGTTGTGGCGCGCATAGTCCGCTGCCTGGGCGATGATGCCGTCGACGTAGGTGGTCTCGCCTGCGCGCAGCGCCCGATTCGACGTTGCGCCCAGCGGCCAGGTGCCGCGTTGACCGAGATCGACCTGGATGGTGCCGATGCTGTAACCGCTGTTCTCGGCGACCGCGCTCGGTCGCCCCCATTCGTTCCTGTCGACGCCAGCCACCGAGAGCCGATAGGAAGAGGCTGGGCTGCCGCCCTCGGTGCCACGACCGACCGTGAAGTACACCGCGCCGGCGAGAGTGTCCAGATTGCGCGTATCGATATTCGTCATGATCCGATCTCGGGGATGTGCGGATAGCGGTGAACCTGGGGTTGCTCAGGGCTTGACCATCTTCAGGTGCCGTTCGAGCAGATCGGCGCGCTGGCGGATGGCCCGCGCATCGTTTTCGACCGATTGCAGGCTGCCGACCTGCCCGATGTCGTAGAGGATCGATTCCCTCGCATCGCCATCGCTCTGTTGCAGTTGTACCCAGGCCCGCTGTGCAGCCACCATGCGTTCGCGATCTTCGGCCTGCAGGCGTCCGATCAGCTGCTTGTAGACCTTGTTCAAGCGTGCATCCTGGCGCTCACGCTCATCGGTCAGGCATTCGGCTTGTGCAAGGGTGCCTGTGGCATTGCTCATGCACTTGGTCAGGGCATCGCTCAGTCCCTGGGGCACGTAATTGTCGTCATTCGACACCGCCTGTGTCCTTGGGCCGCGCAGTGCGTCATCGACCTTTACATCGCCTGCGAAGTCGGCGATCGACACCAGAAGATCGGCGCGCTGGGCGATGGCGGAGGTCTTGTTCTCGAGTTTCTGACGATGACCTGTCGGGCCGAGTCCATCCAGGAGCGAGGCTTCGAATGTGTCGTCCTTCTCCTGCAGTTGGACCCACGCGCGCTGCGCCGCCACGATCCGCTCGCGACGCTCGCCTTGCAGCTGTCCGATCAGCTGTTGGTAGATCGTGTTCAGGCGAACGTCCTGACGGGCGCGCTCCTTGGTCAGGTCGCCATCGGCAGCCCCCGGCGTGATGGCCTGTGCGGCCTCCCCCCCAAACCCCTTCCCGAACGCGGGATCGACGATCTTCACCAGCGTCCAGCAGGCATCGCGGCGGAAGGTGTAGCGCAGTTGCGCGTCGGTGTCCGGCACTTCGAGGGTGATGGTGCTGCGCTCGCCTTCCGTGCCGATCTCGCGATAGCGCAGGCCCTCGGCCTGCTGGCGGGCGCGGTTGGGCATGACCGGGAAACGCAGGGCGTCGCGCGGGGTCTTTTCGACCGATTCGGCGGGCTCGGGCTGGGCGTTCCAGTCGATGAAAGCCGTTTCCACGACCGGTGCGGTGTAGGCCTTCTGCAGCGCGGGGCTTTCGGCGAACGCGGCGACGAAGCCGGCGAGATCGGTCGCGGGGCAGGCCGGTGCGGCGGAGGGCGAGGTCGTCGTGCTGCTGCTGCTCACTGCGGCGGGCGGCGTGGCATCGCAGGCACCGACGAAGAAGGCGAGCAGGGCGACGAGGCCGAGGCGGCTCGGCCGCGAATGAGCGATGGCGTGGCGGGTCTTGCGAAGCGCGCTTTCCATGGTGACGGCCCTGGCTCCGTGAGGCGTGGACAGGGCGCCATGATACGGCTTGGATCGACATGAACGCTGGGGCGACGGCTGTGCTGCGCTGTGCGGCGCGCTTGTCGCGTACCTATGCGGATGGTCGTCGCGCATCCGCCGCGATCAGCGCCCGCGTCAGCTCATGCTGACGTTGTCTGCGCAGTCGTTCGGCCTCGTCCGCGTCGACGGGTTCGAAGCGCACGGCGTCGCCGGGGCGCAGTTGCGCCATGCGCGGCAGGTCGGCGGCGATGACGTAGCCCAGGCGCGGATAGCCGCCGACGGTCTGCGCATCGGCGAGCAGCACGATCGGACGTCCATCGGGCGGCAACTGGATCGTGCCCGGGGCCACGGGAGCGGAGAGCAGGCTTTCGGCGAGGCTGGGCAGGGCGTCGCCGCCGAGGCGCAGGCCCTGCCGATCGCTGCGTGGATCGACGCGCCAAGCGCCATCGCGCAGCGGTCTCGCCTGTGCATGCGAGGAAGGCACGTAGCGGACGAGGCAGGCATCCGTGGGTGGTGGGTCGAGTGCGATCCACCAGTGCGGCGCAACGGGTTCTGCCGCTACCACCGGCGCTGCGTGAGGCCCGAGTTGCAACTCATCGCCGGCCTGCAGCGTCCGCCCGCCGATGCCGCCGAAGCCGCCGCGCAGATCGGTGCTGCGGCTGCCGAGCACGACGGGCACGTCGATGCCGCCGGCGACCGCCAGCCAGGCGCGCAGGCCGTGGCGGATCGTGCCCAGTTTCAGCGTGCCTGCGGGCAGCGCGACCGGCCGGCCATTCGGCACGATGCGGCGCACGCCGTCGCCGCTGTCGAACGCGGCATCGATCGGCGCACCGCAGATTGCCATTCGGATCGGCGCGTCGAAGGCGAGTGTCGGTCCGCCCAGCGCGATTTCGAGCACGGCCGCGTCGAACGTATTGCCGACGAGGTGATTGGCAAGCGTGGCCTGCGCCGGATCCAGTGCGCCGCCGCGTGCGACGCCGACGTGTCGCCAGCCGTCGCGGGCCGATGCCTGCACGGTGGTGGCCGCGCCCGGCGCGAGCACGCACAGCAGGCTCATGCCCCGGCCTCCATGCGTGCGAATTCGCGCGCATCGATCGCGACGAAGCGCACGCGATCGCCCGGCGCCAGCAGCGAAGGCGCGTCGCGCGTCGGGTCGAACAGGCGCAGCGGCGTGCGACCGATCAGGCGCCAGCCGCCCGGGCTTTCGCGCGGATACAGGCCGGTCTGCGCACCGCCGATCGCGACACTGCCGGCCGGCACGCGCGTGCGCGGCGTGGCCAGGCGCGGCAGGGCCAGCGCGGGATCGAGACCGGAGAGATACGGAAAACCCGGGGCGAAACCGATCATCGCCACGGTGTAGAGGCCGCGGGCGTGGCGTTCGGCCAACACAGCAGGCGACAGCCCGAGCTCGGCCGCGGCGCTGTCGAGGTCTTCGCCGAAGTCGCCGCCGTAGACCACCGGGATGTCGATGCAGCGCGGGGCGGCGGCGATGGTCGTGCCGTCGTCGTCCGCGAGATGTGCATCGAGCCAGCGTTCGACATCGGGCGCCGCGATGGCATCGGGATCGAAGAACACCGCCAGGCTCGCGTACGCCGGCACGAGGTCGCGCAGCCAGGCGGGTGCGGTGGCGCGGATGCGCACGGCGATGCGATGCACGCGCGCATTGGTCGCGTCGTGGATCGGCGGCGTGTCCGCGCCGAGATGCAGCAGCAGCGCGTCGTCGGCCAGGCGTTCCCGGCGCGTCGCCGTCATGCGGACAGCGCGGCGCGCAGGGTCTCGACGCGTTCGATCAGCTGCTCGGGCGAATACGGCTGCGCGGTCGCCATGCCCCAGACCGGGCGTGGCCAGGCGATGTCGTCGCGGTAGCGCGCGATCACGTGGACGTGCAGCTGCGGCACCATGTTGCCCAGCGCTGCGACGTTGAGCTTGTCGGGTTTCATGGTCGTGCGCAGCGCGCGGCTGGCGCGGTCGATCTCCTGCATCAGCATCGCCTGCTGCTGCGCATCGAGATCGATGATCTCGACGGCATCCTGCACGCGCGGCACCAGGATTAGCCAGGGATGATGGGCATCGTCCATCAGCTGCACATCGCACAGCGGCCAATGCGCCAGCGGGTGGGTGTCTTCGGCGAGCTGCGGATGCAGGTGCCAGCCCGGCGGGCCGGCGTGGGCGTGGCGGTTCATCGCAGGTGCTCCGTCAGGAAAGCGATGCTGCGGTCCCAGGCGAGGGCCGCGCTGTCGGCGTCGTAATCGTCGCGTTCGTCGCAGTTGAAGCCGTGCCCGGCCGGATAGACGTGGATTTCCGCGTCGGGATGATGCAGCCGGTGCTTCTGCACGTCCTCCGGCGGGATGATGCTGTCGTGCTCGCCGAAGTGGAACAGCATCGGTGCCTGCGCCGGCTCGCCGAGGTAAGGCACGCTGCGCCCGCCGTAGTAGCTCACCGAAGGCAGGTGCAGGCGCGTGTTGGCCAGCATCGCCACCGTGCCGCCCCAGCAGAAGCCCACGGCGCCCACGTTGTGCCCGGATTCGCGCATCCAGCGCGCGGCGGCGCCGACCACCTTCAGCGCGCGCTCGAAGCCGAGCTGGGCCACGTAGTCGCGGCCGTGGGACACCCCGGATTCGTCATAGCGCAGTTCGGTGTCCGGGCGCACCAGGTCGAACAGGGCCGGGGCCATCGCGGTGAAGCCGGCCTTGGCGAATCGGTCGGTCACCGCCCGGATGTGCGGATTCACGCCGAAGATCTCCTGGATCACCACCACGGCGCCGCGCGGGGCGCTGTCGGGGCGGGCCATCCAGGCCCGGACCGGGCCTTCGGGGGTCGTCAGGGGGATCCACTCGCCCATGGTCGGGTCTCCAGCCGTCCGAAAACCGCATGGTACGCCTGCCGCCAGCGGACGGGCAGGGTGGCGGGCCCGCTATAATCGCCGGTCTTCCGCAGCCAAGCCGGGCCCGCCAGCGGCCCGCACACGCCATGTCCGCCATCGAACCCTCCAACGGCCGCAAGATCGGCTTCGTCAGTCTCGGCTGCCCCAAGGCCCTGGTCGATTCCGAGCGCATCCTCACCCAGCTCAAGGTCGAGGGCTACGACATTGTGCAAACCTACGACGATGCCGACGTGGTGGTGGTGAACACCTGCGGCTTCATCGACTCGGCGGTGACCGAGTCGCTGGACGCCATCGGCGAGGCCATGGCCGAGAACGGCAAGGTCATCGTCACCGGCTGCCTGGGCAAGCGCCCCGAGCAGATCCGCGAGGCGCATCCGGACGTGCTGGCGATCACCGGCCCGCAGGACTACCAGAGCGTGATGCGCGCCGTGTACGACGCCGCACCGCCGAGCCACAACCCCTTCGTCGACCTGGTGCCGCGCCGCATCGCCGAAGACGATGTCGGCATCAAGCTCACGCCCAAGCACTACGCCTACCTGAAGATTTCCGAAGGCTGCAACCATCGCTGCAGCTTCTGCATCATTCCCTCGATGCGCGGCGACCTGGTGTCGCGTCCGGTCGACCAGGTGTTGCGCGAAGCCGAAAAGCTGGTGATGGGCGGCGTGAAGGAACTACTGGTGATCTCGCAGGACACCAGCGCCTACGGGGTCGACGTGAAGTACGCCGAGCGGATGTGGCGCGAGAAGAATTACCAGACGCGGATGAAGGCGCTGTGCGAAGGCCTGTCCGAACTCGGCGTCTGGACGCGCCTGCATTACGTCTATCCGTACCCGCATGTCGACGACATCATCCCACTGATGGCCGAGGGCAAATTGCTGCCCTACCTCGACATCCCGTTCCAGCACGCCAGCCCGCGCATCCTCAAGCTGATGAAGCGTCCGGGCGCGGTCGACAAGACCCTGGAGCGCATCCAGCGCTGGCGCGACATCGCGCCGGACATCACGATCCGCAGCACGTTCATCGTCGGGTTCCCCGGCGAGACCGACGCCGAGTTCGAGGAACTGCTGGATTTCCTCGACGAGGCCCAGCTCGACCGCGTCGGCGCCTTCGCCTATTCGCCGGTCGAAGGCGCCGCTGCCAATGCCTTGCCGGACCCGGTGCCGGAAGAAGTGAAGCAGGAGCGCCTCGCCCGCTTCATGGAGCGCCAGGCCGCCATTTCCGAAGCCAAGCTCGCCGACAAGATCGGCAGCGTGCAGCGTTGCCTGGTCGATGCGATCGACGGCGAACTCGCCATCGCCCGCTCGATGGCCGATGCCCCCGAGATCGACGGCCTGGTGCAGATCCAGAACGGTTTCGAGGCCGGCCTGAAGCCGGGCGAATTCGTCGACGTGGAGATCATGGGCAGCGACGAGCATGACCTCTACGGCGAAGTCGTGTTCGAGGATTGAGTCGCGGCAGGGTGCGCGTGCGTGCTCTGTCATCCCGAGCGCAGCGAGGGACCTGCTGTTCGATGCGTCGATCTTTCCCGGGATCGTCTGCAAAGAGGAAAAGCAGGTCCCTCGCGTTGCTCGGGATGACAGGAACGGAACGCTGACGATGGCGAAACGCCGCTTCATCGCCCCGCCGCGCGACGCGATCGATCCCGCCGTCTTCGATCACCCGGTGTTCGCCGGCTATCGCGCCCATCGCGACTGGTTCACGACGCCCGGCTGGCCCGGTGTCGACGCGCTCAACGCGAGGATGCCGCTCGCGACGCATCGTTTCATCGTCCAGGACGACCATCTGCTCGATGACGGGCTGCATTACGAAACCCGCATCGCCGCCGGTCGCGTCGCCACCCGCGAGGGGAATTGGCACGACCTGTTCAACGCCGCCGTCTGGTGCCGGTATCCGGCGCTGAAGCAGGCGTTCAACGCACGCCAGTGCGCGCACATCGCGACCATGGGCCCGCGCGACCGCAATCGTGCCCAGTACGCGCTCACCCAGTTCGACGAGGCCGGCGTCGTCGTGCGCCTGCGCGATCCCGCGCTGCTGCCGCTGTGGGATCGCCACGACTGGCGCGCGCTGTTCCTCGATCACGCGGAGGCCTGGCGCAGCGGCGACATCGCCATCGCCGCCGTCGTCGGCCATGCGCTGCTCGAAATCGCGCTCGTGCCGGCCCTGTTCATGGTCGGCAAATGCCTGGTGGTGCAGGGCGACCATGACGACGCCTGCGTCGATCTCGTCGCGGAGGCCATCCGCGAAGGCCATGCCTGCAACGACCCGCTCGAACTGCGCCCGCTGCCGCTGGCCGGGATTCCGGGGTGGTATCCGGGGCAGGATGCGGGGTTCTACGAGACCGCAGAGTGTTTCCAGCCGGTGCGGGCGGGGCGGGTGTATCCGGGGGCGTTGGGCGTTGATCCAGCGTAGATGCAGGGGGCCAAGTTGTGCCCGCAATTGTTTGCTGTCGATCAGAAGTTGGGGCTTTCGAGTGCGGTCTCTGTCATCCCGAGTCGAAGACGAGGGATCTGCTTTTCGCCGGGGAGTGTAGAAGTCAGACCGGAAGGTATTTCACCTCTCCTGTATTTCGCTCGCTGTCGCGAGCGAGTTACTTTTCTTTGCTTGTGCAAAGAAGAAGTAACCAAAAGAAAGCACACCCCGTCGGTTGCGCCCGGCGCGATGCGCCGGGTCCACGGGCTTCGCGGGGTTTTTCGACAAGACATCCGTGTCTTGTCGAAAAACGCGCGACGTCCTGTCGCGCGCCCTGCGGGCCTGATCCGCGAAGCCCGTCGCAACCAGGGGCCCCGGTAGATCAAGATCAAAATCGTCGCCGGCTGATGGATTGCTGGGTGAACGCAGATTTCACGGAATTTCTTATGAAATGCTGGCAGTGCTTCAGGTTCAGAGAACGGTTTGATCCGCTCATAGGGCTTGCAGCCCGAGGAACGCTTCCAGACGTGTCTGTTCTTCCTGCAGCGCACGTTTGAAAACGACATCGCGCGGCGCCCGTCCGCTCACATAGCCCGGCTGCACTTGCAGTTGGCCGTCGCGTACGGCGGCATTTGCCCAGCCGATGACCTGGCCGCGCCACAGCATGGGCAGGGCGTAGTAGCCGCGCACCCGTTTCGGGGCCGGGGTGTAGGCCTCGAAACGGTAGGCCCAGCCCCAGAAGCGTTCGAAGCGCTCGCGATCCCAGACGATCGGGTCGAAGGGGGCGAGCAGGCGCACCTCGTCGTCGAGCACGTCGTCGCCAGCGAAACGCCGGCTGCCGGGGTTTTCGCCATTGGGCCAGAACCAGTGGGCGCCGTCGACGGTGGCCTGCGGCAGTCGCGCCTTCGCGCGTGCGAGCGCGGCGCGGCGACGGTCGCGCCACTGCGGCGCCGCTGCCATGCCCAGCCACATCACGAAGCGGCTGAGCGTGGCGGCGGGCAGGGGCGCGTACTTGGCGACGGTCACGTCGATCAATGCGTCCAGTGCGGCGTCGGGATCGGTTTGTGCGTCGCGCTCATGCGCGAGCTGCGGCGCATACAGGCGGATGCCGCCTTCGCGCCGGGCCACGCGCAGCAGGCCGCGATAGTGCATGCCGTCGAGCAGCTGCGTGCTGGCCTTCGAGTTGCCGCCGAACCAGTTGCGGCTGCTGCCGTGCTGGAAGGCGGCATCCACCTCGCGCGGGTGCACCACGCCGCGTTCCTGCACGAAGGCCAGCACCGCCTGCGCCTGCGCCCAGCGCGACTTCGGCCACTCGGTGCGCTCGCCGCGCGGATGCATCAAGGCCTGCGTCGTGCGCGGCAGGAAGCCGTAGTTGACGAAGAAGTCTTCCTCGATGGCCAGGCGCGGGTAGCGCGCCTCCAGGTCGCCTGCGCGATAGTCCGTTACTCGATGGCGCAGGGTGAGGTCCTGGGCCCGCGCTGGTGCGCGAATCGGATCGGCCTGCACGAAGCCCAGCTTCGCGATGGCCCGCGACAGCGTCGTCGGTGCGAACAGGCTGCGCGAGATCGCGTAGCGGCGCAGGTGGGGGAGGGTGGGGATGGTCGTCATGTGGTAACCACGAAACATGTACCGATGCTCACGCTCTTCAGGCCATAGGGCGCGCTCCAGCGCGCCGTTTCGTGAAGATTACGGGATTGCACAATGCTCAACACGGCACAGCACTGGCAGCAGAGCCGAAGGCTTGCAGGATCGCATTGACGATGCGTGTCGTGACCCGGGCGCGATTCAGGAGAATGTCGGCGAGCAGCGCGGCCACGATCGCCAGGTAGGCCGCATACGCGAACCCGGTGTAGTCATCGAAGAGGATGGTATGCAGCCAGTTCTGCCTGAACAGGTACAGACCGCCAGTCACGACGACCGCGCCGACCAGCACGACGGCTGGCAGAGCCAGCTGCAATCCGGCCCTGCGTCGGATCAGGGTGACGAGGACGAGCAGGGCGAATGCTGCTGCGTTGGATCCGGTGAAGATGCGGAGCTCGCGCATCAGCTTTCTCGCCACGCTTGCGTAGTTGGATTCGATGAGGGTCTGCAGTCTTTCGCGGGTCGTGGTCAATGCCGACAGCTGTTCGGATTCCGCGCCCATCGCATTGTCTGCGAGCCGCTTGCGGCATGCGCAGTCGGCATCGAGCATGTCCGCGACCACCTGCGCGACCTTGCGTGGCAGCTCGTCACGAAGCGCCTGGCGCGAACGATCGATGTCCGCATCGATGCGGCGGAGCTGGCGAGTCGCCATGTCCGCGATGCGCGATTCGAGCAGCATGTCCATCTGTTTCCCGGTCCTGCGCTCCACTTCCATCCGGACCAGTTCCCGCGCCGCCCTTTCGATCAGCAGCGGATTCGCATACGACAACGCGAACGCCGCGCCGAAGATCAGGGTGCCCAGCAGGGCGATGGTCACTACGAGGTTTCGCATGGCGGGCTTGTCCGTCTCAGATCATGGGCGCCGAGGGTACGGGCGGCCAGTGTGCATCGGCAGTCCCGAAACGTGCACCCGTGCGCACGCCATTCAATCACGGCGCACGCCTCAGCGCGCACGCCCATACGGGCTGCGGCTTGGGCCGGGAGCGCAACGCTGCATCCGGTGTCGCGGTGCCCTGTCCTGAATGGAGAGGCTGCAACCGGGGCGCGATGAGCCGGCAGACGCGCGGGGCGACTGCCGACGAGTGGATCAGTGCATCACAGGCAGGGCGTGGTGGAGGCGACCCAGACGCCGGTCGCATCGCAGGTATGCATGCGCTGATCGGTACCGCAGACCTTGTAACCCGGGAAGGTGTCGGAGCGGGCGATGGAGACGCCCCCGACCTGCGTGAAGGCAGGGCAACGCACGGTGCTGTCGAACGAAGCACAGGCGCCCGCCTTCAGCGCCGGACAACTGCCGTCGCTGTCCACCTGGCCGCACCAGTTGTTGACGATGGCGTTGCGATTGCCGCACGAGGTATCCCAGCCGTTGGCCTGGTAGAACGGCAGCACGTCGGGGCGCATGCGCAGGATGCACTGGGTGAGCGCCGAGCCGCAGGCGGTCTGTCCGATCATCACGTTCTGCTGCGCACCCGTGCCGAACCATGCAACGCCATCGCGGACCATGCGCACCGAATAGGTCGCATTGCTTGCGACGACGGGCGCGCGTGCCTGGACGCGATACTGGCGCACGGCATCGGGCAGGACGGTGTCGCAGGTGTAGACGCGGGCGTCTGCCGTACTGTTGGCGTAGCCGCCGCATTGCGGCATGTAGCTGAACATGAAGCCGTTGCCGGTGTTCGCGCCCAGGCGATACCAGCTGCTCTGGCCACCGCCGTCCCAGGCGGTGCTGCCTGTGTTGCGGGCATCCGCATCGAAGCGCAGGATCTGGCCGGGCATCATGAAGGCCGGTATGCGCGAGAGGGAAATGGCAGCATTCAGCGAAGCGCCGTTGCCGGTCGCGTTCATCCAGTCGTTGCGCCAATTGCCGCTGTAGCACAGGGATGACAGGGTCCATTGACCGAGTGGCGGCGAGATGGCCGGATGGCAGTTCAGGCCGCTCCGGGCCCAGGAGTCCGGTGAGTCCACGAAGTACAGCAGTGCCTTGATCTGACCGCTGGCGTTGACGTTGCGCACCGCGCTGATCACGTCGTTGAAGTAGGCCAGTGTCGGCGGCGTGGGCAGGGGGCCCCACGGAACTGCGCCGGCATTGAATTCCGTCACGTACACGGGTTTTCCCCGCGCGGCGACATTGACGGCCTGGTTGATCGCGCTCAGCTGCCAGCCGAGGTCGGATGCGAATGCCGCGCCGCTGCCGCCGTAAGCGTGGATCGCGAAGCCATCGATGGTCGCGCCCATCGCATTGGTCATGTTGGCGTAGAAGGCCTGGCAGCCGTAGAGCGCATTGCCGCCGCAGCCGCCGGGTCCGGATGCCAGCAGCGGTCGCCCGGCATGATGCGGGTTGTTCGCCCAGCGCTGCCTGTAGCACTTGTAGACACGGCCGTAGGCCGTTCCCGATGCGGACCATTCGTCGCCGAGATTCGGTTCGTTGGCGAGGATGAAGGCACCGAGTGCATTGCTCGACCCGATCCGCGCGGCTTCCGCATCGATGCGGTTCATCAGGTCGTTGATGCTGCTGCATTCGAAGATGCCGCTGCTGTGCAGGGCGATATTCTCCGAATAGCTCGGCTTGATGTCGAATGCCAGCCGCGCAAGGGTGCGGATGCCATGCTGGGTGTAGAGCGTCTGGTAGTTCGTCGCCTGCCCGGTGAGCGCGGGCATGTCCTTGGCGATTTCGAGGTTCCAGCCGATCCTGCGCGGATCGTTGGCTGGCACGGCACTGTAGTTGTGGTCGGTACGCAGCCAGTTGGCGCCCTTCAACGCTTGGGCGTGCAAGGTTCGCGGCGCGACCAGCGACAGCATCGCGAACGCTGCCGCGCCCAGCAGGGCGAGCGGAAAACGCAGATGTCTCATGACGACTCCTTTTCGATCAATGGACAGGACATGCGGCCGCGGCTGGCGGCCACGGTGGAGACGACGGCGTGGGCCGTCGGCAGGGAAATGCATGCGGACGAGGCGGGGAGATGCTGCCTGCAGGGGATCTGCTCCGGCCATCGCGGAGCGAAGGGAAAGCGACGCGTCCTGCGGCGCTTGGTGGCGATGCTCCATGCGGTCGAATCCTGCGGCGGTGTCCGTCGCCGCGTCGTAGATGAGCATGCCATACAAACGGCAGTGCCGTAGGGTGGGCATCCTGCCCACCGCGCTTCCATTGTCGGCAGGCAGAATGCCCGCCTTGCTTCATGCGTGAAAAGGGCCACCCGAAGGCAGCCCTTTTCGTCCATCACTTCTTCGGCAGCGCGTAGTCCACCTGGTAGGCGGGCGGTTCCCCGCCGGGTCCGGTGAGGTAGTGCTTCATCCACTGCATCAGGCGCAGCGAATAGTCGTAGCGCGAGGCGGCGCGCTGGTTGCCGTGGCCTTCGCCCGGGTACAGGACGAGGCGGACCGGGGCCTTGCCGGCGAGCTTGAGGTAGCGGTACAGCATGTAGGACTGCATCGGCGGCACGCGGGGGTCGGCTTCGCCGTGCAGGATCAGCGTGGGCGTGCGCGATTTCTGCGCGTGGGTGATCGGGCTCTGCTGGCGGAACATCTCCGGGTCTTCCCACGGCCACTTGCCCATGTGGACGAGGTACTGCTCCCACGGGATGTCGCCGGTGGTGACGAGGCTGGCCTGGTCGGAGATGCCGACGAAGGTCACCGCCGCGGCGAAGCGTTCGCTGTAGTAGGTGGCGCCCCAGGCGCTGGCGTAGCCGCCGTAGGAGCCGCCGGTGATGCCGACCTTCGCCTTGTCGACGAGGCCCGTCGCGACGAGATGGTCGACGCCGTCGACGATGTCGTCGAATTCGCCCATGCCGGGCTTGCCGAAGCCGAGCTTCGAGAACGCGACGCCGCGCCCGGTGCTGCTGCGGTAGTTCGGCAGGAACGAGGCGAAGCCCTGCGCGGCCAGCACGTGCACCGGCTGCGAATAGCCGTTGATCCAGCCGTTGGAGAAATGCGCTTCCGGGCCGCCATGCACGATGGTGACCAGCGGCACCCGCTCGTTGCCCTTGCGGTCCAGCGGATGCACCAGCAGGCCTTCGATCTCGATGCCGTCGCGGGTCTTGTAGCGGATCACCTCCTGCTTCGCCATGCGCACGTCGGACAGCCAGGCGTTGCTGGTGGTCAGCCTGCGCGCCGCGCCGCCGGTGGCGGGCTGCAGGAAGGCTTCGTTCGGATGCTGCGAGGTGCTGCCGGTGAGGGCGAGATCGCCCTGCTTCGACAGGCTGAGGCCGGTCCAGATCGGGCCGCCCAGCGCGAGCAGCGTGCGCGGATTGCTGCCGTCGCCGCCGACTTCACCGACGCGGGCCTCGACGCCTTCGTGGGCGATGAAGACCAGCCGCTTGCCGTCGCGCCACTTCGCGTCGGTGACGTGGCCCTGCAGGCCCGGCAGCACGTCGCGGAATTCGCCGCCGTTCCTGCCGGTGACCATCAGCCGGCCCTGCTGGGCGTCGTGCTTGTCCTCGGCGGAGATGAAGGCGAGCTGCGCGCCATCGGTGCTCCACGCCAGGCCGCCGATCTTGCCGGGGTTGTCGACCTTGCCCAGCACCTTGCCGTCGGGCGCGACGATGCGCACGCGGGTGAACACCAGGGTGTCGTCGGTGAGCTGGCGCGGCGCGACGAGAAGGGCGATGCGATCGCCGGCGGGGCTCCAGGCCAGGGACTGGATGCTGCCTTCCACCGGCACCTTGCGCGGCTCGGCCTTGTCGTTGTCGAGATCGACGATCCACAGACCGACCGGCGTCCAGTCCTCTTCGTAGACCTTCTGCGTGAAGCCCTTCTTCTTCAGGGCCTTGAGTTCATCGCTCTCCGGCTCGCTCGCCAGCAGCGCCGCGCGACGGCCGTCGGGCGAAAGGCTGAAGGCGCGGATGTCGGATTTCAGCTTGGCGATCACCCGGGATTCGCCGCCGCCCAGCGGAATGCGGTACAGCGCGCGGAATTCGTCGCCCTCGCGCTTGGCGAGATAGGCGATGCCGCTGGAATCGGGCATCCAGGTCACCGAGCCCACGTTCACCTTGCCGGTGATGAAGCCGCGACCGCTGCCGTTGCGGTCGGCGACATGCAGTTCGGTCCAGGCCGAACCGTCGTCGTCGACGCCGGGCTGGCGCTGCACCGACAGGGTGTAGGCGACCTGGCGCCCGTCCGGGCTGATTTCGGCCTGCGACACCGCCCGCAGTTTGGCGACCTGTTCCAGCGTCATGCCCGACTGGGCATGGACCACGCCGGCCAGCGACAGCAGCGCGCCGGCCAGCAATATCGTCATCGAGCGCATCCGCGACTCCCCATGGAAAACCGGACTCGAACTTTGGACGCGAACCGGTCGGATGACAAGGCGCGGATCTGGCGTGTCGCACGGTGCTGCAGCATGCGGGGGCGTGTGGTCGGGGGCGCCCCGCGTGCGAGCTCAGTCCGCAGCCCTGGGCGGCTTGAACGCCTTGCTGTAATGGCCCGAGGGATCGAAACAGCATACGCGCCGCTGGCCTGAGCGCAGCTTGTCGCAGGCCTCGTCGACCCGCTTCCTGCGCGTCGCGGCCTGCTTCGCGGAGACGATCCAGTGGATCCAGTCCACCCGCGCGAGCGTGGTGGTGTCGTTCCAGACCGCGCGGGCCTCGGATGATGCGTCCAGCGCGGCGCGCAGGTCGTCCGGCACCTCGGGTTCGGGCTCCTCGTCCACGGGTCGGACCTCGAACGCCGCCACGTCGCCGAAATCCACGCCCGCCGCCGCCATCAGCGCCGCGTCGATCCGCAGCCAGTGGCCGAGCTGGCCGTCCGGTTCCAGCGTCGCGCGGAACGCATGACCACCGAGCGTGCCGTCGATCGATGTCCGTCCGCGACGGGGCAGGGTGTCGCTGAACTCGCGCGGGAGGATGACGAAGGCCCAGGGCGCATCGCCGTCCGGTTTCGCGGGGCGGAGGAGGGAGGCCTCGAAGCGGGACATGGAGCGGGCCATGGTGTCGTCTCCATTCGTTCAGTCGATGGCAGCGTTGCCTGAAGCACGGAATACATGAATGCAGGTGCCGTTTCGATCGGTGACGATGCATTCCCGTTGCGGAAACAGACAGACATGGTGATGGGAAAAATCCACGGCAGCCTGTTCATCCTCGAACATCAATCGAGGATCGCCTTCGCCTTTTCGATGCCGTTTGCCGTCTCTGGCATGGATCACGATGCCAGTGCGTGTCTCTGCGATGGTCACGAAGAACGTCATGCGCTGTGGCTCCAATCTCACGTCCGCAGGATCTTCTCGATCGGCTTCCCCTTCGCCAGTTCGTCGATCAGTTTGTCGAGACGCCGGATCTCGCGCATCAGCGGGTCTTCCACCGCTTCGACGCGGACGCCACAGACCACGCCCTTGATCGCGAGGCGGTTCGGGTGCATCGCCGGGGCCTGGGCGAAGAACGCCGCGAAGTCGACGGACGCCTCGATCTGCCGCTGCAGGCCGGCCGCGTCGTAGCCGGTCAGCCAGCAGATGATGCGGTCCACCTCGTCCTTCTTGCGCTGCTTGCGCTCCGCCTTCTGCACGTACATCGGATACACCTTGGCGAAGGGCGTGGCGAAGATGCGGTGGTCGGGCATGGTGTTCTTCCTGGGGCGTCATGGTCGCCTGCGCGAGTGTATCGCTCCGGCCTGCGCGGCATTGCCTGGCTGGCCTGTATGCGGCAGGCTCGTCGTTGTTCAAGGCAGCCACTTCCCTCCCGCATCCACCATCGCCCGGAGCCGCCATGTCGCTGCATCGCTTTCCGCGCCTGTTCTTCGTCGCCTGCTGCGCCATGCCGGCAGCGCCCTGCGTCGCCGCCGACCGCATCCAGCCGGCGCGGATGGAGGCCGAGGACCTGGTGTCCTACATGCCCGACGGGGCCACCATCGAAACCCGCCTCGACCAGGACGTGACCGGCGATGGCCTGCGCGACCTGGTGTTCGTGGCGCGCAACGACGAGACACGCGTGCTGAAGGTGATGGTTGCGCATGCCGACGAGTTCAACATGGGCTACGAACCCGTCGGCGAGATGCGGATGGGCGATTCGCCGCTCGGCGATGCCTCGTTGAGCGTGAAGAAGGGCGTGCTGATCGTCGAGGACCTGGACGGCGGCACCACCGCGATCCAGTCGCTGTATCGCTTCCGCTTCGACGCCAAGGAAAACCGCATGCGCCTGATCGGCGACGACGTCAGCCTGTACAGCCGCACGAACGCGCACGACTCGACCGCGATCAGCACCAACCGCCTCACCGGCCTGCAGATCGTGAAGCGCAGCGTGGTCGGCAATGACGGCTACACCGACCAGCCCGAGCAGAAGAAGCAGGTGTCCACGGCCCCGGTGTGGATGGAAGATGCGCCATCGCCTGCGAAGACGCTGGGCTGGGGCGAGTGAGCGCCTAGAAACATCGTTGTTTCTGCCCGCTGTGTTTTGCTCTTGTAGGAGGGCCTTCAGGCCCGAGCTTTTTGATCTGGCGAAAGCCTCAAGAGCTCGGGCCTGAAGGCCCTCCAACAAAATCGCTTGCTGTTGCTGGCGCAGTCAGTTGCTGGCCGCCGCCAGCCGCTTCACATGCAGGTCGGCGATGTGCGCCGCAGGCTTGCCGCCTTCCCAGAAGCGCCATTGAGTGCGGATTTCGTCGGCGGAGACGAAGGTGAAGTCGGCATCGTGCATGTGGCCGGCGGTGGCCGGGTCGAAATTGACCGCCCCGTCGAAGGCGAAGGCGATGCGGCCGTCGCGTTCCTCGCGGGCGCGCATCTTCGGATGGTTGCCGCTGGCGCAGAAATGCATCAGCACCACGTCGGCGCCATCCTTGACGTAGAGCGTGCGCATTTCGTGCGGCGTGCCGGCGAACAGCAGTTCCTCCACGGCGCTGCCGTTGGCGGTGACGGTGTAGCTGACTTTCACGCCCGGGGCGGAATTGCCGTCCAGACCTTCGCCACTCCAGTCCCCCGCGAGGGCCTTGAAGCGGTCGAGCAGGTGCGGCTTGGCGGCGGGCGCATCCGCCGCGAAGGCAGGCAGAGCGAGCGCGGCGAGCAGGACAAGGGCGGTCAGGCGGCGCATGGCGGCACTCCGGAGGCGTGGTGGGCCGATCCTACGCCGATGCGGGGCGGCTGCGTAGGGTGGCGGTGAGCGCAGCGAACCCCACCATGGCCGGACGCATGGCAATCATTCGATGGTGGGGTTCGCTGCGCTCACCACCAATGGAATGGACTCCTCCCACTTCTTCGGCATCTAGGTGCCAGACTGGAAGGACGTTGAACCACCAGTCGCGAAGCAGGAGGAGTCCGCCATGCAGATTACCCGTATCGCC
>SCMT01000013.1 GCA_005502915.1 Lysobacteraceae bacterium 2PB | reverse complement strand
GCGGTGCCTTGGGCGGGGGCGGCACGATCACCTCGGGCGTGCGCATGGTCTGCACCGCACCGATCTTCCTCACGGTCTGCTGCGTGCCTGCGGGGCAGGGCACGTCGTTCTGGATGGTCACGCCGCCGCTGGCGTCGACGCAGCGGTAGATCAGGATCTCGTCCTGCGCGTGCAGTGGCGTCAGTGTGGCGGCGGCGACGATCGCGGTCGTCGCCAGCAGGAGGGCGGCGCGGGTCATGGGCAGTCCTGGGACAGTCGGGCGTTGATGCTGCGTTCCTCGCGGCCGAGCGTCGCGCGATCGGATGGCTGGGCGATGCTGAAGCGGCGGCGGATCTCGTCGCGGCGGTCGCGCAGGCGCGCGCACACTTCGGTCTGCGGCAGCGGATGGCAGGCATCGCGGATCCAGTGCTGGCCGGCCCAGCCGGTGACGATGCGGTCGCGCCAGCCGCCGCTGGTGTAGCCGCCGGAGACCTGGCCGTCGTCCACGCGCACCTGCAGCTGGGGTGGCTGGTATTCGCGGTAGGCCTGGATCGTGGGGCCGTCGGTCACCCACATCGGTACGAGGCGCGGATTGCCCTCGGGGCTGTCGCTCAGATAGCGCGTGTTGTCGGGCGTGACGCATTCGTACAGCGGGCGCGGCGGCTGCAGGAACACGACCTGCGGCGAGGGCGACGGCGCGGGCGCGCGGGTGTCGTCGCGCGGCGGCGGCATGGCGACGACCGGACGCGGCGGCGCGTCCTTCGGGCGGAGCATGCTGCGCACTTCCTGGCGTTCGCCGGGCAGGCAGGGCGAGTCGCGCAGGCTCAGCCGTCCCCTGGCATCGGTGCAACGGTAGATGGTGACGCCGCCGGCCGGGTCGGCGCTGGCGGCCTGCGGGGCCGCGCCGGCCGCGACGGGCAGCAGCAGGATGAGCAGGGCGAAGGGCGCGGAGGCGGGCATGCGCGCATCTTGCGCGCCCGGGAGGGTGCAGGGAAGGGCGTGGCTGGCCGCGAGCTGAAGCGCGGAAGCCCCGCGCGCGCGGCGCGGGGCTCCGTTGGCGGTGGCGGGCTTACGGCGCGCCGAACAGCACCCAGGCGTCGCCCCAGGCCCAGCCGGTGCCGGGCGCGTAGGCCGGATGGTTGATGTTGCACCATTGCCCATTCGGGAACGGACGGCAGGCGTACAGCTTGCCGTCGGTGGCCTTCACCACGGTCTGGCCCGGGATGTACCTGCCGATGCCGTCCGGATAGACGTAGTCGTAATCGCCCGGCGGCGGCGTGTCGGGCAGGCGGATGTCGACCTGGTGGGTCAGACCGGTGGCGTTGAGGAAGATCCGGTTGGCGGTCGCCGAGGCCACCGGGCTGATCGCGCCGTTGGCCAGCACGCCGATGCGGGCCCGGGTCGAGCGTGCATTGACGTTCTGCGCCACGCGCAGCGGCCAGGCGGTGACCGAGGTCTGGCCATCGGCGAGCGTGGTCTCGATGCGTTCGGCATCGCTGCCGTTGGCGTTGAACACGCGCAGGGTGATCACGGTGCCGACCGGCAGTGCGTTCTGTGCGGTCAGCGCACCGACGTCGCGCCAGGTCGGCGGCGGCGCATCGGGCACCTGGATGTCGAGCGCGTGGGTGCGCCCGCTGCCGGTCAGGTAGATGCGGTTGCCCACCGCCGCGTCGACCGGGGTGATGCTGCCGTTGCTGAGGACGCCGATGCGGCCGTACAGGGCGCGCGCATTGACGTTGCGGGCGACCACCCCGGGCCAGGTGGCGGCGGCGGTCTGGCCGCTCGCGAGGGCCGTTTCCACGCGTTCGGCCTCGCTGCCGTCGGCATTGAGCACGCGCAGGCGGACGAGGGTGGCCACCGGCAGGTCGTTCTGCGCGCTCAGCGGCCCCACGTCGCGCCAGGTCGGCGGCGGTGGCGGGGTGCCGTCGAACTTGACGTCCATGCACGTGTAGAACGCTTCGGTCGAATCCGAGCGCTGCCAGGTGTTGTAGATGACGTGGCGGCCGCTCTTCTTCGGCAGCGGGCAGCTGAGGTGGTAGGTGCCGTCGGCGGACAGCGGCGTGTTGCCGAGCCGGCAGAACTCCTCCAGGTCGCCCCAGGCCAGCGGGCGGTTGGGGTCCCAGCCGTCGCGGGTGACGTAGAAGACCCAGTCGCGGGTGGCGTGCGGTGCGGTGCCGCGGAACTTGAACAGGAAGCGGCCGTTGGCGTCGGGCGCGATCGGCGTGGCCTGCCAGTCGCTGCGCGCCAGGTCCAGGCCGCTGAAGGTCGGGTTGTTGCCGCTGCACAGCGTGCCGTCGGGGACCACGGCGCGGTGGTTGCCGTTGGCGTTGGCCTGGTTGATGCCCATCCAGTTGTAGAAGGTCTGGGTGCCGCTGATCGCGCTGGCGGCGCGGCAGGCGGGGTCGCTCGGGTTCTCGATGTTGCCCTGGGCGCAGGCGTAGACGCGGCTCTGCGGGGTGGTCATGGTGCCGTGGGCCAGCGTGGGCGCGGCGCGCAGGCCGAGCACGGCCGCGCCTGCGGCCAGCAGGGCCAGCGCGGGGGTACGGAACGGAGTCATGGTCGAAACGTCCTGTCTTGAGGGAGGGCGGACCTGCCCGGCCGCGCGTGCGGATGCGCGGCCGGGCAGGTGCGGGGCACAGGGTCGACGGGAGGGTTCGCGCGCCGGGGGACGCGGCGGCCCGGGGATCCTGTGGCCCGTGTCCGACGTGCGGCGCGGATCGCGGATCCGCGGCGGGGCGGGCGCGATCGAACGTGGCCAGGGGATGGGCTCGCACCGTGGGGGACTGCGCGGCGCCGGTCAGGGGCGCGGCCAGTGTGTGGCGATCCGCAAGCGCGGCGATGTGACCGCTTCCGCGCTATTTCACATTGCGATTCGTCATTTATTTCAATGACTTATCGCGTTTCCGGAATTGTCCCGGGCGGGGCGCGGAGGACACGTGACGCTGTCCCGGTGCTGTCCGGCGGGACAGCCGGGTGGTCGTTTTTTGTGCAGTCGGTGAAACGCGATGGATGGCGCGATTGTCCCGCCCGGGTGCGGGCGGGACCGATCAGGCGATCGTGCGGCCGATCAGAACGGCGCTTCGTCCTTCGCCTTGCGCACCACGCGCCTGGCGCCCGGGACGACGGCGGCCTGCTTCAGCAGCGGCTTCGCGGGTTCCGGATGGTCGTAGAGCGCGCCGGGCTTCTTCACGGTGGCCTTCTTCGCGACTGCTTTCCTGGCAGGCGCCTTCTTCGCCACGGCTTTCTTCGCGGCCTTCTTCGCCGGGGCCTTGCTTGCCGGGGTCTTGCCTGCCGGCGTCTTCGCCACGGCCTTGGTCGTCGCCTTCTTCGCGGCCTTCGGCTTGGGCTCGGCGGCCTTCTTCGCCGGGGCCTTCTTGCCGAAGCCCTTGCGCGCCGGCTTGCCGGTTTCTTCCATCAGCTGGATCACCTCCTCCAGCGTCAGCGAGGCCGGCTCGCGGTCCTTCGGGATCTTGCCGTTGAGCTTGCCGTCGCTGAGATACGGGCCGAAGCGACCGTTGAGGACCTGGATGTCGCTGCCCTCGAACTCCTTGATGATCCGGTTGCGCGCGATCTCTTCCTTCTCCTCGATCAGGAACACCGCACGCGCCAGGTCGATGGTGTACGGGTCGTCTTCCTTCTTCAGCGAGGCGTAGGTGCTGCCGCGCTTGGCGAACGGGCCGAAGCGGCCGATGCCGACGCTGACCTCCTCGCCGTTGCTCTGGCCGAGCTTTCGCGGCAGCCGGAACAGCTCCAGCGCATCCTGCAGGGTGATCGTGTGCATCGACTGGCCGGGACGCAGCGAGGCGAACTCCAGCTTCTCGTCGGTGTCCTTGTCGCCGATCTGCGCGTAGGGCCCGTAGCGGCCCAGGCGCACGCTGACCGGCTTGCCGGACTTCGGATCGATGCCGAGGTCGCGCGCGCCGGTGGCTTCGGAGCGGTCGACCGATTCGGTCTTCTCTTCCACCAGTTCCTTGAACGGGCCCCAGAACTTCTCCATCAGGGGCACCCAGTCCTCCTCGCCGCGCGATACGGCGTCGAGGTCGTCTTCCATCTTCGCGGTGAAGTCGTAGTCGACGTAGCGGGTGAAGTGGCCGGACAGGAACTTGCTGACCGCGCGGCCCACGTCGCTGGGGCGGAAGCTGCGGCCTTCCATCTCGACGTACTTGCGGAACAGCAGGGTCTGGATGATCGAGGCGTAGGTGGACGGACGGCCGATGCCGTATTCCTCCAGCGCTTTGACCAGCGCCGCTTCGGTGAAGCGCGGTGGCGGCTGGGTGAAATGCTGGTCGGCGTGCACGCGGTCCAGCGGCACGCGGTCGCCGGGCTTCATCGCCGGCAGCTTGCGGCCCTCGTCCTCGTCCTCGGCGGACTTCTGGTCCTTGCCTTCCTCGTACACGGCGAGGAAGCCGGGATCGACCACCGTCGTACCGCTGGCGCGGAAGCTGTGCTCGTTGCCGGCGGCGAGGTCGACGCTGACCGTGTTGAGCGTGGCCGGCACCATCTGGCAGGCGACGGTGCGCTTCCAGATCAGTTCGTACAGCCGGCGCTCGTCGTCGCTGAGGAAGCGCGCGACCTTGGCCGGCGTGCGCAGCGCCGAGGTCGGACGCACCGCTTCGTGCGCTTCCTGGGCGTTCTTGGACTTGGTCTGGTAGAAGTTCGGCTTGTCCGGCAGCGCCTTGGTGCCGTAGTCGCGGGCGATCACGTCGCGCAGCTCGGACAGCGCGTCGACCGACAGGCTCACCGAGTCGGTACGCATGTAGCTGATCAGGCCGACCGTGCCCTCGTCGCCGAGGGTCACGCCTTCGTACAGCTTCTGCGCGACCTGCATGGTGCGCTTGGTGGTGAAGCCGAGCTTGCGCGCGGCTTCCTGCTGCAGCGTGGAGGTGGTGAAGGGCGGCGCCGGGCGGCGCTTGCGCTCCTTGCTGGCGACATCGGTGACCTGCAGCACGCCGCTGGCGGCGGCGACGATGCGCTTGCGCGCGGCCTCGGCGGTGTCGCCGTCGGTGACCGTGAACTGCTCGAACTTCTTCCCGTCCAGCTTGGTCAGCTTGGCGGTGAAGGCCTGGGTCGGATGCGCGCACTCGGCCTCGATGGTCCAGTACTCGCGGGCGATGAAGGCTTCGATCTCCTCCTCGCGCTCGACGATCATGCGCAGCGCGGGCGACTGCACGCGGCCGGCGGACAGGCCGCGCTGCACCTTGCGCCACAGCACCGGCGAGAGGTTGAAGCCGACCAGGTAGTCCAGCGCGCGGCGGGCCTGCTGGGCGTCGACCAGCGGCGCGGCGATGCTGCGCGGCTTGCTCATCGCTTCCTTGATGGCGCGCGGCGTGATCTCGGTGAACACCACGCGTTCGAGGGTGCGGTCCTTGAGCAGGCCGCGCTCCTTCAGGATCTCGGCGATGTGCCAGCTGATCGCTTCCCCTTCGCGATCCGGGTCGGTCGCCAGGTAGAGATGGTCGGCGGCCTTGGCGGCCTTGGCGATCGCGTCGACGTGCTTCTCGTTCTTCTCGATCAGTTCGTAGCGCATCGCGAAGCCGCGGTCGGGATCGACCGCGCCTTCCTTCGGCACGAGGTCGCGGACGTGACCGTAGGAGGCGAGGACATGGAAGTCCTTGCCGAGGTACTTGTTGATCGTCTTGGCCTTGGCGGGGGACTCGACGATGAGGAGGTTCTTGGCCATTTCGGGCGGGGGGTCCGGAAGGCCGGCCACGGGGGCCGGGGGCAGAGGTGGTGCCGTCGCGGCGGGGCCGGATCGGCGGATTCGATCAGACGGCGACGCCCGGGTGTGGGCCCGGGCGTCGGTCAGTTCCTTTTTTTAGTGGTGTCACGTCCGGGGCGCCGCTGTCAAGCAGGCGTCCCGTCGCGTGACCGCTGCCCGGTTGTGTTCAGCTACATGAATGGGCCGGGCGCGGCTCAGTTGCCCATGCCGCCGAGCATCATCGCACCCATGATCGCGTAGGCCGCGATGATGCCGATGAAGAGCAGGGCGAACAGGACCAGGATCACGATCGTGACCGTGCCCAGCTCCTCGCGCTGCCACTCGGGATGGTCGGTGAAGGCGTGCTTGTCGACCACCAGGGTGTCGCAGACCATGTCGTGCAGGGCCTGCTTGCGCTCGGTCAGCGCCGCCATCAGGCCGGAGACCAGCACGCCCAGGCCGCAGGTCACCGCGCTGAAGACGACGTAGAACAGCGAACGCAGGAATGCCCGCCAGAAACTCACCCGGGTGCCGTCGCCGCGCACGACCTTGATGCCGATCGCCATCTTGCCCAGGCTCGCCTGCATCGACGACGAGTGCATCCAGCCGAAGTAGATGCTCGGCACGGTGAATAGGATCGGATAGATCAGCAGCATCATCGCCACGCTGGCGCCGGCCGCCAACGGATTGTCGCCGTCGGCGCCCATCGCTCCCATGGCGCCCATCGAACCGACGCTCAACAGCATCAGCGGGATGATCAGGGCATAGGAGAGGATGGTGGTGACGACACTGTCGATCACGCTGGCCGCGAAGCGCTTCCAGAGGCCGGCATGCACCACGCGTCCGCCAGTGACGACGCCGGCATCGACGCCGGACACGCGCGCCTGCGGCGGTGCGTAGGGCGAGGCTTCGGCGATGGCGTAGGGCCGGAAGGCATCGTCCGCGGCCGATGGGATCGGCGCTGCGGGCGGCGAGGATTCGTCGACCGCGAAAATGTTGTCGGAGGGCGTGCCCGCCGGTGCGGCGAACGGGTCCAGCGCAGGCGTGTCGCCCGAGGCGGCCTGCATTGTCGGCGTGTTGCCGGACACCACCTCGTGCATGATCTCGCGCCACGGCACCCAGGCGGCCAGGCCCTCGCGCCAGACCAGGCTGTCCGGTGCGAGCAGGCCGCGTCCGTGCAGGGACGCGAGTTCCTCGCTCCCCACCGGGCCCTGCTGCTGTCGTTGCGCATCGCTGTAGTACCACTCGGTCATCGCATGTCCCCGGTCGTTCGTGTCTGTGTGTTCTGCGCCGCGTTCCGTGGCGTGTTCCGCGGCGTGTTCCGCGGCGTGATCAGCGCATGCCGCCCATCAGCGCGGCGCCGGCGATCATGATCACCGCGAACAGGCCCAGCAGCATCAGCCCGGCCAGCACCAGGATCACGATCGTGACCGTGCCCAGCTCTTCGTTCTGCCATTCGGGATGGTCGGTGAAGGCGTGCTTGTCGACCACCAGGGTGTCGCAGATCATGTCGTGCAGCGCCTGCTTGCGATCCGTGAAGGCGGCCATGAGGTAGCCGATGCACAGGATGAGCGCGCTGAGGATCGTGGCGAAATGGCGGCCGATGCCGCGCGCGAAGCTGATCCGCTCGCCGCTGGTGCGCACCACCTTGATGCCGACCGCCATCTTGCCCAGCGACGCCTGGTGCTCGGAGGAATGCATCCAGCCGAAATACACGGCGCCCAGTGCGATCGAGAACAGGTTGATCATCACGTCCAGCACCGGGCTGTCCTCCAGGCCCGCGCCCAGGCCGATCGCGACGCCGAGCACGCCGCCGATGATCCCGCCGACGATGCCGAGCAGGAAGTTGTCGATGACGCTGGCGGCCACGCGTTTCCAGAACCCGGCGTACACGATGTGCCCGCCGGTCACGATGCCGCCGCCTGCGGCCACCTGCGCCTGCGGCGGTGCATAGGGCGATGGCTCGGCGATGGCGTAGGGCCGGTAGGCGCCGTCGTTCGGTGCCGCTTCCGCCGCGCGCGCCATGGCTTCGGCGCGCGGATCTTCCGGGGCGCCGCCGGCGATGACTTCGCGGATCATCACGCTCCACGGCTTCCATCCGGACATGCCCTCGCGCCAGACCAGCATGTCGGCGGTCAGCAGGCCCTTGTTGTGCAGCACGGCGAGTTCGCCGGCATCCACCGGTCCGTGCTGCTGGCGTTGCGCGTCGCTGTAGTACCAATCGGTCATCGTGTGGTTCTCGGCCTGTCGTGCTCAATATGGGTTTTTCAGTCGGCGGACGAAGCGCCGGTCCTGCAGCGGGGGGAGCGCAGTTCGTCCGGCAGCGTGCCACCCGTGCAGATCCACCCGCCGTCGTCGGATTCCAGGACGAGCGTGGTGCCGTCCGCCCTGCCCATCGCGCCCCGGAAGTTCAGCGTGATGGCGCAGCGCCCCGAAGCGGTTTCGCCCAGGCGCATGTCGGCATGCCTGCTGCCGGACGCGTCCAGCGAATGGCTTTCGTCGTCGGCGATGCCGACCGCCGCGTTGTCCGGGCAGGCGCCATTGGCTTCGTGGTATCGATCGATGTTCGTCTGCAGCGCTTCGGCGCGCACCTGCGCCGTCATGATCTGCGAGCGCACCACGTACTGCTGGTACGCCGGCAGCGCGATCGCGGCGAGGATGCCGATCACGACGATGCCGAAGAATCCCACCACCACGCCGACGATCGCGGCGATGGCGCAACCGGACATCTTTTTCGGTGGAGGCTGTCGCGTGGCATGGGGCGGTGCCGGTGGTGGCCCGGGCGGGAAGTGCGGGGGTGTGCTCATGCGGGCCTCAGGGTCGGCAGTCGGGCGGGAGATGCTGCGGCTGCAGGCTGCGGTTGCTGCAGCGGATGACGATCCGGTCGTCGACGCGCGAAACCTCGTAGCGCACCTGGCGGCCGTCGAGCTGCGGACCGAAACCCAGGTAGCCCACGTCGTAGGCGCATTGGCCGCTGTCGGGACGCGCCGGGTCCAGCGTGAACCAGCCGTCCTCGCTGCCCTGCAGGTGCGGCTGGCGGACCTGGATGCGCTCGAATTCGTAGAGGTCGGGGCAGGCGCCGGCATCGGCCATGTCGCGCATCGCCAATGTCACCAGTTCGCGCGCCAGCGCATCCGTGTCGGCCATGCGATCGGCGTCGAACGTGCGTTCGATGGACGCCTGCGGCTCCGCGGTGGCCTGCCCCGGCGACTGCCCCTGCGCGGCCTTCGCGCGCTTGACGTAGTCCTGGTAGGCGGGCAGCGCGATCGCGGCGAGGATCGCCAGCATCACCAGTCCGCCGATGCCGACCGCGATCGCGGCGATGATGCAGCCGGTGCGGTTGGACGGCGGCGGTTCGATGGGCGTGCTGGGGCGCGCGGCGTGCGAGGCGACGGCGGCGGCCGGTCGCGGCGGGACCGGCGGCGGTCGGGAGAGATCCTGTTCGATGCCGGTCAGGCCGAGTTCCTCGATCAGGCGATCGATCGGCTGCCATTCGCGCAGGCCGTCGTGCCACGCCAGCATGTCGCGCGTGATCCGGCGATCGCGGAAGCGCGCGCGCATCTCGTCCGCGCTCAATGGACCGACGCGACCCTGGCCGGGTGCGTGGTAGTACCAATCGGTCATGCCTGTTCCTGTCTGCAAACGGGCGGCCTTGCCGCCGTTCCCCGAATCTCCCCCGCAGGCAGCTTAGAACGTGCGACGTTTTTTTTCACGCCATCCGGCGCGCGCGCGGCGCCGCCGGTCAATGCACCAGTTCGCCGTCGTCCTCGAACATCTGCGTTTCCATCCACGCGTAGGCCGCTTCCGAGCCCGGCTGGTTGAACAGCACCATCAGCACGACCCACTTGAGGTCGTCCAGGTCCAGCTCGTCCTGGTCCAGGGCCATGGCGCGGTCGAGCACCAGCTCGCGCTGGCTGGCATCGAGGATGCCCTGCTGTTCGAGGAACATCAGGAAGCCGCGGCAGTCGACGTCGAGCTTGTCGAGTTCCGGGCCGAAGAAGATGCGGGTGGGACCACCGGCGCGCGGTGCGGCGGCGTCGTGGCGACGCTCGGCCAGGCCGTCCAGCCAGTCGAATGCCTTGTGGATCTCGGCCGGGCTGAAGCCGGCTTCGAGCAGACCGTTCTGCAGGGAGTCGCGGTCCCGGACCAGGTCCGCGTCGTTGGCGATGTAGTGCTCGAAGAGATAGAGCAGCACATCGAGAATGCTTTCTTTCATGTCCCCTGACTTGCGCCCGAGGGCGCTTCGGAAAGGAAGGGTGCCGTCCGGCGGCTGTAGCGGCCATGTTCGACCGACACCCGCCCCTGCAATTCCATGACGAGCAGCATGGAGGACAGGGCTGCGGCCGTCAATCCGGAGCGTTCGACCAGTTGATCCATAGTGGTGGGGTCGTGGCCGAGCGATTGCCACAATCTGTGGTGGGACGGGTCCATATCGGCCGGTGTCTGTGCCGTGCCGGGTGGACCGCCGGACGGTGCGTTCCGACCGGCGGCGAGGCGGCGTTGCAGGTCGCCGCGCAGGGCGCCGGCCCAGGCGCCGAGGGCCGAGATCACCTCGTCGGCGGTTTCCACCAGCGCCGCGCCATCGCGGATCAGGCGATGGCAGCCGCGTGCCATCGGGTTGTGGATCGAGCCCGGCACCGCGAACACCTCGCGCCCGGCCTCGGCGGCCAGCCGGGCGGTGATCAGCGCGCCGGAACGGGTGGCGGCCTCGATCACCAGCGTGCCCAGGCTGAGGCCGGCGAGGATCCGGTTGCGGCTGGGGAAGTGTTCGCGCCGTGCGCCCGTGCCCGGCGGATGTTCGCTGACCACCGTGCCTTCGGCGGCCATGCGCGCCAGCAGGCCGGCATGGCTGTCGGGGTAGGGCACGTCCGGCCCCGTGCCGAGGACGGCAATGGTGATCCCGCCGGCCTCCAGGGCAGCCTCGTGCGCGGCGCGGTCGACCCCGGCGGCCAGCCCGCTGGTCACGCCGAAGCCGGCGGCGACCAGGGCGCGGGTGAAGGCTCTTGCGTTGTCGCGACCGCCGGCCGTCGGCCCGCGGCTGCCGACCACGGCCACCGCCGGATGCCAGAGCAGGTCGGCGTTTCCGGCGACAAACAGGGCCAGCGGCGGGCTGGCGATGCGTCGCAGCAGGGGCGGGTAGTCCGGGTCGAGCCAGCCGATGAGCCGGTGGCCCGGCGCGGCCAGCCAGTCGCGGGCGCGGGCCAGGCTGTCGACCGGAAGCGCGCCCGCCGCGCCTTCCAGGGCGCGGATCTGCGCGGTGTCCAGCGCCAGCTCGCGCCAGAGCGCGCGCGGCGCCGCGCGGGCGGCCTGGGCACTGCCGCACCGTTCCAGCAGGGCGCGGCGCGAGGCCGCGGCGCCGCCGGCGAGGACGAGGTGGAGGAGGGCGTCGGTGTCGGGGTCGATGGCGTGCATGCCGTCATCGTGGCCCGCAAACGACGACGGCGCCGTCAGGCGCCGTCGCATCGTGCTGTAGGGGAAATCCTACCTACTTCATCCTGCTCACTTCGCGTCGGGATGCTTCAGCAGGTAGCCGACGCGGGTCGGCTTGGTGCTCTGCATGACCAGGCCGTAGCTCATGCGGTCGAAGGTGCGGAACACCATGACATGGCCTGCGTACTCGTCGGGCAGCTCCACGCGGTGGCGCGGGGCGACGCTCTCGGTACCGCGATAACGGCCCATCTCGACGCGGTCGAACTCGTTCGTGCCCTGGCGCCAGATCGAGAACACGGTGCCGTTGTCGACGCCGTCGCGCGCACCGACCGCCAGCGCCACCACGTCGTACGGGCCGCCGGTGGTCAGCGACGAGGCCACCGACAGCACGCGACCGTACTGCGGGTCGGGATCGGACTTCGGCGCATGCGGGAAGAACTGCAGGTCGTACTGGCGGGCGTCGACCGGGATGATGCGGTCGCCGACGCGCACTTCAAAGCCGTTGCCGTCGTCCAGCTTGAGGGTCGTCACACGGTGGCGGCCCTGGTCGGTCTTGGTCACCGAGCCGGCGTTGACCCGCATCAGCTCGTGGCCGAGCACTTCGCCGTCGGCCTCGGGGCTGGCGGTCTCGCTCCACGGCAGGCCGAACAGCGCCACGCGGCGGCCGCGGAAGTCGTAGTCGTTGCGGCTCAGCAGGTCGCAGCATTCGCGGCGGTCGGCCTTCACGTGGCGCACGGTCGGGCGCACCACGAGGTAGCGCTGGCCGACCTGCGCGCCTTCCATGTTGCGGACATAGACCTGATGGCCGGTGACCCCGCGGCTGAAGTCGTTCTCGATGCCGACCACGTAGGGCAGCTCGCGGAAGCTGTCGACCACGCGCACGTCGCGCAGGTAGGCTTCGATCGCCGACAGCGGGATGGCGTTGATCGGGGCCTCGGTCCGCGGGCCCGGCTTGACGCCGACGCGGTCCAGGTAGGCCAGGCTGATCACGTCACCCGGGTAGATCAGGTGCGGATTGGCGATCTGGGGGTTGGCCTGCCAGACCTCCGGCCACAGCCACGGCTTCTTCAGGAAGCGCCCGGCGATGTCCCACAGGGTGTCGCCCTTCTTGACCGTGTAGGTGTCGGGATGGTCGCCACGGAACTCCTGGGCGATCGCGAACGTGCCGACCGTCAGCAATGCGGCGGCGCCGATCACCTTCAGACGATGAGAAAGGCGCTTAAGGATGATGCCCATCTACTTGCTCCCCTTGGGATTTTCCCCAACACAACGCAGGCACTATAGCCCACAATTCCCGGCTATTGGCAAGTCGGGACCGGGTACAATGTCCCGGTTCGAGGGCCCTGTCGCGCCTTCGCGGTCACAAATATGACGCTCCTCTCAATTCTCGAGTTCCCGGACCCCCGCCTGCGCACCAAGGCGGTGCCCGTCGACCCGTCCCGGATCGGCGATGCCGACTTCCAGGCGCGGATTGATGACATGTTTCACACCATGTACGAGGCGCCGGGCATCGGTCTGGCCGCCAGCCAGGTGGACGACCACCGCCGGTTCATGGTCATCGACATCAGCGAGGAGAAGGACCAGCCCCTAGTCTTCATCAACCCCGAGATCGTCGAGGAAGACGGCCACCAGGTCTACCAGGAGGGCTGCCTGTCGGTCCCCGGCATCTTCGCCGACGTGACCCGGGCCAACCGGATCACCGTCCAGGCCTACGGCCGCGACGGCCAGCCGTTCCGGATCGAGGCCGACGGCCTGCTGGCGATCTGCATCCAGCACGAGATGGACCACCTCGAAGGCAAGCTCTTCGTCGACTACCTGTCGCAGCTCAAGCGCGAGCAGGTGCGCAAGAAGCTGGAGAAGGCGAGGCGCAGCTCGGCGGCGTGAGATGCGCGCGGTCCTCGTGATCCTGATGATGGCCGGTGGCGCGATATCGGTGCCGCCAGCCTCGGGAAATGATGCCGACCCGGCTGCCCGTCCTGCCTGCCAGTCGCCAAGCGGCTGGGGATGTTCTGTCGATGACGTGCGGGAGGCCTCGGAAGCCACGCTTCGGCAGGCGGGTTCGGCGATCGCGGTCTCCTGTGATTCGCGATGGGAGGAAACGCCGGTCGATGCCGCTTACATGCAGGCCTGCGTTGAAAGCATGCGCAGCCTGGCCGCCTATCTTTCCAAGAAGTGGTCGGCTGTCCTGCGACCCGTCGACGCAGGCTTGATCCGATACGATTGGAGCAAGGACTTCGGTTGTATCGATCTCGTTCTCGGCAATGGCCGCGGTGCTGGCACTTGCCCCGTGTACGGCGAAGCGCGCATCCCGTTGACGTGGCGTGATCCAGAGCCGGCTGCCTCCGGCGTTGAATAATTTCCCAACGCGATCTCCTTGACTCCATGACCCTCCGCATCGTCTTCGCCGGCACGCCCGAGTTCGCCGTGCCCTGTCTCCGCGCCGCCGCGAAGTTCGGCGAGGTCGTGGCCGTGTACACGCAGCCGGACCGTCCGGCCGGGCGCGGGCGGGCGCTGACGCCGTCGCCGGTGAAGCAGGAGGCGCTGCGGCGCGGTATCGAGGTCTTCCAGCCTGAAACCCTGCGCGAGAAGGTGTCGCGCGACGCGCTGCGCGCGCTGAAGCCCGATCTGATGGTGGTGGTCGCCTACGGCCTGATCCTGCCGCAGAAGGTGCTGGACATCCCGACCCACGGTTGCTGGAACGTGCACGCCTCGCTGCTGCCGCGCTGGCGCGGCGCGGCGCCGATCCAGCGCGCGATCGAGGCCGGCGACACCGAGACCGGCGTGTGCCTGATGCGCATGGAGAAGGGCCTCGACACCGGCCCGGTGCTGCTGTCGCAGCGCATCGACATCGGCGCGCAGGAAACCGGCGGCCAGCTGCACGATCGTCTGTCCGAGCTCGGTGCGCAGGTGCTCGCCGACGGTCTGGGCCTGCTGCGTGCGGGCATCGTGCCGGTCGCGGTGCCGCAGCCGGCCGAGGGCGTGACCTATGCGCACAAGCTCGACAAGCACGAGGCGAAGCTCGACTGGACGCAGCCGGCAGTCGCGCTGGCGAACAAGGTCCGCGCCTTCAACCCGTGGCCTGTCGCCGAGGCCGAACTCGCAGGCGAGCGCGTGCGCATCCATGGCGCGGTGGCGCTGGATGTCGTGCACGGCAAGACGCCGGGTCGCGTCATCGCGGCCGGTCGCGACGGCATCGACATCGCCTGCGGCGAGGGCGCGCTGCGCATCCGTTCGCTGCAGCGCGAAGGCGGCAAGGCGATCACCGCCGCCGATTACCTCAACGCGCGTCGCGACCTGCTGGCGACCGCCGGATGACGGCGATCCGCGAATACGACGTGGTGCGCGTGCTGTCGCTGGAGGGCTGTCGCGGCTGTGCGGGCCTCGGCGCACGCGTGCCCGCCATCGGCGACACCGGCGCCGTCGTCTCGATCCTGAGCGCCGACGGCGTGCCGGACATGTACCTGGTCGAATGCGTGCAGCCCGACGCCACCACCGCATGGCTCGCCTCGTTTCCCGAACACGCGCTGGAACCCGTAGCGCCCGCAGAGACCGCGCCATGACCGACGGCACCGCTTCCCGCCTCATCGCCGCGCGCGTGCTCGATGCCGTGCTGCATCGCGGCCGTTCGCTGAAGGGCGAATTCGCCAAGGCGCTGCCGACGCTGGACGATCCGCGCGACCGCGCGCTGGTCGAGGCGATCTGCTTCGCCGCGCTGCGCGAGCGCACGCGCTACGCCGCCGCGCTCGATGCCTGGCTGGCGAAGCCGCTGGGTGGGCGCGACAACCCGGTGCGCGCGTTGCTCTACGTCGGCTTTGCCCAGCTCGATGCCCTCGGCTTGCCGGCGCATGCCGCCGTCGACGCCACGGTCGAGGCCGCGCGCGCGCTGGGCCGCACGCACCAGGCCGGCATGGTCAACGCGCTGCTGCGTCGCGCGCTGCGCGAAGGTCTGCCGAAGGCGAATCCCTCGTCGAACTGGCCGGATTGGCTGCTCGCTGAGGTGCGTGCCGACTGGCCGGCGCAGGCCGACGAGATCCTCGCCGCCAGCGCCGCCGCCGCGCCGCTGTGGCTGCGCGCGAACCGCCAGGCGACGACCCGCGATGCCTATCGCGAGCGACTGCGGGAGGCCGGGATCGAATCCGAGGTCGACGACAGCCTGCCCGATGCGCTGCGCGTGGCCGATTCGATGGCGGTCGCGGACCTGCCCGGGTTCGCCGATGGCGATGTCTCGGTGCAGGACGGGTCCGCGCAGGCAGTCGCCGACGCGCTGGCGCCGCCGCCCGGCGCGCGGGTGCTCGATGCCTGCGCCGCGCCCGGCGGCAAGGCCGCGCACCTGCTCGAACGCGACCCGTCGCTGCGCCTGATCGCGGTGGACGTGGATGCACGACGCCTGCGCCGCACCGAAGAGACCCTGCGCCGCGTCGGCGCGGAGGGCCATGTGGTGCTGAAGGCGGTCGACGCCACCGACCTCGGCAAGTGGTGGGACGGCACGCCGCTCGACGCGGTGCTGATCGACGCACCTTGCTCGGCGACCGGCATCGTCCGCCGTCAACCGGACATCCTGCTGCACCGCAAGCCGGCCGATATCGACGCGCTGGTCGAGACCCAGGCCTGGCTGCTCGATGCCCTGTGGCCGGTGCTCGCCCCCGGCGGAGTGCTGGTCTACGCCACCTGCTCGATCCTGCGCCGCGAGAACGCCGCCCAGGTCGAGGCCTTCCTGGCGCGCACCCCGGACGCGGTGGCCGAGCCGCTGCCCGACGCCTTCGGCCACGCCGATGGCCCGGGTCGCCAGCGCCTGCCCGGCGAAGGCGGGATGGACGGGTTCTTCTACGCCAAGGTGCGCAAGCGCGGCTGACGCACACCGTTGGTAAGGTCGCGGTCGGCGCCCCGCCTCCGTATCATGCCGCCATGCTCAAGACCCGCGCCTCCAGAGAGTTCTGGCTGTTCTTCTTCGTCGCCCTGCTGATCCTCGGTTCGGGGCTCGGCCTGCGCGATCCCTGGCCCTCGGACGAACCCCGGTTCACGCTCGTCGCCAAGCAGATGGTCGAGAGCGGCGACTGGCTGTTCCCGCATCGCGGCACCGAACTGTATTCGGACAAGCCGCCGATGCTGATGTGGTTCGAAGCCGCGTTCTACACGATCTTCGGCAACTGGCGGATCGCCTTCCTGCTGCCCTCGCTGCTGGCCGCGCTGGGCACGCTGTGGTGCGTGTACGACCTCGGTCGCCGGCTGTGGACGCGCAAGGTCGGCCTGTATGCGGCGTGGGCGCTGCTGTTCGCGTTCCAGTTCACCTACCAGAGCAAGAAGGCGCAGATCGACCCGCTGGTGATGTTCTGGATCACCCTGGCGAACTACGGCCTGCTGCGCCACCTGCTGTGCGGGCCGAACTGGAAGCTGTGGACGCTGGGCTGGTTCGCGGCCGGCCTGGGCACGATCACCAAGGGCGTCGGCGCGCTGTCGCTGCTGATGATCCTGCCCGCGGTCGTCGCCTCGTTCATGCACTGGCCGCGCGTGCGCGTGCATGCGAGGGATTGGCGCTTCCTGCTCGGGCCGGTCGCCTTCGTCTTCGCCGCCGCGCTCTGGCTGGTGCCGATGGTCACCACCGCGCTCAGCCAGAACAATCCGGAATACAAGGCGTATCTCCACGACATCCTGTTCCGGCAGACCGCCGGCCGCTACGCCAAATCCTGGGACCACCCGCAGCCGCCGTACTACCACTTCGTGGTGATGGCGACCGCGTGGCTGCCGACGATGTTCGCCCTGCTCTGGGCGTTTCCGGCCTGGGCGCGCCGCCTGCGTCGTCGCGATGCGCGCTACCTGCTGCCGCTGGCGTGGTGGGCGCTGATCATCCTGTTCTTCTCGATCCCCAGCGGCAAGCGCGATGTCTACATCATGCCCGCGCTGCCGATGGCCTGCCTCGCGCTGGGGCCGCTGCTGCCGGGCATCGTTCGTCGTATCTGGGCGCAGCGGATCGGCTTCGGCTTCGCGCTGGTGTTCGGCGTGGTGTTCCTCGGCGCGGGACTGGCGATGTGGTTCGGCGATCCGAAGTTCGAGCTCAAGCTGATGAGCGATCGCGGCTTCACCGACGGCGGCCATGCGCTGTTCGCGATGCTGATGGCGATGGGCGCATTCGCGCTCGGCGCCGCGGCATGGCATCGCGTGCGCAACGGCGTGTCGGCGATGCTCTGGGCGCTGGGCGGCATCTGGGTGCTGTACGGCGTGCTCGCGTACCCGCTGTTGAATCCGTCGAGTTCCGCCGGCGGCCTGATGACCTCGGTCGGCCAGCGCATCGGACCCGATGCCGAGCTGGGCCTGGTCGCGTGGAAGGAGCAGAACCTGCTGATGGCCGATCGCCCGGCCGCGACCTTCGGCTTCAAGGTGTTGTGGCCGGAGCAGCTGTCGCGCGGCATGCGCTGGCAGGCCGAGAAGCCCGAGACGCGGTGGCTGCTGGTGCAGGAGCCGGCGCTGTCGCAGTGCGTGGACAAGTCGAAGGCGGAATTCGCCGGCGTGTCCAACCGCCGCCGCTGGTGGCTGGTGCCTGCAGCGGCGGCCGATGCGAATTGCGTGCCCGCAGGCGTGGAGACGCAGAACGAGGCGGACGGTCAGGACGATTGAGGTTGCCGACCTGATCAGGTTTTTGTAGAGCGGAGCGAAGCTCCGCTTCACGGTCTCCGGAGACCGTACGCGCGCTCTTGTAGAGCGGAGCTTGCTCCGCTCACGCCTCTTCCGAGAGTACGAGCGGAGCAAGCTCCGCTCTACAACAGCGGGGGATCGCGTCAGCCGTCCAGCGCTTCCCAGCGCGCGTAGGCCTGTTCGAGTTCGGCCTGCGCCGCGGCCAGCGCGGCGTTGTGCGCATTGATCGCGGCGTGGTCGCGCTGGAAGAAGGCCGGGTCGTTCATCGCCTCGGTCATCTCCGCGATCCGCGCGTCGAGCGCTTCGATGCGCGCCGGCAGCTCGTCGAGTTCGCGCTGTTCCTTGTAGCTCAGCTTGCGTTTCGCGGCGGCTGGGGCGGCTGCCGCAGGCGCGGGTGCGGCTGAGGTTTTCGCCGGTTCTGAAGCTTTCGCGGTCGGCTTCGCCGCATCGCCGGTCGCCGGGCGCTGGCGCAGCCAGTCGCTGTAGCCGCCGACGTATTCGCCGATGCGGCCGTCGTCCGCGCCGGCCTCGGGCATGACCAGGGTGGAGGTCACGACGCTGTCGAGGAAGTCGCGGTCGTGGCTGACCAGCAGCAGCGTGCCTTCGTACTCGCCGAGCAGCTCTTCGAGCAGTTCCAGCGTCTCGACGTCGAGGTCGTTGGTCGGTTCGTCCATCACCAGCAGGTTCGACGGCTGCGCGAACAGCTTGGCCAGCAGCAGGCGGTTGCGCTCGCCGCCGGAGAGGCGGGTGATCGGCGCGCGGGCGCGCTCCGGCGTGAACAGGAAGTCCTGCAGGTAGCCGATCGCATGCTTCTGGCGGCCGTTGATGGTCACCGAGTCCCTGCCTTCGGCGACGTTCTCCAGCGCGTTCCAGTCCTCGCGCAGCGTGGCGCGGTACTGGTCGAAGTAGGCGACCTGCAGCTGCGTGCCGACCTTGATCTCGCCCGATTGCGGCTGCAGGTCGCCGAGCAGCAGTTTCAGCAGTGTGGTCTTGCCGCTGCCGTTGGCGCCGATCAGGCCGATGCGGTCGCCGCGCATGATCGTCGTCGAGAAGTCCTTCACCAGGGTGCGGTCGCCGAAGGCGAACGACACGTCCTTCGCCTCGATCACTTTCTTGCCGGAGCTGGCGGCCTGCGCGACTTCCATGCGCACGTTGCCGGTGAGGTCGCGGCGCTGCGCGCGTTCGTCGCGCATGGCCTTGAGCCGGCGCACGCGGCCCTCGTCGCGGGTGCGGCGCGCCTTGATGCCCTGGCGGATCCACACCTCTTCCTGCGCGAGGAGCTTGTCGAAGCGTGCGTTCTCCTGCGCTTCGGCATTGAGGCGTTCCTCGCGTCGACGCAGGTAGTTGTTCCAGTCGCCGGGCCAGCTGGTCAGCTGGCCGCGATCGATCTCGACGATCCGCGTGGCCAGCGCGCGCAGGAAGCGGCGGTCGTGGGTGACGAAGACGACAGCGCCCGGCCAGGCCTTGAGGAAGCCTTCCAGCCAGTCGATCGCGGCGATGTCGAGATGGTTGGTCGGTTCGTCGAGCAGTAGCAGGTCCGGGGCCGACACCAGCGCGCGCGCCAGCAGAACGCGGCGCTTCATGCCGCCGGAGAGGCGGCCGAAATCGGCGTCGCCGTCGAGGTCGAGCCGCGCGAGCGTTTCGGTCACGCGCTGGTCGACCGACCAGCCGCCGGCATCCTCGATCTTCGCCTGCACCGTGGCCAGCGCATCGGTGTCGATCGCGTCGGCGTGGATGAGATGGTGGTAGTCGGCGAGCAGCGTGCCCAGGTCGCCCAGGCCGGCGGCGACCACGTCGAACACCGTGCCGGCGGCATCGTGCGGCACTTCCTGCTCCAGGCGGGCGATGCGCACGCCGGTCTCGGCGCGGATGTCGCCGTCGTCGGGCTTGAGTTCGCCGGCGAGCAGGCGCAGCAGGGTGGACTTGCCGGCGCCGTTGCGGCCGATCAGGGCGATGCGTTCGCCGGCTTCGATGGCGAGGTCGACGCCGTCGAGCAGCAGCGGGCCGCCGACGCCGAAATCGACGTCATTGAGGGTCAGGATAGGCATGCGCGCAGTTTACCGGTTGCACGCATCGGCAGTACGCTGGGCGTCCATCCGTCGACGCAGGAGCCCGCCATGGCCAAGGGCATGGACCAGAAGAAGCAGGAAAAGAAGAAACCGGAAAAGACGCTGAAGGAAAAGCGCGCGGAGAAGAAGGAAAAGAAGAACGCCCGCTGAGCGGGCGCTTCGAGGATCAGTGCCCGGGTGGGTTCCTGGACCCGGGCGCGGCTGCCGACGGCAGCAGGGCCACGTAGGCGGCCTCGGTGGCATCGACGAAGTGTTCCAGGCCGAAGGCGCGTTCCGCCTTCGCGCGCGCGGCGGCCCCCATTGCGGTCAGGCGGTCGCGGCCATCGAGCATGGCCACGACCGCACGGGCGATCGCGTCCCGGTCGCGCACCGGCACGATCCAGCCGTCGGTGCCTTCGTCGATGTTCTCCGGCAGGCCGGCGTAATCGCTGACCAGCACCGGCTTGCCCATGGCCATCATTTCGCGGCAGGCGAAGGAGATGGTTTCGACCGCGTACGACAGGACGAAGCCTGCGTCGATCGCGGCGACCATCGGCCGCACGTCCGACAGCAGGCCGGCGAAGTGGACCTGCCCGTCCAAGCCGAGTGCGGCGATCCGCGCGGTCTGTTCGGCGGTCGGCGGTTTGCCGCAGAGCAGGACATGCACGCGCGCGCGACGTTCTGCGGGCAGCGTCGCCAGTGCCTCGACCAGGTCCATCCAGCCCTTGTGCGCGGCCGTGCCGGCGTTGCTGCCGAGCAGGAGGGCGTCGTGCCCGCACCAGCGGTCGCGCTCGACGCGGGCCGCGTCGGCAGGCCAGGGCGTGTAGTGGCGGATGTCGACGCCGTTGCGGATCGTGCGCGGTGCGCAGGCGGCGTAGGGCGTGGCCTGCAGCTCGCGCAGGGTGGCATCGCTGACCGCGATCGCCAGGTCGGTGCGCTTCGCGCGCAGGCGGTGGGTGAAGCCGGTCGCGGGCTTCGAATTGTGTTTGGTGAACACGAGCTTCGGACGCCGGGCGAGGCCCCGACAGGCCGACAGCACCAGACGATGATCGGCCGAACCGTTGACGTGGACGATGTCGAAGGCGTGCCGGCGCAGGTAGTCGTGCAGCTGCCTGCGCGCGCGCAGCCCGGCAAGCAGTTTCGACAGGCCGTTCGGAAACGGCTGCGCCAAGGCGTGCACGCCATCGAGCGCAGCGGCTTCGCGATGCAGCCGGCTGGTCGCCGGCGCGGCGACATGGATCTCGTGGCGCGCGCGCAATCCGCGCGCCAGCGCCATCAGGTAGGTGGTGTGGCCGCCGCCGTCGCCTTCGTGGAAGTTGGTCAGCAACACCTTCATCGTGGCGGTTCCCGTTGCGCGCTCAGCGCGCGCGCGGCTTCCTGAAGGCGTAGGCGAGGATGCTCAGTGCGCGCTCGATGCGTTTGAAGATCGTGCCGCGGGTCCGCATCGCGAGCGAGGCGTAACGACGGATCTCCGCACGACTGGGGTTCGGCTTGGTCTTGAATTCGTACTTCACCAGATCGATGGCGGACGGGCCGATGCCGGCCAGCCGCGCGTATTCGTGGATCAGCCCGCGCGAGCGGATGCGGTTGAGATAGGTTTCGATCGGGCCGCGGTTCGACCACCAGCCGTTCTTGCCGTGGATGCGGTAGCCGACGGTGCCCGTCGGGAGGAAGTACTTGCGACCGGCGAAGATGCTGGCGCCGTAAACCAGGCAATTGTCGGCGGACAGTCGCCAGGTGCTGGCCGCATGTCCCGGCAGGTCCAGGCAGCGCACGGCCATCGCGCGGCGCAGCGACAGCGCCGATGTCGGCGCGCCGTACCAGTGGAACAGCTCGAAGGTGGCGATCGCGGTGTAGCCGAGGTCCATCTCGCGATCGGCATAGGCGATCGTGCGCGACTCGTTGCCGAACAGGACGATGTCGGTGAACACGAAATCGACGTCGCGGCGCGCATCGTAGATCGCGCCAATCTTCTCGAGATGCGCCGGTTCCCAGCGATCGTCGGCATCGAGGAAACAGACCACGTCGGCGTCGGCCACGGCCAGGCCGCGCTGGAACGCGACGAACTGGCCGCCGTTCTCGCACATCAGCAGGGTCACGCGCGGGTCGCTGCCGTAGCGTTCGCGCAGCAGGTCCTGCGAACCGTCCTTCGAGCCGTCGTCGACCACGATGACCTGCTTCGGCGCGCGCGTCTGCGCCAGCGCGCTGTCGACCGCTTCGACGACGAAGTCGCGATAGTTGTAGCAGGTGACGACGACCGCGAACGTGGTCGTCATGGCCGGGGCCGTGCTCATGCCGCGCGGCCTTCGCCGACGTCGCCTTCGGCCAGCAGCTTGCGGAAGTAGGCGATGGTTTCCTTCAGGCCGTCGTCCAGCGCGACCTTCGGTTCCCAGCCCAGTTCGGATTTCGCCAGCGCGATGTCGGGCTGGCGCTGCTTCGGGTCGTCGGAGGGCAGCGGCTTGAACGCGAGCTTCGAACGGCCGCCGACCTGCGCCAGCACCTTCTCGGCCAGTTCGAGTATGGTGAATTCGCCGGGATTGCCGATGTTGATCGGACCGGTGAAGCCGTGCGGCGTCTTCATCATCCGCACGAAGCCCTCGATCAGGTCGTCGACGTAGCAGAAGCTGCGCGTCTGCTGGCCGTCGCCGTAGATGGTGATGTCCTCGCCGCGCAGCGCCTGCACGATGAAGTTGCTGACCACGCGCCCGTCGTTGGGATGCATGCGAGGGCCGTAGGTGTTGAAGATGCGCACGACCTTGATGTCGAGGTCGTGCTGGCGGTGGTAGTCGAAGAACAGCGTCTCGGCGCAGCGCTTGCCCTCGTCGTAGCAGCTGCGGATGCCGATCGGATTCACCCGGCCCCAGTAGCCTTCGGGCTGCGGGTGCACCTCGGGGTCGCCGTAGACCTCGCTCGTGGAGGCCTGCAGGATGCGCGCCTTCAGGCGCTTGGCCAGGCCGAGCATGTTGATCGCCCCGTGCACGCTGGTCTTCGTCGTCTGCACCGGGTCGTGCTGGTAATGCACCGGCGAGGCCGGGCAGGCGAGGTTGTAGATCTGGTCGACCTCGACGTACAGCGGAAAGGTCACGTCGTGGCGCATCAGCTCGAAGTAGGGATGCCCGATGCGGTGCGCGATGTTGCGCTTGCTGCCGGTGAAGAAGTTGTCGATGCAGAGGACGTCATGACCGTCATCGAGCAGGCGGTCGCACAGGTGCGAGCCGAGGAAGCCGGCGCCGCCGGTGACGAGGATGCGTGACATGCGGATGGACCTTACGAAGGGGCAGGGCGCGCTGGAGAGGAGACCGCGGTGCCGGGGGGCGGCCGGGATCGTGCATTGGGCCCGATATCCTAGCGGCCAAACCCCGTATAGACGATCCCCGGCGATGCCGGAAGCGCGATGGCCGTGGCGCATGCGCCGGCGCATGGCGGGGTGGGCCGGGGAGGGGGCGCCCCTCAGGAACTGCAGGACAGCATCGAGCAGCCGGCCCGGTTGCGTGCCCAGTCCGGGCGCCGTGCGGCGAAGGCTTCGCGGCCGGGCTGGTCATCGTACGGACGGCGCATGACGTCCAGCAGTTCGGTCACCCCGGCAGGATCGCCGGCCTCGGCGCGGTCGATGGCCTGCTGGGCGAGGTAGTTGCGCAGGACGAACCTCGGATTGGCCAGGCGCATCCGTTCCCGGCGGATTTCCGCCGGCAGGGGATCGTCGCGCAGGCGGTCGGCGTAGCGGCGCAGCCAGGCGTCGAGGGCCTCGGCATGGGTCGCGCGCAGGGCCGGGTCGTAGAAGCTGTCCTCGACGGGTGCGGGTGCGTCGAGGTCCAGGTCGACCAGGCCCCGGAACCACAGGGTCATGTCGACCTCGGCCGCCTGCATCAGCGCATGCAGGTCGCGGATCAGCGCGACATCCTCGTTGCGGCACTCGGCCAGGCCGAGCTTGCGCGCAGTGTTGTCGCGCTCGGCGGCGGTATAGGCGGTGCCGAAGGCGTCGATGCCGGCCTGCAGCGGTTCGACCGCGCCGAACAGCGGCGCCAGCGCCTGCGCCAAGCGCATCAGGTTCCAGCGCGCGATCGCCGGCTGCCAGCCGAAGCGGTAGCGGCGACCGCCGGCATCGGTGGTGTTCGGCGTCCAGTCCGCGTCGTAGGCGTCGATCCAGCCGTAGGGGCCGTAGTCGATGGTCAGGCCGAGGATCGACAGGTTGTCGGTGTTCATCACGCCGTGCACGAAGCCCACGCGCATCCATTCGGCCATCAGCCGCGCGGTGCGCGTGCAGACCTCGTGGAACCAGTCGGCATGCAGCGATTCGCCTTGGCCCCGGAGGTGCGGGAAATCGCGGGCGATCGTGAAATCGACCAGTTGCCGCAGCAGGTCGCGCTCGCCGCGCGCCGCCGGCAGTTCGAAGTGGCCGAAGCGCAGGAACGTGGGCGCGACCCGGCAGACCACCGCGCCGGGTTCGGCCTTCGGCCGACCGTCGTAGAACATGTCGCGGATCACCTCGTCGCCGGTCGCGACCAGCGACAGCGCGCGCGTGGTCGGCACGCCGAGATGGTGCATCGCCTCGCTGCACAGGAATTCGCGGATCGACGAACGCAGCACCGCGCGGCCGTCCGCCGTGCGCGAATACGGCGTCGGTCCCGCGCCCTTGAGCTGCAGTTCCCGGCGCTCGCCGGCCTCGGTCACGGCCTCGCCCAGGGTGATCGCGCGGCCATCCCCCAATTGCCCGGCCCAGTGGCCGAACTGGTGTCCGCCGTAATTGGTCGCGAAGGGATCCATGCCCGGCAGCAATGCGTTGCCGCCGAACACGTCCGCGAAGCGCGAGGTCGTCGCCTCCGCAGCGTCCAGATCGAGTTCGGCGAGCATCTCCGCCGACGCCGCCAGCAGGCGCGGTGCGGCGACTGGCGTCGGTGCGACCCGCGACCACAGCGCGCCACGCACCTCGCGGCGGTGTGGGCCGGTGTCGGGATCGCCAGGCAGCTCGGCGAGGAATCGGTTGTCGAAGCGGAGGCGGTCGAGGCCATCGGCCATCATGCTCACTCCACCTTCTGCCCGCGTTCCAGCATCCACAGCATGATCGTCTTCTGGCGCACGTAGTTGGCCCGCACGTAGGCATAGACCAGGCCGTGCCAGCCTTCGAGGAAACCCAGCCTGAAGACGTAGCCACGCCAGAAGCGCCAGGCCGGCGACAGCACCAGCTTGGCCAGCGAGGCGCGCTTGCCCCGCGCGAATTCGTGTTCGGCCATCATCCGCGCGTAGCGCTCGGTCTTCTGCAGCTGCTGCATCAGCGAGCGGTAGGGGTAGTGGATGAGGTCGCCCGGCAGGGTCTTCACCGGGCCGTCGACACTGGCGGCCTCATGGATCTCGCGGTCGCCGCGCCAGCCGCCGCGACGGCGGTCGAACAGGCGCAGCACGCGGTCGGGGTAGGCGTTGCCCCGGCGCAGGAAGCGGCCGAAGTACTCGCTGAGGCGGGCGAAGCGGTAGCCGGCGCCGTCGGCGAAGCCGGCGTCCCGGGCGGCCAGGAGGCTGGCGCGCAGCTCGGGCGAGACGCGCTCGTCGGCGTCCAGGCACAGCACCCAGTCGTGTCGCGCCTGGTCCACTGCGAACTGCTTCTGGCTGCGGAACCCGGTGAACGCCCGCTCCAGTATCCGCGCCCCGGCCGCCGCGGCGATCTCGCGGGTGGCGTCGGTCGAGCCTGAATCGACCACCACGATCTCGTCGCAGAAGGCCAGCGACGCGAGGCAGTCGCCGATGCGGTCGGCCTCGTTGAACGTGATAATACAGGCCGAAATCGGCACTGCGCCCCGGGGGGAGGCGGTGGACGGTGCCCCCGAAGGCGTTGGCGAGGTGAAGGACGTATTGATGGCGGAATACCTGTTGTTCGCGACCGAGCGTTACGCGCTGCCCATCCTGCAGCCGTTGGCGGATGCGCTGCAAGCGGCGGGGCACGGCGTGCACGCGTGGTTCGAGGATGGCGCCGCCGGCGCCCGTCTCGCCGCGCCGGTGCGCATGATCGGCCTGCGCGACGCGGTGGCGCTGAAGCCGCGCGCGGTGTTCTCGGCGGCGAACTGGGTGCCCACTTTCGTCTCCGGCGCCAAGGTCCAGGTGTTCCACGGTTTCAACGTCGAGAAGCGCGACGAGGCGCGCGGCCATTTCCGCGTGCGCGGCCTGTTCGACCTGTACTGCACGCAGGGGCCGGCGACGACCCTGCCGTTCCGCGAGCTGGCCGAACGCCACCGCCATTTCGCCGTGGTCGAGACCGGCTGGCCGAAACTCGATCCGCTGTTCCGCGACGACCATGGCGCCGCCGCCGCGCTGCGCGCGCCGGCCGGCGATCGCCCGGTGGTGCTGTTCGCCTCCACCTTCACCGAGCGGCTCAGCGCCGCGCCGCACCTGCTCGATGCGATCGCCGCCGAAATCGCGCGCGGCGACCGCTACTGGCTGCTGACCCTGCATCCGAAATGCGCGCCTGAGCTGTTCGAGCGCTATCGCGCGCTGGCCGGTGCCAATGCCTTCTTCGTCGAGACCGAGCAGCTGATGGCCGCGCAGCGCGCCGCCGACGTGCTGGTCGCCGACACCACGTCGGTGGTCTCCGAATTCGTGGTCCAGCACAAGCCGGTGGTGACCTTCCGCAACCGCGCGCCGAAGGCGCACATGATCGACTTCGACGATCCCGCCGCGTTGCCGGCGATGCTGGCCGAGGCGTTCTCGCCCGGTCCCGCGCTGCGCGCCGCGCTCGCGGATTACGCCGACGCCATCCATCCCTACCGCGACGGCTGCGCGTCGGAACGCGTGATCGCCGCGACCGAGGACCTCCTCGCGGGCCGCCTCGGCCGGCTGGCGCGCAAACCGATCAAGGGTCGCTACAACGCCCTGCAGATCCGCGCGAAGCTGGGCTACTGGGGGCTGTAGGTCGCGCCCCGGCGCGACCTACCACCGCATCGTCGAACGCGCGATCTCGCCGGCGAGGCGGGCATCGAGCGCGCGGGCCTCGTCGACCGGGATGAAACGCAGGCGCAGCGGGTCGCCGATCGCGTTGCCGCCGGCGGTGTCCAGCAGCAGCGTCGCGGTGCCGAGCGCGCGGTCCAGGGGCGATTGCGAGAAGCGGATCGCCTGCAGCTTGCCGATCTCGGCGAACCGCCAGGTCCGCGTCCACCAGCCGCCGCGCACCGCCGCCATCCGCGCATCGACTGAATAGCCGGCATGTCGTGCGTGCTGCCAGGCGATGTAGCCGGCCCAGGGCAGCCACAGGCAGACCAGTACCGCGCCCCAGGCGCCGAACTGCAGGAACATCGGCACCGCGATCGCCAGGGTCAGCAGCCACTGCGGCACGGCCAGGCGCCAGAAGGTGCTGCGATGCAGCGGCTGCCACTGCGCCGGCGGCCACTGCACCTGCGGGGCAAGGTGGCGGATCAGCGCGTCGCAGCGTTCGGGCGTCGCGACCGGCGCGATCTCGCGCAGCGAACGCGGCTGGCCGTCGGAACCGTTCTCCAGCACCGCCGTGGAGACTTCGAGCGAGCGCCGCCCGAACAGCCGGTGCAGCATGCCTTCGCGCAGGGTCCACGACTGGATGCGCCGACGCGGCGTGCTGGTACGCGCGCGGCTGAGCAGGCCGCGTTCCAGTGTCAGCCGGCGGCCGTGCTCTTCGAGGCGGAAGCCGTGGTACTGCAGGAAGGCGAGGGCGATCGAGAACAGACGCACCACCACCAGGAACAGCATGATCAGGACGAGGACCGCGGCGGTTTCGTGCCCGCGGCCGTAATCCTCGACCACGCCGAACAGGCCACGCACCCAGGATTCGATGATCTGGGAGAACAGGTCGCGGCTGAGCTGCGCGAGCGCTGCGAACGCGCCGCCCACGACGACCATGCCGCGATTGGAGATCAGGCCCGCGCGGATGATGTCGCCCGCACCGAGGCGCAGCAGCACCTCGCCGTCGTCGTGGATCTCCGCAGCGGATGCGGTTGCGCCCGCGCGCGCTTCGCCGCGACGCCGCCGCACCAGCGCTTCCAGCGCCAGCGCATCGGCCAGCGTGAGCACGCGCATCTCCGCCTCCGGCTTGATGCCGCCCGCCGATTCCAGGCGCACCTCGGCCACGCCGAAGATCCGGTGCAGCACGGTCTGGCGCAGCGCCACGTTCTGGATCCGCGCGAAGGGGATCTCGCGCAGGCTGCGCTCCAGCAGGCCGCTGCGGATCTGCAGGCTGTCGACGCCGATCCGGAAGCGATAGGTGTAGTACTGCCAGATCGAGACCACCGCCAGCACGCAGATCGCGACCAGGCCCCAGAGGTCGTTGCGGTCGCCCCGCCCCATGAAGAACAGGACGATCAGCGGCAGGATGAATTGCCGCAACTGCTGGATCAGCACGAACAGCCACGACATCGGGTGCAGCCGGCGCTCCGGCGCAGCCGCGTCCATGCCGGCGGGCACTGCCGAGGGCTCAGGCGTGGTCATCGTCGTCCTGCCGGTCGATCTGGCGGCTGAAATGGTCGCGCAGGGCCTCGGCGTCGGCGTCCTCCATGCCGGAGATGCTCACCGCGCTCAGCCGGGTCCCGGCGGTGTGCAGCACCAGCGAGGCCAGGCCGTGGGCACGCTCGATCGGCCCGCGTTTGAGGTCCAGGTGCTGCACGCGCGAGGTCGGCACGCGGGTTTCCCACTGCCACATGCGGCCACGGCGCACCGCGAAACCGGCGTCGTCCAGCAGCCAGAAGGTGTAGCGGTGGCGGCGCCGCGCGGTCCAGACCGCGAGCGACAGCGCAAGCGTCCAGACCGCGGCGATCTTCAGCCACAGCAGCGGATCGCCCGTGCGGTACAGCGCGATGCTGGCGGCGATGGCCGGCGGCACCGTCACGATCAGCGACACGATCAGGAACACGCGGTAGGCCCGCGCCGGCAGGGCCCGCCATTCGCGCAGTGGCAGGCGGGTGTCCATGGCCGGCTCCGGTGCGTTGCGCGCGTCCGTTGCGTCGGTGGCATCGGGAGCACCGACGGAGGCGTCGGCGGGGTCGTTCGTGGTCATGGCGTGCCCTGGGCTGGATGGCGTCGGCGTTCGAGATCGCGATAAGGGTTGTCGACCGGGTTCATCGACGGCTGCAGCGTGTAGCGCTTGTAGGTCCACTGGTACTGCGTCGGGTCGCGGCGAGCAATGCGTTCCACGGTCGCGTTCAGCGCCCGCGTGGCCACCACCGTGTCGGCGGACGCGATCTCCGCCGGCGCCGGCTCGATGCGCAGCGCGAAGCTGCGGTCGCCGATGCGCTCGCAGTAGGCGAACAGCACCGCCGCGCCGCTGCGCTCGGCCAGGCGCGGCAGCAGGGTCATGGTGTAGGCCGGCCGCGCGAAGAACGGCGCGAATTCGCCATCGCCCTTCTTCGGCTGCTGGTCCGGCAGGATGCCCACCACGCCGCCATCGCGCAGGCGCTTGAACAACTGGCGGATGCCGGCGGCCTCGGCGCGGATCTGCACCACGCGCTCGGCGCCGTCGGCGCGCACGTGGCGCAGGAAGGCTTCGCCCAGCGCCGATTCGGGCGCGCGGTAGAGGATCGCCAGCTCGGTGTGTGCGGCCAGCCATTGGTTGAGCAGTTCCCAGTTGCCATAGTGCGGCGCCGCCACGATCACGCCGCGGCCGGCCGCGATGGCAGCATCGAACAGCTCGACGCCATGCGATTCGCGGATCATGCCCAGGTTCTCCGCGTGCGGGCGGGTCCACAGCCGCAGCGTTTCCAGCGTCTGCCGCGCGGTGGTGAGCAGGATCGCCCGGTGCAGCGCATCGCGCTCGGCCGCCGGCAATCCGGGGTACGCCAGTTCCAGGTTGCGCAGCGCCACCCGGCTCTCGCGCGTGCCGCGCCGGCGCATCAGCCCCGCGATGCCGTCCGCCCCTGCGCGCAGCCACGCCCAGGGCAGGCGGGCGACGGCGCCGACGAGGAAGGCCAGCAGGCGGGCAAGTGCTTCGGTCATCCCTGAAGTCTAAGCGATGGCTGCCGACGCCCCGTGGCCTGGAAGCCATGCATGCGGCGCCCGGCCGCGCCTGTGTACGATGCCGCCTCCCATTCTCCATCCCGCCCGGCCGCCCGCATGCTCGCCCTCATCCAGCGCGTCACCCACGCCAGCGTCGTCGTCGACGGCGAGACCGTCGGTGCCATCGGCCCCGGCCTGCTCGCCCTGGTCGGCGTCGAACCAGGCGACGGTGCGGCCCAGATCGCGAAGCTGGGCGACCGCCTGCTGCGTTACCGGGTCTTTTCCGACGAGGCCGGCAAGATGAACCTGTCCCTGGCCGACACAGGTGGCGGCTTGCTGCTGGTCAGCCAGTTCACCCTCGCCGCCGACACGCGGTCGGGCCTGCGGCCGAGCTTCAGCACCGCCGCCCCGCCGGAGGAGGCTGAACGAATCTTCGGCCAACTGTTAGATTATTGCCGGCAACAGCATCGATCGCACGTCGAAACGGGGCGATTCGGTGCGGACATGAAGGTGTCCCTGCTCAATGACGGCCCGGTGACCTTCCTGCTCCGTGCCTGAACTTCCGGACGCCCGGTCGGTCCGACGTCCGTTCAAGCCTTGCAAAGCCTGCGTCTGCGCACCACATCGTGCGCCGGATGCCTCCTTTCGTCCCGGAGGCTCGTCTCCTCTCCCGGGCGTCGCGGCCTCGCCCGCCCCGCCTCCCGCGCCGTTCCTGCCCGTTCCGGCGCCAGTTTCCCTCCCGGGGCTGTTATAATTACGGGTTCACTTTCCCACGGTGGCGCCCCATGGCCAACGAACGTCCGGCTCCGCAGTCCGACATCAAGCAACTGATCAGCAAGGGTCTGGAGCAGGGCTACCTGACCTACGCCGAAGTCAACGACCATCTGCCGGACGATCTGGTCGATCCCGAGCAGATCGAAGACATCATCGGCATGATCAACGGCATGGGCATCGAGGTGCACGAGGTTGCGCCCGATGTCGACACCCTGCTGCTCGCCGACGGCGCCACCGGTGGTCGCGAAGTCGACGATACCGCCGCCGAAGAGGCCGCCGCCACCCTGACCGCGCTCGACGGCGAGGGCGGCCGCACCACCGACCCGGTGCGCATGTACATGCGCGAGATGGGCACGGTCGAACTGCTGACGCGCGAGGGCGAAATCGCCATCGCCAAGCGGATCGAGGAAGGCCTGACCCAGATGATGTCGGCGCTGGCCAGCTTCCCGTGGTCGGTCCAGCTGCTGCTCGAAGAGTACGACCTGCACAAGGCCGGCAAGAAGCGCCTGGCCGACATCGTCTCCGGCTTCAACGACGTCGAGGAGCCGGTCGAGGAGATTCCGGTCGCCGACCTGCCCGAGGGCGAGGCCGAGATCGACGAGGACGAGGACGATGCCGCCGGTGGCGACGACGCCGCGCCGACCGGTCCGGATCCGGCCGAAGTCGCGCGTCGCATGGAGCAGCTCGCCGCCAGCTACCTCAAGTTCCAGAAGGGCTATGCCAAGCACGGCGCCGGCAACAAGGCCGTGGCCAAGCTCCGCGAGGAGATGGCCGAGCAGTTCATGACCCTCAAGCTGCCGCTGCCGCTGACCGACACCCTCGTGCGCAAGCTGCGCGAAGTGCTCGGCCAGATCAAGGAACACGAGCGCCGCATCCTCGACCTGTCCACCCGCATCGCCAAGATGCCGCGCAAGGACTTCATCCGTGCGTGGGAAGGCAACCAGACCAACCTGGGCTGGGTCGACGAGATGCTCAAGCGCAAGCAGAAGTGGTCGTCGGGCCTGCGCGACGTGAAGGACCAGATCATCGCCGAGCAGGAAGCGACGATCGCCATCGAACAGGCGCTGTTCCTCGAACTGGTCGACATCAAGGAAATCAGCCGCGCGATGGCCTACGGCGAAGCCAAGGCGCGCAAGGCGAAGAAGGAGATGGTCGAGGCCAACCTCCGTCTCGTGATCTCGATCGCCAAGAAGTACACCAACCGCGGCCTGCAGTTCCTCGACCTCATCCAGGAAGGCAACATCGGCCTGATGAAGGCCGTCGACAAGTTCGAGTACCGCCGCGGCTACAAGTTCTCGACCTACGCGACGTGGTGGATCCGTCAGGCCATCACCCGCTCGATCGCCGACCAGGCGCGCACCATCCGCATCCCGGTGCACATGATCGAGACGATCAACAAGCTCAACCGCATCAGCCGCCAGATGCTGCAGCAGTACGGCCGCGAAGCGACCCCGGAAGAGCTGGCGAAAGAGATGGACATGCCGGAGGACAAGATCCGGAAGGTCCTGAAGATCGCCAAGGAACCGATCTCGATGGAAACGCCGATCGGCGACGACGAGGACAGCCACCTCGGCGACTTCATCGAGGACACCAACGTCGAGTCCCCGATCGAGAACACCACGAACATCAACCTGCAGGAAACCGTGCGCGACGTGCTCGCCGGCCTCACCCCGAGGGAAGCCAAGGTGCTGCGCATGCGCTTCGGCATCGACATGAACACGGACCACACGCTGGAGGAAGTCGGCAAGCAGTTCGACGTCACCCGCGAGCGCATCCGCCAGATCGAAGCCAAGGCCCTGCGCAAGCTGCGTCATCCCAGCCGTTCGGAACAGCTGCGCAGTTTCCTCGACATCGACTGATCGTCGCGAGGTTCGCCCCGGAAAAGCCCGCGTCTCGCGGGCTTTTTCGTTGGGCTAGAATGCCTGCCCGCGGCGGGCCTATAGCTCAACGGTCAGAGCAGGGGACTCATAATCCCTTGGTTCCAGGTTCGAATCCTGGTGGGCCCACCACTACACCGCGTCAAACCGCTCTCAGTGGCATTGCGAAACCTCCTTATTTTGCAGGGTTTTCGCGAATCTCTCTTGGACTTGGTGCGGACGCTACATCGCGCGTTTTGGCGAAATTTCCGCCAAATTCTCTCTCTCCTTCTCCGTCGCCTTGGACTTCACGAGAGCCGAGTCCAAGCGATCATTTTCCGATTTCCTTGTGGATCAACGATTTACGCTGGGACTCGGGAGAGCGGTTTTTTGGCATCGATGCCTATCTGGCGGGATGCGAACAATTGCGGATAGCGGAGGATACGAGGTCACTGGGCAGCAACTAGCTGAGAAGGATTGGCATAGAGCTACTTGGCCTGCGCCCTAGCACACCAGGCCTGCCGCCAGGACAAGTCGGTGCGCTACTTCCGTCTGCCACGAATGGCCGGTGACCTGCCGCGGGCCGGCGCAGTGCATTAGAAGGGCGCCTCGTTCAAGCAACTGGCCAGCGTTGATCTTCTTTTACCCGACGACTTCGGACTGGCTCCGATGAGCGAAGAGTTCAAACGCGACCTGCTCGAGATCGTCGATGACCGCCCCGGCACCCACAGCGCGCTGGTCACGCGCCAGGTGCCGTTCGACGGTCGGCACCCCTGGCTTGACGAATCCACCCTGGCCGATACGGTCCTCGACAGCTTGGTCCACAACGCCAGCCGGTTCGACCTCATTGGCGAATCGATGCGGAGAGCCAAGGTTGCCTGATCGCCCCGGCGAGGCTTGGCGATCGCCCGTCCGAGATCAACCCTGCCCATCCGCTCGCGCGTACCGACATGGACCGGATTACGCAGCGCTGTCTTCAGGGCGAGCGTCAATAGAAGCTGAAGCCACATGGAATGGTCATTGATTGAAGTCTGTGCGACCATCATACGAGGCTCCAAGAGGTCTTCGAATGTCTTACGTTTCGATCGGGCGACTTGCCAAGGCGATTAAGGCGCTCAAGCGCTATCAGCCTTTTTTCGGGGTCACGTTCTTATCGATGAAGAGGTCTGAGCTGCCTGTAGGCGCACCGCGTGTGTGGGGTAGTGATGAGAACGCGTTTCTCGAAAGTTACTACCAACCCGATGGGGCACCTCCCGGTAAAAAGTTTTTTGTCCCGTTCGCAGGGCCAGCTCAAGAGCATGGAGACTGGAAAGCAGCAAAGTATTCCGGAGCAACTCTACAAAGAGCGCGAACAACAGACAACTTCAAAGATGCGTTGATTCACCCGAATCGACGAGAATGGGCGTTCGCAACCGATTACATCGAAAAACTTAAAGCGCAGCTGCCTGGAGTTGCGCCCGATGACCGACTTCCCGTGAATGACCTAGCAGCTTGGCTCTATCGTAACGAAGATATCCCTGCTGATGTCCAGCAGCTGCAAGTTAGGTTCCTTTCTGATTTTCACATCACGGACGATGAGCTGCGAGAGTTGTTCAAATTAGATGCAGAGGATCCTGACCAGTTCTTTTTCAGCGATCCTGTCGCTCCGGACGAACTTGCGGCTCTTACAGGTGGCACGCCAAAGGGCGCTTCCTTTGCAAGTCGCTCGGAGTCCGATCTTTTAGTCGCGCTTGTGGACGCGATTCGCAACAAACACCAGATCATCTTACCTGACGGGTTCATTGAGTCTGTCTATTACTCGTTGAAGGCCCAGCCTTTCGTCGTGCTGGCTGGAAAACCCGGCACTGCCAAGACAAGCTTTGCCAGGGCTTTCGCTTCGGCGATGGCTGAGTTCTTTGGAGGTGCTGTAAAAGAGATCGCGATTCCAATCGGAAAGGAGTTCACCGAGGCAGACGTGGTTGGATACGAGAAGATTTCTGGCGAACTTGCTGCTACCGAACTCACCAAACAATTACTACTGACCGAAAGACGCAAAGATATTTACATTGTCATTCTCGACGAGATGAACTTGTCGGAAGTTGACAACTACTTTGCACGCATTCTCCCAGCCATTGAAAGCGGCACAAGTGTTGAATTGCCCGGTTCGCAGGAACCTCGGCATATTCCGACTGACACGTTCATCTTCGGCACCATCAACTCGTACCTTGACGAAGCGACTCGCCTGCCTCTCAGTGGCCCGGTAAAGCGGCGCGCCAACATCATAGAAATGCCTAACCATCTCGCCACGATTGTATCGTCTGGCGATAGGTCCGCGTTTGACTCAGCTGCTCTGACGTTGGTACGTCAAAGCCTGCAATCTGTACAAGCAAGACTCGGAACACCTTTAGAAGGTGCGTTTGATCAGATCAAGGCTGATGCTCTTTCTGCTGCAATCGCAAACGGCGGCCGGGCAAGCTCAGTTGAACTACTAGATTTGTTGTGGGAAATCTGTCAGATAACGGGTGACCTACTTACTATGGGAGTCCTTCAGGACGTTCTTGATTACGTTTGTCTTTCTCATGAGACAGTCATCAAGGCACTGGATCGCCAGATTGCTAGAAAGATCGTTCCGCAGCTGAGTGGTCCTGGGCATCGAGTCGAAGCTCTCATTAATCGCTTGAGTTCCCACCCTAACTCAGCAGCATTCTCGGAGGCAGAGGCTGCCTTGAAGGCGCTAGTAGAGACCACTGACACAGGAACAGGGGCAGTTGTATCACGCTATTAGGGCAGAGGTGTCCACATCCTATCTAAGCGGTGACGAAGATTCTCAATTGACGTGCTTGGACTCGCAATTACATCCTGTGCGGCCAACGGTAACTCATGGACGGCAAAACCGCTGGCGGCGGAAACACTATTGGCTGTTTGGGATCCGGGAAAAATGATCCCCCCTTGGGAGACGCCGTAGCTATTTAGATAACCTTGTACTTCAAATAGATGTTCAGCTCGGCATCGTCCGGCGCTATCAATACTGAACTTCACGTCGAGTAGGATGCATTGGCGCCTTGCCATGTCTACGACGACCACGTCGGGTCGCTCCCCTGCAGGGCGGGAGGTCGTTGCGCGCCATGATTGCAGAACTACTGAAGGTAACTGGACGTCGTAATAGAGCGAAACTTCGCCACGCTTCATAGAGGCGCCGCTTCTGTCGCGGTGCCGCAAGTCACGTGTAGATCCGACATATTCGAGGCTTAGGGCTTCTCCAACCATGTGGGCCGCAAAGCATTGGTATACCTCCCAAGTCTCCTTTATTCCTGCTCGGATGCCTTCACGGAGATCGCCGACTCCCATGTGTGAATCAAACTCCGCCGAGAGTTGCCGCAGTCGTCCGTAACGTATGTCGCGCCTCTCTATTTCTGAGGGTTGGTGCCCGTAAGAAGCGAAATGATTCGGGAGCAGGCCATAGAAAAGCCGTGCAGATAAGAGTCCCGCTATGTCGGAGGCTGGTGCACGTAACGTTGAATCGAGCAGTGCAAGTTCGAGGTAAATTCGAGAAATGCGATAAAGAAAATGGCGTATGCGTTGGTGTTCGATCACGGGTCCAATGGCCACTTGCTCACGAACTCGTACCATACTCGGCCAATAGCGTTGCTGGCCGACTACAATACCTCCGTCACTTGAAGCTTCAAGCAGATGCGGTCGCTCTCTTATTAATGAAGCAGTTGCACGTCGATCTAATCCACGTGATCTAGTAGAAAAGGCCAAACGGGGTTGAGACCTGGAAGCAGGTGATTTATCTATGGCTCGAACTAATGAAGCGATTTCAGCAGCGCGCTCTCGTAGCCAGAATACTAGTCGCTCGGTCGTCGATAGGTCGGCATTCCCATTGCGCCCAGCATACAAGAACGGCCGACAGTTAGTCGTGGAGAAGGCGCGAGTAGCGGCAACCATTGCTTGGATTTCGGCCCAGTTTGCTTTTGCCGTTTCGGTTACAAAGTCGAAGCTTATGCTCGAAATGCCTGAGCCAAGCCTAATTCGATGCATGCCGGCTTGGTTTTGAAGGTCAATGGTGGCCACACGTGCGTCACCAACAGTTCGCATTGTTACTGGTGAATCGTCAAGAAATACGTCGGCAGCTGCATGGCGAACAGTCAGCAGCGCAGGGCGCTCTGCGATAGCGCACGTGTTGAGGCCAGGTACAAGAGTGAAGCTTTGGTCTGGCTGTAATAGCTGAATCTGCACCCTACCCACCGCGTTGTCCTCGGTGTTTTCCAAACTCCTTTTGTATTCGCCCAACGAGGAATTCGCAATACCTCTTGTTTAGTTCAATCCCAACAGCGTGTCTACCTGTCTGGAGCGCAGCTAGCATTGTCGTACCCGAGCCAACGAAAGGGTCAAGTACGGTGCCACCATCTTTACATCCGACCGCAAGACACTTATGTACCAGTTCTTTCGGATATGGGGCGAAGTGAGCGCCCGGGTTTTCTGGGCGGGCGACCAACTTCCAGATGTCTTCCTCTTCTCCAAGCGCAGCTCGATTGAAATAATATTTTGGCCCCTTTGATAACATAAAAATGTTCTCGTAGGTTCGCCAAGGTCGGTCGTGCGCGGTCGGCTCCGGCAGTGTGCCGGGGCGCTGCCAAATAATAGAACTGCGCAGCGTCCAACCACGACTTTGCAAGGCAATTGCAACTCTCCAAGGAATGCCAATCATCGATTTTCTTGGAAGGCCCAAGCCAGGCCCGTCAACTGCTCGAAGGTGCTTACGCATCATCTGACGGCCATTATGCTTACCGTCACGGCCGTGAGGCTTTCCCTTAGCGGAATAGTAGGTGTCGCCTAGGTTGAGAAAGATCAGCCCGTCTTCTGCAAGAGCTGGCCTGAGAGCGTCAAACACTGTGACGAGTGCCTCCACGTAACCCTCAATTGAAGATTCATGGCCGATTTGACCGTCGACCTCATAGTCGCGCTGCCAGTAGTATGGGGGGCTGGTCACGATGCAATCCACCGAGCCGTGTTCAATAGCTGCAGCGCAGCTCCGAGCATCACCATGGAGCAGGTGCCAACGTAGCTTTTTCGCAGTGATACCTGAGGCGAAGGAGTGGCACTCATCTGCAGCTCCCGCACTAGACTTTACGTCTGTCTGAACAGGGCTTGTTGCATCTACGAAAGGCTGCCGCAGATAAGTCTCCAACGCGCTTATAGAGACTCTGAGTTGACGGCCTCCCACTTGGACAGCTTGGAGAGCCCCGCTCTTAATGGCGCGACGTACGGTTGACATCGAGACCTTGAGGGTGGAGGCAACCTCAGGCAGGGTCAACAATGGCTTTACAGGGCGGGAACCATCCATACGTCGGCCAAGTAGTGCAATAAGTGTTCAGAAGTGATCATAGATTACCAAATATGCCGTCGTATGGGTACAAATTGTGCCTGCAGCTTCGTTCTTGGTTGTTGAGGAGGTTCGGTGATCTGCCCTCGGTCACCGTGCCAGTGTTCAATGTGCCTTTGCGTCAACGAAAGTCCCGACTCCTCAGCTTCATGCTCGTCAAAAGCTCTCCAAAGTTCTGCATGCGCTGCACGATCAGGTGCTGTATGCCATCGACGTGCTCCCATCGTCCGTCGATGGCCATCAGACTCGATTCCAGGAGCTCGCGCCGTTGCTCTTCGGCAATGCGCTTCCATACCACGGCATTGACCATGCCGTGCTCGTCTTCAAGAGTCACGAAGGTGACGCCGCTGGCAGTCTCCGGCCGCTGGCGCATTCGGACGAGTCCGGCGAATCGCACGCGCTTGCCGTGGGGCGCCTTGGCGAGATCGGCCGAAGACAGGCAGCGCCGTGCGGTGAGCTGTTTGCGGATGAGGCTCAGCGGGTGCCTGCCCAAGGTGAGGCCGATGGACGCGTAGTCGGCGGCCATGTCCTCGCCGACGCTGGGCAGTGGGATGGCGAGGTCGGGCTCGGCGGTCTGCGGCACGCCGTCGAATAGCGGCAGCGGGGCTTCGACGCCGGCGACGGCCCAGCGGGTGCGGTGGCGGTGGCCGCTGAGGCCCTTGAGCGCGCCGGACTCGGCGAGCAGCGCCTGATGGCGGCGGTCGACGGCGGCGCGGTGGCAGAGGTCAGCGACGTCGACGAAGGCGCGCGACGCGCGTGCGGTGGTGATCCGTTCGGCGACCAGCTGCGAGAAGCCGCCGACCAGCCGCAGCCCGAGCCGGATCGCCGGCTTGCCGCCGGTGTTGCCGTCGGTGAATTCCAGCGTGCAGTCCCAGTCGCTGTAGCGCACATCGACCGGCAGCACACGGATGCCTTTGCGCTTGGCGTCCTGTAGGAGTTGGTCCGGGCTGTAGAACCCCATCGGCTGGCTGTTGATCAGGCTGGCGACGAAGGCGGCGGGCTCGTGGCATTTCAGCCAGCAGCTGGCATAGGTCACCAGCGCGAAGCTGGCAGCGTGGCTCTCGGGGAAGCCGTAGCTGCCGAAGCCCTTGATGCGCTCGAAGGTCTGCTCGGCGTACTCGCTGCTGTAGCCGCGGGCGAGCATGCCGGCGAGCAGCTTCTCTCGATACGGCTCGAGTCCGCCGCGGCGCTTCCATGCCGCCATCGAGCGCCGCAACTGGTCGGCTTCGCCGGGGGTGAAGCCAGCGGCGTCGACGGCGACTTGCATCACCTGCTCCTGGAACAGGGGGACGCCGAGCGTGCGCTCGAAAACATGCTTGAGCCGCGGCGGGTAATCGATGGGCTCTTCGCCGCGGCGACGGCGCAGGTAGGGATGCACCATGTCGCCTTGGATCGGGCCAGGGCGCACGATCGCGACTTCGATGACGAGGTCGTAGAAGCAGGTCGGTTTCAGGCGAGACAGCATCGCCATCTGCGCCCGCGATTCGATCTGGAACACGCCGACAGTGTCGGCGCGACCGATCATGGCGTAGGTCACGGGGTCCTCGGCCGGGATGGTTGCCATGGACAGGTCGCGGCGGCCGGTGGCGCGCAGCAGGTCCAGCGTCTTGCGCACGGCCGTGAGCATGCCCAGCGCGAGGCAGTCCACCTTCATCAGCCCGAGCGTGTCGAGGTCGTCCTTGTCCCACTGCAGCACGGTGCGCCCTTCCATCGCGGCGTTCTCGGTCGGCACGAGGGTGTGCAACGGATGCTCGGAGATCACCATGCCGCCGGGGTGCTGGGACAGGTGACGGGGAAAGTCCATCAGCTCCGAGGTCAGCGTGATGACGCGCCGCAGGATTGGCGTGTCCGGATCGAAGCCCTGCTCGCGCAGGTATTCCGGCACCGGCGCATGGCCGCCCCAACGGTCCATCGTGCGTGCCAGCCGATCGACCTGGTCGGGCGGCAGCCCGAGTGCCTTGGCGACGTCGCGCACGGCGCCGCGTCCGCGATAGCTATTGGCAACGGCGGTCATTGCGGCGCGGTCGCGGCCGTAGCGGTCGAAGATGTACTGGATAACCTCCTCGCGCCGCTCGTGCTCGAAATCGATGTCGATGTCCGGCGGCTCGTTGCGCTCGCGCGAAATGAATCGCTCGAACAGCAGGTTCATGCGGCCGGGATCGAGTTCGGTGACGCCCAGCGCGAAACACACCGCCGAGTTGGCGGCCGAACCGCGCCCCTGGCAGAGGATGCCGCGGCTGCGCGCGAAGCGGACGATGTCGTGGACGGTGAGGAAGTAGGACTCGTACTGCAGCTCGGCGATCAGCGCGAGTTCGTGCTCGATCAGTTCGCGCGCCCGCGCTGGCGCTCCGGTCGGCCAGCGCCAGCGAGCGCCTTCCTCCGTCAATGCCCGCAACCAGGTCGTCGGCGTCTGCCCATCGGGCACCAACTCGCGAGGGTAGGTATACCGCAGCTGGTCGAGGGTGAAGCGGCAACGGTCGGCGATGCGCAGGGCTTCGGCCAGCAGATCGGCCGGATAGATCGCCGCCAGCGCTTCGCGGGTGCGCAGGTGCCGCTCGCCGTTGGGAAACAGCCGCCAGCCAGCGTCGGCGACGGTGACGTGGTGGCGGATTGCAGTCAGCGCGTCTTGCAGCGCACGTCGCCTCCGAACGTGCATGTGCACGTCTCCCGCAGCCACCAGCTGCAACGCATGGCGCGCCGCGAATGCGCGCAGCTGGGCGAGGCGCGGAGCGTCGTCGGCGTCGCGGTGCAGTTCGACGGCCACCCACAGGCGCTGGTCGAAGCGCTCGCGCAGCCATTGGGCGTCGGCATCCGATGGCTGTGGCGGCGGCACCCAGAGCGCGAGCAGTCCGTCCGGCGGCGCAACGAAGTCCGAGCGCAGCGACCGGTACTCACCCTTCGCGGCGCGCCGCCGCGCGACGGTGATCAGCTGGCACAGCGCGACGTAGCCGTCGTGATCGGCAGCCAGCAACACCAGCTTCGGGCCGTCCTCGATCTGCAGCTCGCTTCCGACGATTAGCGGCAGGTCGAACTCCTTGGCGGCTTCGTAGGCGCGGACGATGCCGGCCATCGAGCATTCGTCGGTGATCGCGAGCGCGCGATAGCCGCAGCGCTTGGCGCGCTCGAAGAGCTCCTTCGCCGTTGAGGCCCCTCGCTGGAACGAGAACGCCGACAGGCAGTGCAGCTCGGCGTACTCGGGCGGCGCGTCGCCGTTCATGCGAACCAACCGTGCAGCAGGTACGGGCCGCGCTCGCCCGGCGCGCAGAACACCCAGGCGCGCTGGCCCTGCGCCGTCCGGATGACGTAATAGTCGCGGCGCGCATCATCGCCGTCCCACCAGCCGGACTCGATGCGCTCAGGGCCGGCGAGGATCTCAAAGCGCGTCTCGCGCAGCGGAATCGGCCGGTCGAGCAGCCAGCCCGGCCGGTGCGGCAGGCGCAGCGGCAGCTCGCGCGGCATCGATTCGCCGGTCGCGCGCTCGGGGCGATGGTCCGCCTGCAGGCCGATGCCGTGCACCGCGTTGTCGCCGAGCCGGGCGCGCAGGCGCTCGCGCAGTTGCTCCCACGGCACGGCCTGCTGCGGCCGGGTATCGAAGAGGTCACGGGACACCGGCACGAAGGCCGGCAGTTCGTCCGCGACCAGGCGCAGCGCTCGCGTCGCGGCGGGCAAGCGGATCTGCTCCAATCGGCTGCGGGCGATGTCGAACAGCACAGCGGCGTCGCGCTCGGCCGAGAGCAGGCCGATGGCGATCACGGTGGTTGGGTGGAACTCGTGCACGAACTGCAGCGAGAACCGCTGCACGCCGCCGTCGCGACTGGACAGGAACGCCGACAGGTCGGAGGTGAGCCGGCGCAGCGGAAACAGCAGGCCCTGGCTGGTCTCGACCTCGTGCTCGAACTCGATGAACGCCTCGAATCGGTCGGGCGGCTCGAAATAGCGCAGCGGCGGCTCGACGTGGCCGCGGATCTGGTCGAGGTGGGCGAGCACCGTCTTCGGAAAGCGTCGCGCCACCGTCTCGCGCGGCAGTTCGAACACCTGCCGCAGTCGGCGCATGCCCATGCGCGCGAACGCGGTCGCGACGTCGGCCGGCAGCCCGCTGCGTTCGATGGGCAACTGCCCCAGTGCGAGGTCGAGCTGCGACTCGTCGATGCCGATCTCGTCGTGCGCGTTGGCGAGCACGCGCGCCGCGTACGGATTCGGGGCGGCGACGAGACGGTGTCGGAATCCGAGGTCGGCCACCTCCGAGCGCAGACGCCGCGAGAGCATCGGCCAGTCGCCGAACAGCGCGCGACTCGCGCCGATCTCCAGCACCAGCGCATGCGCGAAATCCAGGCTGACCTGCGAGCTGAAGCTGTAGGCCCAGGTCGCCAGCAGGTCGCGGGCCTGGGCTTCGGCCTTGGGGTCGTAGTCGTGAGGCACGTACGCATGGGTGAGCGCCTGCGCGGCGGACACCAGCATCCCGCGACGCAGCCCGAGCGCGGCCGCGGCCGGACTCACCGCATGCAGTTCTCGCCGCTGCGCCGGGCCGGCGACCAGCACCAGCGGGCGCTCGGGTTCCGCGGACGCGCGCAGGACGGCGTCCATCGCCAGGTGCGGCAGCAGCAGGCAAACCCAGCGCATGCGCAGACACCTTAGTGGGCGCCGGTCATGGCGACCGGTTTGGTAGGCGGTGTACCGCCGCGGCACTTCAGCACGCGTACGGCACATTCGGTCGGCTCGATCGCGAGACGCAGCGCCGCAGGGGAGGGATTCGCGGCCTCGCGCAGGGAGCGGAAGGCGATCGCCAGGCACTGGCCGTCCGCCGCTGCGGTGGCCAGTCGGCGCAGGGCACGGTCGTCGGCCTTCTGGGGCCAGCACAGCACCGCCTTGGCGGCTGCCGAGCGCAGGCACTGCTCAGTCGCCCACAGCGCGTCCCTGGCTGTCGCTTCGATCACCTGCACCTGCCGTAGGTCCAGCCCTGCGGAGTACCAGGCGGGCGCATGCGGGCGGTACGGAGGCGCGACCAGGATCACCCGCTGACCAGCGCGGGTGAGCCGGGCCAGGGTCGGCCAGACCAATGCCAGTTCGCCCACGCCATCGGCAGGCAGCAGCACCTCGCTGAGGGCGTGCTCGGGCCACCCACCCGTGGGGAGCGCGTCGTCCAGCGCTGCATGGCCAGTGGGCGCCGGGGCTGACGCAGGCACGCCAACGGCCTGACCGCGCCAGATTCGGCGGGTCGCCAACAGGCCGTCGAGGGCGATCACCGCGCCCATCAGACCGCTCCTCCCTGAGCGTGGTACTGGATTCTTGAAGCTGAACAGGAAGGCATGGGTCCGGAGTCTCGGGTCAGGTCGTATCACGTCCTGAGACAGCGCATGCTACCCCGGTTTAGTAGAATTACTAAAACACCAATCCCGGCGCGGACTTGGCTGGACAACCTGCCGTAGCAGGTGCAAATTCGGTCGCAAGCGAAGCAACAGGGGGTTGCTGCGGTGTGTTACTCGGCTCAGGTGTGGCAGGCCTACCAGGACTACGTCCGCCGCTTCGGCGCGGAGATCAGCATCCGGGAATTCGTGGAGCTGTACGCCAGCCGCGAGAAGGGCGCGAAGATCAAGACGGCCAAGGCGATGGACGACGCCTTCCTGCGCGCAGGCACGCCCGAGACCAGCGAGATCGCCAGAAGCATCGCGGCATGGAACACGCAGCAGTCCTCCGAGTTGGAGCAACTGCTGTTCCGTCAACGCAAGAGGCTTGTCGACGCCGAACGAATATTGCAAACCAAAACGACGAAGAAAGCGCTTGATGACCAGCGCATCGCGAGCAATAAGATCGACTGGGCGAAGGGCAAACTCTCCGACCTGAGACGCAGCGTGCCGGAGGATCGCGATCGTAGAATCTTCCCCGGCGTGTACGCGCCCGTGATGATCATGGAGGAGGGAAGGCGCGTGATCAAGCCGATGCGCTACCAGTGCCGTCCGGCTGGCAAACCCGCGTTCTATGACACGAAGTATCCCGGCACCTACAACGCCCGTCGTGACAACCTCGAAGGTTTTTGGAAAGGTCAGTTCGGCCATATGCATGGCATCATTGTCTGCGAAGCGTTCTACGAGAACGTCAGCCGCAATAAGGTCGAAGGGCGAGAGCTCGCCGATGGCGAAGTCGACGAAAACGTGGTGCTGGAGTTCAAGCCACAGCCGAGGCAGGACATGCTGATAGCCTGCCTCTACTCGTACTGGCAAGGCGATGGCGAGGAGTTGTGGTCATTCGCCGCGATTACCGACGATCCGCCTGCCGAGGTCGCAGCCGCCGGCCACGATCGTTGCATCATTCCGATTAGGGAGGAACGTCTGGATGCATGGCTCAATCCAGATTCGAAGAACCAGGCAGAGCAGCATGAGATTCTGGACGATCGACAGAGACCGTACTACGAGCATCGCATGGCTGCGTGATGGGTGGGTGTGATACTGCTTTCGACTCGAAGCAGATACTCAATGCCGAGCAACGCATTTCCCGACCGCGCTCTAGGTAGTCATTCGTGCTGATTAGTCTATATGTAGGCGCTGCGCGAGCTTGCTCAAATGGACGTTTAGTGGATCGGCGGTCAATCCAGTGCGCACATAATCTCGCGCTAGAGATTCTTGAAGTGAGTTGATGGCCAGCCAAGCCATGCGAGAAAAATCGGTACCGTCTGCCTCGCCTCGGCGATCGTGGAGTAGCTTCAACAACGGTCGGATTAAGCCTTGCTTCAGATCTTTGTCAAGATCAGGGCCCGACTCACGGACAAAATTGTTGAGCCTGTTTGCTGTGTTAGACAATTCATAAAATGCGATTGTCGCCAACTGCGCTCGCTCAATGCAGGCGTGCACTTCTCCAAGACTGTCGCCTGTCTGGCTACATGCGTTGGCAAGCAATTTCCAAGCCTCAGCGGCATCCGAGGCATTCGGTCCCTCCTCTAGAAATCTTCGCAATTCTTCTTTGGCGGCTTCAAACCCTTCCGCAGTTCCTTTTTCCATATGCCATCGTGCCAGCAGAAGCCAGCCTGGGTTGTACGCAGCGCAGATCGCATTCAGGATTGCCGAGAATGATTCGTAAGACGCTCCGTTCTCAATACGTTTTGAGATGTTTGAGAGCAGGCGCTCAATGCGAAGGGCAAGTCCCAAGTGAACGTCGTCGCGACGGCTTGGGCCGAGCATCTGCAAGATCTCGACGTCAGCTTGAATAGCGGCCTTCGACTGACTGATGTTTAGCTTCTTTCTTCCGAAGATTGACGCAACGAGGGGTAGTCCAATGAACTCTTGCAAGTCGTTAGGAGCAACGTGGATCTCGGCCATCGAGTATTGCAGCAAGGACTCCAAACCACGTTCGACCTCATATCGCTCTTCGGTGGACTGGAATAGAACTGCCTCCAGCGCCAAACGAGGAACAGTGGAGTTCCATGCCGACAACGTGAGGAACGCTCGTTGCGCACATGGCGACAGGCTGCCGTATGTGCGTTCAAACAGTGCGGTCAAGATGCCGTCCGAGCTCGCCACTAACTGGGGGATACTGGCCGCCCTCTTTTGCTTGGCAACCTCGCCAAGAAGAATTTTGATGATGTAAGGATGTCCTTCAGAGCGGCTCAACAGCTCATCGATGTAGTTCCCATCGATCAGATGGGTCACATCAAGTGCGAGAGCAGTCTGGTCAATGAGGACGCGACCTTCCAAGTCCGTCATACCCTTAACTTCGACAGGATAGTCTCCTTTAAACTCTCGCAGTCGTGTCGTGATAAGCGCCTTGTTGGGATGGCGGATGAACGAGTCGATCCAATTGAATGCTTCGACCGGGTTCTGGGTCGTCTCGAAGTTGTCGAAGACGAATAGGCAGGGGCCGAGATCGCACTGCTGCAGCTGACTCTCGAAGAACTGCCGCGCACTGAAGCCCTTGCTGGAACGCTTCTCCGGAGTCAAAACCAACTCGGTGAAATATGTGCTCATGTCGTCAGGCGAAAGGGTCACCGCGCGGACTGGTTTCGGCCCAGTGAGTTGCAGGTCGACATCGCGCGCACTGAGCCACACAACAAGCTCGAAGCGCTTTTCGAGATAGATTTTCTGGAGCACCTTTAGCGCAAGCGACGTCTTGCCAATGCCGCCCCGACCGAGAAGCGTCACAATAGGGCGCTTATCGTCCAGCAGTAGCTTGAACAGCTCAGATTCGAGTTCATCTCTTGAGACATACTCCGGAGACAGATCGGGCGCGTTCGAAAAGCAATTTCCCTTCGGCTGCAGTTCCGACAACCCTTGGGTCTCGCTTGGCGGGAGAACTCCCGGAGGGATAGAGTAAGCGTCCGCGTCTCCGTCGATTTTGTCGTCGGAGTAGTAGGACAGCATCTCAAACTTCTTTCCTGTCAACCCGCCGTTGGCAAAGTAGAAATCGTGTAGCTCGGCATTTGATGACATCAACGGAATACGGCGCGGAGCCCCAATGAAAACGTAAACTCCGTTAGGAAGTATCAAGTCTTGCATTGACTTGAATTCAGCGAAGTCCACCATGTCGCCCGCGATCGCGGAGACTCGGTACTTGCCGCTCATGTTCCTGTACAGATGTGCCCAAGGTCGACGGAATAGCCTGAAGTTGCGATAGATGAGTTCGATGCTTTTCGCGATATATGGCGATGCCATCGCGGCCGACTCTGGCCGAGTCGCGCCGTGAGCCCTCGTCTTGTTTCGCAGTGTCGCAAACAACCGAAACCAACGCTTCAAGTCCGCCTTAACTGGTAGCTCCTCCGCTTCGATGGAGAGCTCGCGGAGAGCATTCTTCAAGGCGTCATTGGCGTCGTACTGCCATTGCCCAGCCTTGCAAAGTTGCATGAGCTCGCGTTGCTCCTCGCGCGCTTCGGTTGCCAAGAACTGTGAAGCTGGTCCCGTCAGTGCATCCTCGAGAACCCGGCCCCAGTCTCCCAGCCCATCAGCGCGAACTAGTTGGTGCTCCAGCCGATAGCGATTCCGATCCTTCTCGTCGACAATTGACGAGACGACTGCCAATACGATGGTCTTGGCCATCGCTTCACCCGCCAAGAGCAGAGCGAAGAAGTGAGTGTAGTCGGAGTCCGATTTGGCTCGCTCTACACGCTGAAGAACCTGCTCAATAGCAACGTGATTCATGATGATCTGTGCGCCGCGCGCTTGGTTCGACTTCGACTACTCTATCGTCGATCCGCTATTTCGTGTAATGGATGAAGGTCGATTCGTTAAACAAAGATCGGCCGTTGCTGACTTCAGTTTAACAGGCAGAATGACCGCAATTGCCCGGAAGGAGACCCTGTCATTTCTTACAGGATGAGCGTTTCGACTACGTGCCAGGGTTACTCCATCAAGCGGCCGGTTCCGACCCGAAGCGGGCATCGGAAAGTGAACCTGACCCCGTTCTTCCCATGGTCGAGCCACTTCAGCTTTCCGCGCTTGGCCGCAACAGATGTTTCCTTACGTTGGACAGGAAAATATCGGAGGAATCGGTCATGCGCCTTTATGTTGCATTAGTGCTCCTCCTGCAATGTGCCGCAGCGTTCGGCCAATCCCAAAGCACGAACCCGGCGTCATCGGAACTTCCTTCAGCGGATGCACTCAACTCGCAGGCAGAGGAAAGGATCAAAAACATTGACGCACGCCTAGAGACGGCACAAAAGCGCGCAGCGGAGATTGAGGCAGCCTTCGCTGACAAGCGCGTCTCTGACATAGGTGTTGCGGGACTGAAAGCAGAGAAGGCCGTTGCAACTAACGTTGGCAACGCAGTTTCGACAAGCCCGTTCTCGAAGCTGAAGGCAGGAATGGGTGCAGATGAAGCCATTGACGAGATAGACAACATCATGAAGATGGCTGACAACCTCATCGATTACGCCACGACAACCAAGAATGAGTTGTCGGCCATCAGGAACGAAATACGCGAGCTGAATAAGGATCGCGAGACGTTGTCATCCTTTCAAACCGCTTTTGGTGAGTATCAGAAGGCCGCAGCAGCAGAGGAGGAAAAAAGGCAAAAAGCGGCAGCAGAAGCTGAAAGGCAAGCGAAGGCCGCACAGCAAGCCAAAGCCGCAGAAAACGCGAGGAAGGCAAAAGAAGCTGCTGCGAAATCTAGGGCGAGGGAACGGAGTAGTGAAGGACCGAGGGAAAACTCAGGTATTCGGGATAGAGATATGGGAGTTAGAGATACCGGCCCCCGAGACACCGGATCAAGAGACACAGGGCCAAAGGACACTGGTCCCCGTGACACTGAGCCCAAAGACACGGGACCGCGAGGCCCAGAAATTCGCATCCCCTAGAATGGCGTCTCGCATCCGGGCCCGAGCCTAGCACCGCCATGCCACTCGTGGACGCGCTGCTACTCGCCTGCCGCCCGTACCGAGCACTTTGCGGTGACCCACCGAACGCTATCTCCGGCGCACCCCATTGGCCGCAGGCTGTTCGAACAGGTCGACCATCTTACGGAGGCGCTCTTTGTCGGCCTTGTCCATGTTGACGTACTTGCGGAAGAAGCGCAGGTCCTCGGGGGAGGCTTTGACGGGTAGCGGCTCTCCCAGCAAGTCCTGGATCGAGACATCCAGCGCCTTGGCGAGATCGACCAGTACCTTCACCGACAGGTGCGGGACCTCGCGGTTCTCCAGTTCCCACACGTAGCTCTTGCTGATGCCCGCGGCGTCTCCGAGCCCCTCGAGTGTCAGCTTGGCGCTCTTGCGCAATGCGCGCAGTCGGCGATTAAACCCCGTAACCACAGAACGTCTCCTGGATGGAGGCCCGGCTCAGCGCATGAATGGAAGCCGCAGCACGGCATCCATTCTATGGCGTATGTGGATTGACAATCGTGACAGCGGTTCTAGAATCCGAACGAGAAGTATGTCAATAGCGAACAAGCGTGGATCTGCGCTTTGTCGGCGAAGGGGATCGTCGACGTAGGACGGGGTTTGCGCTGGAGACGAATCGTGTCCAGCTCGGTTGTGCAATTGGATGTGTTGTTGGAGATTCTGCCGGACGACGTGCTCATCGACTTCCTGTCGATGTGCGGCATGTCGTTCCATGACGAGGCCTGTGGCAAAGGTAGGCCTGTCGACCACTGCAGCCTGTCGGCTGCGATCGAACGTGCGTCCTTTCCGGTGCGGCAATGCGTCGAGAGAAACCTGCGCGAGATTGCGCTGCTGGCCGATGATGCTGGCCTCGAAGCTCTGCGCGCGGTGTGTACTCGCCACCCCGGCCGGGTGAATCCGCTGCACCTGCCAGGCGCTGCTGCCCAGTGCGCCCTGTGGATGTACCTCCGCCATCGTGACCTGTTCGATGAGGCCGTGCGCACGCGTGGCGTTCATCAGCCGCATGCCGAACTGCTCCCGCTCGATTCACTTCGTCAGCCGCTTCCCTTGCCGGACGCGATCATCGTCGATCGAGTGCGCCTGTACGAGGCCACGCTCCTGGATGAGGTCACCGGAGGCGAGATTGCGGTCAAGGCGCCTGTCTGCGATCCCACTGTCAGCGTACTGGATCTCCTGAACACCTGGATGCCGACAGACAACCCGATGCGACAGAACCGCTTCAGAGTCGTCGCTGCCAAACTGGGGGTCGATTTCCTTCCGGAACAAGGGCAGACGACCGGGCGATCTGTCACGCTCGCGCTCAAGCGACGCGGCGGCAGCAATCTGGCGGACCTCGACCCCGACACCCGAGCGCAGATGGAAGCATGGCTGGCACACTGGCGCCTGACCAGCTGCCGCAGCTCACGAGCAGCGTCATCGCTGTCGACGACGATCTGATGCGTCATGGATCTCCTCGACTTGTTGAGCGCCTGCATCGAGCAGGGGCGGACCGCCATTGCGCCAGCGCTGGTCGACGCCGACGAACGTCAGCGGCTCGAGCAACTGCACAGGGTCGGCGCGTTGGTGGAAACCCAATCGCGCGTCGTCATCTGTCCACGCTGCGAGGCGCATAGTGTCCGGATCATGACCGTCGGGTCGGGATTCTGCGTCGACTGCGGACCTGTTTCGCTGTCACCCAAGGACGTCCTGCGTTTGACGCCGGACGGCGACTGGTTGCGTCGCCGCATTGCGCAGGCTCTCCACCTGACAAAAGACCAGGCATGGATGCTGGTCCCAGAGCGTGTATGGCGCCTCGGTGATGTCGGTCGCGGCGGTGGCCGTCATCGCGTTCTCTATGGCCAGAAGCTCACGGACAGCATGGTCCAGCGCATGCTGCTGGCCATGTGGCAGACGCACATCGGTCGAACCCGTGCTGTCATGGTGACGACGTCGCCGACGGACAGGGTGTTCCTGCCCGGTGCGGATGTGCGCCTCGTCCCGCTGGGCGCGGCGTTCCGGGTACGCGGGACTGGCCTCATCGCTGACGAAGCAGTCTGGGCAGGCGCGCTGGGAGCATCTCCGAGGGTGGACCAGATCCGTATTGGCCCGTTCGGGCCGGGCTACCGGGACGTACTGCTGCCAGGGGAGTCGGTTCCCATTCCGCTCACCCCTGCGCAGTCCGCGCTACTGCGGATGCTTTGGGAGCGACGGGGCCAGCCGATGCATCGTGAGATGCTCATGGCGCAGGCAAAGCTCGACCTGGACAAGCCAGTGCAGGCATTTCCGAGGCCCAAGTATCCGGAGGCAAATCGTGCGTACCGCCTCCTGGTCCGATCGAATCGCCAAGGAGAATACTGGTGGGCCGAGGAGTGTGCCGAGTCGACGTCCGATGGCTATTGAAGTCGTGGGCGTGGAGTGCGTCAGCGCCTGGCGTGCAGGTACCTGGAATGTCGCCCGCTGCAGCGGCAGCGGGCGCATTGCGAGCATCATGCGTCGGTATTGCGGACGATGGCGAAACTGATCAGAACGTGATGCTCCAACTGTCGATGCTGCCGACGTCGCCGCCCGCATTGTCGTTCACCCGCAGCTTCCAGGTTCCGTTGATCGCCTCGGTGGAAAGATTGACGGTGTAGGTCTTGAAGATGTTGTCCATGCTCCCGCCGCTGCGGTTGTGCAGCACGTAGACGCTGCCATCCGGGGCAACCAGATCGACCTTCAGGTCGCCGATGTAGGTGTGAAGGATGTTGACCTCAACCGGTGTTGCTCGTGGTGCATTGCCAGCGCGGCCGGACACGATGATCGAGCTTGTGACGGTAGCGTTGTCCAGAATCGCGACATCCGTCGTGTTGGTATAGGTCTGTACCGCGCTGCTGCCGACATTCACCGCTTGAGTCTTGGTGCCGGTCAGCCCCGTGCTGTCCGTTACGGTGAGGGTGACGGTATAGGTCCCCGCGACAGCGTAGGTGTGGCTCGGATTGATTGAGGAGGAATTCGTGCCATCCCCGAAGTTCCAGTTCCGGGAGACGATGGTGCTGTCCGCGTCGAACGACGAGTCGGTGAAGATTGCCGTCAGGTCGGTAACGGCCGCGCTGAAGTTGGCGACCGGGGCAATGTTGTTGATGCTGAAGTCCACCTCGGCCGATGTCGCATTGTTTCCGGCGGCGTCGAAAGCCCGTGCAGACAGCGTATGGGGGCCGTTGCCCAGACCAGCCGAGTCGAATGCGATCGAGTAGGGGGCCGTGTTGTCGCTGCCTCGCAGCACATCATCGATGTAGAACTCGACGTTGGTGACGCCCACGTCGTCGGTGGCATTGGCAGAAAGGGTCAGCGTGCCGCTCGTCCCCGTGACACTGGCGGTGACCGTCGGGGGCGACGTGTCCGGCCCGCCCGACGTCTGGTCCACCCAGATGGGTGCAGACCACAGACGCAGGCCATTGGTCTGCGTAACGAGAGCGTAGTAGAAATGCGCCCCGGCCGACGGGGTGAGCGTATGGGTACCGCTTCCCTCGGCAAGCTGAGTCACGGTGCCGTTGCGGCCAGGGACGCCCTCGAAGAATTGCACGCGCTGCGGCGTCTGGCCGCTGGTGCTGGCGAAGTTCGCCGAAAGCGTCAGCACGCCGCTGTTGGTGAACGTCTCGCCCATCACACGGCCGTTCGCGGTGAGCACGAGCTGCCCGGTCTTGTCTTCGGTCGCAAAGGTGCGGCGCGCGCGCAATGCCGCAACGAAGTTTGCCTGATTGAGGGTGGTGCCGGTAGGCAGCAGGACACCCGTGCGGTTCGTGAAGCTCAGGCCCCAGTTCGCACAGTGGTTGTCCTGGTTGCTTGCGGGCGCCACCTTGTAACCGCGTTCCAGCAAGCGATTCCAGGCCCCGGGATAGCTGCTTCGGCTGGTTTCGGTCTGGGTGGTATTGACCGAGAAAGCAGACGTGTTGAGGATCTCCGTCAACACCATGACTTCCACGCCATCGGCGTTGTAGGCCATCCCCGTTCCGCCGATGGCGAACTGGGAGGTCGACGGATGGTTGAACTGCCCGATCCAGCCGCGCTGACGCATCGCTGCGTAGAGCGCCGCATAGTCGCTCTTCGGCACCTCGACGGTTCCGATGAGCTGGCCACTGCTGTTTCTCTCCCAGCTGGCCAATGCGTCGGGATTGATGATGTTCAGGTGACCGCCATTGCTGATGACGCCCCACTCCATGCCATACAGCGCGAGAAAGGTCGGATTCGCGGCGTTGTAATTGCTGGCTGCGGTGAGTCCGCTATTGAACAGGCCATTGGCCGCGGCCGGGGTGGCGGATGAGTTCGTGCCTGTCGACCCGTCGTACATGTGGTTGTGTTCGGACGCAAGGAGGAAGTCGCCGCCTGCCTGGACTCGCATCATCTCGAAGGCATCTGCCGGTCCGAACTCGCCTGCCTGGGGCGACTCGGAGCCATTGCAGCTTGCGAGTGCCGTACCACCGTCGCTGTGATTGGTCTGGCTATGCATGTTGCCGTAGTAGATCGTATATGGCAGTCCTGCAGGTGCGGGCGCCGCCCTCCACGGGATGGGACGTTTCGCCGCAGGCGAACCCGGCGGAGCTTGTCGCGCAAGGGCGTCCTGGCGCACCCCGACAGGTAGCGGAACCATCCTGGTGACCCGGGCGGGCGCCACGCGTCCAACCATCACGTCGACACTCTGCTCATGCACCTCTTCGGTGAATGCAGAAAACGCCTCTGCGACGCGACGCGCCATCGGCCTGCGCACGTCGTCGCCAATCTGGACCGTAGGCGCAGCCCGGAGGCGCAGCGAGTAGTAGCCCGCCGGCAGCGACCGCCCCTGCTGATCGCGGCCATCCCACGCCATGCGCAATACCGCACGCTGATGAGGAAGCGACTTGATGCCTTGCCAACTGCGGACGGTACGTCCATCGGGCGCGACCGCTTCCAGGATCCATGCGGCGGCAGTGGCGCCCCCCGCAGCGGGATAGTCGAAGAAAAGCGTGATGGGATAACGCCCCGCTACCGGCGCCAAGGGCGCATTGAGCGTGGCATCGAACTCGTAGTGGTCGGGATGGGCGATGTCCGCAGCCTGCACCGCGCCCGACAGCGCCAGCGTCAAGGAAAAGGCCAGCGTGGCGAGGCGCCAGGGTCGTGTCGTCATGTGCAAGTTCCCGGGGGAGTACGGATGGAGAAATACGAGTCGATCGCCTAACTTCTCACGGAATTGTTTCACGGCGTTAGAGGGCGGAGCAGGACTTTCCGACGAGCTGCAGCGCCCTTATAAATCAACTGCTTGCGTTTCGGCCCGGACAGTCCATGAAGAATTGACCGCTACTGCAAAGCGCCAGCGCTCGGTGCAACATTGGAGTCGAGCGCTGAAGGCGCGACCGATGTTGGACCGAGCATTACCGATGTCAGCCACTGCATCGTTTCGGAAGTGTACTGCGTGTGCTAGTGCCTCGATCTATGCAGCTTGACGAGGCAGAAGGGGAAGCCAAGGTGCTCGCTGTTGTCTCCGATCCAACGCTTCTGATCGCCGCTCAGCCGATCGTTGGATGATTTGACTTCCGCGAACAGAATTTCGTCGTCTTGGTGTAGAAGTAAATCTGGCCAACCCAGGTAGTGTCCCCAGTAGTCGCTGATCAGGTAGCGCAATACCCGATGGACCTGTCCTGGCGTCAATATCTCGATCAATTTGCGTGCACGAGCTAAGTCTTCTTCCCGGTGTGCCCAGAGGTACTGGCGCAGATCGGAGCTCGTAGGAACCCGATAATCGAACAGCCAAAGCATTTCCGTCCTGTCTTCGGCGATTAGAGCGAAGTATTTCTCCACTTGCTTCGCTCGCCTTGTGGCGTAGCCTTTGCTGCCGAAATCGTCAGGCAACAATGTCCAGATCGGCACATTCATGCCGGTGGCAAGAAGGGCATCTCGGTTGCCGAAGCCTACCGTTCGCACCCTAGGATCGCTTGGGTCTTGGATAAGTGCCCACATCATGACGCCGAAAAGCGCGTGAAATGGCCCGCTTTCCAGGGGCATTGCGGACCAGCCGCGCGACTCGTACCACTGAATCACGAACTGCTCGGGTGAAATCGTCGTGTCGCCATGACGGATAACCGCACCCTTCGACGGCTCATCGCTATATGTCGCATGGATCGCCTGCACTTTCACGTTGCTGCGTTCGAGGATCTCGGATTGTGAAGGCTCCTTAAAATCGTACTTCGGCGCTTGGGCATGCTGAGCCTTGATTTGCTCCAGCACCTCAGATTCTATAGTCGCCACGGCCGCCGTACGCTGCTCAGGCGTGGCATCGGGGTGCGACTCCTCCCACTGGGCTTGGCGCAAGCGCTCCGCGAAGTAGATTTCGCGCCAGTAGTAGCGCTTGATCTTGGAGGTCCTGCCAAATCCTGAGGTCACCGGGGCTGCAGCAGGTGCTAGACCCCGGCATTCGTTGCAGATCGCGGGTACGAAACCGAGCGTCACAAGGACCCGGGATTGCGTATCCAGCTCCCGGCCCGTTGCCAGCTGGTGGGCGAGGAATCGTTTGCCGAAGCTCTCGTCGCACGCACACATCATGACGCCTGCGCACGCGTCGCAGCGGTACTTGCGAATCAATTCGTACGGATTGAGGCAGGACACGTGCTCATGCGCGCAGTCCGTGTTGGAGGCATCAGTACGCTTCATGTCGATCATCGGGATGCATAACCTGAAGCGTACTCGTCCTCGGCATGCCGCACTAGCCGCCGACGCGCAGGGACCCGGGTCGAGCATGGTCGCGATGGCTGAATTGGCTGGCTAGCGAGGGACGTTCGGCAGGACTCGGGGGAGGGGGAGATCGGAGGACATGAACGTTCGTCCGTGAGGCTGGAACAAATTCCCTGCTTTCCACCCGTCCTTCCACCTGTCTTCCACCCGTCCGGTGAATAGTCTGCGTCTCGCCCGCTGCAATCGCAGCCTGTCGAGAAACACGTCATGCAAGACCGCAACACCGCGCAGGCCGTCGCCGACGAGCCTCGCGCCTTCGATGAGAACCAGCTGGCCCGGCGCTGGGACATCTCCGTCCGCACCCTGCAGCAGTGGCGCCGGATGGGCATCGGTCCGATCTACCTGAAGCTCGGCAACCGCGTCAGCTACCGTCGCGAGGACATCGAGCAGTATGAACGCCAGGCGTTGCGTCGCGGCACCGGCGAGCGCGTCTTCGCATGAGGCCGGCCACGATGACCGAACTCACCCTCGTGCCGGCCGAGCTCGCCGAACTGTCCGTCGCCCAGCTGGCGGCACTCTCCCCCCAACAGAAGATCCTGCTCGCCCGGCAGCTCGACCAGGCCGGCGAGTGGCTCAAGCAGGTCAGGGCGCGCTTCGACACGGCGCTTGAGCGGACCTACGGCGACCGCATCCGCGCCGCACGCGCCGAGGCCGGGAAGGACTTCGGTGTCGTCCATGTCGTCGACGCGCACGTCCGCCTGAGCGTGGACGTGTCCAAGCGCGTGTCCTGGGACCAGCCGCAACTCGCCGTGATCGCCAAACGGATCGCCGCAGCCGGAGAACCGGTCGAGGAGTTCATCGATGTCGCCTACAGCATCTCCGAGTCGCGTTTCCTGAACTGGCCGTCGACGCTGCGCACGCAGTTCGAGTCGGCCCGCACCGTCAAGCCCGGCAAGCCGACCTATCGCCTGTCCGCGGCAGGGGAGGGTTGAGATGACGCTTCCCATCATCGGCGCCGATCAGCGCATGTCCGAGCGCCGCGGCGTGAAGGGCGTGCTGATCGGCAAGTCCGGCATCGGCAAGACCTCACAGCTGTGGACGCTCGACGCAGCGTCGACCCTGTTCCTGGATCTGGAGGCCGGCGATCTGGCGGTCGAGGACTGGGCTGGCGACAGCCTGCGCCCGCGCACCTGGAGCGAGTGCCGGGACCTGGCCGTGTTCATCGGCGGCCCCAACCCGGCGCTGCGCGACGATCAGGCGTACAGCCATGCGCACTACGACGCGGCCTGCGCGCGCTACGGCGACCCGGCGCAGCTCGAGAGGTACCACACGCTGTTCGTCGATTCGATCACCGTCGCCGGGCGCCTGTGCCTGCAGTGGAGCAAGGGCCAGCCGCAGGCGTACTCCGACAAGACCGGCAAGCCCGACATGCGGGGCGCCTACGGCCTCATGGGGCAGGAGATGATCGCGTGGCTGACCCACCTGCAGCACACCCGCGGCAAGAGCGTGTGGTTCGTCGGCATCCTCGAAGAGCGGATTGATGACTTCGGTCGACGCCAGCTGCAGCTGCAGATCGACGGCAGCAAGACGGGACTCGAACTGCCCGGCATTGTCGACGAGGTCGTCACCATGACCGAGATCGCAGCCGACGACGGCACCGCGTATCGCGCCTTCGTCTGCCACACCCTCAATCCGTGGGGATATCCCGCCAAGGACCGCTCCGGTCGCCTCGACATGATCGAGGAACCGCACCTCGGACGCCTGATGCAGAAGATCGCCGGCAGCGCACGGCCGGCGCTGGAGCGGCTCGACTTCACGCGCCCTGCCACGTCCTCCACGCCCCATTCTTCGGTGACCGCATGACCGTCTGGAACGATTTCAACGACGCAGAACAGCAGCAGAGCTTCGACCTCATCCCCAAGGGCACCATCGCCTGGGTGAGGATGAGCATCAAGCCCGGCGGCTACAACGACCCGAGTCAGGGCTGGACCGGTGGCTGGTCGACGCGCAGCGACGAGACCGGAGCCATCTACCTGGCCTGCGAGTTCGTGGTGCTCGAAGGCCCGTACGCCAGGCGCAAGCTGTGGTCGAACATCGGCCTGTACAGCCCCAAGGGTCCGACCTGGAGCGGCATGGGTCGCAGCTTCCTGCGCGCGCTGCTCAACTCGGCACGCCGCGTCCGGGCCGACGACAACTCGCCGCAGGCCGCTGCCGCGCGGCGCATCCAGGGCTTCCACGAACTGGAGGGCATCGAGTTCGTCGCGAAGATCGACGTCGAGCGCGACAACCGCGGCGACCCGCGCAACATCATCAAGCAGGCGGTGGAACCCGACCAGCCCGACTACCCCGGCGGTTCCGGTGCCGGGCCTGGCGCCGCGTCGGCTGCGGCCGCACGCGCCCCGGCACCGGCTGCGCAGGGCACCCATGCGGTCCCGACCGGGCGCCCGACGTGGGCGCAGTAAGGCCGGCACATGCGGTGCTGGGCCTGTGGCCGACAGGCGCGCGGCTTCGGTCACCTTGACCTGACGCGCGCGCCTGCCGATCCGAGACGTTACCCGCACCGCTGGGCCTTCTGCTCGCGCCGTTGCCAGGACGCCTTCCATCAACTCTACGACAGCAGGCGCCGGCATGAGCCGGCGTCGCTGCAGGAACTCGCCCCCGTGACCTTGCCCCTTTCTCCCGACGCACAGCGCGCATGCCTGCGCGCGCTGGGCAACGCCGCCGATGCGGTCGGCTTTGCCGTGCCGCTGGCGCAGTACTCGCAGACGCAGGCCCTGCGCGTCATCGATGCGGTGATCCACGCCTACGAACGCCAGCAGCACCAGCAGTCGCGCGCGGTGCGCGGGTTGCCGCCGCTGGACGACTTCGAAGACGACGACATCCCGTTCTGAGGGCGCTGCGATGCTGGATTTCAATTCGTCGTCGACCGAGTCGGGGCGTCTGGAGGCCCTGATCGATATCGGCCTGCAACAGGCGCGCGCGGCCGAGGGCAAGCGCACGTATCTCGGCGCCTCGCGTCTGGGCGTGGAATGCGCGCGTGCCCTGCAGTACGAATATGCCGATGCCCCGGTCGATCCCGGCCGCGACACGCCCGGCAGGATGCTGCGCATCTTCGAGCGTGGCCACGTGCTCGAGGACTGCATGATCGGGTGGCTGCGCGGCGCGGGATTCGACCTGCGCACGCGCCAGGACGACGGCACGCAGCTCGGATTCTCGGCGCTGGACGGCCGGCTCAAGGGCCATGTCGACGGCGTGCTGGTCGGCGGCCCCGAGGGTTACAGCTATCCGGCGCTGTGGGAGTGCAAGTTCCTCGGCGCCAAAGCCTGGCGCGAGCTGGAGAAGCACCGGCTCGCCGTCGCCAAACCCGTCTACGCCGCGCAGGTCGCCATGTACCAGGCCTATCTCGGCCTGCACGAACACCCGGCGCTGTTCACCGCCATCAATGCCGACACGATGGAGATCTACGCCGAGCGCGTGCCCTTCGACGGCCAGCTCGCGCAGCGCATGTCCGATCGGGCCGTGCAGGTGGTGGTCGCGACCCACGCAGGCGAGTTGCTGCCACGCAGCTTCTCGGACCCGACCCATTTCGAGTGCAGGTGCTGCACATGGCAGGACCGCTGCTGGAGGGCTTCATGACCCCAGATGTCGCCTCTCCCCATGTCGAGCCGATGGTGGATGCCCGCACCGCGCACGAGGCGCTGTGCATCCCGTTGCAATGGCTCAACAACAAGACCCAGCGCCGCGCGCGCGGCGTGCCGGCCTATCGTATCGGCCACCTGGTCCGGTTCCGGCTGAGCGAGTTGGAGCAGTGGCGCGATCGCAACGCGACCATCGTCGCGCCCGTCAGGGAGGTCGCCGATGGGCAGTGACTGGACCGACTTCAACGACGCCGATCCAGTTGAGCCCGCACTGCCGCAGGACGATTCGCGCGAGGCGATCCGCCTGGCGCTGATCGGTCGTCTGGACGCGGTGCTGGCGACGCTGTTTCCGGCAGGCAAGTCGCGGCGCGGCAAGTTCGTGATCGGCGATGCGCTGGGCAGCCCGGGCGACAGCTTGGAGGTGGTGCTGGCGGGCGAGAAGGCTGGCCTGTGGACCGACCGCGCCGAGGGCAGTGGCGGCGACATCTTCGATCTGATTGCGGCGCATTACCGGCTCGACGCCCAGCACGACTTCGCGCGCGTGCTTGAGGAAGCCACGCGCCTGCTCGGCCGCACGCCTGCAGTCTCCATCGCGAAGCCGAAGAAGGCGCCACCGATCGATGAACTCGGCCCGGCGACCGCCAAGTGGGATTACCTGGACGCCGATGGTCAGCTAATCGCCGTGGTCTACCGCTACGATCCGCCCGGCGGCAAGAAGGAGTTCCGGCCCTGGGATGCCCGGCGTCGCAAGCCCGCGCCGCCGGAACCGCGGCCGCTGTATCACCAGCCGGGCATCGCGCAGGCGCCGACCGTGGTACTGGTCGAAGGCGAGAAATGCGCGCAGGCCCTGATCGATGCCGGGATCGTCGCGACCACCGCAATGCACGGCGCGAATGCGCCCGTGGACAAGACCGACTGGTCGCCACTGGCCGGCAAGGCCGTGCTGCTGTGGCCGGACAAGGACGTGCCGGGCTGGGAGTACGCGACCGCCGCGGCGCAGGCGACGCTCGCGGTGGGCGCGACCTCGTGCGACATCCTGCTGCCGCCGGACGACAGGCCCGAGGGCTGGGACGCCGCCGATGCGCTGATGGACGGCTTCGATGTCGCGGGCTTCATCACGGATGGCCCGCGCATGAGCATCAAGCCGGCGACCGCGACGCCGACGCAGGAGGCCTCGGTCTGGGCGACCGACGACGCGCTCGCGCTGTCCTTCACCACCCGCTACGCCGAGGACTGGCGCTACTGCGCTGCCTGGGGCAAATGGCTGCTGTGGGACGGCCGGCGCTGGCAGGCGGACGAGACCCTGCTGGTCCAGCACCTGGTGCGCGCAGTCTGCCGCGAGGCCGCGCTGAAGGCCGACTCGCACCGGCTCGCCGCCAAGCTTGCCGCCAGTGGCACGGTCGGCGGTGTGGAGCGGCTTGCCCGCACCGACCGCCGGCATGCGGCCACGGCCGACGTCTGGGATGCCAATCCCTATGCCCTGAACACCCCCAGCGGCATTGTCGACCTGCGCAGCGGGCGAATGCGACCGCACGCGCGCGCCGAGCACCACACCCGGCTGGCCACTGCCACGCCGAGGGGCGACTGCACCCGCTGGCGCGCGTTCCTCGGCGATGTGACCGGCGGCGACGCCGACCTGCAGGCGTACCTGCAGCGCATGGCCGGCTACTGCCTCACCGGCGCGACCAGCGCGCACGCGCTGTTCTTCCTCTACGGCACAGGCGCCAACGGCAAGTCGGTGTTCGTCAACGTACTGGCCACAATCCTCGGCGATTACGCGACCAACGCGCCGATGGACACGTTCATGGAAGCGCGGGGCGACCGCCACCCGACAGATCTGGCAGGACTGCGCGGCGCGCGCTTCGTCGCATCGGTCGAAACCGAACAGGGCCGGCGATGGAACGAGTCGAAGGTCAAGGCCATCACCGGCGGCGACAAGGTCTCGGCGCGCTTCATGCGCCAGGACTTCTTCGAGTACACCCCGCAGTTCAAGCTGGTCATCGCGGGCAATCACAAGCCCGCGATCCGCAACGTCGACGAGGCGATGAAGCGGCGCATGCACCTGATCCCGTTCACGGTGACGATCCCGCCCGAGCGCCGCGACCTGAAGCTCACCGAGCGGCTGCTCGACGAGCGCGACGGCATCCTTGCCTGGGCGATGGCCGGCTGCCTGCAGTGGCAGCGCACGGGCCTCCAACCGCCCGCCAGCGTGGTTTCGGCGACCGAGGAGTATTTCGAGGCCGAGGACGCGCTGGGGCGGTGGATCGACGAGCGCTGCGTCCGTGACGCCAACGCCAAGGCCCTGACCGGCGAACTGTTCAACGACTGGAAGGCGTGGGCGGAAGCGGCTGGCGAGTTCGTCGGCTCGCAACGCCGCTTCTCCGACCTGCTGATCACCCGCGGCATCGAAAAATGGCGCAACGCACTGGGCGTACGGGGGTTTCAGGGGATCGGGGTGAAGGTTACGCCGAGGTCCGGATACACCCCCTATGCCGACGCCGACTGACACGCCTGACGCAGCTGACACTGTCCATGATTTACGCCCACGCGTGCGCGCACACGCACGTATAGGGACTAACCATGAACTAAGTCGGCTGTGTCAGGCACCCGCTATGGAACCCTGACAATGACCCAGAGACTTCTCGCGCTTGACCTCGGCACCACCACGGGCTGGGCGCTGCGCACACACGATCGCCGCGTGACGAGCGGCACCCAATCCTTTAGGCCACAGCGCTTCGAGGGCGGCGGCATGCGCTACCTGCGCTTCGCCCGCTGGCTGGACGAACTGCAATCGCTCTCGGGCGGGTTGCAGCACATCGCGTTCGAGGAAGTGCGCAGGCACGCGTCCACGGATGCTGCGCACGCCTATGGCGGCTTCCTCGGCCAGCTCTGTGCCTGGTGCGAACAGCGACAGATCCCGTACCAGGGCGTTCCCGTGGGCACGATCAAGCGGCACGCCACCGGCAAGGGCAACGCGAACAAGGACGACGTGCTCGAAGCGGTACGGCGCTGGGGCCATGCCCCGGTCGACGACAACGAGGCGGACGCGCTCGCCCTGCTGCACTGGGCCATCGCGCAGGAGCGTGCGGCGTGAAGGTGTGGACCATCAAGGACGTCGAGTACCGCTTCCACGAGGCGGCAGTGACCGCGCACAGGCTCCCGCCCGCCCGTGTCGCCGGCTACGTCACGATGTGGCCCGAGATCGCGCGCCAGTCGTGGGAAGGCTATGCGGACGAGCTGACGGTGCTGCGCATCCCGGCGACGCCTGCGGCCATCGATCGGCTCGCCGAGACCACGCAGTGGCTGCTATGGCTGGAAGAGCATCAGCGCCACCTGATCTGGGCGCGCGCCCGCTATGTGCCGTGGCGGGCGATCTGCGAGGCCTACGGATGTTCGCGCGTCACCGCATGGCGCCGCTGGCGGCATGCCCTGTCGCTGATCGTAGTCCAGCTCAACGGGCAGCCGCCACGCATCGCGGGCGAAACCGCAGCATCGCGCAACGTGGCGCAAGCGGTCGCAGCCAGCGATGCGGGATCGTAAAACGCAGGGCGCCGCGAAGAAACAGCCACCCCCTTTGCGAGGTATCTTTTGCTCCACGGTCGACGTGCTCCCGCTGGCGCAACGCCTGCGAGGCCACAGCGACCCACGAGGTCAGTTGTAGCCCCACAAGGTCTACGGGTCCTTCCTGCGCCCCTGCCAGAGCGGGGGGCAAAGCCGCGGAACCTCGCTACCGTCTGACCGCAAACCAAGGTTTGCACGGGTTGCAGGGTTTGCAGGTTTGCGGCCCGCCAGGTTTGCACGTCACTTCTCTCCACCCCATCGGCCAGCGCGTTCGCATCCCCCCTGTTCCCGGGCGCGCTGGTCGGTGGGGTTCTTTTCGAGTCCACGATGCCCCACGCCCTCGCCGTCGAGACCCGCCGGGTCGAGGCGCTGATTCCCTATGCGAAAAATCCACGCACGCACAGCGAGGCGCAGGTTGCGCAGATCGCCGCGAGCATCGTGGAATTCGGCTGGACCTCGCCGATCCTGGTCGACGGCGACAACGGCGTGATCGCAGGTCACGGCCGGCTGCTCGCCGCGCGCAAGCTCGGAATGATCGAGGTGCCGGTGATCGAGCTGGCGTACCTGAGCCCGGCGCAAAAGCGCGCGCTGGTGATCGCCGACAACCGCATCGCACTCGATGCAGGTTGGGACGAGGCGATGCTGGTGCTGGAACTGGCCGATCTCGCCGAGGTCGGTTTCGATCTGGACCTGACCGGCTTCTCCGCCAGCGAGATCGAGCGCCTGCTCGACCTGATGGAAGACGGCGACGCTCAATGCCGCGATCCGGCGCAGACGCGCGAAGTCGATGCGGCGAACGACGATGAGGCCGACGAGGACGGTGGCGAAGACCGCGACGACGAGCGCGATCCCGCCTCGCAACTGTCGCCAGTGTCCCGAGTGGGAGATGTCTGGATCATCGGCAGGCACCGGCTGATCTGCGGCGACGCCGCCGATCCGACCGTGGTCGCGACGCTGATGCGCGGCGAGGCCGCGCACCTGTGCATCACCTCGCCGCCCTACGCCCGGCAGCGCGACTACGCCAGCGGTATCGGCGACTGGGACGCGCTGATGCGCGGCGTATTCGCAGCTGCCGAAGGCGCACTGCGTCACGACGCCCAGCTGCTGGTCAACCTCGGTCTCGTCCACGACGACAACGAAGTGCAGCCCTACTGGGACGAGTGGATCGCGTGGATGCGCGCGCAGGGCTGGCGCCGATTCGGGTGGTACGTCTGGGACCAAGGGCCGGGCCTGCCGGGCGACTGGCGCGGACGGCTCGCGCCCAGCTTCGAGTTCGTCTTCCACTTCAACCGCCACAACCGCAAGGCGAACAAGACCGTGCCGTGCAAGTTCGCCGGGCAGGACATCCACCTGCGCGCCGATGGCTCGTCCACCGCGCTGCGCGGCAGGGATGGCGGGGCGCTGACGTGGTCGCACGAGCACCAGCCGACGCAAGACATGCGGATTCCGGACTCGGTCATTCGCATCATGCGCCACAAGGGCAAGCTCGGCCGGGGCATCGATCATCCGGCGGTGTTCCCGGTCACGCTGCCGACGTTCGTGATCGAGGCATACACCGACGCGGGCGAGATCGTGTATGAACCCTTCGGCGGCAGCGGCAGCACTCTGATTGCCTGCGAGCGCACCGGCCGCGTCTGCCGCGCGGTGGAGATCGCCGCTGAGTACGTCGATGTCGCCATCGAACGCATCCGCCAGCAACTGCCGGGCATGCCGATCACGCACGAAGCGACCGGGAAGCCGTTCGATGCCGTCGCGGCCGAGCGCCGCGGCGCCACCTCGGAGGCGGCATGAGTTGGGTCGCTGAGCGGATCGAGCACTGGCCGCTCGCGCGGCTGCTGCCGTATGCGCGTAACGCGCGCACCCACTCGGGAGACCAGGTGGCGCAGATCGCGGCCAGTATCGTCGAGTTCGGATTCACCAACCCGATCCTGGTTGGCGGCGACGGCGTGATCGTCGCCGGGCACGGCCGCCTGGTCGCTGCGCGCAAGCTCGGGCTGGAGGTCGTGCCGGTCGTCGTGCTCGATCATCTCTCGCCGACCCAGCGCCGCGCACTGGTGATCGCGGACAACCGCATCGCCGAGAACGCCGGCTGGGACGATGCCATGCTGCGCACCGAACTGGAGTCGCTGCAGGACGACGGGTTTGACCTTGATCTGACCGGTTTCGATCCGGACGCGCTGGCCGAACTGATGGCGGGCGAGGAGACCGACCAAGCCGGTGAGGTCGACGATGACGACATGCCCGAGGAGGAGGTCGCTGTGGTGTCGCGCCCCGGCGATCTGTGGGTGCTGGGCGAGCATCGCGTGCTGTGCGGCGACGCCACCGATCCGGAGAGTTTTGCGCGGCTGCTGGACGGCGCGCAGGCAGACATGGTCTTCGTCGACCCGCCGTACAACGTCGACTATGCAAACAGCGCGAAGGACCGGCAGCGCGGCACCCAGCGTCCGATCCTCAACGACAATCTCGGCGCGGCCTTTCACGACTTCCTGCTCGCCGCGCTGACGCCGGTGGTGGCGCACTGCCGCGGCGCGATCTACATCGCCATGTCCTCGGGCGAGTTGGACACGCTGCAGGCCGCGTTTCGCGCCGCAGGCGGTCACTGGTCGACGTTCGTGATCTGGGCGAAGAACACCTTCACGCTCGGGCGCGCCGACTACCAGCGCCAGTTCGAGCCGATCCTCTACGGCTGGCCGGAAGGCGCGCAGCGCCATTGGTGCGGCGATCGCGACCAGGGCGACGTGTGGCAGATCAAGAAGCCGCAGCGCAACGATCTGCATCCGACGATGAAGCCGGTCGAATTGGTGGAGCGGTGCATCCGCAACTCCAGTCGACCGGGCGATGTGGTCCTCGACAGTTTCGGCGGCTCGGGCACGACCTTGATCGCGGCGCACAAGAGCGGCCGGCGCGCGCGGCTGATGGAACTGGACCCGAAGTATGTCGATGTGATCGTGCGCCGCTGGCAGACTTGGAGCGGCGAATCCGCCGTGCGTGAGGCCGATGGCGTCGCATTCGACGATGCGGCGGATGCGCTCGAGTGACGCTGCCGATCCATGCGCCGGCCTTCTACAACGAAATCGAACCCTATCTCTGCGCATGGCTGAACAACCAGATCGGCGTGGCCTTGATTCCGCCGGGGCGCGTCGACGGGCGCGACATCCGTGACCTCAATGCGGACGACCTCGCGGGGTACCGGCAAGTCCACCTGTTCGCGGGCGTCGGCGGCTGGGCCTACGCCGCCAGACTCGCCGGCTGGCCCGACGACCTCGAACTGTGGAGCGCCTCGTGTCCGTGCCAGCCGTTCTCGGTCGCGGGCAAGCGTGCCGGCACCGACGATCCTCGGCACCTATGGCCCGACGTGTTTCGGCTCGTCCGACAGTGTCGCCCCACCGCACTCGTGGGCGAGCAGGTTGCAGCGGCGACTGGCCAGGGTTGGCTCGACGGAGTGTTCGCTGATCTGGCGAGTCTCGGTTACACCTGCGAAGCGGCGATTGTTCCGGCTTGTGCCATCAATGCGCCCCATCGACGCGATCGACTGTGGTTTGTGGCTTACACCGACGACGCGCGACTACAAGGATTCGCCGGGCATGTCGCTGGCACCGAGGAGGGATGGCGCGTCGCGGACGGATCTGCTGCCACGTCAGGTGTATGCGACGGTGCGGGCGCTATGGGCGACGCCGACCGCCTCGGCCGACAAATCGATCCGCACGCCGGAGGGCGCGCGCCGCGAAGTCGAGCGCGACCGCTCACCGGATCTGGCGGCGCAGACGTTGGCGCTGTGGCCGACGCCGACGAGTCTGGCGCCGCCGAAGAACGGCTACAACGGGGCGGGAAATTCGGCGGGGCTGGTGGCGATCCGCGAGATCGCGATGGCAGCGCACACGGCGCATGGGACGATCACGACTGGATCGTCGGCCACGACGGCAAGGCGCGGCGCGTCCCTCAATCCGGAATTCGTCTTCTGGTTGATGGGGTATCCGGGCGCATTCCTCGATTGCGCGCCGCCGGCAATGCGATCGTCCCGGTGCTCGGTGCGGAAGTCATCAAGGCGTTGATGGAGACGCTGTCGCATCGATGATGCGGCATGGAAGAAGCGGGACTGGCGATGCGCCGGTCCCGGGAGAGTCACGCGCCGTCGGCGGTCAGCATGCGGAACGCCACGTTCAACCCCGGGATCGGACTGCGCGTCGCGTTCAGCGACAAGCGCGGCAAGGGACCGGGTCTGGCCCGGTCCCGATGCGGTCATTCGTCGTCGGCGTACATGAAGCTGCCCGGACCGTTGCCTTCGTCGTCGCAAAGCAGCAGCAACGTGCGCTGCCTGCCGTCGCGGCACTTGACGACGAAACCGTACAACTCTTCGTCGAGCGGGTCGTCGCTGGCGCCGGTGCGCGCGAGCGCGGTGATGGTGCCGCCCACGAGCGGTTGCAGCTGGGTGAGATAGAAGTCGGTGGGTGCGGACATGAATTTCTCCAGTGATGGGGTGGATCGTTCGATGATCGGTGTGCGACACCGCACTTGGGCGCGGCATTGCGTCAGGGTGCGTTACGCTGCGGCGCTCAATCGGCACTCGCTTCCTCGAAGATGTCGTGGTGGACGACCAGCCCCTGCAGATACGGCATCCCGCGTGGGATGCCGTACTCGCGGCTGACGCTGCGGGTGATGGTCCACGTCATCCAGCGCGCGGTGGCCGATTGCACCGCGTCGATGAGGGACTGGCCTGCATGCAGGCCATTGCTCACTTCGTCGGCGAAGTGGCGGCCATGCCAACTGTCGAGGAAGGCGCGGACCGCCTCGGGGGATTCCCCAGTGGCCTCGGCAATGCTGGTGATGGCCATCGGCCATGCGAGGGCGGCGTGCTCCCGCATGGTGCCCCAGAAGCCCCATGCTTCGTTGCGGGAGGCTGGCGTGTCGTGATGGTCGTGCAGGGTGTTCATCGTGCTGTTCCGTTGATGGGCGACATCGGCATGAACGCGCTGTTCGCCAGAGAAGCCAAGCGTTCGCCCGGCTTCTTGGCGATGCCACTCAGGCGGTGCGGTAGACGCGTTCGCCACCTTCGGCCTTGTCGGAGGTGATGGTCAGGCCGAGCTTCTTCTTGAAGGCCCCGGCGAAGGTGCCGCGCACGGTATGGGCCTGCCATCCGGTCGCTTCGCAGATCTGCGCGATGGTCGCGCCTTCGGGGCGCTTGAGCATGGCGACAACCTGCGCCTGCTTGCTGTTCTCGCGGGTGCGGGGCACGGTCTGTTCGCTTTCGCCGGAGGCCTCGGCTTTCGGCGTGGTCTTGGCCTTGCGTGCGGCCTTTGTAGCCTTCTCGCCGGCCGGCGTCGCCGTTTCGGTGGCGGCGTTCTGGTCGGGACGCGGGCGGCCGAGCGCCTCGTAGGCGGCGTCGGTGACGATCCAGTCGCCGTCGCTGCCGATGATCATCGCGCGCTTGAACAGGCCCTCAATGACCTTCTGCCGCGCCCCGCCCTTGATGTTGTCGGGGAACCATTCGATCTTGCCCCGCGTGCGGTCGATGGCGTGGGTCAGCATGGCGATCTGGTTGTCGTTCAGCGCGATCGGCTTGGCGGTCGTTGCGGTGTTCATGGTGTGCTCCTGAGTGGATGTGATGTGCGGATGTGGTTGGCGCGACGTGATGAACGCGCTGTTCCGCAGCAAAGCCAAGCGCGATCTCGCGGATGCGCGCTGTGTTAAGCGAACGGACGGCATGTCATCGCCTGGTGCGCTGTGCGCGCCGGAAGTCAACGGTTCAATCGAATAGGCGGATGGGAATTTCGATCCGCGCGTATGCGCGCCATCGCGGCGTCACCGACACCGCGGTTCACAAGGCGATCCGAGCCGGCCGCATCACGCCGGAGGCCGACGGCACCATCGAAGCGGCGAAGGCCGACGCGGAGTGGGCGCGCAACTCGGCCCCTGCGCGCGCCGGTACGCAGGCGCGTGCGCCGCGCGTGGCGGTATCGGAGACGGTCGACGCAGGCCGCGATACGGGCGCGGCGGCGCTGCCGGCAGGCGGTGCGTCGCTGCTGCAGGCGCGAACCGTCAACGAGGTGGTGAAGGCGCAGACCAACAAGGTGCGTCTGGCACGCCTCAAGGGCGAACTGGTTGAGCGTTCTCAGGTCGTGGCGCACGTCTTCAAGCTGGCGCGCGACGAGCGCGATGCGTGGCTGAATTGGCCGGCGCGCGTGTCGGCGCAGATGGCGGCGACGCTCGCGGTCGATCCGCACGCGATGCACCTGGCGCTGGAGGCGGCGGTGCGCGATCACCTGCGTGAACTGGGCGAGCTTCGACCCCGGATCGACTGAGCATGCTCGACTACGAAGGCGCCGATGCGATCGAGCGCGCCTGGTACGAGGGTCTGACCCCCGATCCGCTGCTGTCGGTCTCCGAGTGGGCCGATCAGCACCGGATGCTGTCGAGCAAGGCGTCGGCCGAACCGGGCCGCTGGCGCACAGCGCGCACGCCCTACCTGCGCGAGATCATGGACTGCCTCTCGCCGGCCTCGCCGGTCGAGCGCGTGGTGTTCATGAAGGGCGCGCAGATCGGCGGCACCGAAGCGGGAAGTTGCTTCATCGGCTACGTGATCCACCACGCGCCCGGGCCGATGATGGCGGTCTGGCCGACCGTGGAGATGGCCAAGCGCAACTCCAAGCAGCGGATCGATCCGCTGATCGAGGAGTCGCCTGTGCTGGCCGCGTTGATCGCACCCGCGCGTTCGCGCGATGCGGGCAATACGATCCTGGCGAAGGAGTTCCGCGGCGGCGTGCTGGTGATGACCGGCGCCAACAGCGCGGTCGGCCTGCGCTCGATGCCGGTGCGGTATCTGTTCCTGGACGAGGTCGACGGCTATCCGCTCGACGTCGAAGGCGAGGGCGATGCGATCTCGCTGGCCGAGGCGCGCACGCGCACCTTCACCCGTCGCAAGATCTTCATTGTCTCGACGCCGACCATCGCCGGCGCCAGCAGCATCGAGCGCGAGTACGAGGCGTCCGACCAGCGTCGATACTTCGTGCCGTGCCCGCACTGCGCGCACATGCAGTGGTTCACGTTCGAGCGGCTGCGCTGGGAGCGCGGGCGACCGGAGACGGCCGCCTACGTCTGCGAAGGCTGCGAGACGCCGATCGCCGAGCACCACAAGACGTGGATGCTGGAGCAGGGGCAGTGGCGCGCGACCGCACCGGGCAATGGCAAGACGGCCGGCTTCCACCTGTCGTCGCTGTACAGCCCGGTCGGCTGGCGCAGCTGGCGCGAGATCGCGGCGGCGTGGGAGAGCGCGATCGACAAGGCCACAGGTTCGGCGTCGGCGATCAAGACCTTCAAGAACACGGAGCTTGGCGAGACCTGGGTCGAGGAAGGTGAGGCGCCGGACTGGCAGCAGTTGCTGGAGCGGCGCGAGGACTACCGGATCGGCACGGTGCCGCGCGGCGGCCTGCTGCTGGTTGGCGGCGCCGACGTGCAGAAGGATCGTATCGAGGTTTCGGTGTGGGCCTTCGGTCGCGGCAAGGAGGCATGGCTGGTCGAACATCGCGTGCTGATGGGCGATACCGCGCGCGAGGGTGTGTGGACGCAGTTGCGCGCGATGCTCGTCGAGACCTGGACGCACGCCTGCGGCGCTCAGTTGCCGCTGGCGAGGTTCGCGATCGACACCGGCTTCGCCACGCAGGAGGCCTACGCCTTCGTGCGCGCCTGCCGCGACAGCCGGGTGATGGCGGTCAAGGGCGCGGCGCGCGGCGCGGCGCTGATCGGCACGCCGACCGCAGTGGATATCTCGGTCGGCGGCAGGAAGCTGCGACGCGGACTGAAGCTGTACACGGTCGTGGTCGGCATCGCGAAGCAGGAGTTCTACAACCATCTGCGCAAACAGGCATCGGTGGCCGATGACGGCACGACGCTGGTGTATCCGTCCGGTTACGTCCACTTGCCGAAGGTCGACGCCGAGTTCCTGCAGCAGTTGTGCGCCGAGCAGCTGGTTACCCGCCGCGACCGCAGCGGCTATCCGGTGCGCGAGTGGCAGAAGCTCCGGGAGCGCAACGAAGCCCTGGATGCCTTCGTGTACTGCCGTGCCGCCGCATCCGCCGCTGGTCTGGATCGGTTCGAGGACCGTCACTGGCGCGAGCTGGAGCGGTCGCTGGGCATCGCCGACGCGCCCGATCCACCGCCGATCGCAATCGCCACATCCCCAGACGAGGCCACCGGACACGGTGGCCTTTCCACATCCGTGCGCCCGACCCGCCGGCGCGTGGTCAAGAGCCGCTGGCTCCACCGCTGAACCACTCGAATCGAGCCGCATGGCCTATACCCCCGAACAACTGGTCGCACTCGAACGCGCGCTCGCGACCGGCGAGCAACGCCTCACCTTCGGCGACCGCACCGTCGAGTACCGCTCGGTCGAGGAACTGATCGCGGCCATCGACGTCGTTCGACGCGCTTTACAAGAGCAGGAGATTGCAGCGGGAACTGCGAAGCGTCGCCCGCGCCGCGTGGTCGTGAGCACCGGCAAGGCGACGTGATCGCATGAGTTGGTGGTCGCGGCTGCGCGCCCGGGTGTTCGGCGCGTCGCCCACTTACGACGGCGTCGGCGGCGGGCGACGCGCGCGCTTCTGGCAGGTCGGCAATCCCGGCGCGGTCGCGGCACTGGCGTATGTGCAGGACGAGCTGCGTGCCAAGAGCCGCGACCTGGTCCGCCGCAACGCCTGGGCCGCGACCGGTGTCGAGGCGTTCGTGGCCAACGCCATCGGCACCGGCATCAAGCCGCAGTCGATGATCGAGGACGCGGCGCAGCGCGAAGCGGTGCAGGCGCTGTGGCGCGACTGGTGCGAGGAAGCCGATGCGGCGGGGCTGACGGATTTCTATGGCCTGCAGGCGCTGGCTTGCCGGGCGATGCTCGAAGGCGGGGAGTGCCTGATCCGGTTGCGCTACAGGCGCCCCGATGATCGGCTCAGCGTCGGCCTGCAGTTGCAACTGCTCGAACCCGAGCACCTGCCGGCGACCTTGAACCGCGAACTACCCAACGGCAACGTGATCCGCGCCGGTATCGAGTTCAACGCCATCGGCCAGCGGGTGGCCTACCACCTCTACAAGAGCCACCCCGGCGACGGGATGCTCGCGCCGATGTCGGCGCACGGCGGCCTGGACACCGTGCGCGTTCGCGCCGACGAGATCCTGCACCTGTTCCGTCCGCTGCGCCCGGGCCAGATCCGTGGCGAGCCGTGGCTGGCGCGGGCGCTGGTGAAGCTGCACGAACTCGACCAGTACGACGACGCCGAGCTGGTGCGCAAGAAGACCGCGGCGATGTTCGCCGGCTTCATCACGCGCGGTGCGCCCGAGGATCCGCTGCTGGGCGAAGGCGAAGCCGACGCGCAGGGCGTGGCGGCGGCGAGCCTGGAGCCGGGGACGATGCAGTTTCTGGAACCGGGCGAGGACGTGAAGTTCTCGCAGCCGGCCGATGTCGGTTCGAGCTACGCCGAGTTCATGCGCCAGCAGTTCCGCGCGGTGGCGGCGGCGATGGGCATCACCTACGAGATGCTCACCGGCGATCTCACACAGGTGAACTACTCCTCGATCCGCGCGGGGCTGCTGGAGTTCCGGCGCCGCTGCGAGGCGATCCAGCACGGCGTGATCGTCCACCAGGTGTGCCGCCCGCTGTGGCGCGCATGGATGACCCAGGCGGTGCTCGAAGGCGCGCTGACCTTGCCCGGGTACGCGCGCGGCGGCGTCGCGCGCCGCCGTGCCTGGCTCGCGGTGAAGTGGGTCGCGCAGGGCTGGCAGTGGGTCGATCCGAAGAAGGAGTTCGACGCGATGATCGCGGCGATCCGCGGCGGCCTGCTCTCGCGCTCGGAAGCGATCTCCAGCTTCGGCTACGACGCCGAGGACATCGATCACGAGATCGCCGCCGACAACGCCCGCGCCGATGCGCTGGGCCTGCGTTTCGATTCTGACCCGCGCCATGAGGGTCGTTCGACCCCGTCCAACACCGCTTCACCTTCCCAGGCGAATTGATGACGTCTCTCGTCCACCTGGCGTCCCGTGTGTACGGGACGCCACTGCTGATCGCGCGCGCCAAGCTCGACACGCTCCTCGCCGTGCTCGGCCCGCGCATCGGGCTGGTGTCCGCAGAACTGACGTTGCCGATGACGGTGCCGCCGCCCGAGGCGCCACCGTCGTCGCCGCCCGGGATCGCGATCATTCCGATCCACGGCACCCTGGTGCGGCGTACGGTCGGCCTCGAAGCGGAGTCCGGACTGACGTCCTACACCCGGATCGCGGCGGACATCGATGCCGCGATCGCGAACCCGGCGGTCGCCGGGATCCTGCTCGACATCGACTCGCCCGGCGGCGAAGCGGGCGGTGTGTTCGAGCTGGGTGCGCGCATCCGCGCGGCGAGCAAGAGCAAGCCGGTGTGGGCGCATGCCGGCGACAGCGCGTTCTCGGCGGGCTACGCCATCGCCTGCGCCGCGCAGCGCGTGACCCTCGCCCGGACCGGCGGCGTCGGCTCGATCGGCGTCATCGCGCTGCACATCGACCAGTCGGTGCGCAACGCGCAGAACGGCCTGAGCGTCACCGCGCTGTATGCCGGCGTGCACAAGAACGATGCCACGCCGCACGCGCCGCTGACGCCGCAGGCGACCGACGCCCTGCAATCCGAAATCGACCGCCTCTACGGCCTGTTCGTCGACCACGTCGCCGCCATGCGCGGCCTCGATGCCGACGCGGTGCGCGCGACCGAAGCGGCGCTGTTCTTCGGCGAGGATGCGGTCGCTGCGGGGCTGGCCGATGGCGTCGCGTCTTTCGACGCGGCGCTCGCCGATTTCGGCATCAGCCTGCGCGGGCCTTCGCCCCTCTCAACCACACCGCTCGCGTTGCCGACGCGGCTTGCGCTTCCCACCCCCACGGAGATCCCGATGACCTTGCCCACCGAGGCTGCGCCCGCGCAGCCGACGACGACCGCTGCGCCGCCCGTCGCCGCACCGACCGTCACCCAACCGCCGATCGCGCCACTGGCCGCGCCCGCGACGACGACGGCGCCGCCCGTCGATGCCCAGGCCGAGGCAGTCGCGATTGCCGAGCTCTGCCTGCTCGCCGGTTGCCCCGAACGCACCACCGAGTTCCTTGCTGCACGCATGTCCGTGGCGCAGGTGCGTCAGGTGCTGCTGCAGGCCCGCGCCGACCAGATCGAGATCGCCTCGCATCACCTCACGGAAGCGGCGCCCGCCGCCGCGGCGACCACCGTGAATCCGGTCCTCGACGCCGTGCGCAAGCGCATCGCGTCCACGCCGTTGCAGGGAGCTTGACCATGCCCGTCCTCAACGAACCGGTTCACCTGGGCGACCTGCTCAAGTACGAAGCGCCGAACCTGTACTCGCGCGATGAAGTCGTCGTCGGCGCGGGCCAGACCCTCGCGCTCGGCGCCGTCGTCGGCCGCGTGACCGCCACCGGCGAGATCGTCGCGATCGATCCCACCGCCAGCGATGGCCGCGAAACCGTTGCCGGTGTCCTCATCGAATCGGTGGTCGTTGCACGCGGCGAACGCCGCCGCAGCGTGATCGTTTCTCGTCACGCGATCGTCTTCGGCGGCGCGCTGGTGCTGCCCACCTCCCTCACTCCCGAGCAGACCGCCACCGCCCTCGCGCAGCTGGCGGCGCTCGGCGTGCTCGTTCGCCAATTCCCCCACACGGCAGACCCCGATGCTCAACCCGTTCGCTAACTCCGCCTTCTCCATGGCGGCCCTCACAGCCGCCATCAACCTGATCCCCAACCGCTACGGTCGACTGCAGGAGCTGGGCCTGTTCCCGGAGAAGCCGGTGCGCTCCCGCCAGATCCTCGTCGAGGAAAAAGCGGGCGTGCTCACCTTGCTGCCGACCCGGCCGCCGGGTGCGCCCGGCACCGTGAGCGCCAGCGCCAAGCGACGCATGCGCTCGTTCGTCGCGCCGCACATCCCGCACGACGACGTCGTGCTGCCCGAAGAAGTCAACGGCTTGCGCACCTTCGGTTCGGAGACCGAACTCGAATCGGTGGCCGGCGTCGTCGCCGAGCGACTGGAGACCATGCGCAACAAGCACGCGATCACCCTCGAGCACCTTCGCATGGGTGCGCTCAAGGGCCAGATCCTCGATGCCGACGGCAGCCTCCTGTACGACCTGTACGAAGAGTTCCGGCTCACGCAGCAGCACGTGCGCTTCCAGATCGAGAGCCCGGGCAACAACACCGATGTGAAGCAGAAGTGCATCGAGACCCTCGCCTTGATCGAGGAGGGCCTGCTTGGCGAGTTCATGACCGGCGCGCGCGTGATCTGCTCGCAGGAGTTCTTCGCCGCACTGACCTCGCACAAGGACGTCAAGACCGCCTATGCCCAGTGGCAGCAGGGCGCGGTGCTGATCAACGACGTACGCAAGGGCTTCAACTTCGGCGGCCTGGTCTTCGAGGAGTACCGCGGCAAGGCGTCCGATCTGAACGGCGCGGTGCGGCGCTTCATCGCGCCAGGCGAGGCGCACGCCTTCCCGGTCGGCACCGTCAACAGCTTCGCGACCTACAACGCCCCGGCGGATTTCAACGAGACCGTCAACACCCTCGGCCAGCCGCTGTACGCCAAGCAGGAGCCGCGCAAGTTCGAGCGCGGCACCGACCTGCACACCCAGTCCAACCCGCTGCCGCTGTGCCTGCGACCCAGCGTGCTGGTGAAGCTCTCGATCAACTGAGGATCACCCCATGACCACTCCCGAAGGACTGGCGACCACGTCGCCGGCCGTGGACACCTTTGTCCGCGCGATCGACCGCGTGCTCATCCACGAAGGCGGCGATGCCGACGACCCACGCGATGCCGGTGGCCGCACGCGCTGGGGCATCAGCCAGAAGACCTACCCGACGCTGGACATTCGCAAGCTCACGCGCGCCGAGGCCATCGCACTGTATCGCCGCGACTTCTGGGCACCGATCCAGGGTGATGCGCTGCCGCCTGCGCTGGCGTTCCAGGTGCTCGATGCAGCGGTGAACCACGGGGTCGGGCGCGCGATCCGCTGGCTGCAGCGATTGACCGGCGTTGCGGTCGATGGACGACTGGGGCCGGTCACGCTCGCCGCGATCCGGACCGCCGACGAGGCGCGGCTGATCGAGCGCCTGCTCGCGCTGCGACTGGAGCTCTACGCCGAGCATGACCAGTTCGCCGCGTTCGGACGCGGCTGGACACGCCGCATCGCCGCCAACCTGGCCTACGCCGCGAGGGATCTGCGATGAACCGCTGGGTCCACTCCGTCTTTGGTCTGTCGCTGGCCGGCCTGCTGGTCCTGCTGGCGACTCACGGCCCCGCGTTGATCGGCGTCTTCGGCGATGCCTGGGCGCTGCTGCTGCGGGTGCTGGCCGAGGCACCCGCAGGGCTGTTGTCGTTTGCTCTGGCCCTGACGCTGGCCGTCGTCGCCCAGCCATGGCTGCGCGGCGCGCTGCCGGTCATGCGCTGCGAGCTGTCGCGTGAGTTCCTGATCGAGTCGGCGGCGCTGGCGATCGGCTTCGGGGTGATGTGGCTGCAGCGGCCGACCCTGACTGGTGCCTTGCTCGGCGGACTGGCGGGCCTGGCCGCGCCCTACGTCCAGAAGGGCTTGACCGCCACGTTCCGTCTCAGCCAGCGCGCGGCGCTGTGGGCGCACAAGGAGCGCTCGAAGTGATCGCGTGGCTCTCGATCCTCGGCGCCTGGTGCCGGCGTCTGTGGCGCTGGCGGTGGCCGCTGGCGCTGCTGATCGCGCTGTCGGCCCATGGCCTCACCCTCGCGCGCCTGCACGCCCTGCAGCGCGAGATCGCACAACGCCAGACGCAATGGCGGACCCAGGCGCTGCAGCACAGCGAACGCCTGCGCGCGGTGGAGCGCGCCAGCGCCGAACGCATCTCCCGACTCGCGGCCACCGCCGCACAGGAACAAGCTGATGCCCAACACTCACTGGAAGATCTGCGCCGCCAGCTGCGTGCTGGCACTCTCCGGCTGCGCGAGCGTTTCGCGTGCGCCGTGCCCGTCGCCGCCGGCCCTGCCGCCCTTGCCAGCGGCACTGACGGTGCCACGGGAACCGGATTTACTGCAGCAGATGCAGACATTGCTCTTGGCATCGCCGCCGCAGGCGACACCGCCATCCGCGAGCGCAACCTCGCTGTCGCCATCGCCGAGCAGTACCGGCAAGCCTGTGCGGCCGGCGAAGGCGCCCGCACGTGAGCGACCGCGTCCCTGAGCCATAGGCGCGTGGCGATCGATGAGCACACCGCTCGATCCGGCCTTCGAGGCCGCGCACGCAGCGTTGTTCGCGGTGTTCGGCGAACCGGCGTTCGTGCGTCGCGGACGGGCAGCACCCGTACCGGTGCGCGTGGTGATCACCTACAACGTCCGTGAACTCGGCGACTACAGCCAGGGCGCCTCGCGCGTGACGACGGCGAAGTTCCGCAACGCCGAGTGGTCACCTCGCGCCGGGGACATGCTGCAGCTGCCCGGCACCCGAGTTCGCATCGATCGCATCGTGCTCGACGACGGCATCGTCACCGAATCGGTGCTCCATGGCTGAGACCCCGATCCCGTGGGCGATCCTCGAACTCGTCCAGGCGCGACTGCGGATCATTCGGCGGGCGAATGACTACCGCACCGACTCCGGTCGCGATGTGCGACTGGAGCCGGCGCCGTTCGATCCGAACGACACTGCGCGGCTGACGCTGTATCCGCTGGCCTCCGTCCTGCCGGACGATGCCGGCTCAACGTCGGAACGCGGCTTCACCTTCGTGGTCGAGGCGCTGGTGCCGGTTCGGCTCGACAACGCGCAACAACGCATTGTCGACACCATCGCCGACATCGAAGATGCGCTCGACGGCTACACGCAGGCGCCGCTCGCATTGCCGCTGCAGTTCCAGGAATCGGTGCTGCTCGATCGGCCCGATGGTATCGCCGCGATGGCGGCGCAGGTTCTGTTCGGCACGCGCTATCGACGGGAACTGTCGCGATGACGACGCTGCACGCAGACCTCGATGGCGTCCTGTCCGCCTCGCGCAACCTCGGCGCGCTGTCCTCGCGCCTGCCGACGCTGCACGCACGTGCGATCGGCACGCTGGGGCGCCGGCTGCCGGTACAGGCTCGGCGCGATATCCAGGCCGAATACCAGATCGGCGCGCGCCGTCTCGCGCAGGATCTGCAGGCGCGCGCCACCGAAGACGGCGTGCGTCTGATCGGCCGCTTCCGCGGCATCGGCCTGCGCAACTTCGCCGCGCGGCAGACCAGGCGGGGCGTCACCGCATCGGTCTTTCGTGGCAAGCGCAGCCTGCGCGAACACGCCTTCCTTGGCGTGGGCGTGAATCGCAACGCACATGTGTTCCGTCGAGAAGGCCCCAAGCGCGAGATGAAACAGGGCCGTTACGCGGGCAAACGCCGTCAACCGCTGGTCGCAGAATACGGCGCGACTGCGGCGCAAATGCTCGCCAAGGGGCGACGGCCAGAGCGTTTGATCGACTATGCGCGGGGTGTATTGGGGGCGGAATCGAAGCGACTGTTCACTTCGGCACTGATGGACAGGAAGGGCTGACTGGACGCCGCAGCAGCTTTAGGCTCGGCAATTTCAAGCCGAATGCGGCGCTCGCGATTGATCTTTCGATGCGGGACGATCGGCGAGTGATTCCGGGCGGTGATGTTTGTCTTTGCGTTTGAACAAGTAGGGGTGACGGTCCACGAACGTCTTCAGTCCAAAGAGGTCGAACCCCGTTCCCATCGAGAATGCGCCAGAAAATAAAGAGAAGATGAGAATGACGGCATAAGGAATCACATTGATTTCTTGCGAATCTTTCAAGATAGACAAAAGCGATAATGCAAGCGCATAGCTGCATGTGAGGAATCCAACAGCGCAAGCACTCATCCACAACGTGCGTTTGGTCGGAGTCGAAAACATTGGCTTGACAGCAAGTGTCCCATCAGCGCTGTTCGTCTCAAGAAAACGCATCATCGTCATGAGTCCCACGAGCGGCGCACTGGGGGATGGGGCGTCCCGGATGAGATGAATCGTCGCTGCTGGGATCCACAGCCCGAATCCATGCCGGAAGGCAGTTTCGAGCGCGAGCGGATCTGGATTCTCATGCGGAAGCTTTTCGTACATCTCGAAGAACTCCTTTCTTCTCGTGTGCCATCCGGTCGCCAGTACGTGCAGACCGTATACCCCGGCGATCGCGATCGGAACCGCCAACAAGATCAGCAGGCTTGCGATCGATCCGACCCCGAGCTCCTGTAGCAAACGTTCGAGATGCCCCGTTGCGTCGCTTGTCATTGAACGTTGCCCTTCCGTGAGGTGATTTCGGACGTTTTAGCGCATCGCCAAGGCCATTGAAAGGGCCAACTTCACCTCGCGTCAGGATGCCTCGCACGCCGGTTCCACATCGGTTGGCATCAGGCAATCCCACCACATCCGACACCCGTGCCCGTGTCCGCCGTCCCGGCGGAGGCGTCGGCATGCCTTTCCGTTCCCTCCCTACAGCGCAGGCTATGAAAACCATCCGCCTCCATCACCCACACACCCACGAAGGTGTGACTTACGACCCGCCGCCCGAAGGCATCGAACTGACCGTCAACGACGCCGATGCCGCGCTGCTCGATGCGTGGGGCCTGACCACGCCGCCGCCCGCGCTCGCGGACGCATCGCCCCCGCTGGCCACTGATGCGATCGCGTCAGACGCGCCGCTCGCCCCACGCCATGACCGCCGAGCGCGCGTCGCGATTCCCACCGAACACACCGACACCCAGACCACGAGGACCGCGTGATGCAGGACTTCAGTTTCCAGGGCAAGTTGTACCTCGGCACGCGCCTGCCCGGCGGCCGTCCCGGCGTGCTGCGCTGGGTCGGCGATGCGCCCAAGTGCGATCTCACCCTCAAGACCGAGACCGAGACCCGCAAGGAAAGCTACTCGGGCAACCGCCTGACCTCGGCGGTGCTGCACAAGGGCAAGGAAGCCGAACTCACCGTCGCGATCAACTGGGCCGACATCGACAACCTGTTGCTCGGCCTGTACGCCAGCAAGGCATCGATCGTTGCCGGCACCGTGACCGGCGAGGGGTTGCCGGCCGGGCTCGCCGCGAACGACGTGATCGCGCTCGACCACAGCACGGTGAGCCAGTTCGTCCTCACCGACAGCAATGCCGCCCCGGCGACGCTGGTGGTCGGTACCCACTACCGGATCGAGAGCATCCGCGCGGGCCTGATCAGGCTGCTCGACCTCGCCGCCTTCACCTTGCCGCTGCGTGCCGCCTACCGTTACGGCGCGCGCACGAGCGTGGCGATGCTGACCACCCCGGCGCCCGAACGCTTCCTGTTCCTCGATGGCGTGAACGCGATCGACAACGCGCCGGTCCAGATTCGCCTGTACCGCGTGCAGTTCAATCCGGTCAGCAACCTCGGCCTGATCCACGAGAGCTTCGGCCAGTTCGAGCTGACTGCCTCGGTGCTGTTCGATGCCGATGCGGCGGCCGATCCGGTGCTCGGTGGTTTCGGGCGACTCGATCTGCCGGAGGCCGTCTGATGGCCACGAAGATCCCGACCACAGCGCCGGACGATACGGCCCTGGCGGCCGACGAACTGGCCGTGCTCCACCCGGATCGCGCGCTCGTCCTCGGCGGGCGTGCAATCACGATCCGCGAGTACGGCTTCTTCGAGGGTCTGGACGTCGCCGACCGCGCCTCGGCCTTCATCGCCGACCTGGTCGCCGAGAGCGGGGAGGGCAGCCTGCGCTACGCGCAGGTCCGCCGCCTGTTCGGCCGTCACCGTGCGGTGATTCCGGCGATCGCGGCGCAGGCCGGCGATGTCGAGGTCGGATGGCTCGACACGCTCGCTGCCGACGAACTGGAGTTGTATCTCGCCACCTGGTTCGCGACGAATGCCGCTTTTTTCGTGCGCGAGGTGCTGGCCGAGGTTCGCGAGGCACACGTCCTCGCGGCCGGCGCCTCGGCTGGCATGAACTCTTCGTCCGCCTCGCTGGCGCGGGACTCGGCACTGCCGATCAGCTTGGCCGACGCACCGAGCGCCAGTTGATCGCCCTGTTCGAGGTCATCGAGCGCGACGAACGCCGCCGCCGGGCGGACTTCATCGAGGACGTCGCCACCGCCGTGTGGGGTGGTGACGCGGCGGATGCGCGGGTGAAGTCCCTGCGCGGCCCTGCCTGATCCCACTGCACCGATCGCACCATGAATCAGGACACCGTTCTCAACCTGAAGGTCCGCGGCGACTCCGCGCAAGCCGAAGCGAGCCTGGCGCGTGTCGAAGGCGCGCTCGGCCGCGCCGACCGCGCGGTCGCCCAGCTCAATGCGACCAGCAGTACCGCCGCGCGCGGTGGCACCGTGCTCGCGCAGACGCAGGACGCCGTCGCGGGTGCCCATCGCCGCGGCGCGCGTGCGGCCGAAGTCGGTGCGCGCGCGGTCAACGAGTACGGCGTGTCCGTCGCCCAGACCCGGCAGGCGATGCGCATGCTGCCAGCGCAGATCACCGACATCGTCACCTCGCTCGCCGGGGGCCAGAAACCGTGGCTCGTCGCCATCCAACAAGGCGGCCAGTTGAAGGATTCCTTCGGGGGCATCGTGCCCGCCGCGCGCGCGCTGCTCGGTGCGATCACGCCGCTGGTGATCGGCCTGACCCTCGTGGCCACGGTGATCGGCAGTCTCGCGGTCGCGACCCTGTCGAGCTACCGGGAGACCCAGGCCTACGAACGGGCGCTGATCGCCAGCGGCAATGCCGCCGCCACCACGGCGGGCCAGTTGCGCGTGATGAAGGACAGCGTCGGCGCGGCGACCGGCGAATATGCCGAAGCACAGATCGCACTGACCGCGCTCGCCAGCTCCGGCCAGATCGCGGCCGACACGCTCGAACTGGCCGCCCGCGCGGCAGTCGATCTCTCGACGCTCACCGGCGCGTCGATCGAGGAGACGACGCAGAAGGTCATTGCGCTCGCGAAGGCGCCGTCGGCGCAGCTGGCCGAACTCAACCAGCAGTACCGCTTCCTCTCGATCGAGGTCTACCAGCACGTCCGCGCGCTCGAGGCGCAGGGCCGGTCACAGGATGCCGCGCGCCTGGCGATCGAGACGTTCGCCCGGGTCCACGAACAACGGGTGCAGGAGGCGTATGCCCGTGCCGGGTCTCTGGAACGGGCGTGGATCAACCTCGGCAAGGTGATCGGCGGGGTCTGGAACACGATCCGCAACATTGGCCGCGACGATCTGGCGTTCCGCCTGTCGAAGACGACCGACGAACTGGACCGCATCGGCAACGAGTGGCGCGAACTCGGCGGACTGAAGTCGCTCGACTCGGTGCTCGCCAGCTCCGAGGTCGATGCTGGCACCAAGGACCGCATCCGTGCCCTGCGCCAGGAACAGGCCGCGCTGCAGCGCGAGGCCAACGCCGAGCAGGCAAAGGCGGACGCGCAGACCGCGGCGCAGGCGAAACAGACCGCCGCGATCAATGCGCTTGGCCGCGCACAGGCGGCGCTGGGTCAGGACCGCGCCATCGCGAAGGCGCAGCAGCTGCGCGCGCTCGAACGCGACATCGCGGCGTTGCGGGCGGGCGGCGTCGAGGATGTCGACGGCGTACCGCTGGCGACGTTCGAGACCACGCGGCGCGCGCAGATCGACGATCAGTTCAAGGCGCCCGCGCCACCGAAGCCAAAGAAGGCAGACACCGACCGCGCCCGCGAGGATGCCGAGCGCGAACTGGCTTCGCTGCGTCGCGAGGTCGCGCTGCTCGCCGACGTCGAAGCCGGCCAGACCCGGGCCGGCGAGGCCGCTCGCCTGCGCTACGAGACCACGCAGGGCGCGCTGGCGAAGATCGCGCCGGCCTTGAAGGCGCAGCTGATTGCCGAAGCCGAAGCCCTCGACAAGGCGCGCGCCGCGCAGGAGGCCGAGCGCGAACGCCAGTTGGCGATCGAGAAGACCACGCGCGCATACGAGGCCCTGCGCGATGGGCTGCGCACGCCGGCCGAGGTCGCGCTGGAGACGGCGACCGAACAGGTCAAGCTGCTCAACGATGCGCTGCGCGACGGCATCGCCACGAAGGACGCCTACGACACGGCGATGGCGCGCGTGGCCCGCGCCGCATTCCGCAAGCCAGACGCCGTGCCCGGAGGACCGGACCTCGGCGAGGGCAGCGGCGAACTGGCCCGCATCGAACAGGCGCGCGTGCGCCAGCAGGCGTGGCACGTCGAACAGCTCGCGCTGGTCGCGCAGTTCCGCTCGCAGCGCGCCGATCTGAACAGCCAGTGGGACGCGCAGGAAGAGGCCATCGAGCGCCAGCATCAGGCGGCGATGGCGCAGCTGCAGGCCGCGCAGACCCAGGTGCTGCTTGCCGGGGCCGAGTCTGCGTTCGGCAGCCTCGCTGAGATCGCCCGGGCCTTCGGTGGCGAGCAGAGCGCGACCTACCGCGCCCTGTTCGCCTTGTCGAAGGCGTTCGCGATCGCTCAGGCGGCCATCGCGCTGGCGAACAACGTCGCCGAGGCCAGCAAGTACGGATTTCCGCAGAACATTCCCTTCATCGCCGGTGCGCTCGCCCAGGGCGCGACCATCGCCGGCCTGATCGCGCAGGTGACCTTCAACGGCGGGGGCGGCTACGCGCGTGGCGGCCACGTACGCGGCCCCGGCACGGCGACCTCCGACAGCATCCCGGCGTGGCTGTCGGACTTCGAGTTCGTGACCCGCGCCGCCGTCGTGCGCCAGCCGGGCGCGCTGTCCTTTCTGGAGGACTTCAATTCGCGCGGCATGCCCGCGCTCGATGCCTGGCACGCGCGCCGCTTCGCCGGTGCCGCGCCGCCGCCGGTCGCCCTGCCGCGCGCGCCGCGCGTGAACTTCGCCGAGGGCGGACTCGCCCGCGCCGCCGCCAGGCTCACGCCGCAACTGAACCTGCGCCTGGTCAATGCCATCGACACCGATGCGCTCGCCCAGTCCATCGCCACCAGCCGCACCATGGAGACCACCGTGCTCAACGTCATCGATCGCAACGGCAGCTTCCTGCGCCAGAAGGTGGGCGGGTGAGGGCGACACGTTGAGCTGGACCATCGACACCTTCGTCAAGGGTAGCGGTGAGGATGCGCATTACCGCGTGCTCGCCGCGCTCAAGTCCCTCGCCGAGTCGGTGGGCTGGACCACTCTGCGTTACGACACCGCCGTGCCCGAGCGCGAACTGATCCTGCGTTCGACCGGCACGACCGGCAGCGAACAGATCACGGTCGGCTTCAAGTGCTACCAGAACCCGGCGGCCGATCACTACAACCTGCTCGCCGCCACCATGACCGGTTTCGTCGCGGGCGCCTCGTTCGAGACCCAGCCGGGCATCAAGACCTCGGGCGTGCCCTGTCACAACCAGGCGGTGACGGTGTTCCTCACCGCGAACCCGCGCCGCATCGTCGGCGTGTTCAAGGTCGGCTCGCCGATCTACGCCCACGTCTATGTCGGCAAGGCGCTGCCCTATGCGCGACCCGGCGAGTATCCCTCGCCGCTGGTGGTCGCCGGCCACTTCGATGGCCGCGAGGCCAAACGCTACAGCGATCCGCACTGGTTTCCGTACAAGGGCGTGCGTGGCTCCAGCGATAGCGGCTACAACGATGGCCACCTGTACTTGCGCGATCAGGCCGGCGCGTGGAGGAAGGTGCAGATCTCGCCCTTCGGCAACGGCCCGAACTCGGTCCTCACAGCGTATGCGCTCGCCGGTGAACCGGTCGGCGCGACCGGCGCAGGGAACCGCTGCCTCGTCCCAGCCGGTTCCCTGCACCAGCCGCAGCCGCTCGAACTGTACGACATGCGCCTGGGTCCCTACGACAGCGTCGTCAATGCCTATCCGACTTCCGGCAACCTCTACGGCGTGCTCGATGGCGTGAGCTTCGTCTCCGGCTACAACAACGCATCCGAGAACGTGCTGCAGCTCGAAGGCAGCGCCGTCGTCGATCAGACCGGCATGAGCGCGCGCCAGGCGGTCGAGGCGATCGGCGCGGTCGGCGGCCGGGCGTTCGTGGTGCTGCAGGACGGCGCCCGCACCGGTTGGCGTGATCACATCGCGCTGGAGATGGACTGATGGCGGTCGTCTCCGGCACCGCCGCGAGTTTCGCCGCGCTCAAAGCAGCAGTCGAGGCCGCGCTGGTCGCGCGTAGCTGGACGCTGGCCAGCGGCATCCTGAGCCAGGGCGCGGCCTTCGTGCAGTTCACCGCCAGCGCGACCGAACTGCGCCTGCTCGCCGGCACCGGGCAGGCCGGTGCCGCGCTCGTCGATCCGTGTCCGCACGCCGTGAAGATGATGAGCGTCGCCAGCGCCCCCATCGTCTGGCCACTCGAGTACACCCTGCACGTCTTCGACGCGGCGGGCGAGGCCACCGAGATCTATCTGGTCGCGCGCTACAACGTCGACCGTCACCAGCACCTCAATCTGGGCATCTCGACCATGCCGCAGATCGGCGGCACCGGCCTGTGGTGCTCTGGATCGTTCCGGGGCGATGCCAACGGCGCGTCCTCGCGTTGCACCGTCTACCTCGCCACCAGCAACGGCAGCGACCTCGGCGCGGTGCCGCACGACGGATTCGGGCTCGGCTTCTTCTTCGCCAGCATCGCCGGCACCTATCACAGCAGTTTCATCCACTGCGGACTGGAAGGCGCGCCCGCGTGGCGCACGACCTATGGTGGCAGCGCCGGCAACCTGCTTGGCGTCGCCCACAAGGCCGGCCTGCTGCACGCGCTGCCCTCGCAGTTCAACCAGGCGACCGTGCTGCTGCCGATCGACGTGCTGATGGCGCGGCAGGCGCAGGGCCAGACCATCGTCGCCACGCTCGCGCACGCGCGCTACTGCCGGCTCGACCACCTCGACCTGACCGTGCCGCTGGTCTACGGCGGCGACCGCTGGCGGGTCTATCCGCTGCATGCGGTCAACGCCAGCCAGCGCAACGGCTCGGGCTGGGCGGTCGGCGCGCAGCACAGCGGCACCTTCGGCGTCGCACTGCGCGAGGGCGCGTGATGGTGGGGCTGATCGGCATCGCGCCCACCGCGCGCCTGTTCGGCGCGGTCGAACCGGCGCTCTCGCCGGAATTGCGGTCGCTGACCGAGGTGGTGTTCGTGCCTGCCGCGCATGCGCGTGCAGCGCTCACGGCGCAGGCCGGCGTGTTCCGGCAGGCCGCATCGACGCCGTGGCCCGCGACCGGACGCATGGCCCACCGGTTCGTCGACGACTATTACGACCGCATCCACCTCACGCCCCGGCATCTTGCGCTGGGCAATGTGGTCTCGCAGGTCGTGCGCGAGGTCGCGGTCTGGAATGCCTGGCGCGCGCGACTGGCGACGGTGACGGCGCTGGTGCTCGACGGCGGCGACGGCATCGGCATCGCGCCGGACACCGTGCCGGTGGCATTCGCGCCGCTGCAGGAGCGCATCTGGACGCTGACTGTCGCCACCGAGGGGCCGCCGCTGATCGATGCGCGGCTCGCGTTCGTGTTCGCCAGCGGCGAGGTGTGGTCGCTCAACCTCTCCGGCCAGCGCCTGCAGGCATGGACGTTGCCGCCGGACTGGTCCGAGCCGGTCGGCGAGACGCTGGCGTGGCTGACCGATGTGCAGACCACGCTGGCCGGCGCGGTGGTGCGCACGCCGCTGCGCGATGCGCCTCGGCGGACCTGGGAGTTCGGTGTGCTGGCCGATCGCACGGAACGACGCCTCGTCGAGAACGCGCTCTACGACTGGAGCGCGCGGACCTGGGCGCTGCCGGTGTTCGTCGACACGACGCACCTGCGTGCGTCGCTAGCCGTGGGCACGACTCGGATCGCGATCGACACTGCGGGACTGGATTTCGTAGTCGGCGGCCTCGCCATGCTGTGGCGCGACGCGACCACCTACGAACTGGTCGAAGTCGTGTCGCTGACTGCACAGGGCATCGAACTGCGTGCGCCGACGCAGGCGGCGTGGCCGGTCGGCACCCGACTGATTCCCTGCCGCACCGCGCGCCTTGGTGGCGCACCCGAACTGCGTCGGCACAGCGACCGGCTGGTCGAGACGCGGCTGCGTTTCGAGGCCACCGAACCGTGCGACTGGCCGCCGCTCGCGCCGACCACGCGCTATCGCGGTCTCCCGGTGCTGGAGGACCGTCCGGACTGGTCCGACGCACCGACCGCGACCTTCGCGCGACGCGCGACCGTGCTCGACGGCGACGTCGGTCGCACCGCCGTCGACGACGTGTCGGGGCTCGCGTGGACGACACAGTCGCACGCGTGGCGCGTGTTCGGCCGCGCCGCGCGCGCCGCACACCGCAGCCTGCTGTACTGGCTGCAGGGTCGCGCCGAGGCGCTGTGGCTGCCGACCTGGACCGACGATATCGAGCTGCTCGAACCGATCGGCGAGAGCGCGACCACACTCGTCGTCGCCTGGGCCGGGATCGCCCGCAGCCTGCGACTGCAGGCCGGACGCCGCCATCTGCGCATCGAACTGACCGATGGCCGCATCTGGTACCGCGCCATCGAAGCTGCCGACGAGATCGAACGCCCGAACGGTGGCAGAGGCGAACGCCTCAGACTGGATGCGGCATTGGGTTTGATGGTTGCACCCGAACGGGTGCGGCTTGCGTGCTGGATGGTGCTGGTCACGCTCGCTGGCGACACGATCGAACTGCAGCATCACGCCGACAGCGAAGGGTTGATGGATTGCGGCGTGGCGTTCGCCAGCGTGGGCGAGGAGGAGCCATGAGCCTGCTCTCGCGCGAGATCGAGCTGTACGACTTCTCGATCGGCTTGACCCACTGGCGTTATACGGATGCCGGCCGCGAGGCCATCGTCGAGGGCCAACGCTACCTCCCGGTGGCGCTGACGCGCGGACGCATCGCGCAGTCGGCCGAAGAGGCGAAGAACACGCTGGAGGTGACGGCGCCGCTCGACCTTCCGCTGCTCAACCTGTTCCGTCCGGTGCCGCCAGGCCTGCGCCTGCGTCTGGACCTCAAGCGCGTGCGGGTGCGCGATGGCCTGGTGCGCCTGGGCTGGACCGGGCACGTCGCCGATCTCGATGAGACCCACAGCGTGGCAAAGCTGCGCTGCCAGTCGCTCGCCGCTGCGGTCGAGACCCTCGGCCTGCGCCGCAGCTGGCAATCGAACTGCCCGCTGGTGCTGTACAGCCAGGGACCTGGCCTGTGCAACGCCGATCCCGACGCGCACGCGGTCGCGGCGATCCTGAGTGACGCGACCGGCTACACCGTCGCCTCGGCCGCGTTCGACGCGTTCGACGACGGCCACTTCGATGGCGGCGTGCTGCAGTGGACGTCGACGCTGGGCATCGAACGCCGCTTCATCGTCGGCCACGCAGGCGCCACCTTGCGCCTGCTCACCCCGGCCGCGCTCGCATCGGGCGCACACGTGACCGCCTTGCCCGGCTGCGATCGCACGATCGGTCCGCGCGGCTGCGCCAAGTTCGCCAACACCCTCAACTACGGCGGCCAGCCGACCCTGAAGGGCCTGCGTAATCCCTTCGGCAGCGACCCCGTCTTCTGAACTTCCGACAGGAATCTTCCCCCATGTGGGTCTACGCCATCATTCTCATCCTCGTCATCGTGCTCAGCATCGCGATGCGACCCAAGCCGCAGTCGGCCAAGCCCCCCGCGCTCGCCGACTTCGCCGTGCCGACCGCCGAAGAGGGCCGCGAGGTACTGGTGATCTTCGGCGAGGTCTGGGTGGACGACCCGAACGTACTGGCCTATGGCGACCTGCGTACCTCGCCGATCAAGGCCAAGAGCGGCAAGTGAACATGTCGCGGCAAGTGAACACGACGGGACAGGTCACGACGGGTATGCGGATTCATCTGCACCACGTGCGCGCGATCGATCCAGCGAGCGGCCCCCTGTGTACGCCGGGCATCCGCGCGTGGTGCCGGCAGCACGACATCGACCTGCACGCGCTCGCCACCACCGGCATCGACAGCGACAGCCGTCCCGATCTGCACGGTGATCCGTTCGTGATGCGCATCCTGCAGATCGCACGACGTGATTTGGAGCCGGGCGATGCGTCGTGAGATCGCTTTCCGCCTCTGGACCTGCGCCGTTGGCCTGGCGTCGCTGGGGTCCGGGGCCTTGCTCTGGCACATCGGAGAGTGCGTTGCAGGCGGCCTGGGCATCGCAACGGCCCTGCTTCATCTGGCGTGGGCACTCAAGCCGTTCGCCAGTGGACGGCGCTGGGGAGGATGCGTTTTATGCACGCTGCATAAAACCGACCTGCTAACGCGCCTGCGTGGCCGCTGGCGACGACGCCCGATCGTGATCCCGCGACTGCGCAGCGACACCCGGACGGTGCGCCATGGGTAAATCCAGCAAGCCCACGATCGGCTACCGCCACTACATGTACCTGTACATGGGCGAGAGCATCGGACCGAACGATTACCTCGCCGGCGTTCGCGTCGGCGGCGAACCGGTGTTCGAGGGCGAATTGTCGGGCAGCCGGGAGATTCCGATCAATCTGCCGTTCCTGTTTGGCGGCGACAAGAAGGAAGGCGGACTGGTCGGCACGCTGCAGATCCGCATGGGCGAGGCGGACCAGATGCCGGTGCCTTACCTGCAGCAGCAGGTGCCCGGGGCATGGCCGGCCGCGCGTGGCCTGTGCACCACGCTGTATCGCGGAATGGTGGGCGCGATGACGCCCTACCTCAAGCTGTGGGCCAAGCGGTGGGGACGCTTCGTGCAGGGCTGGTCGACACCGGTGTGGCAACCGACGCTTGCGCGCATCGGTCGCGGCATGAACGCGGCGCATATCCACTACCAGTGCCTGACCGACACGGTGTGGGGCGTCGGCCTTGATCCGGCGCTCATCGACCACGACAGCTTCCTGCGCGCCGCGCAGCAGCTGCACGACGAACAGTTCGGCCTGTGCCTGGGCTGGCGCCGCGGCGACTCGATCGGCAACTTCCTGCAGATGGTCAACAACCACGTCGGCGGCCTGTGGGCCTTCGATCCGATGCTGGGCAAGTTCGTGTACAGGCTGTTCCGGCCCGACTACGTCGCGGCGAACCTGCCGCTGCTCGACGAGACCAGCGTGACCGAGCTGGAGGGCTGGCAGACGCCATTGCTCGATGGCAGCACCAACGAGGTCACCGTGGTCGGCCGAGACTGCGTGTCGAACCTGGAGATCGCCGCCACCTTCCAGAACATGGCCAACGTCCAGGCGCAGGGCCGCGTCGTCGCCGACCGCCGCTCGCTGCCGGGGCTGTGGAACCGCAGTCTGTGCGAGCGCGTGGCCGCGCGCGAGACTTCCGTGGCCAGCGGCCTACTGCAGCGGATCAAGTTGACCGTGGATCGGCGCTGGTGGGGCATCAAGCGCGGCGACGTGCTGGCGTTGTCGTGGCGGCGCAAGGGCGTGGTGCGCATGCCGGTGCGGGTGCTGGAGGTGGACGAAGGCACGCGCAGCGATGGCGCCCTGGCCCTGACCCTGATGCAGGACTTCGACGGCATGGCGGCGACGACCTACCTGCGGCCCGTGGTCGGGCCGTGGACGCCACCGGACACCACGCCGCGTCCGCTGCCGGCGCAGCGACTGGTCGAGGCGACGTGGCGCGATCTCGCCGGCCGCCTGCGCCCGGCCGATCTGGCGCTGATCGAGGACGACGCCGGCTTCGCGGTCGCCCTGGGCGCGCGCCCGAACGGCCCCGCCTACGGCTACACGCTCACGACCCGCACCGGCGGCACGTTCGCCGAAGTCGGTGGCGGCGACTTCACGCCGACCGGATTGCTGCGCGCCGCGCTCGGTCCGACCGACACGCGCGTGTCGCTGGAACAGACCCGCGATCTCGATCTGGTTGTTGTCGGCAGCGAGGCCCTGATCGACGACGAGCTGGTGCGGATCGATGCAATCGATGCCGACGCAGGCATCCTCACCATCGCGCGCGGATGCGTGGACACCGTGCCCGCCGCGCACGCGGCCGGGACGCGGCTGTGGTGCAGCGACACCTATGTCGGCGCAGATCCGACCGAGTATCTGGCTGGCGAAACCGTTGAGGCGAAGCTGCTCACCCGCACCCGGCAGGGCACGCTCGATCCCGCGCTCGCCCCCGTCGCCCAGGTCCGCCTCGACGCGCGCCACGCGCGCCCCTATCCGCCGGGCCGGCTTCGGATCAACGGCGATGCCTGGCCGGCAGCGAGCCATGCGCGGTTGACGATCGCCTGGGTACATCGCGACCGCATCCTCCAGGCCGACCGCCTGATCGAGCACGAGGCCGGTGGCACCGGCCCGGAACCTGGCACGACCACGACGGTGCGCATCGTCCACGCGGCAAACGGCACGATCCTGCATGAGGCGACGGGCATCGCGGGGACCGAGTACGCGCACGATCTGCTGCTCGCCAGCGACGCGACAGTCCGCGTCGAAGTCGAGAGCCGACGTGGCGCGCTCGCCAGCCGTCAGAAGCACATCCGTACTTTCCCCTGCGAAGGCGGCGAGAAACTGGCGAATGCCAGCTTCGACACGCAGGCGGCGTGGACGCCCGGGACCGGCTGGTCGATCGCGGGCGGCGCGGCGATCAAGGTCGCCGGCACCGCCTCAGATCTGGCGCAGCCGTTCGCGCCTGCGCCCGGTGCGCGCTATCGCGTGGAACTGGTGCTGGTCCAGGTTACCGCGGGCAGCGTGCGCGTGGGATTTGGCGGTGGAATGCCGGTCGACGGCGTGGTGCGCACCGCCAGCGGCACCTTTGTCGAGGAACTGGTCGCACGCGATCACGACGTGCTGCGCATCGCCGCCGATGCCGCGTTCGCCGGCCAGGTCGAGCGCGTGAGCCTGCGTCGGTTGGCGTAGTTCGCCCTGCAAATCAGGCGCAGCCGGAAGCCTGTACGACAGGTGTCCGCATGTCGCGGCGCGACATGAATCTTCGCTTGGCTTTGCTCGCGCACAGCGCGTTCATGTCGCCACACCACCAACGCAAGGCACCACCATGAACGCAACGCCAGACACCACGACCACGACCCAAGACGAAGGCCAGCGACACCTTCAGGCGTTGATCGACGCCCTTGATGCCACCCGCGTGCGCATCGATATGCAACTGCACCGATATGCGCTGGCGAAAAATCACGCTGAACGAGGCGACGTGCTGCATGACGCCATCGTCGCCGTCGAGGATCGCCTCAGTCCGCGATGCCGGCTCGACGAGATGGGGCGCCTGCGCGACGCCTACCACCTGATCTCGGGTCAGCGCCGCCGCTGACCCCGGCGCCAACGCGCGCCGCACATCTGGTGTGCGGCGCGCGGACATCGCGCACCTGCGCGGTGATCGTCGAAAGTGCCAAATTTCGCAGCGGAAGTGCTTGGCTTTGATCGCGCACAGCGCGTTCATGCGGTCGTTGGATCGACGACGCCAACATACACAGGACATCCCATGCGCACCATGATCATCACCATCGAACGCACCCCTCGCACCTTGCAATTCTGCGGCGAGACCATCGAAGTCGAGCAACTGGGCCGACGATTGCCCTTTGCCAGAAAGCCTGCCGAACTCACCGGGATGTGCGCCACTGGAAACGCGGTCGTCTACGTCACCGAGACGGTGGAGATGACGCCGAGCGAATTCGACACGTTCGCCAACAACCTGCATCTGTCGCGTCCCTGGCTCAAAGGCAAGGGGGGCAGCATCGGCGATGGCCATCTCTGCGTCGAGATCCACGCCCCGGGACGGCCTTACCTCTACGTCGATCCCTCGGGCAGCGACTACCCCCGATACGTCGCCAGACTCGGCTGACGAAAGACCGCGAACAGAAGCCGGGCACGCGCTTGGCTTCTGCTCCGCACAGCGCGTTCATGTCCGCACCCACACCGCTGACACAGGACACGACATGCGCAAGATCAACGCACTGCTGACCCGCATCGCACGGCACACGTTGCACATCGAAACGCTGAAGCCGCAGGGCTCGGACCGACTCGACTTTCACGAGGTCTCGGTCGAGGCCCTGCGAGACGCACTCGAAGCAGCCTACAAGGCCGGCGTCGAGCAGGGACACAAGCAGCGGGATGCAGGCAATACGGATGGTTGATCGCGCGCAGCGCAAACAGCGCGCAACGCGCTTGGCTTCCAGCGCGCACAGCGCGTACATGACCACCGGCCACTGAAGAGCAAACCCGAATGAAGCACATCCAATCGCGCAAGAAGCCCAGAATCGTGAATGAGTTCTTCCTCGCCAGCCTGCTGGTGCGCATTCCCGGCAAGCGTGGCAGGCACGCATGGCGGCGCGAGGTGCTCCGCGCGCGCACGCCGCAGGCACTGCTGCGCCAGATCGACGGACGCAAGCACTTCGCCTACGCCAGCAACGGCGTCGAGGCGATCCGCATCGAGCTGATCGATGTCGGCAGCACGGTCCTCGCGCCTATCGCCGATGGCGCGCAGGTCGAGCCGCTGGACGGCCTGCTTGCCCGCATCGCCGCCAACCCCACCGGCCTCGTCTGGTGATCGAGAGCGCCTCCATGGATGCGCCACCATTCCGCCATAACGAAGACCCCTTCCGGTTCATTGCGATCAGTCACTTCGGCATCGACATCGAAGCGGTGGCCGCCTCCGGCGATGCCCTTCGGATCGCCGAGGTCCAGCGCCTGCTCGACGGGCTGGCCGAGGTCTACAGGATGGGCTTCGAAGACGGCGAGCGCCTCGCGATCATCGTGGATTATCCGGTACCCGACCTTGTCGCCGAGCTCCGCACCGATTTCCTGCTCGCCATCCATCGTGGCGACGCCGACCTGCGCGCCCACGTCCTCGCCGAGATCGCGCGCCGTGCCGGAACCGGAACCGGAACCGGAAACGACCCGCTTGTCGCCTTCGCGCCGCCGCCGGCCGAACAGGACGGCTGACCGCTTTGGGCGCGTCGATGCGGCCCGCTGTACGTCGCCTGTCGCCGCGCCAATGCCGGCGAATGCGTGCTTGGCTTCATTACGGAACAGCGCGTTCATGGACCCACACCCAACACGCAAGGACACCGTGCATGACCACCGAAATCGATCCCATCCAGTTCGAGACACACGTCGCATTGCGCAACGGAGCGAGCGTCCTGCGGGAAATGCGCCTCGCACTCGAATACGCGACGCAGAAGCTGGCGGAGTACGAAGCGCGATACGAGGGGATGGAGGGTCTGCTCGACAAGGCGCAGGTGCTCAACTTCGCGCTGGCCCACGTCTGCACAGGGGTCATGACGAACGCGCGCATCGATCTGGCGGCAAACGCGCAGGCCGAACTGTACGCACTCGGCAAACGGGTGTTCGCAGCATGAGTGCGATCCGCACCGCATTGGACAACGCCCGCGATCCTCTTGAGGCGCTCCGCGCCTTCGACGCGCGCCTGCCGCTGGCGATGCAGAAAGCGGATCTCGCACTGCTGGACGCCGTCCGTTGCGACATCGCGCGGCGGTGGCACGACGACGACACCGCCGGCATCGAAGACCACGCCTAGCCACCCGCCTGGAATGCCCCACGTCGCGCAGCGTCGCGCCGTGGGTGCCCGCTGCTGGCGACTGCCGCGCCTTGGGCCGGAACCTGGCCAACGTGCGCCACCGCTGCGCGCGGTGCCGCCTGCGCGACGAGCGCCTCATCCGTACGAAACCTGTCTGCCGTTCGAACTTCGACGGGCGCGCTTGGCTTCACCGCGGAACAGCGCGTTCATGCGGTCACGCCAAGCGCATCGCGACGCGAATCTCACGACACAGGAGCGAATGACCCATGACTACCCCCACCAGCACTGCCAGCCCGAGCATCGATCATGATCTCGCCGGATACGTGCAGGCCTTCGACACCCGCTTCCTCGTCGCCGTCCATCGCGGGGAACTCGATGTGGTGAGACTTGCCCGGGAGGAACTGATGAATCGCGGCCTCGATGGCGAGGGCCGCTGGATCGGGTTCGCGAAGGTGGACGAAGCGCTGCGAACCTAGTCGCTTCCCGGCCGGCCCCGCATGGGCCGGCGACAACTCGATCACGGCATACGCCCCGGCACGGAACCCCGTGTCGGGGCCTTTTTTGCGTTTGTGGCGCTCATCACACCGCGTTGCGAGCGGTCGTTGCGGCACTGATTAGCGATTGAGGTGCGGTGATACCGTCAAGGTGCCCCAAAGAAGCAACTGCGCGGGCGCAGCTTTGTTAGCGACGGTCAGATTTTATTGGGCATACGCTAACGCCCATTTCACGAATCAGTTCAAGGAGATCGAGATGGCCACTCTGGCTTACCGCTTCGCGGTTGAAACTATACTTCTTATACTCATGATGGCGCTTACGGGTCCCACCGCTTATGCGCAAGTGAGTGGTGGCGGAGATGTTCCTAAAGCAGCAAATGGTCTTGGGCAATCCATGCCTAGTACTGCAGACCTAGCAAGCGACCCCGCATGGAAGATCTATGAGTTCGAGAGGGATGGCATCCGATACCTGCAGATCAATGATGGTTACAACAGCGCACGCGTGGCGATCGGACAGATTGGCTCTACGGCATGGGTGCTTCCGATTGGAAGTGATGCGGATCGAGTCTCAATTCAGTCCGGTGTGCAGGCCGCGGTTGACGGACGCATTGTGTATCGAGACAACAAGGTCGAAGTGATCCACTACCTGCAATCGAATCAGGACGGCTGGATCATTCGCCCTGTTGAGGCCTCTCACTGACAGTCCTCTCGGTGCCGTCCTCCGATAGGAGGACGCTGATCCTATGCGCATGGCGGCGAACAATGCCGCCATGTGCGTTTGTTCGTGCACTCAAGAGTAGGGATGCGGCAGTACCTGCATGGCTGACTTCCGCGTTGCCCGGATTGACCACGGACACCGAGAAATAGATACCGCGCCGGCGGGAGGTTCTCCCTACCCGCATGCGCACTCTGAACTCTTCGGGCTTCCAGTCGCACATCAATACGATTGCACTACAGAAGCAGCGGTAGGCGGCAAGTTGTAATTCGGTGGATAGAATTCTTGGGTCGCCGTCATCGAATCTGATCGCGACGTGCGTTCCTGACGCCCAGCGATCTTCAAACGCTTGCGATTGCACAACTGCAAAGAGGCCCTTCTCCTCAATGCCAACAGGGTATAGGGCAATCGCGTGCCTATTGAACAGCTCACGATGCTGCGCTCCGCTGCTATTGATAGCCAGCGCTTCCTTGTATCTTCCGTTTTCCTTAAGCCAGTGGACCAGCGAGCGCATTTCCTCGTCGACAAGGATGTGCAGCTGGGCCATGTAGAGCACTTGGTCCCGCGATTCGCTTTCATTGGAAAGCAGGGCGAGCCGAGATATTCTTTTTGCCTCTTCCTCAGCGACACCCGCGTCCATTGCCTTTTCGTAGTGGGAGGTGATGCGGCCCCCAAGGATCAAGAGCGCGGACGCGGCGATCGATAGGCCAATCTGGGCGAGGAAAACGTTCTCATCATAAGGGGCCGCCCCGGGAGTTCGCATATAGGTCATTGTCTGCGCGATGCCGATGTTGACCATGAGGACGCCAATCGCCGCCCCAAGCCAGCCGTGGAAGTAGGTCAGGAAAAGCGCGGGAAAGATCATAGCCATCAGGATCGACTTTCTGCCGATGTCGTCCCCGTCATGCCAGTACTTCAAGTATGCGAATACAAGTGCAATTGATGTGGCGGCCAAGAAAATGTCGCGGAACGCAGTTCTCAGTGTCACAAAATGCTGCTTTCTGGTGATCCAGACAAGGGCCGGAAGCATCCCCATCAGGGTGCCGAGGTAGTTTCCAAAGAACTTTGTCGTGAAGAATGCGATCGTTGCATTCTCTACGGGTCCTCCGAGCATCGCGTTGAGGACAGTGGTGCATATGCCGCTCCAGGCGGACATGCACGCGGCGACAAGCGGTAGTTGACGAGTGATTGCCTGTGGGGTTTGCAGACGCATTCGCAATAGATATGGCGCGATAGCGTTGCCGGCGATCAACAGGAACGGGCCGACATAGACCCATGTTGCTGAATTTTGGTCAGCGATGGACAGGCGCCCGTACATGACCGCAGAGGCATCGCCGATGAAGATGAACGGCCAGAAGCGAAAGGGCAGTAGCAGCAAGGTGACCGCTCGCAGGCCGGCCGGGAGAAACCATTGGTCGAAAGAGAAGTGGCGAAGGACGAGGTAAGACAAACAGTATGCGACGCTGAGTGCCAAGCCCTTTGTGATCATCATCCATTTGGCATCGTCCATGCGCTGCTCTCCGTTCCCTGGTTTCAATCAATGGCGCAGCCTAGGATTGCGGACTCAACCTCTCTTGCAACGCGCCGGGCGCATTCTAGGCATAGCTGACCCACTCAAAGCCAGCCGATTACCATTCCGAGAAGTTGCAATTCTGCTAACTCCGCTATGGGCACTGGCGTTCTCGCTCGTTCTTCGCTCTCGCCGACAAGCACCCACGAATCCCGACGGATTGTTACCCGGCGGATGTCCGAGCGCCCCCACAACGAATAGGCGTACAGCCCGCCATCAATGACTTCGTCATGTCGTGTGGCACTGATGTCCACCAAGACCACGGCATGCCGCTTGATCTCGGGCTCTAACGTCCTCGACAACTGCGTGACCCAGCGAACGTTCTCAATGGGAGTAGCGCCCAGTTCGCGTCTTAGCATGCGCTCCGGCAGCCAAATGCGCTCCTGTTCGTCAGTACGCCCGAATCCGGACAGTCGTTCGATAACGATGTGTCCGGCGGGAGGATTAGCCCACGCCTCCGGACCGGCAGCGGCCGAAATGATAGCTCCTGCCTGCAGCAGGCGGTCATAGGGCTGACTAATGGACTCTGGAGGCACGCCGAGAAGTTTCGCGATCTTGACTGCGTACTCGGCCGGAATCGGGCGCCGCCCGCTTCTCCA
>SCMT01000012.1 GCA_005502915.1 Lysobacteraceae bacterium 2PB | reverse complement strand
GCTGCAGGGGCAGGGGGGCTTGCGGGGGGCTTCATGCCGCCATGATGCCCTGCGTCACGGTCTTCGGCGCAAGGGACCGGCGAGCGTCCGGCACCGGTGCCGCTCATGCCACGGTGCCGGCCGCCCATCGGCGGTGGCGGGCGATGCGCTGGCGACCATCCGGGGCCCCGCCTATCCTCCCTGCATCAAGTCCGGAGGTCAGATGGGCATCATCCGTCGAAACAGTCCCGCGCCCGGGGGGCATCGCGCCAGCCATGGCTTCACCCTGATCGAGCTCATGGTCACGCTGGGTGTCCTGGCGGTGGTGATCGGGATCGGCATCCCGTTGTTTTCCACCATGACCAACGGCAATCGCCTGACCGGTGCCGCGAACGAAACGGTGGCGGCCTTCCAGATCGCGCGCAGCGAGGCCATCCGCCGCAATGTCCGCACCGTGCTGTGCGAAAGCGTCAATTCCACGACCTGCAGGAACGGCTCGCCCTGGCGCGGCTGGATCGTGTTCACGGATTTCAACCGCAACAACATCCCCGATGCCGGCGAGATCATGCGCACTGGCACCTTCGAGGCGCCGCTGGTGGTTCTCGCCAGCAGCAACATCCCCAACAACCGCGTCGTCTTCCGCGCCGATGGCTTGGCGTACAACGACAATGCGCTGCTGGAAGCGAACCTGCGCATCTGCCTCCCGGTGAACCAGCCGGAGGCCAATGCCCGCGACATCGCCATCACCCTCGGCGGCCGCGTCGGCGTGAAGGCGCCGGTCAATGCCGCCGGCAACACCTGCCCCGCTCCAGGAAACATCTGATGGGTACCCGACCGAATCCGTCCCGCATCGCTCCCGGTCGCCGTCGCGCGCCGCGTACCGCCGCCCACGCACGGGGTGTCGGCCTGATCGAGGTGCTGGTCGCCGTGCTGGTGCTGGCCATCGGCCTGCTCGGCGTGGCCGCATTGCAGGCGACCGCACTGCGCAACAGCCAGAGCTCGCTGGAGCGCAGCCAGAGCGTCATCCACATCTATTCGATTCTCGACGCCATGCGCGCGAACGCCGATGCCGCGCGCGGTGGGGCCTACAACATGCCCCTGACCTGTGCGGTGCCCGGCGGCGGCTCCATCACCGCGAACGACCAGCGGCAGTGGATCCAGACCATCCAGGAGAACCTCGGTCCCACCGCCTGCGGCCAAGTGCGCTGCGACGGGCCCACCTGCACCATCCGCGTGCAATGGGATGACTCGCGTGCGGGCGGCAGCTCCGCACAGACCTACTCCTTCTCGACGACGTCCCGCATATGAGCCGAACGACTTCCCATCGCCGTCAGCGCACATCCCGGGCGGGCTTCCGCGCGGCCACGAGCGTTCGCGGCTTCAGCCTGGTCGAATTGATGATCGCGCTGATGCTCGGCCTGCTGGTCGTGGTCAGCGCAGGTGCGATCTTCATCTCGAACCGTCAGACCTACCGCGCCACCGAGGGCCTGGGCCGCGTGCAGGAAAACAGCCGCATGGCCTACGAGCTGATGGCCCGCGACATCCGCGAAGCCGGCGGCAATCCCTGCGGCAAGAACCTGCTGTTCGTGAACGTGCTCAATCCCACGGCCGACTGGTGGGCGAACTGGAACCGCGGCATCACTGGCTACGAAGGAAGCGTCGCTTCGCCGGGAACCGCCTTCGGCACCGGCGTCGGCAACCGCATCGCGGGCACCGATGCCGTCGACGTGATGTCGGGCGACAACTCCAGCGGCGTGACCGTGGTCAACCACAACCCCAGCGCCGCGCAGTTCCAGCTCAACACCGCCAATCACGTCCTGGACGATTCGGACATCGCCATCGTCTGCGACAACCGCCAGATGACCCTGTTCCAGGTGACCAACGCGCAGCCGGGCACCAACGAAGTCATCGTCCACAATACCGGCAACACCGCGACGCCGGGCAACTGCACCAAGGGCCTGGGCTATCCGCCGCCGAAGTCGTGCCCGGATGCACTCGGTACGCCGTATACCTACGGATCCAACGCCACCATCGCGCGCCTGCATGCCGTGCGCTGGTACATCGGTCGCAACCGCAACGGTACCAACTCGCTGTTCCGCGTCTCGCTGGGCAACAACGGCGCCGGCGGCGCGGTCACGACCAACCAGGAGATCGCGGAAGGCGTCGAGAACATGCAGTTGCAGTATCTCCTCTCGGGTGCGGGCGCCTATGTCGACGCTTCGCTCGTGCCGCCTGCACGCTGGGCCGAGGTGACCGCCGTGCGCATCGCGCTGAACATCGCCAGCACCGATCGCGCCGGCGTCGGCAATGCCCGCCTGCAGCGCACCATCGCCCACACCGCCACGCTCCGGAATCGCCTGCCATGATCCGCCGCCACGCACCCTTCACCCGCTCGTCCAACAGCCAGCGCGGTGCGACGCTCGTCGTCGTGCTCATCCTGCTGCTCCTGATGACCCTGCTGGGCCTGGCGAGCCTGCGCGGTACCGTGCTCGAAGAGCGCATGACCGCGAACCTCCTTGATCGCGGCATGGCCTTCCAGGTCGCCGAAGCCGGGCTCCGCGAAGCCGAGGCGCTGCTGGACCCGCAGCCCACCTTCCCGGGCAGCGGTTGCACCAATGGCCTGTGCGGCACGCCCGATCCGGCCGCGACCGAGCGCTGGCTCGACCCCGGCATGGTCTGGCGTACCGGTACCGTCGTCGATGCGAGCATGGATCCGCCGCAGTTCTTCATCGAGAACATGGGCCTCGGCGTCAACTGGCCTAAATGCGATGCCCTCCCCGAAAACAAGCGCAGCCCGCAGTGCGAGACCCCACGCTTCCGCGTGACCTCGCGCAGCGCGCAGGACGGCCGAGCCTCGGTCATCCTGCAGGGCATGTACGCCGGCAAATAACCGAGAGATGCCGAGATGACTTCCCGCACCCCCACGTCCCGCGTCCGCCGGAGCACGTCCGCCACGAAGTGGCTGACGCCCCTGTTCGCCTGCATGGCGACCCTGCTCGGTCTGCCGGTGCATGCCGGCATCACGTTGCCCGATACGCCGATGCAGACCAACAACGGCGTACCACCGAACATCTGGTTCATCCTCGATGACTCGGGCTCGATGGCCTGGCGCTACATGTACAACCCGACCATCAGCAGCCTGGTGCGCGATGGCGGCAACGTCGTCTCGGATGCGACCGGCGACAATCGCACGAAGGACAGCGACTACGGGTCGAACAGCACCGCGCTCGACGCGATGTACGACCAGAACTACATCACCAACACGCTCTACTACAACCCGAACCAGACCTATCGCGGCTGGCAGCGCGCCGACGGCACCTACATGGCCGACGACAGCTACGATTCGGTGTCGACCAGCAGTACGGATCTCACCGGGACCTCGAACCTCAACGGTGCGGTGCAGACCTTCTACGTGCCGCCGACCACCGGTGCGCTGAATGATGCGCGCCTGTACACGCGCATCACCTTCCTGACCGATGGCAGCGCCCAGCGCTGTACATGGAATGCGACCAATCGCAATTTCTCGACGGCGGCCAACTGCACCACGGTCACCAGCTTTACCTGGCCCAGCGGCGCGACCCGCAGCGTGGCGCAGGAAAAGGCCAACTTCGCCAACTGGTACACCTATCACCGCACCCGCACCAAGGTCGCGAAGGCCGGCGTCAGCTACGCCTTCAACGACACCAGCATCTTCAATGCGGACAATGCCTATCGCGTCGGCTTCACCACGATCTGGCAGCGCAACGAATTCCGCATTCCGGTCGGCACCGACAATGGCCTGTTCCGCAATGCCAACCGCACCACCTGGTTCGATCGCCTGTTCGGCGCGACCGCCAGCAACGGCACACCGCTCAAGGCCGCACTGATCCGTGCCGGCCAGTATTACGAAGAGACCGGTACTGGTGGTCCGTGGGGGCCCCAGGCCACGGCCAGCCAGTACGAATGCCGGCAGAACTTCACCATCCTCACCACCGACGGTTTCTGGAACTCGACGGAACAGGCGCCGGTCGCCGGGATGGGCAATTCCGATGGCAGCAACGGCACCGCGATCTCGCGTCCCGACGGCCCGCCCTATACCTACACTGCAGCCGCACCTTTCAGCGATGCCTGGAACAACACCCTGGCCGACGTGGCCATGCACTACTGGAAGCGCGACCTGCGCACGGATCTGACCAACACGGTGCCCTCGTCGGTCTCCAATCCGGCGTTCTGGCAGCACATGGTCACCTTCGGCATCTCCATCGGCCTGCGCGGCACGCTGGACGTCGAAAACACCATGACGCTCGTGCGCAACAACCAGACCGTGGCCTGGCCGAACCCGAACGACAACGAAGACGCCGAGCGCATCGACGACCTGTTCCATGCCGCCGTCAACGGCCGTGGCGCCTTCGTCAGCGCGGGCAACCCGGACCAGTTCGTCGATGGCCTGGGCAGCGCCCTGCGTGCGATCGCCTCGCGCCGCGGCACGGGCTCCAACGCGTCCGTGGCCGGCAGTTCGACCACCGCCGGCGTGAAGGTGTTCATCGCCCGCTACTTCACCGGCAAGTGGTACGGCGAACTCAGCGCCTATCCTGTGACGAATGCCGGCGTCGGCAATGTCGCCAGCTGGAACGCCACCATCCCGACCTGGACTTCGCGCCGCATCTTCACCCATAACGGCACGGCGGGCGCCACGTTCCCGACCAGTGCGCAGCAGAGCGTGCTGACGCCGGCCATCGCCGACTACATCCGCGGCGACCGCAGCCGCGAACAGGTCATCAACGCCAACGGCACGCTGCGCAACCGGCAGAGCCTGCTGGGCGATATCGTCAACAGCTCGCCGGTCTACGTGAAGACCTCGACGACGGTAGACACGGTCTACATCGGCGCCAACGACGGCATGCTGCACGCCTTCGATGCCTCCACGGGCGTCGAGCGTTTCGCCTACGTGCCGAATGGCCAGGATTTCAACAAGCTGCGGGAATACGCCGACCCGGATTACAACCACAAGTTCTATGTGGACGGTCCGCTGGTGGCATCGACGAAGCGCCATTTCCCGTCGCAGACGGTGCTGGTCGGCTCGCTGGGCCGGGGTGGTCGCGGTCTCTACGCCCTGGACGTCACCAACCCCGTCACCTTCGACCAGACCAAGGTGCTCTGGGAGAAGACCGGGGCTACCGAGCCCAATCTGGGCCAGGTGCTCGGCGCGCCGTTCATCACGCGGCTCAACAACGGCAGCGTCGGCCTGGTGGTCGCCAACGGCATCAACAGCAGCAGCGACAAGGCCGTGCTGTTCGTGTTCGACGTGCGTACGGGCGCCAAGCTCGCCGAAATCGAAGCGCCCGCCGGCGGGACCGGTGCCAATGGCCTGTCGGCGCCGAACGGCTGGGACGAGAATGGCGACGGCACGGTCGACTACGTATATGCCGGCGACCTGCGCGGCAACGTCTGGAAGTTCGATCTCTCCAACAGCAACGACAACCAGTGGCGCGTGGCCAACAACCGCCCGCTCTACGCACCGACCAGCGGCCTCACGCAGCCCATCACCGGCGGCGTGACCATCTCCTTCGATCCGGTGTCGGAGGATCGCTGGGTGTTCTTCGGCACGGGGCGTCTGCTGACCACCAACGACCTGCTCGACGACAGCCTGCAGACCTGGTACGGCATCAAGGATTCCGACAGCAACACCAGTTCCCTGCGCCGCACCGACCTGACCTCGCGCAACATCGCGATCTACGACGAGGCGACCAAGCGCCGTGCGTTCGAGCCGAATACCGCATTGCCGACCGGCAGCAAGGGCTGGTACGTCGATCTCGACCTGCCGCCTGGCAATACGCGCGAAGGCGAGCGCATGATCGGCGAGCCGCAGATCATCCGCGACGTGCTCATCGCATCCAGCGTGATCCCGAACACCAGCAATCCCTGCACCCCGGGGCGCGGTTACCTGAATGCGATCGACGCCTACACCGGCACCTCGATCCGCTCGGGCTTCTTCGACACCAACTTCGACGGCAACTTCAACAACGACCTGCTCGGCGGCGGCCCGGGGACCGGCACTTTCGTCGGATCCTTCGATCCCGGCGTGGGCCTGTTGACGGACCCGGTGTGCGTGGATGGACAATGCATCGTCAACGGCGCCCTCGGCCCGGCGAGCGTGCCGGTACCGCAGGGTTACTTCAGCGGGCGCATCTCCTGGCGCGAAATCGTACGGAACTGACCATGACCTCCCATCGTTCACATGCTTTTCGCTCCGCGCGTCGCGTCCAGGGCTTCACTCTGGTCGAGATGGTCATTGTCGTGCTGATCATCTCGATCCTCGCGGCCATCGCGTACCCCGCGTACCAGAACCACGTGGTCAAGACGCGTCGCGAAGCCGCCAAGGGCTGCCTGCTGGAAATGCAGCAGTTCATGGAGCGCTTCTACACGACCAACCTCCGCTACGACCAGACCATGGGCGGCGTAGCGGTCGGGTTGCCGCCATGCCAGGCCGGACAGGATGTCACCCGCCACTACCAGGTGGGTTTCGACGGTGCCGCCACACGCACCGCCTATCGTCTCCGCGCGGTGCCGCAGGGCCGGCAGGCCACGGTGGATACCTATTGCGGCACGATGTCGATCAACAACCAGGGCGTGAAGACCAAGTCCGGCAGCCAGACGGTCGACTACTGCTGGTGATCGATGCATTCCGGAACACGAAAAAGCCCGCTCGCGAGAGCGGGCTTTTTCGTTGGGGATGTCCTCGTGCCTGCATCAGGCTGCCGGATGCACCAGCGCCGGACATCGCCAAAAGAAAACCCGCGACTCGCGTCGCGGGTTTTCCGGAAGGTGGCGCCCGAAGTTGGACTCGAACCAACGACCCCCTGATTAACAGTCAAGTGCTCTAACCGGCTGAGCTATTCGGGCGGGGACGCGTATCTTAATGGGCCGCGTCGGCGTGATCAAGCATCCGGTGACAGGGAGACGATCCGGTGTCGTCACAGCCCGGCGACGCAGGCGACGGCGGGCGCGGCTTCGGCGCGATCGCGGCGCAGGCGGCCGCCGTTGGCGAGGATCAGGCGCTCGGCGTCCTGCGGGCCGCGCCGGTCGCAGAGGGTGAAGGTGGTGTTCGAGCCGGCATTGCTGCCGTTGGCCAGGTAGATCACGCGGCTGCGGCCGAGGGTCCCGTGCAGGCCGACGCCCCGGGGCAGCGCGGGTTCCTGGCGGACCAGACGTTCGCCCGGGCCGCGCTGGCGGTCGCGGTTCTCGTCGATGAACACGATCCAGCCATCGCTCCAGTCGATGCCGCCGGTGCAGCCCCCGGCATCGCCCGCGCACACGACCACCTGCCGGCCCAGCACGGTGGCGTTGCGCTGGGCATCGAACAGGGCAGCGCTCAGGGCCGAGCGCGCGGACACCGACTGGACACGGGCGACGGCATGGGTCAGGCCCGGGATGGCGATGCCGAGGACCAGGGCGAGGATGGTCACGGCGATGAGCATGTCGAGCAGGGTGAAGCCGCGCTGGGTGCGGCGTGCCTGGTCGAGGCGGGGCAGGGAGGACAGGGCGGACATCGGGCGGCTCCGGGTGTGTGTGGACTGCCGACAGTCTCGTGTCGCGCGCCCGGCCAGGGCATCGGCCTGCAGCTTGCCTGAGCGTAGGAAAACCCCGCATCCGCTGCTGACAGGTCCTGCCATGGCGGACTGTTATCCTCTCCAATCGCCTTGCCGCCCCCGTTGCAGAAGCCCCGATGACCGACGCGAAACCCGCCCCGAAGCCCGATGCGACGACCGACGGCGCGACCGATGGGACGATGGGTCGCCCGCGCCCGATGTCCGACGCCCCGTTCCAGCTCGTCGCGCCGTACGAGCCGGCCGGCGACCAGCCGCAGGCCATCGAGGCCCTGGTCGATGGGTTCGAGGGTGGGCTGGCCAAGCAGACGCTGCTCGGCGTGACCGGCTCGGGCAAGACCTACACCATCGCCAACGTGATCCAGGCCGTGCAGAAGCCGACCCTGGTGATGGCGCACAACAAGACCCTGGCGGCGCAGCTCTACGGCGAGTTCAAGGCCTTCTTCCCGCACAACGCGGTCGAGTACTTCGTCAGCTACTACGACTACTACCAGCCGGAGGCCTACATTCCCTCCAGCGACACCTTCATCGAGAAGGACAGCTCGATCAACGAGCACATCGAGCAGATGCGCCTGTCCGCGACCAAGGCGCTGCTGGAACGCCGCGACGCGATCATCGTCTGCACGGTCTCGGCGATCTACGGCCTGGGCGACCCGAACGAATACTTCCGCATGGTGCTGCACATGGTGCGCGGCGAGCGCATCGACCAGCGCGAGCTGATCCGCCGCCTCACCGAGATGCAGTACAGCCGCAACGACACCGAGCTGCGGCGTGGCACGTACCGCGTGCGCGGCGAAGTGATCGACGTACATCCTGCGGAATCCGACAGCGAGGCGCTGCGCATCGAGCTGTTCGACGGCGAGATCGAGCAGCTGACCCTGTTCGACCCGCTGACTGGCGAGAGCGTGCGCAAGCTGCAGCGCTACACGATCTACCCGAAGTCGCATTACGTGACCACGCGGCGCACCGTGCTGGAGGCGATCGAGGCGATCAAGGTCGAACTGCGCGAGCGGCTGGAACAGCTGTATGCGTTGAACAAGCTGGTCGAGGCGCAGCGGCTGGGCCAGCGCACCCAGTTCGATCTCGAAATGATGGCCGAAGTCGGCTTCTGCACCGGCATCGAGAACTATTCGCGGCATCTCACCGGGCGCATGCCGGGCGAGGCGCCGCCCTGCCTGTTCGACTACCTGCCGCCCGACGCGCTGCTGGTGGTCGACGAGTCGCATGTCACCGTTCCGCAGATCGGCGCGATGTTCAAGGGCGACCGCTCGCGCAAGGAGACGCTGGTGGAATTCGGTTTCCGCCTGCCGTCCGCGCTCGACAATCGCCCGCTGCGCTTCGAGGAGTGGGAAGGCCGCGCGCCGCGCACCATCTTCGTCTCGGCCACGCCCGGCAAGTACGAGTTGGAGAAGTCGGAAGGGCAGGTGGTCGAGCTGGTGGTGCGACCGACCGGCCTGGTCGATCCCGAGGTCGAGATCCGTCCCGTGGGCACGCAGGTCGACGACCTGCTCGGCGAGATCCACGAGCGCGTGGCGATGGGGGACCGCGTGCTGGTGACCACGCTGACCAAGCGCATGGCCGAGAACCTGACCGAGTATCTCGGCGACCACGGCGTGAAGGTGCGCTACCTGCATTCCGACATCGAGACGGTCGAGCGTGTCGAGATCATCCGCGACCTGCGCCTGGGCGTGTTCGACGTGCTGGTCGGCATCAACCTGCTGCGCGAAGGACTGGACATGCCCGAGGTGTCGCTGGTCGCGATCCTCGATGCGGACAAGGAAGGCTTCCTGCGCTCCGCCGGTTCGCTGATCCAGACCATCGGCCGCGCTGCGCGCAACGTGCGCGGCAAGGCGATCCTGTACGCGGACAGCATCACCCGCTCGATGCAGGCCGCGCTGGACGAGACCGGCCGCCGTCGTGAGAAGCAGCTGGAATACAACGCCGAGCACGGCATCGTGCCGACCTCGATCCGGCGCCAGATCATGGACGTCATGGAGGGCGCGCGCGCCGAGCCCGCGCCTGGCGAGAAGAAGGGCCGCGGTCGTGCCCAGCGCGTGGCCGAGCCGGTCGAGGATTACGCCGCGATGTCGCCGTCGCAGGTGGCGGCGAAGATCGCGACGCTGGAGCAGACCATGTACCAGCACGCCCGCGACCTGGAATTCGAGGAGGCCGCGCGCGTGCGCGACCAGATCCGCCAGTTGAAGGAAGCGAGCCTGGGATGAGCGCTGCCGCGCGCCCGGGCGAGATGCCCCGCTGGGGCTGGCTGGGCGCACTGTGGCTGCTGGTCTACCTGCCGATCTACCAGTCCGCCTATGGCGCGCTGAACTTCCTGTTCCTGTGCAACATCGGCGTGATCCTCACCGCGCTGGCGCTGATCGTGCGCAGCCGCCTGCTGGTCTCCAGCCAGGCCGTGGCCGCGCCGGTGATCGCCCTGGCGTGGCTGGTGGACGTCGCCTGGAAGCTGTTCACGGGCGAGTTCCTCTACGGCGGCACCAGCTACATGTGGGACCCGCAGTACCCGCTGCCGGCGCGGCTGCTGTCGCTGTACCACGTCGCCTGGCCGCTGCTGCTGTGGGCGGTGCTGCGCCGCACCGGCTACGACCCGCGTGGCTGGCCGCTGCAGGCGGTGATCGCGGCGCTGGCGATGCTGGCCGGCCGCTGGCTGGCCCCGGCGGCGGACAACGTCAATTTCGCATGGACCGATCCCTTCTTCGGCCGGCAGCTCGGCCCGCCCGCCATGCACCTGCTCGTCTGCTGGGCGGTGCTGGCCGGCGTGGCCTACGGCGCCACCCATCGGGCGCTCCGGCGGTGGTTCGCCGCCGGGGGTGGTTCCGTTACGGAAAGACCGATGCTATGATTGCCGGCCTTCCGGGACGCGGTACTGACGCACCCCAGAATGGGCGGTTAGCTCAGCGGTAGAGCACTACCTTGACATGGTAGGGGTCACAGGTTCGAACCCTGTACCGCCCACCAATTAAATCAACGGCTTAGGCCGTTTTTAATTGCCAAACTTCCGGCCAGTACGGAAAAAATACGGAAAGCCGCCCTGTCAAATGGGTGGCTTTTCTGCTTTCCGGGCTCATGCTGCACCGGTTCGTCCCACAGCGACTCAGCATGCAAATGGACTTCCACTTTTCTGCACACCAGCGGAAGCGGTTGCTCGACCTGGGGCTCTTGTCTGCCCAGGCTGACGCGCTCGAAGCCCATGCGCTTCGAGCCATCGCTCTGCATTCCCGTCCTCTATGCCTTGCGGAGGCTCGCTCCGCACTCGAACGTCTTTGTGCAGACGCGCAGAGGCTTCGGAAGACGTTGACGACGATGCTCCCCGATCAGATTCCTGCGGGACTGGACAGTGCCAGGCTCCTGTTGCTGATGGCGCATTACGAGCGTGACGGTGAATTGCCGTCTCCATCTCCCATGCCGGACTCTCTGCTCATCCAGTTGGAGACCTTCGCCGAGACGGCGGCACGTGCCCTGGCGAAATCCCGTGAGATCAAGGAGCGCAACCATTCGGCCTCGCCAGAGCCAATCCATTTCATCGTGCGGCTCATGGAAGGCGCTGTCGGGTATCGCGGTCGTGAATCATTGATCGGTGACCTCCCATGTTCCGTCGAGATCACGCCCAAGTTTCTGCTCGAAGTGGCTGGCATCTGTTACGAAGCTGCGGGACGAAATAACACAGACCCTGAGCGTGCCGTGAGGACGTACTTCGAGCAGGAAGCGAGGAGGAGACAGGTACTGATCGAACGACTTCCACAATTGGCGGAGAAGACAGGGAAGCAGGAGCAAGAGCGGAGCGCTTAGCCCGGCATCGTCGAGCGAGATGTCAAGGACAGGGAGGCGGCCGTTTCTTCTCCTCCCTGTCCTAAAGTTCAGGTCGACAAATTTGCATCGTTTTCCACAAGCCCGGCGCATCCCGTGCTGGTGATGGAGAACCCATGCAAAGCTCGACCCCGTTATCCGTTCCGGGTGATCTGATCCTTGAACGTCTCCCCCAAGTCAAAGCCCGCACCGGGCTGTCCCGCTCCGAGATTTACCGCCGCATCGCGATGGGCGACTTTCCCGCGCCGGTCAAACTTGGCCAGCGAGCCAGCGCCTGGAGCAAGCACGAAGTCGATGCCTGGATCAGCCAGCGCATCGCCCAGCGTGACGCGAAGGGGGCCGCATGACGCGCGTCCCGCACGACACCGCAACCCATCTGCGCCCATCCCGTGCGGTCGCCCTGCAGACGCCGTCCAGACGCTTGCCGGGACGTTGGCGGCAGCGCCTGCCCGAACCCGACGCCTACTACCGGCAGCACGTCCCCAGCCTCGGGCGTGCCGGTGACGATGGCTGGGCGCAGGGCCTGTGCCCCTTCCACGACGATCGCACCCCGTCGCTATCGGTGAACTTCGACGGTCGGCGTGGTGGCTGGATCTGCTTTGCCGGCTGCGGCAAAGGCGATCTGGTTGCGTTCCACATGCGCTTGAAAGGGCTGGGCTTCCGCGAGGCCGTCCGCGACCTGGTGGAGGGCGCACGATGACGACTGCGATTCAACCCGCTTCCCACCGCGAGACGCTCGAACAGGCCGTGCAGCGTTTCAGTGCGAGTGCGTTGCGCCAAGGTTACGCGCTGGAAGGCGTCTACCCGTATGCCACGGGCGATGGCGACATCCTGTTCTGGCGCGTCAGGCTCAAGCACCCGGACGGCAAGAAGAAGTTCCCGGCCTTTCACTGGGACGGTCAGCGCTATACGGTCGGTGAACGGCCGGCCCCCACTGAAGGCAAGCCGCTGTATCGGTTGCCCGAACTGCTGGCCAGCCGCAGCCCCGTCGTGGTCATCGTCGAAGGCGAGTGCAAAGCCGATGCGCTGATCGCGCTCGGCGGCACGGCCACGACCAGCGGCGGCGCGACATCTGTCGACGGTGCGAACTGGACTGCGTGCGAGGGGCGCATGGCTTTGTGTTTCCGCGACAACGATGCGGCCGGCCTGGAGTACGCGCGACAGCTCACGCGTCGCCTGCATGCCCTGCAGGTGAACGTGGACTGGATCGATGTCGCGACACTCGACCTGCTCGACGGCGGCGACGTGATCGACTGGCTTGCGATGCACCCCAATGCGACATGGAGCGACGTGCTGCAGCTGCCCAGGTTGCTCGCTCCGGACATGGGCGAGGCGTCGCCGGCACGCGCTGCGACGGTTGCCGTACGCGAACCTGCGCGGCCTGCTCGCCGTGAACCCGTTCAGTCCCGGCCACGCCCCGTGCCGGAGTTGTTGCGGCGGCCCGTCAGCCGCGCCCAGCCATACCCGCTTGAAGCGCTGGGCGGCGTACTGGGTGGCGCTGCCACGCGCATCCGCGAGGTCGTGCAGTCACCTGCCGGGCTATGCGGCCAGTCCGTGCTGTCTGCGGCGAGTCTGGCCGTGCAGGCCTTGGCCGATGTCGCCATCGATGGTCGCCGCCTGCCGCTGAGCCTGTGGCACCTGTCGATCGGCGAGTCGGGCGAGCGCAAGAGCGCGACCGATGCCCTGGCGCTGAGGGCGCATCGCGAGCGGGAGCGCGCCTTGGCGGACGACTTCGTGCAGGAGCTGGCGGCGTACGAAAGCGACGCCAGTGCGCACAAGGCGGCCTTGCGACGGATCGAGGCCAAGGGCGAGCCGGACGAAATACGTGCCGCACGCAAGGCGCTGGGAACCGCACCGCAGCGCCCGCTGGAACCCTGGATGCTGTTGAACGAACCGACGCTGGAAGGCGTGCAACGGCTTTGCCAGCGAGGACGCCCCAGCATGGGCCTGTTCAACGATGACGCTGGCGACTTCATCCACGGCCATGCGATGTCCAGTGACAACCGCGTCAGGACGGCGGCCGTCTTCTCAAGGATGTGGGATGCCGGCGAGATGGGCCGTACCCGGGGTGGCGACGGCACGTCGAAGTGGTATGGCCGGCGTCTAGCGATGCACCTGATGATCCAGCCGGTAATCGCCGAGCAACTGCTGTCGGATCGGGCGCTGCTGGAGCAGGGCTTTCTCGCGCGCTACCTGGTGTGCTGGCCGGAATCGACCATCGGCACGCGGGAGTATGTGGCTGAAGACCTGATGGTCGATCCGGTCATGCAGTCCTACTGGCAGCGGATGCACGGACTGCTGGCCATGCCGGCGGCCATGAAGCCCGGGGCGAGGAACGAACTGGACCCGCGCACGCTCACGCTCGCGCCGAATGCCAAGGCGCTCTGGATCGAGGTTATCAACCATATCGAACGCGACCTGCGGGATGTGTTCCAGAGTGTGAGAGGCACGGCGGGCAAGGCCGACGCGCAGATCCTGCGTATCGCGGGAGTGCTGACGCTGGTCGAGGATGCCCACGCAGGCACGATCCCGCTCGACATGCTCGAACGAGCAGCCCATCTCATGCAGTACCACCTGGACGAGGCGGTGCGCATCATCGGCACCAGCAGTCCGGGGCAACCCATTGAGCATGCCGAGGCCATGATCCAGTGGTGCCGTAGGACGAAGCGGGAATGGCTCTACTCGACTGACGTACTGCGGAATGGACCGAATGCGATCCGGACCCGCGATGCGTTCCTGATCGCGACGAAGCAACTGCAGGATGCCGGCTGGGTCGAGCCGGAACAGCATCACGTCCTGCTCGACGGCAAGGTGCGTGCGCGAGCGTGGCCCATCAGGCCGGAGGTGCTGGCCTGATGGGCTCGCTCGCTGATTTCCTGAAAGAGCGCGAGCGGGATGCGACGCGTCGCGACGATTCGCAGCCCGGGACGACCACCCCGCAGGGTCGTTCCGGGACGCCGGTCGACGTGATGGGATGCGAAAACGGGCGTGCCGCGCCCGAATCGCGCGATTCGCAGGGGGTGGCCCATTCCCCGTGCATGGAGCCGCTGGAGGTGGTCTCCGGCGGACCAAGTCACTCGCATGCGTTCGCGAAGCAGCATGATGATTCGCAGGTCGGTGTGGCAGAACGTCCGGGCACGCATGGGGTGTCATGCGATGCTGTGGGACATGCCAACCGTAGGCAATCGACCGAATCGCGCGATTCGCAGGCATGCGAGGGTGTGCGTGCCATCCTGAAGACCATAGCCCGGAATGAGGGCATTCCGCAGGCCGTCGTCGACGCGATCGATCCACGCGACCTGGGCGTATGCCCGGGCCTGCCAGCGGCGATGCTCGGCGCTTACCTGCGTGCCCTGCACAGGTCGCGGCAGATGGCTGCAGGCGTCGTGCCGGCCGGCTGGACGCACGTCGCCCACTGCACCGGCTGCGACCCTGTCTGGCTGCCGCCCAAGATGTCGGCAACTGTGCGCGCATGTCCTTGGTGTCATCACAGAAGCAACGGGCGTAGCGTGCCAACGCCGCATCCCTGATGCGTCCACTCCGCGCAGTTCACGACATGCGCGCCGCATTCAACCCATCACCCTGGATCACCTTGGACGCGCCCGGACTTCGTGCCGTGGCGTGTTTGCCTGTGCCTGGCGAACGCACCATGCTGATATCGGTCGGGCACTCCGTCTAACGATGCGCTGTTGCAGGCCGTCGCGTTCTTTTCAACTGAAGCTGTCTGTCTGTATCTCTTGGAGAGAGGGATATAGGGGAGAGGCCGTTCTATTCGCTACGCGAATAGCGCTCGATGGCTTGGCACCGACTGCCTTGGCGATCGTGACCGGCGTCGTTCCTTCCCGGGCAGCAACGGATCGGCTGACAGCCCTTCACCATCTTCGCCGTTCAATCGGCTGCATGGACGCTTCGCGCAGGCAAGACAAAACATGGAGAAGCGCCAGAGCGAGGCCGCAAACGGCAGCGGCTCATGAAGCGCAAAGAAGACAAGCAAGCCGCAAGTCGTTGAATTTGATGGCGCATAGCGGAAGGCCGCAGCTTGGCATGCGCCAATGGACCTGAATGCAATGGCCAGAATAGGCCAGAGGGTTTGAGGAGGAGAGGGAGGGATTGCTCATCCGGCTCCGTCAAATGTGCCTATGCACTCCCAACACATCCAACGTGCATTTGACGCACGCGTTGAGCTTGTTCATGCGACGCAAGCGGTATGACGCTATCTGGCCGCTAGAGCCCAGAAACAAGCGCGAAACCGTGCTGCAATCCCGAACGTCTCTGCGAGACGGGGCACGCACGAACGCCGGCTGCACGCCGGGCCACGGCACTACGTCTCGGTAGTTCATTGTTTTCACAGGAAAATGCAGCTTTGGGTTGGCCTCGGCCACTTGATGCCACCTAGCTTGAGCATTCCACCAAGAGTCCAGTATCCTGTTTGAAATGTGTTCTCATCTCGCCCGTATTAAACAACTCCTGCGTGCCAGCTTTCTGGCGCTGCTGGTGCTCGGGCTGATCATCCGTCCTGTGCTCTCCGGTCTCTCCGAAACGCATGCCGCCGAGCATGCGCTGGCCATCGCCGAGCATGCGGACAGCCATGGGCATTCGCACGATCATGCGCCAGACCCCCATGGGGATCACGACACTCCGGACGAGGATCACACCTCCGGAACCCATGGGCTGATGCACCAGCCAGGCGGCCACACCACGCTGGAACTGGCTGTCGAGATCAAGGTGCCGCCCGTGCCTCGCCATGCACTTCTCCTGCCGGAACGTGCCCGAACCGGGCTCCCGCAGCAACCGCCTTCGACGCCCTTCCGACCTCCCATCGCCTGACGACGCCCTGACCGCTGCCTGGCGGTCCATTCGCTGTCGTCCGTCGATTCCCGGAGGTTGTCGTGAAATCCCGCTGTCTGCTTGCCCTGGCGTTGGCCGGGGCCTGCGGCATTGCCCTGCCCGGGCATGCCGCCGAACCCTTGCGTCTGGAAGACGCCATCGCCCGCACCATCGCCGCCAATCCGGCGCTGGCCGCCGAATCCGCCGAGCTTGACGCCGCCCGCGCACGCGCCCGGCGCGACGCCCTGCCGACGCCCTATGTCATCGGCGGGGATCTGGAAAACGTGGCCGGGAGTGGCTCGCTGGGCGGTGTGCGCTCGGCGGAAACGACCCTTCGCGTGGGCCGCACCATCGAGCTGGGTGGCAAACGCGCCGCGCGGACCTCGCTGGGCGATATGGAGGTGGCCCGCCAGCAACACGCGGCGAACACGGCGCGCCTTGAGATCGAAAGTCGTACCCGGACGCGCTACATCGAAGTCCTGGCCGACCAGGCGCGATTGCAGGCCGCCCGCGAACAGGTGGTTCTGGCCGAACGCACGCGACGCGAAGTTGCCGGCTGGGTCGCGGCTGCGCGTAATCCCGAGTCGGACTTGCGCACTGCCGAGATCGCGGTGGCCGAGGCCGAGCTGGCGCGCGAGCATGCCGAACATGAGCTGGCCAGCGCCCGACTGACGCTGGCCGCCAGTTGGGGCGCCTTCACGCCCGACTTCGATCACGTCGATGGCGATCTCGCGCCACTCCCGCCGGTGGAGCCGTTCGACACCCTGGCGGCCCGCTTGCCGGCGTCATCGGCACAACGCGCGGCCCGGCTGGATGCCGATCGGATCGCGGCGCGGCGGCGGCTCGCGGATGCAAGCGCCAAACCGGATCTTCAGGTGAGCCTGGGCGTGCGCCGACTGGAGGTGCTGGATGATCAGGGCCTGGTGATGTCGGTGTCGGTGCCATTGGGCAGCCGGCAGCGCGCGGCATTCTCGATCGCCGAAGCCGATGCGGAACTTGCCGCACTCGAAGCCCGTCGCGAAGCGGAACGCTTCGAGCGCCATCAACGGTTGTTCAAGACGTATCAGGAACTGCTGCACGCGCGCACCGAACACGAATCGCTGCAGACGAAGATGCTGCCGAAAGCCGAACAGGCACTGGCCTTCACCCGGCGTGGTTTCGAGGCTGGTCGCTTCTCGTTCGTGTCGGTGTCGCAGGCGCAGAAGACCTTGTTCGACCTGCGCAGACGCAGCGTCGATGCCGCCGCCCGTTACCACATCCTGCTGATCGAGGTGCAACGCCTCGCCGCCGTTGCCCCGGAGACCGCCCCATGATGCGCATTCTGTCCATCTTCACGTTGAGTCTTGTGCTCGTCGCTTGTGGCGACAAGACGCTGGACACATCCAAAGCTGAAGCCGGCCATGCTGCGCCGGCCGCGGAATTCGAACGTGGTCCGCACCGTGGCCGGATGCTGCGCGACGGCGAGTTCGCCATTGAAGTCACGATCTTCGAGACCAATGTGCCGCCGGAATACCGCTTGTACGCCTACCGGAACGACAAACCGCTGCCGCCGGCCGAAGTCCAGGCAACGGTCGAACTCAAACGACTGGACGGCGAGGTCAATCGCTTCGCGTTCAAACCCGAAGGCGACTACCTGCGCGGCAACGGCGTCGTGACCGAACCGCATTCGTTCGATGTGAAGGTCACGGCACGTCATGGCGCGGCCGCACACGAATGGACCTACGACTCCTACGAAGGCCGCGCGACGATTCCCGACGCGATCGCGAAGGATGCGGGCGTCAAGACCGAACGCGCGGGCGGCGCCGTGATCCGCGACACGGTGCAGCTGATGGGTAGCGTCGCGCTGGATCAGAACCGGCATGCGCAGATCAAGGCGCGATTCTCGGGTATCGTCCGTGCCGTGCAGGTCCGCGAAGGCCAGCAGGTGCGCCGGGGTCAGACGCTCGTCGTCGTCGAAGGCAACGAAAGCATGCGGACCTATCCGGTCACGGCGCCGTTCGATGGCGTCGTGCTCGCACGCAAGACCAACGTCGGCGATGTCGCGAACGACAACACCCTGATCGAACTGGCGAACATGGGCGAGGTGTGGGTCGAACTGCACGCCATCGGCCTTGATGCCGGCAAGCTCTCGGTGGGCCAGGACGTGCGGATCAGGTCGGCGACCGGAGACGCGGAGGAAACGGCGAAGATCGAAACGCTGCTGCCGCTCGCAACCCGTGGTCAGAGCGTCGTCGCGCGCGCCAGCATTTCCAACCCATCGGGGCAGTGGCGTCCGGGCATGACCGTGTCGGCCGAAGTCACGGTCGATGCGCGCGAGGTGCCGCTGGCCGTCCGCGAATCGGGCCTGCAGCGTTTTCGCGACTTCACCGTGGTCTTCGCCAAAGTCGGCGATACCTACGAGGTGCGGATGCTCGAACTGGGCCAGCGCGACGGCGAATGGGCCGAAGTGCTGGGCGGCCTGAAGCCGGGCACGCCCTACGTGACGGAACAAAGCTATCTGATCCGCGCGGACATCGAAAAGTCCGGCGCCAGTCACGACCACTGAGGCCACCGCCATGCTCGAACGCATCATCCGCGCGTGCATCGCGCATCGATGGCTGGTCCTGCTGCTGGCGACCGGCTTGTCTGCGCTGGGCTTCTGGAATTACAGCCGCCTGCCGATCGACGCCGTACCCGACATCACCAACGTCCAGGTCCAGGTCAACACCGAAGCACCCGGCTATTCCCCACTCGAAGCCGAGCAACGTATCACCTATCCGGTCGAAACCGCCCTGGCCGGTTTGGCACGGCTGCAATACACGCGCTCGATCTCGCGCTACGGCCTGTCGCAGGTAACGGTCGTCTTCGAAGACGGCACCGACATCTACTTCGCCCGCCAGCAGGTTGCCGAACGCCTGCAGCAGGCTGCCGCGCAGCTCCCCGAAGGCATCGAGCCCACACTGGGACCGGTCGCCACCGGTCTGGGCGAAATCTTCATGTACACCGTGGAAGCGGAACCCGGGGCGACGAATGCGGAAGGCAAGCCATGGACCGCAACAGAACTGCGCACGCTGCAGGACTGGGTGGTGCGACCGCAGCTGCGACATCTCAAAGGCGTCACCGAGGTCAACACGGTCGGCGGCCACGTGCGGCAATTCCACATCACGCCCGATCCGGCGAAACTGCTGGCCTACGGCCTGACGATGCGCGATGTGCTCGATGCGGTCGCGCGCAACAACGCCAACGCGGGTGCCGGCTACATCGAGCGTTCCGGCGAACAGTATCTGATCCGGGTGCCGGGCCAGGTTGCCGACGCCGACGGCCTCGCACAGGTGGTGATCGCCACCCGCGACGGCCTGCCGCTGCGCATCCGCGATGTGGCCGAGATCGGCGAAGGCACCGAACTACGCACGGGCGCGGCGACCAAGGACGGCCAGGAAGTGGTGCTCGGCACCGTCTTCATGCTGGTCGGCGAGAACAGTCGCTCGGTCGCGCAGCGTGCGGCGGTCAAGCTCGGCGAGATCGACAGGCAATTGCCCGAGGGCGTACGCGCCCATGCGGTGTACGACCGCACGGAACTGGTGGATCGCACCATCGACACCGTGCGCAAGAACCTGCTCGAAGGTGCGCTGCTGGTGATCGTGGTGCTGTTCCTGCTGCTGGGCAATCTGCGCGCTGCGTTGATCACGGCAGCGGTGATTCCGCTCACGATGCTGTTGACGATCAGCGGGATGGTGCAGAACCGGGTCTCCGCGAACCTGATGAGCCTGGGCGCGCTGGATTTCGGTCTGATCGTCGACGGCGCGGTGATCATCGTCGAGAACTGCCTGCGCCGTTTCGGCGAGCATCAGCAGGCATTGGGTCGGCTGCTCACCCGGGAAGAGCGCCATGAACTGGCGGCCGCAGCGAGTGCCGAGGTGATCAAGCCAAGCCTGTTCGGGCTGTTCATCATCACCGCAGTCTATCTTCCGATTTTCGCGTTGACGGGCGTGGAAGGAAAGATGTTCCATCCCATGGCGATCACGGTGGTCATCGCACTGACCGCCGCGATGGCGCTGTCGCTGACCTTCGTACCGGCCGCCGTCGCGACCTTCGTGACCGGACGCGTCGCCGAGCATGAGACTAGAGTCATGCGCAGCATCGGCCAGACCTATGCACCATTGCTGGGCAAGACGCTGGCGCTGCGCAAGCCTGTTGTGGGGGCTGCAGCGGTGTTGACCGTACTGGCGGGGCTGTTGGCCGGACGACTCGGCACAGAGTTCATTCCGAACCTGGACGAAGGCGACATCGCCCTGCATGCACTGCGCATCCCCGGCACCAGCCTGACCCAGGCCGTCGGAATGCAGCGCCAACTGGAAGCGCGGATCAAACAGTTCCCGGAGGTTGACGAGGTCGTGGCGAAGATCGGCACCGCCGAAGTCGCGACCGACCCGATGCCGCCTTCGGTCGCCGACACCTTCATCATGCTCAAGGACCGCAAGGATTGGCCGAATCCGCGCAAGACCAAGGCCGAGCTGATTCGCGAGATGGAAGCCGCCGTCAAGACCATCCCCGGCAACAACTACGAGTTCACCCAGCCAGTACAGATGCGCATGAACGAACTGATCGCGGGCGTGCGTGCCGAAGTCGCGATCAAGCTGTATGGCGACGATCTCGAACAACTCGCCGCCATCGGCGAACAGATCGAGTCGTTGGCCGGAGGCATCGACGGCGCGGCCGACGTGAAACTGGAACAGGTCACGGGCCTTCCCTTGATGACGATCACGCCGGACCGCGCCGCGCTTGCCCGTTACGGACTGTCCATCGCCGACGTGCAGCAGACCGTATCGATCGCGCTCGGCGGCGCGACGGCCGGCCAGCTGTTCGAGGGCGACCGACGCTTCGACATCGTCGTCCGGCTGCCAGAAAGCCAGCGACAGAACCCGAAGGTGCTGGCCTCCCTGCCGATTGCGGTTCCGGTGGCGCCTTCCGACGAAACCGGACCTGGTGAAAGCGCGATCCGCTACGTCCCGCTCGGCCAGATCGCGCAGATCGAAATCGCACCAGGTCCCAACCAGGTCAGCCGCGAGAACGGCAAGCGCCGCGTCGTCGTCACCGCGAACGTACGTGGCCGCGATCTGGGTTCCTATGTCGAGGATCTGCGCGCCCGCATCGCCGATGAGGTCGTATTCCCGGAAGGCTACTGGATCGAGTACGGCGGCACCTTCGAGCAGTTGATCTCGGCCAGCAAGCGCCTGTCCGTCGTGGTGCCGGTGGTGCTGGTGATGATCTTCGGCCTGCTGTTCATGGCATTCGGGTCGGGCAAGGACGCGGCCATCGTCTTCAGTGGCGTGCCGCTGGCCTTGACCGGTGGCGTGCTGGCACTGTGGCTGCGCGGCATCCCGTTCTCGATCTCGGCCGGCGTGGGCTTTATCGCGCTCTCGGGCGTCGCGGTGCTGAACGGGCTGGTGATGATCAGCTTCATCCGGACGTTGCGCAGCGATGGCCTGCCTCTGGATCGCGCCATCAGCGAGGGCGCAGTCACCCGCCTGCGTCCGGTCCTGATGACCGCGCTCGTCGCCAGCCTGGGCTTCCTGCCCATGGCACTCAACGTGGGAACCGGTGCCGAGGTGCAACGCCCGCTGGCGACTGTGGTCATCGGCGGCATCGTGTCATCGACATTGCTGACGCTGCTGGTGCTGCCGGCGCTGTACCGGCTGTTGCACCGTGACGCGTCCCCCAAGGCGGAGCCGGCCACATGAGCACCGCCTCACTTCTTTCAACCCTGGCTGGAGATACCGATTTGCGTGTCCAATGGAACACCTTCCCATCGATCAACAAGCGGACGGCGTTGTCGACGCTGGCCATCGCGGCGCTCTGCATGCTGTCTTCCGTCGCGCTTGCCCATGGCGTGACCGGCAGCGACCAGGAATTCCTCGAACGCAATTCCGGCCGTAACCTGATCGTCTTCACCTACCTCGGCGCCAAGCACATGGTGACCGGTTACGACCACCTGCTGTTCCTGTTCGGGGTGGTGTTCTTTCTGTACCGCATGCGCGATGTCGGCATCTACGTCACTCTGTTCGCCATCGGGCACAGCATCACGCTGCTGGCTGGCGTGCTCGGCGGATGGCATGTGAACGCCTATCTCATCGACGCGATCATCGGCCTGTCGGTCGTTTACAAGGCGCTCGACAACCTGGGTGCGTTCAAGCGCTGGTTCGGCGTGCAACCCGACACGAAGGCCGCCGTGCTGATCTTCGGCCTGTTCCATGGTCTTGGCCTGGCGACGAAGCTGCAGGACTTCGCACTGTCCGGGGACGGACTGGTGCCGAACATGCTGGCCTTCAACCTGGGCGTCGAGATCGGCCAGTTGCTCGCGCTCGCCGGCATCCTGATCGCGATGGGCTTCTGGCGACGCAGCGCCGGCTTCCATCGGCATGCGTTCGCTGCCAATACCCTGTTAATGACGGCCGGCTTCGTGTTGATCGGCTATCAGCTCACCGGCTTTTTCGTTTCCTGATCGAGGCTTCCATGTCCATCATTTCGATGCAAACGCAGCACCCGACCACCTCCCAGCTCGTGAAGGCCACGCTCGCGGGCGCCGTCGCTGCCGGCCTGATCCTGATCACCACCGTTTTGCCGGCGGAATACGGGATCGACCCCACCGGCATCGGCGGAAAACTCGGGCTCGGCGTTCTCGCCGCAGATCACGAAGACGAATCGTCGCCACCTAATCCTGTGGCCGGTCCGGTGCAGTCCGCAGGCCAAGTGGCCTCGGCAGCAACGAGTCCTGCAGATCATTCGCAGATTACGTCCAAGGCGGCGGAGGCGTTCGGTGCGAATGCCGGACAGCGTTTCGACACCGCTGCCGTTTCGCTGCGCACGACGCCCTACCGGAACGACACCTTGAGTGTCACCCTTGCGCCGGGCAAAGGTGCAGAAGTCAAAGCCATGCTCAAGGCCGGCGACGGCATCGTCTTCCACTGGAAGGCGACAGGCGATGTTGCGCTCGACATGCACGGTGAACGTCCCGATGCCAAGGGGACGTGGACCAGCTACGCCGTCGAGCGCGCGCAACGCGAGGCATCCGGCACCTTCATCGCACCCTTTGACGGCAGCCATGGCTGGTATTGGCAGAACCGTGGCACCGAACCCGTGACCGTCGAAATCCAGGTCGCCGGCTATCAGGAAAAGCTCTACCGCCCCTGATGCGTCCATCCCGCTTCACTCCGACACCCTCACCCCGGCATTCCTGCCGCTCACCCATGGAGATTCCCATGTTCAACCGTACCTCGCTCCAGCTCGGCTTCGCGCTTTCGATCGCGCTTGCCGCAGCGTCAGCAGCCGCACATGACCCGCGCTTCCATGAGCAGGCGACCCAGGCGCCGCCGGCCAAGGCCAAGCCCACCACCTGCGCGCAGCTCGCCGACACCCAGCGTTATTCCAGCGATTTGACCAACCCGGACATCAAGGCGCTGAAAACGAAGTGCGATGCCGAGAAAGCGGCCGCGCAGAAGCCGACGCCTGCGGTCCAGAAGAAGAACTGATCGCGCGCCCCCTCTTGCGGGCCGGCACGATGTCGGCCCGCTCTCCCTGGAGGTCCGGCACATGGCCACACTGCTTTTCAAAGTCCTGATCACCGCGATCCTGGTGATCGCGATCAGCGAGCTGGGCAAACGCAGCACGTTCGCGGGCGCTCTTCTGGCGTCATTGCCTCTGATGTCCCTGCTGGCTCTCGTCTGGTTGTATCGGGATACCGGGGATGCCCTGCGTGCCGCGCAGATGGCCAGCGGCATCTTCTGGCTGGTACTGCCTTCGCTCCTGTTCTTCCTGGTGTTTCCGTTCGGCATCAAGACCGGCTGGGGATTCTGGCCCGCCATGGGCGCCGGCATCGTCGCGACCATCGGCGCGTACATCGGATTGCTGGCCGTCGATCGCGGATTCGGACTGCAACTGTTCGGATGATCGGACTTGCGCGAGACGCTGCCAGCTTCCTCAAAGCGGGAGTGGTTTCAGGAGGAGACAGAGACGGCGATGACCCGGATGACGCCCAGCTACCAGCGGAGCAAGGCCGACGAAGAAGGCGAGATTCAAGGCCACGCCGACCGCCGCCCGGAGGATTGTGGTCAGCGAGCGCGATCACGCAACGTCCACGCGTACATGATCGACGATCTGCGCAGACATTGGCCCCGATGACCTCCGGGTCGGAATTCAAGTGAACAATGGACATTGTCGTCTACGCTACGTTGTTTGCTGTGGCCTTCGGTGCAGCGACGATCCTGCCCCTGCAATCCGAAGCCATGCTGGCCGGCCTGCTTCTCGCGGATTACGAGCCTGTATTGCTGATCGCCATTGCCAGCACAGGCAACATCCTGGGCTCGGTGGTCAATTGGGTCATCGGGCGAAAGGTCGAGACCTTCAGGAATCGGCGCTGGTTCCCAGTAAACGACGCGCAACTCGGACGTGCGCAACGCTGGTACCAGCGTTACGGCAAATGGTCACTGCTGTTGAGCTGGGTCCCGTTGATCGGCGATCCACTGACGGTCATTGCCGGTGTGATGAGAGAGCCGCTGCCGACCTTCGTCGTGTTGGTGGCGGTCGCCAAGACGGCACGATATGTCGCGTTGTCATTCATTGTGCTCGGCGCTGGATGAGCCGAGGCCAAGGCACACGCCCCAGCGGTTTCAATTCGCCCCAGCCTGCATACTTTTCCCCGATAGCCAAGTCGGATAGGAGGCCCTGTCAACGGCCTTGGTCGTGGAGGTGCGCGAAGGCACGGTCAGAACGTGAACAGGGGTGCTAACGTCGAAACGCCCGCAGGGAACAGGCTAGGCGGGCTACGAATCGTTAGCGGCGGTGAGTGGGGATACCGCGCCGTTGTTAGCACCTCTGTCACGGATCAGTTTCCAAGGAGTTCACCATGTCGATTCACTTCTCACCTTCCGCCTGCGCGCCGCTCACCCTGGTGGCTTGCGCAGTTCTTGTCAGCCCGGCGGCCTGGGCAAAATGCGGTTGCCCGGGCGATGGCAACTGGAGTCAGGCCGCCTCAAGTGGCCTAGGCGAGTCGTCGCCCCAAGCCGTGGACCTGGCTGCCGATCCGGCATGGCAGGTCTACGAGTTCCAGCGCGACGGCGTGCGCTATGTGCAGATCAACGACTCGGCAGGCACCGTGCGTGCCGCCGCAGGCCGTATAGGCGGCACCGCCTGGGTCATGCCCATCGGCACCGACGCTGATCGTGTGACCGTGCCTGGCGACCCCACGCCGGCGGGCGTGCCGAGCCTGCTGTATCGCGGCCCCGATGTGGAAGTGGTGCGCTATCAGGACGGAAGCCAGATGCGCTGGCTGATTCGTCCTCTGACGACAACGGAATGATTGCGACGGCCCGGATGCTCCAAGGCATCCGGGCCTACTGTTCGCTGGTCGGCACCTGTACGGCCACCGGCTCATCATTGGATTCGGACAGGAGGAAGCGGATGCAATGCAGGTCCCTGCGCAGACGCCCGCCGCTGGCCTTCACGCGCGCTTCAAGCAAAAACAGAGCGCTCTCGCCGTACGTTGTCACCTGCCGATCGTATTCGGTGGCGATCGATACAGCCACGAAAATGCCCCTTCGCTCGTGCGCCTGCCAGACCCGCAGCGACAGCCGATAGTGCGTCGGCTCCCAGTCCGACAGATGATCGATCGCATGGCACAGACAACGGTAGGCCAGCACCTGTAGATCGCTCGACAACGCGCGGGGGTCGGTTCGCCCGAAGACGATTTCCACCTCGGCGCCACTGGCCCTGGACTCGCGGAATGTCGCCGTATCCAGCACCCCAAACAGACCCTTTCGCTCGATGCCGATAGGGTAAAGAACCAGGGCCTGCTCCTCGAAGAACTGCCGCAACTCGACACCTCGATTGTTGAGGTTGAGCGCTTCGTGATGCTTGCCATTGGCACGAAGCGCTTGCGACAGGTGATCACGTTGCTCGTCCATCAACACTTGGAGTTGGGCCATGCACAGCAGTTGATCGCGGAGTACCGGTTCATTAGAAAGCAAGCTCATTCGAGCGAGATTCAGAGCCTCTCGCTCAGCGAAGCCTGATGCTCTGGCGTTCTCGTAATGCCGGGATATCTGACTTCCCAGAACGAGAAAGATCGTAGTGGAAAGCAAAAGGCCAAGCTGGGCGTAGAAAACGACTTCGTCGTGAGAGTTCTGTATGCCGGTATAGGTCATCGTTTGAGCGATGCCTACGCTTGCCAGCAATGATCCGATCGCGGCACCTCTCCAGCCATGATAGTAAGTCAATAACACGGCAGGAATGGTCATCGACATAAGCATTGTCAGCTTCAGCAGATCATTCTCAGGAATGGAAAGCTCAATCGTCAAAAACATTGAGCCAATAACCAAGGCCGAGACCGCTGAGTGCTGCACGAATTTGCGGGAAATGCTGCGCTCCTTCCATGCGAAGTGCGCGATGAGGAAAAGCATAAGGACCGTTAGGATGCCGAGATAGTCTCCTATCAGGAATTCCCCGAATGCTTTCAGGTTTTCCGGCTGCCGTGGCCCATGAAGAATGTAATTCAAAGCCGCTTTCGTCGTGGATGTCCACAAGGCAATGATGGCTGAAACTAGTGGCAGCCAGTGCGCTATAGGCCAAACCGAGTGTAGCCTCTTGCGAACGGCGAACGGACCTAGCGCAGTCAAGGGAGCAAGAAGGATAGAGCTACCGTACGCCCACGGTGCTCCGTAATACGCAGTCATTTCGATTTTTTGAGACAAGGTTATTCCCACTTCTCCCAAAATGACGAACGGCCAGTAACGAAAGGGCAGGAACAGCAGGCAAGCCGCGCGCAACCCCGCCGGTAGGAACCACTGATTGAACGAGATGTACCGCAGCGCCAGATAGGCGAGGCCGTACAGGACGGCAATGGCAATGCCTTTTGCGATGAACCTGCCCCAGGTCTTCCCCACATTCCGCTCCGTGTTCCCTGTGCTGTCTCTGCACCTGTCTGATCTGACAGGGCCTGACGCCCGTTCCGATGGCTTCATGCCATTCTAGGCTCAACCTGCCCCATCAAATCCAACCGATCACGCTGCCGAACACCCGCAACTCTGGCAGCTCTTCCTCCGCCAACGTCACGCGCTCCACCTCGGGGTTGGCGCCTGCAAGCGTCCATGTGCCACGCCGCACCAGGATGCGGCGAATATCGGGGCGACCCCACAGCGTGTAGGCGTACAGCCCGCCGTCCACGACTTCATCGTGGCGGTTCGCGGTGATGTCGATCAATACCAAGGCTTGGCGTTCAATATCCGGGGCCATCGAATGCGAAGGCTGCAACGTCCAGCGCACGTCGTCCGGGCGTGTCAGGCCCAGTTTGCGTCGCGTAATCGTCTCCGGCAGCCAGATGCGCGGCTGGTCGGCTTCGCGTCCGAAGTCCTCCAGTTGCGCCAGCACCAGATGCCCGCCCGGCGGCATGTTGCTGCCCGGAATCGCATCGGGCAGCAACGCGCCAGCCTTGCGCAGGCGGTCGTAGGATTCACTGATTTCTTCGGGCAGCGTGCCGAGCAGCGCGGCCACTTTCGGCGCATGTTCCGCAGGGATCGGCCGTCGCCCCGTTCGCCACTGCGCAACGCAGTTGTTGCCGACCTTCCCGACGTGCGCCGCGACCACGGTGTTGCGGATGCCTGTGCGCTTCATCGCGTCGGCGAAAGCTTGGGAATACTTGTTCATGAGAGGACTCAAGGTGCTAACCAGGGGCATAACGATAGACTACCTTATATCTGCATACTATTGACACAATACGTTAACGTCGATAACTATTTGCCTCCACCACGGTCCGCCAGCCTCGGACGGCCCGTCGCACAGGAGGTGTCGCGTGTTGGTACTGACATGCCGGATCGGCGGCGTCATCCGCCTGGGCCAAGGCGTCCGAATCACTCTGGCCGCCCGGATGGGGCAGCGAGTCGCGGTGTCCCTTGTGGCCCCGCTGGATCAGCCCGTGATGTTCGACCGAGCCTGCCTGCAGCCTGTGGCGTTGTCGGACGGGCTTTGCTCCTACCTGTTCTCGTTGCAGGGCATCCGCTCCTTCCATGTCGGCGGCCTGCAGGTCGGGCTGTGGATGCCCGGCGAGGTTGCTCCCGAGGCCGGCGATTACCAGGATTACATCCACATCGGCGTCATGGGTGCGGGGCCGCTGCGTCTGGCGTACGAGCAGGATGATGACAGCGAGATTCCCGTGGTCATCGCCACTGCGGCAGCGACCGCCTGCCTCCTGAACTGAGGACGCATCATCCATGTTGACCCTGACCCGCCGCGTCGGCGAGAGCATTTACCTCGGCGACGACACCTGCCTCACCGTCTACGACCGCCTGCGCTACCACGTCCTGATTGGCGTGCTGGCCCCCGAACGGCTTGCTGTTGCGTGCAACGCGCATGCGGTTCGTCCTGCGACATTGCCGGGTGGCGAGCGGTTCTACCTGCTGACTCTGCTCAGCGGCGACGACTTCACCGTGGGCGACGCGCGCGTCCTGGTGCGCTTCCGCCCAACCTTCCTGAGTGCGCAGTCCATGCAGCGCCGCCAGATGAAAGTATCTATTGATGCGCCAGGGTCAATTCCGGTGTTGAGAGAGGAGGTCTACCTGGACCGTCTGGCCGCAAGCGGCCGGCGCTTGCCACCTGCTCCCTTCTCGGCGTGGCTGCACCGCGCGAACCGGGCCGTTTCGGCTCGGATGGCCGCTTGAAGCAGTCTATGACGAAAGAGGAGGTATGGCTGAGGTGTGTGGACTGGATTGGAAGTGTGGCAATGATGCTGCTGTTTCTCTTGCTCTGTCTCTTCTGTTGAAAAGGAGCGCTAACACCGAATCGGCGTCATCCACGTTGGAAAGGAGTGACGGAGGAACTGGTCCGCGGATGTCTCAACAGATGAGTCGGGCGACTGCGAGACTTGGTGACTGGTCGCTACAGCATTGCCTCGACCGGCACGGGCGTTACTTGCCGGCGAATTGATTTTCGGCGAATGAATGGTATACAGGCGGGCTTCGGAATCGCGAGCCTGATCAGTGGGTCGACGTGCGTGTCTACGCCGGTTGATCGCATGGTGAGTTGATCGCATAACAGGGAATACACAATGACTCAAAGACAGAAGCGTGCCGACCTGAGCGGTCGCGTCACACCTCGGGCATGGCGATGGGGTGGCGCATCCGCCGCCCTTCTGCTTGCAATCGGTGCCGGAGCAGTGGTCTATGCCCAGGTGTCGTCTCCTGCGCCGCCTGAATTCTGCTACGGGCAGGACTGTACTTTCGATTCGCTCGACAAGGCCGAACAGGCCATGCGCTCCGCACCTGTGAATGCAGCCATCGCGAATTTGCTTGAGCCCATGGCGCCGAATGTCCTGCAGGTTCCCAATACGGGGCGTGCCGAGTACCGCTACGGTGTCAAGGATCAGCCGGCGGCGACGCTCTCGACGCCGAGCTTCTATCCTGTCGTCAGTGCCGGGTATGACCTCAGCGGTTGCACGAAGGGAAGCGACGTCAATCCAGGGAAGAGTCATTGGTGCTCCGACGAGGAGCAGGTGAAATCAATCCTCCACTCCCAGATCGTGAACAAGCATCCCGGCTGCACGGTGGGGCAGCCGGTCCAGGCTTCAATCAATCGCCCTGATCCTTACAAGGAAGTCATCGGCGACGTACCTTTCACCATCTCGTATGGCACGGTCGTCTATGGAAACCGCAACTACACCGTCAGCTACGACTGCAATGGAACACCCGGTCAGACTACGATTCAGATCCAGATGGAAGCCGGGTTCGTCTGTCCCAGCGGCACTGGCTGGAGCAAGCTTGAAGACGGCACGCCGAACGACGGGAACAATGATCTGACATTGCCCGTGCTGTGCAAGTACACCGGTGGCGCGGTCATCACTGGCCCCGTTCAGCAGGTGAAAAGCTGCCCGGGCAAGCGAAGCAATGATCCTTGCTATCCGACGACGGGCGACAAGGCGCGGCAGGAACCGGACTTCCAGTTCGCCGGGAGAACGTTCACTCGCTATTACCACGCAACGCATCAGTTCCGGAACAACATCGGTTCGGCAATTGGGTGGAGTCACTCCTACGACGATCGTATACAGGGTATTCCGGGCACGACAAATCCTGCAGGTCTGATCGATGAAACCGGCGTGTATGAAAGTTTCGTCGGCATGTCGTTCAGCAAGCTTCGCGGCGAGAACTCAACCGGCAAGGTACTGGAAACCTTCTCTTCTGGAACGGTCCGCTGGCGCTTGCGGCAGCCGGATGGCGAACAGCGCGAATACGATGTCAATGGCCGGCTGCTGAAGGTCATTCATCCGTCCGATCCTCGCCTGGACGTGACGCTCGGTTACGCCAACGGCCTGCTGGCAACGGCGACCGATGGGCAGGGGCGCATGCTGCGCTTCCAGTACGACGCTGCAAAGCTGCTCAAATCGATCCAGTTGCCTGATGGCTCGTCGGTGTACTACACCCATGATGCCAACAACAACCTGACGGCAGTGGTCTACCCCGATGAGCGAATCCGGCGCTATCACTATGCCGAGCCCGGATTGATCGGCGATGCCAGCCAGCGACACCATCTGACCGGGATCAGTATCGAGGGCAATGTTCGCTATGCATCTTTCAAGTACGACGCGCGCGGCCGTGTGCTGGAGAGCCGCGTCTTTGGTAGTCCCAATAACGTCACAACGGTGTCTTACGGCAGCGAGACCCAGGCGACATTCCTCAACGAGACGGGGGAGCAGTTGCAGTACACCATGCAGCCCGGGTTGTATCGCCGCGTCACCAGCATCCAGAGTGCTGGGCAGAGTGGGCAGGACGGCTCGGAGTACAATACAAGTGGGCAGTTGATCCGCAGTACCGACCGTCGCGGCATCGTCACCGAGTACGGCTACACAGGTGCGCATCGCACCTCGGTGACGCTGGCGGTCGGGACCAACGAGCAACGCAGCGAGGAGTTCGATCACGATCCAGTGACGGGTCTGGTCACCGAGCAGCGCGTCAAGGATCGTACCGGTGCGCTCGTGGCGCAGAGTCAGTGGACCTACAACAGTCGTGGCCAGGTTGCTTCAAGCAGGATGCTTGACCCCGCAACAGGCGCCTCGCGCAGCGCGTTCATTCGGTATTGCGAAGCATCGGATGTAAGCGCGGGCACCTGTCCGATGGTGGGCCTGACCATCGCAGTGGATGGCCCGCGCATCGGGACTGCCGATACCACCCATTTCACCTACCGCATGGCGGATGATGCCGGTTGTGCGACCAGTCCGACCGCGTGCGCCTACCGCAAGGGCGACCTGTGGAAGACGACGAACGCCTTGGGTCAGACGGCGGAAGTCCTTCGCCATGACGGCATGGGGCGTGTCCAGTCCATCCGTGACATCAACGGCGTGCAGACCGATATCGAGTACGACCCGCACGGTCGCGTGCTGACCCGCAAGGTGCGCGGTGCGGACAATGAAGTCGAGTCCGACGACCAAGTCACCCGCATCGCCTACAACGCGGTCGGCGCCGTGCAGGAGGTCCGCCTACCCGACGGTGTGATCACGCGTTACGAGTATGACGCAGTGCAGCGTCTCACCGGTATCGTCGACAGCAATGACAACCGGATGCGCTTTGTCCTCAATGCCGCAGGCGAGCGTGTTCGCGAGGACGTGCAGGACGCGAGCGGCAGCCTGCTGCGCACGTTGTCGCGCACCTACGACATGCTGGGCAATCTGCATCAGCAACTGGATGCCCAGAACCGTGCGTCGACGTTTCTGTATGACGCCGAAGACAACCTGACGCTGGAGACCGACCGATTGGGCCGCAAGACGCGGCACGAGTACGACGCGCTGGGGCGCCTGCGCAACACGCTACAGGACGTGGATGGCGTGGCTGCCAGCACGCAGTTCCAGTACGACGCGCAGGACCGGGTGACGCAGGTGCTGGATCCCAATGGCCTGCCGACCAGCTACCAATACAACGGCTTCGGTGATCTGGTGAGGCAGGAAAGCCCGGACACGGGTGTGGCCACCACGACCTACGACGAAGCGGGCAACCTCAAGACCCGCACGGATGCCCGTGGCATCACCGCCACATACGGCTATGACGTGCTCAACCGCATCACCTCGGTGGCCTATCCGGACAACAGCCGCAACACTGGTTTCGTCTACGATACGTCCCCTGCCGAATGCCCGGCCATCGAACGCTTCCATCTGGGCCGCCTCGCGCGCATGAACGATGCCAGCGGCAGCACGCTGTACTGCTACGACCGGTTCGGCTACCTCACGCGCAGCCTGCAGTCGACGCAGGGCCGCACCTTCGTGCTGGCCTACCAGCGCGCATATCCGGGCGCGGTCGGTAACGGTTACCTGCTGCGTCCGCGTCCCGCCGATGGACACCTTTACGGACTGACGTATCCCGACGGTGCCAAGACGAACATCAACCGCAACAACCTGCGGCAAGTCAGTTCGATCACGGTCACCCTGGCGAACGGCCAGGTACAGACACTGCTCTCCGGCGCGGTGTACTACCCGTTCGGCCCGGTCAGCCAGTGGACCTATGGCAATGGCCGCGTCATGCGCCGCTCGCGCAACCAGAACTACCAGCCCGGTTTCATCGAGACCAGCGGGCCAGGGGGGCTCAGCATCGGCTACTGGTTCGACGCGGCGGGCAACCTCGAATCGCTGCGTCGTGCGAACCAGGTCGATCCGGCTCGTCGCAAGTACCGCTACGACGGCTTGAATCGTCTGACCGAAGTGCGCGATGGCGCCACGGATGCGGTGCTGCAGGCTTACGCCTACGACAAGACCGGCAACCGCTCTCGGCGCACAGACGGCACGGCCGGCCAGGATTACGCTTATGTGTCGGGGAGGCACTGGTTGGCGAGTGTGGCCGGCGTCGCACGTCAGTACGATGTCGCGGGTAACACCACGCGTATCGGTACGGGAAGTCAGGGCACACCGCCGGGTGGGTGTGGCGATTGCATGGAAGAGAACCCGGGGCCCGGCGATCCGGGCCCGATTCCGATTGATCCACCTCCGGGCGAGACAGAGTCGGTAGGCGGTGCTTCCACCGACGGCGGCGTGCATTCTCTGGCGCAGGTCGAGCGCGAGTTCGCGTACGACGATGCCGGCCGCATGCGCCAGGTCAGGCACGATGGCGTCGTCGCCATGGACTACCTGTACAACGGCAAGGGCGAACGGGTGTACCGCAGCGGCGGTAGTCAGTCGATCACCACGCTGTACGATGACGACGGCAAATGGATCGGCGACTACGACAGCAACGGCCAGCCGATCCAGCAGGCGATCTGGATGGACGACCTCCCGGTCGGCCTGTTGGTCGGCGCGGGCGCGAACCAGAAGCTGTACTACATCGAAGCCGATGCGCTCGGCACGCCGCGCGTGGTCACCGATCCGGCGCGCAATGTCGCCGTGTGGACCTGGAGTCTGGAGGGCGAAGCCTTCGGTGACAGCGCTCCGAATCAGGATGCGGATGGCGATGGCACGACGTTCGAGTTTGACATGCGCTTCCCGGGTCAACGGTATGACAGCGCGACTGGGATGAGTTACAACTATTTCCGAGACTATGATTCGGGTGCTGGCCGCTACATACAGAGTGACCCGATCGGATTGAGTGGTGGTTTGGCAACGTACGATTATGCTGAAAGCAGGCCGGTGATTTCTATTGATAGACTGGGTTTAAGTCCGGAAGATGGTGTGGGTGTTCATGTGACAGCGGATAGATGTGAGCTCTGTGCGCCAGATAGGAGAAGATTTGACAGTTTGACAACAGCTGCCAGGACAGTCTTGGCAGCGGTCTATATTCGTTCAAGAGACAAAAACATTGAAATATGTGGTCAACTATGCCGAGATAAAAAAACTGGCAAGGTTTTTATAGGCGATGCCACGCTTGGTGATGCCACGTCATGTAATCCTTGGGACAAAGATTGTCCTCCGTGCTCGGTTTCTGTCGCTTTTTGGCACACGCACGGTGCGCCAGATGGAGATTACTCTGAGGTGTTCAGCAGCGGTGAGGAAAAGAGTGATGTTGCTGCCGTAAATTGGGCTGCTGGCATAACTGAAAATGATAGGTACATGGGTTTTCTCGGAACACCAAAAGGTTTTTTGGTGAGCTACATGTACGGTACTCAGGTCGGGCAAATTAATCATGGGAGGCTCTAATGAGGGCGGCGACTAGCGTAGCGATTTTTCTAATGATGCTCTCTTCTGGGTGTGTTAGTGCCGTCGAGGAAGAGCCGCAAGAGATTGTGGTTGTAGCTGGCAAGGCTTTTGATATGGCAAAGTCCAGCTCCGTCGATCTTGAGAAGTACTCTCTTCAATCGGTTCGGCTTTTAAGGAATGGCCGAATGAGTGCCGCAAATGATCTTGCAAAAGACCCATATACTTCATCTGTTAGAGATGAGCTGAGGGGGAAAAGGTACTGGGAGGCGTGCTATTTGATAACGTCTGATATGGCGCTTGGTGCCACCTACTGCTACTACTTCGAGAGTGGCAGTATGAATTACTTGTCGAAATACACTGTCAAGTAATTTAGCGAGTAATTGTGGATTTTCTTCCGTAGATTATGCGGAAATTGAAGGCTGCTGAGCGTCAGCTCGGCAGCCATTTTTAGCGTGCGCCATGCAAGCGCAAATTTTTTTAAAGCAGCGATTCGACACCCATGAAGAAGCTGTCCGCAGCATTTTAGTGCAAGTGCTCGATCGTTCCCGAGAGATCGACAAGGAGGTTTGCGGCCTTGTTTGCCAAGACAACTTCACTGGAAAGTTCTTCCTTGCGAAGGAGACGTAGTGGAAGTCAACCATATGTCCCCCGGGATATAGGCGGTGCCCGCGATGCGCTAGACCGGCGGCATGGTGGCATACACATGGCGCGCCAGACGGACTACGTGATAGTGACGCAGAAATTTTCAGCACTAATGATCAGTGGTTTACGAATCTTGGTGCGAAAAACACCGGTGATCAAAATTTCATGGGATTCTTGGCAACCCCGGAAGGTTGGTTGATTTCATATACGGCAAACAGTCCTGTCGGCACAATTAATCGAGGGAGGTTGAAGTGAAAAATCGATACGTAATTTTTTTATTTTCAATAGCGATGATTTCTTCTTGCGCTGCCGATGATGCGAAAAGACCGATGATGCGAGCCATCGTTGCAGCAGAAGCGTCAATGAAGTTCGCCAGTAGCGATGGAGTTGATCTGAGTCAGTATTCTCTTGCTTCAATAAATTTGATGGCGTTTGGTGAGCAAAGAGCTATGGCCAAATCCGTCACCAGCCCGCACGCCGAAAGGGTTCGTTCGGCGCTACGAGAGAAAATTTATTGGGAAGCGTGCTATTCCGTTCTCTCCCAGGAAGTGGTGAGTGCAACCTATTGCTACTATCTTGAGGAGTCGACTTTGAAGTTGCTCACGGTCTATAGAATCAAGTAGTAAAGAGGCAAGGCCGTAAGACGTAATCGTAGGGCGGCACCCGCATGGCGGATGCCGCCGCATTCCGACCCCCGGGAATTCATAATGCCGAAGACAGCTTGACACGGGAGACCGATCGGCTGGGCCGCAAGGCCCGCCACGAGTACGACGCGCTGGGGCGCCTGCGCAACACCTTGTCTATAGTTGCAACCATAGGCGGCCCTGGGCATTCCGCATCCCCTGTTCCAACGCGGAAGCTCTCGTCTCCGGGAGTGTCCCGGGCCGCCTTGCCAAATGAAGTGATTGCTGGGTGACGGAAATAGTAAGCAACATCCACAGGAAGCCCGCGAACCAAGCGGGCTTCCTGTTTCTTGCATGGTTGTTGGCGCATCTGTCTCATCCTATGAGACAGGTTGCGCATAGCGTTCTCCGCCATATAGTCTCTGTCTCGACAGGACAGGGAAGAATGGTCGCCACAAGGGGAGGTGCCATGCCGGGGTTCTACGCGCATTCCACGGATCGCAGGGACAAGGGTGACTGGCACTCGCTGGCCGGGCATCTGGGCGAGGTCGGCCGCAGAGCGCGTGCATCTGCGGATGTCTTTGGCGCAGGCGCCATGGCCGAAGTCGCTGGGTTGATGCATGACCTCGGCAAATACACCGACGACTTCCAGCGGAGGCTCGAAGGGCAGGGCGTCAAAGTCGATCATGCGACCCACGGTGCGCGGGAGACGCTGGCGCATTACGCGACGCTCGGGCAATTGCCTTACCTGATCGCCTACACCATCGCCGGGCACCATGCCGGTCTGGCCAATGGTGCCGGCGGCGAGGGCGGGCGCACGGCGTTGGCCGACCGCCTGACCAAGACTCTGCCCTCGTTGCAGGAGGCCTGGCGCAAAGAACTCACGCTGCCGCCTGCCGATGCCGTGAAGGCCGCCGCCTTGCAGTTGAAACCGGTCTCCGCGCGGGGCGGCTTCCAGTTGGCGTTCCTGACACGGATGCTGTTTTCCACGCTGGTCGATGCCGACTACCTCGATACCGATGCGTTCTATCGCCGTGTTGAAGGGCGCGAAGCCCGAGACGCCGCGCCGCCACCGTCGCTGGAGGCCCTGCGCGAGCGGCTCGACGCCTACCTGGCCCAGTTGCGGGATTCCGGTCGGGACAGCGAAGTGCATTGCATGCGCCAGGAGGTCCTCGGCGCGGTGCGCGCTCGCGCCGAGGATGCGCCGGGCCTGTTTTCGCTGACCGTGCCGACCGGCGGGGGCAAGACCCTCACCTCGATGGCGTTCGCGTTGGAACATGCCATCGCACACGGCCTGCGCCGGGTGATCTACGTCATTCCCTTCACCAGCATCATCGAACAGAACGCGGCGGTGTTCCGCCGTGCGTTCGGCGACTTGGGTGAGGCGGCCGTGCTCGAACACCACAGTGCGCTGCCCGACGACGCCGGACAGGCGGCGGAGTCCCGCGACAAGCTGCGCCGCGCGATGGAGAACTGGGATGCGCCGATCGTCGTCACCACCGCCGTGCAGTTCTTCGAAAGCCTGTTCGCCGACCGCCCGGCGCGCTGCCGCAAGCTGCACAACATCGCCGGCAGCGTGGTCGTGCTCGACGAGGCGCAGATGCTGCCGCCGGCCATGCTGCGACCTTGCGTGGCTGCGCTGGACGAACTGGCGTTGAACTATCGCACCAGCATCGTGCTGTGTACCGCCACCCAGCCCGCGCTGCGGCGCGAGGATGGATTCGAGGGCGGCTTCGCCGACGTGCGCGAACTGGTGCCCGATCCGCCCGCGCTGTATCGCCGGCTGGCCCGGGTCAGCGTGCACGACATTGGTGCGCAGGACGAGGAAGCGCTCGCTACCTTGCTGCGAGAACGGCCGCAGGCGCTTTGCATCGTCAACAGTCGCCGGCATGCGCGTGCCTTGTACGACCGTATCGCCGAATTGCCCGGCGCGATCCACCTGAGTACCCTGATGCACGCACGCCATCGCAGCGCGGTGCTGGCTGAGGTCCGGCGCCGGCTCGCGGCGGGCGAACCCTGCCGGGTCGTTTCCACCTCGCTGATCGAGGCCGGTGTGGACGTGGACTTTCCCTGTGTCCTGCGCGCGGAAGCCGGGCTGGACGCGATCGCCCAGGCGGCCGGACGGTGCAATCGCGAAGGACGACGCTCGCGCGACGACAGCGAGGTGCTGGTCTTCGCTTCGCCGGACTTCAAGCCGCCGCATGAGTTGGCGCGCTACGCGCAGGCGTACCGCGCCGTCGCCCGCCGCCGTGCCGACGATCTGCTCGGTCTGGATGCGGTGCGCGACTATTTTCTGGAGATGTACTGGCAGAAGGGCGACAAGGGCCTCGATCAGGCATCCCTGATGGCACTGCTGAAGGATTGCGGCCCCCGGAACCTGCCGTTCGAGACCCTGGCCACCAGGTTCAGGATGATCGAGAACACCCAGCGGCCGGTGATCGTGCCGTTCGAGCTGGACGCTGACGGCCGGGTCGTACCCAGCCCGACCGCAGGTCGGGCCCTGGAGGACCTGCTTGCGGTCGATCCCGCGCCCCGGGTCGGCGTGATCGCTCGTCGCCTGCAGCCCTATCTGGTGCAGCTACCCGAGGCCGCCTTCGCTGCGCTGCGCGCCCTCGGCGCGGTGCAGCCGATCCAGCCCGAGCGCTACGGCGACCAGTTCATGCGGCTGATGCTGGCGGGGCATTACGACCGGAGGTTCGGGGTGCGTCTAGAAGGGCAGGAAGTGATTTCAGCCGAATCGAATATCTGGTGAAGCCAAACATGCAAGGAGAATCACCGCGATGAGCTACGGCATCCGCCTCCACATCTGGGGAGAACGCGCCTGTTTCACCCGGCCGGAAATGAAGGTCGAGCGCGTGTCCTATGACGTCATCACCCCCTCGGCCGCGCGCGGCATCCTGGAAGCGATCCACTGGAAACCGGCGATCCGCTGGTGCGTGGATCGCATCCAGGTGCTCAAGCCGATCCGGTTCGAGTCGATCCGGCGCAACGAGGTGGGCGGCAAGCTCTCCGAGGCCGCAGTCGCCAAGGCGATGAAGGCGGGGCGCATCGACGGCCTCGCGGCCGTGGTCGAGGACGACCGCCAGCAGCGCGCCGCCACCGTGTTACGCGACGTGGCCTATGTGGTCCACGCGCACTTCGAACTGACCGACCGCGCCGGGCCGGACGACAACGTCGGCAAGCATCTGGACACCTTCAATCGGCGTGCACGTCGCGGCCAGACCTTCCACGCGCCCTGCCTGGGCACGCGTGAGTTTCCGGCCGCGTTCGCGCTGCTCGAAGACGGCGCCGAAGCGCCGTCCCGCGATCCTGCGCTGGACGGCGAGCGCGATCTGGGCTGGATGCTTCACGACATCGACTTCGCCAATGGCAAGACGCCGCGTTTCTTCCGCGCGCGCATGCTTGACGGCCTGATCGAGGTACCTCCGTTCGAGGGGCCGGAGGTGCGGGAATGATCCTGACCGCACTGAACGACTATTACGAAAGGCTTCGCGCCTCTGGCGGGTCGAGTATCTCGGCGCCTGGCTACAGCGTGGAGAAGATCTCGTATGCGCTGGTGCTGGACGCGACTGGTGCGCTGGTTGCGGTCGACGACCTGCGCGAACAGTCCGGCAAGAAACTGTTTCCGAAACCACTGAGTGTGCCTGCATCGTTCAAACGACCCGGCACGGGAGTAAGTCCGTTCCTCCTGTGGGATAAGACCAGCTATGTCCTCGGCGTCAGCTCGACCAGCAAGCGCGCCGACCAGGAGCATGCCGCGTTCAGGGACACGCATTTGGCGCTGTTGGATGGGACCGACGATCCCGGGCTGCGCGCGCTTGCTGCCTTCCTCGCTGCATGGACGCCCGCAGCATTCGCCGAAAGTCCGCATTTCAAGCCGGAGATGCTGGACGCGAACATGGTCTTCCGCCTCGATGGCGAGCGCGGCTACATCCACGACCGCCCGGCGGCACTTGCACTGCTGCAGCGATCCGGCGACGAGGCCGATGCCGCCCGCACAGGCATGTGCCTGGTCACCGGCCAATACCTGCCTTTAGCGCGGCTGCATCCGGCGATCAAGGGCGTGAACGGTGCGCAGACTGCCGGTGCATCGATCGTCTCCTTCAACCTCGACGCCTTCACGTCCTACGGCAAGGCGCAGGGTGAGAACGCGCCGATTTCGGAGCAGGCCGCGTTCGGCTACACCACGGCCCTGAACCATCTGCTGCGCCGCGACCCGGACAACCGCCAGCGGCTGCAGATCGGCGACGCCACCGTTGTGTTCTGGGCGACCGCCGCCGACGATGCCAGCGCGCAGGCGGCGGAAACCCTGTTCGATCTGCTGATGGACCCGCCGAACGATGGCACCGAGACCGAACGACTGCGCAACGTGCTGGCCCAGGTGCGTGCGCTGGAAGCGCGCCCGGATCTCGACCCGGGCCTGACCCCGGGAACGCGCCTGCACATCCTCGGACTCGCGCCCAACGCGTCGCGGCTGTCGATCCGGTTCTGGCTGACCGATGACATGCTCAGGTTCACCGAGCGCCTCGCCGACCATTACCGCGATCTCGATCTGCAGCCGGCGCCGTGGAAAACCTGGCCCCCGCTGTGGCGGTTGCTGCTGGCCACCGCGCCCAGCCGTGACGGCAAGTCCAAGAGCGAAGACGTGCCGCCCTTGCTCGCGGGCGAAATGACCCGCGCGATCCTCGCCGGCACCGCCTATCCCCAGAGTCTGCTGGACGTGCTGGTGATGCGCATGCGTGCCGACCACGACGTGTCCGGTATCCGTGCCGCCCTGTGCAAGGCCGTGCTCGCCCGCCGTTCCCGAATGCATTCCCAAGACAGGAGTCCTCCCGTGAGTCTCGATACTGCCAACAAAGACAGCGGCTATGTGCTGGGCCGCTTGTTCTCGCTGCTGGAGAACGCCCAGCGCGCCGCGCTGGGCGACAAGCTCAACGCCACCATCCGCGACCGCTACTACGGCGCCGCCTCGGCCACGCCTGCCAGCGTCTTCCCGGTGCTGCTGCGCAACACCCAGAACCACCTGGGCAGGTTGCGCAAGGACAAGCCCCGTCTGGCGGTGAACATCGAAAAGGACATCGGCGAGACCATCGCCCTGCTCGATGGCTTCCCGCGCAGCCTGCGCATCGAGTCGCAGGGCAATTTCGCCATCGGCTATTACCACCAGACCCAGGCGCGGTTCACCCGCAATGACGCGCCGGCCCAGGACGACCACGACGACATTGGAGAAGAGTGATGACCGCGATCCAGAACCGCTATGAATTCGTCTATCTGTTCGACGTTGCTAATGGCAACCCGAACGGCGACCCCGACGCCGGCAACCTGCCGAGGCTGGACCCCGAGACCAATCGCGGCCTCGTCACCGATGTCGCGCTCAAGCGCAAGATCCGCAACTACGTGGCGCTGGAGAAGGAGGGCGTGTCCGGTTACGGCATCTACGTGCAAGAGGGGAAGATCCTGAATAATCAGCACCTTCTGGCATGGGAGGCTCTTGGCATTCCGGCAGATAAGAAAGAGGAGTACAAAAAGCTGCCGAAAGATGAGGGCAAGGCGCGCGAGTTGACTGCGTGGATGTGCGGAAACTTTTTCGATGTCCGCACTTTTGGTGCCGTGATGACAACAAAAGTCAACACTGGTCAGGTGCGTGGCCCGGTGCAGTTGGCTTTCGCTACCTCGATCGAACCCGTGGTGCCGCTCGAAGTGTCGATCACTCGCGTTGCTGTAACCAGCGTAGAAGACGCTGAAAAGAAGGATCGTGAAATGGGCCGCAAGCACATCCTGCCCTATGGCCTGTATCGCGCCCATGGCTTCGTCTCCGCCAAGCTCGCCGAGCGGACCGGGTTCTCCGAGGACGACCTGTCGCTGCTGTGGCGTTCGCTGATCAACCTGTTCGAGCACGACCGTTCCGCCGCGCGCGGCGAGATGGCGGCGCGGCGCCTGATCGCCTTCAAGCATGCGCATCCGATGGGCAATGCGCCGGCCCATGCGCTGTTCGAACGCGTGGCGGTGACGCGCAATGGCGATGGCGATGCTCCAGCGCGCAGTTTTTCCGACTACAGCGTGCGGATCGACCGCGACGGACTGCCGGACGGGGTCGAGATCGTCGACGTGCTGTGATCACAGGGGCATCAGGGACAGGAGCGCGGACATGGAGGACGACGACAGCATTCCGATTTCCGCGCTCCAGCATTACGTCTACTGTCCCCGGCAGTGCGCGTTGATCCATCTGGAGCGGGTCTGGGCCGAGAATCGTGAAACCGCCGAAGGCCGCCTGCTCCACGCGCAGGCGGATCGGCCGCAGGCCGAGCGTCGGCGTGGCGTACGTACCGTCACCGCGCTGCCGCTGTCGCATCGTGCACTGGGCCTGGTTGGCGTCGCCGACGTGGTGGAATTCCATCGGGAAGAGGGTAGCGAGCGTGCCTTCCCGATCGAGTACAAGCGCGGTCGCCCAAAGGCGCACCGTGCCGACGAGATCCAGCTGTGCGCGCAGGCCCTGTGCCTCGAAGACATGCTCGGCCGGTCGGTGCCGTCCGGTGCCCTGTTCTACGGCAAGACCCGACGCAGGAGAGAGGTCGCGTTTGATCCTGCCCTGCGTGCGCTGACCGAGGGCGTGGTGCGCGATGTCCAGGCGATGCTGGCCGCGCGCCGAACGCCGCAGGCGACTTACGAATCGCGTCGCTGCGATGCCTGTTCGCTGATCGACCTGTGTCAGCCGCGACTGCTGGGGCGTGCAGAAACCGTCGATGCCTGGCTGCGCGCCCGGCTGGAGTCCTGAGATGCGCAAACAGCTCAACACCCTCTACGCCACCACCGAAGGCGCCTGGCTGCGCAAGGACGGCGCGAACGTTGTCATGGAGGTCGAGCAGCAGGAACGCGCGCGCATTCCCGTGCACATGCTCGAAGGCCTGGTCTGCTTTGGCCGCATCGGCGTCTCGCCGCAACTGCTGGGTTTCTGCATGGCGCAAGGCATCACGGTGACGTATCTCACGCCGAACGGTCGTTTCATGGCGCGGGTCGAAGGCCCTGTCTCCGGCAACGTGCTGTTGCGTCGCGCGCAGTATCGATGCAGCGATGATCAGGCGGGATGCGCCGCGATCGTCAGGAACCTGCTTGCAGGCAAGATCCATAATCAGCGGGCGGTGCTGTCGCGCGGCTGGCGCGATCGGGGCGAGCGGCTGGCGGACGCACCCGCGTTCCGCCATGCGCTACAACGCCTCAAGCGCATCCCTCGGCGGATGCTGCAGGAATTGGATATCGATGTCCTGCGCGGGCTGGAGGGTGAAGCCGCGCAGGCGTACTTCTCGGTCTTCGACCAGCTCATCGCAGTGGCCGAGCCGGCGCTGAGGTTTTCCGGGCGCAATCGCAGGCCGCCCCGCGATCCGTTCAACGCGGTCCTGTCCTTCCTGTACACCCTCCTCACACATGACTGCCGCAGCGCGCTCGAAACGGTCGGCCTCGATCCGGCGGTCGGCTTCCTGCATCGCGATCGGCCTGGGCGCCCCAGCCTGGCGCTGGATCTGGCGGAAGAATTCAGGCCGCTGCTGGGAGAGAGGCTCGCGCTCTCGCTCATCAATCGCAAGCAGTTGTGCGCCCGTGACTTCCGTACGCTGGACAGCGGTGCCGTCACATTGACCGACGAATCGAGAAAGGCTGTGCTCGTCGCCTATCAGGAACGAAAGCGCGAAGAACTCGGGCACCCCTTCATCGGCGAGAAGGTGCAGATAGGCCTCCTGCCATACCTTCAGGCACAACTCCTGGCGCGACATCTGCGCGGTGACCTGGACGGGTATCCGCCTTTCCTCTGGAAATAATCGGACAATCGCCTCAAGGGAAGAAACCGCATGATGGTCCTGGTCAGCTATGACGTGAGCACCACCGATGACGGCGGCAAGGCCCGCCTGCGGCGTGTCGCCAAGGCGTGCCGTGATTTCGGGCAGCGTGTTCAATACTCGGTGTTCGAGATCGAGGTGAACCCTGCACAATGGACCCTGCTGCGCCAACGCCTGTGCGACCTTATCGACCCCGCGCACGACAGTCTGCGTTTCTACTTCCTCGGCGCGAACTGGCGGGGCAAGATCGAACACATCGGAGCCAAGGCGGCCGTGGACTTGTCCGGCCCCCTCATCTATTGACCCGCGAACCCCAAGCGTCCGGCATCGAGCCGGGAGGTTCGCGCATTCACAAGTCATTGATCTGGCTTGGTAGAGCGGTGCTCCTGCCCAAACCCTAGTGCCATCTGCTGCCATTTGGCATGCGGTTCGCGGAAGCCGGCCAAGGCCTCCCGGTAGATCAAGAGCTTATGATGGCGAGGTCGCGCCCCTCGCGGGCGCGTGGATTGAAACTTCGTGCCGTCGCTCTATGACATTCCCGTCAAAGAGTCGCGCCCCTCGCGGGCGCGTGGATTGAAACTCGTACTGCTGACCACCATCGGGCAGCCGGCAGAACGTCGCGCCCCTCGCGGGCGCGTGGATTGAAACGCTTCGCGGACCTGTTTCGGCGTCATTGCTTTCGGCGTCGCGCCCCTCGCGGGCGCGTGGATTGAAACTGAAAATCGTGCTCGAAAGACTGCCGGCGATCAGTCGCGCCCCTCGCGGGCGCGTGGATTGAAACCCTTTCACGCCGAAAATCGTCTGCAGCATCTTGGTGTCGCGCCCCTCGCGGGCGCGTGGATTGAAACACCGTGCGCATTCACGTCTCGGCCCTGTTCCGGGCGTCGCGCCCCTCGCGGGCGCGTGGATTGAAACCGTCTTTGCCGGTCTCGTAACTTTCCCGGCACTGCGTCGCGCCCCTCGCGGGCGCGTGGATTGAAACTACGATCAACTATTCACGGCCGCGCCTGACTTGCGGTCGCGCCCCTCGCGGGCGCGTGGATTGAAACGCGCTCGGCTGGCATCCAGAGGCGTCCGGGGTGCCCGTCGCGCCCCTCGCGGGCGCGTGGATTGAAACGCCGCATGCAGCGTTGGCCACGTCCGGATTGGCCCGTCGCGCCCCTCGCGGGCGCGTGGATTGAAACGCATTGGCCAGGTAGAAGCTGCCCGAGCGCTCGATGTCGCGCCCCTCGCGGGCGCGTGGATTGAAACCGTGCCGACGCCAAGTCCATCGGCTTGGGCGGATCGGTCGCGCCCCTCGCGGGCGCGTGGATTGAAACATGACAGACGGCCGTAAGGCAGGCCTGCACGCGATGTCGCGCCCCTCGCGGGCGCGTGGATTGAAACTCGCCCGTGCGTTTGCCGCCAGGCTTGCCCGTCGAGTCGCGCCCCTCGCGGGCGCGTGGATTGAAACTTCGCCTGCGCGTGCGTCAGGCGGCAACCTCGAACGTGTCGCGCCCCTCGCGGGCGCGTGGATTGAAACTACCAGCGTGGTCTCTTGTGCGGTGGCGCAGCCGCCCGTCGCGCCCCTCGCGGGCGCGTGGATTGAAACGTTTCTTTGCTCATGACATACCCCCAAGGATTGCGGTCGCGCCCCTCGCGGGCGCGTGGATTGAAACCGCGGCAAACCCGCGAACGTCGCGCTCGCGATGCAAGTCGCGCCCCTCGCGGGCGCGTGGATTGAAACAGGCGATCGACGAACGCAGACCAGGCGCTCTCGTGTCGCGCCCCTCGCGGGCGCGTGGATTGAAACAACGCGCTGAAGGCGGCCGCCGAGGACCAGCTCAAGGTCGCGCCCCTCGCGGGCGCGTGGATTGAAACCAGGACCAGGTGCAGCGCATCTATGACCTGATGTGGTCGCGCCCCTCGCGGGCGCGTGGATTGAAACCAATGCGTCGCCGCGATCGAGGACGGCGGCAACGTGTCGCGCCCCTCGCGGGCGCGTGGATTGAAACCCGTACGCCCGGCCGCACACGCTGGAGGGCATCGCGTCGCGCCCCTCGCGGGCGCGTGGATTGAAACATCAGGCCTGCGTCGATCCGATCGAGGATCGTCTGGTCGCGCCCCTCGCGGGCGCGTGGATTGAAACCTCGTTCGCGATCACGACCTCCTGCAGGCCGTCGCGCCCCTCGCGGGCGCGTGGATTGAAACTGCCTGTTTGGCCTGCGCCTCTTCGAGCTTGTCCGTCGCGCCCCTCGCGGGCGCGTGGATTGAAACGTTTGGTGCCGCGCTGCAGGAGATCGGCATCGGCGTCGCGCCCCTCGCGGGCGCGTGGATTGAAACCATCGCCGCCACCTGCTGCAGGCTGGCGAGGGCTCGTCGCGCCCCTCGCGGGCGCGTGGATTGAAACTCCTTCACGTGCCGGACGAGCTCGAGCGTCTGGCGCGTCGCGCCCCTCGCGGGCGCGTGGATTGAAACCCCGTCCCCGGGTTCAGGATGAACAGGCAGATTTGTCGCGCCCCTCGCGGGCGCGTGGATTGAAACGGTTTCAACGGCGCAGAACAGGAACGCGACGCCGAGTCGCGCCCCTCGCGGGCGCGTGGATTGAAACATGGTGCGGTGTCTCCGGTGGAAGGCCCCGAAAGCGGTCGCGCCCCTCGCGGGCGCGTGGATTGAAACATCGTCAAGATCGCGGCGGACCTCACCCGCTACGTCGCGCCCCTCGCGGGCGCGTGGATTGAAACGATATCGATCGCCAGCGCACTGTCGCCGATCGGTGGTCGCGCCCCTCGCGGGCGCGTGGATTGAAACTTACCCTTGCCCATCGGCTGCCTCCTGTCTCGCGAGTCGCGCCCCTCGCGGGCGCGTGGATTGAAACACCGGCGACCTGCGCGACCTGCAGAAGCAGCTGCGTCGCGCCCCTCGCGGGCGCGTGGATTGAAACCAGCCGCTCGAGCATCGGGCTCGCCCAGTTCGGCCGTCGCGCCCCTCGCGGGCGCGTGGATTGAAACATGGCGTCCTCGAACGACACCGCGCCCGACGCCAGGGTCGCGCCCCTCGCGGGCGCGTGGATTGAAACCTCGAACGCCTTGCGCTTGCCTTCGAGCGCGAATCGTCGCGCCCCTCGCGGGCGCGTGGATTGAAACTTGATGGCCTGCTCGCGGTCGGCAAGCTCGCGCTCGTCGTGCCCCTCGCGGGCGCGTGGATTGAAACTTCGCCATGGCCAAGGTCAACCCGTTCGGTGAAACGTCGCGCCCCTCGCGGGCGCGTGGATTGAAACCTCGTATGGCACAGCAAGATAGGTTCTTGCGCTCGTCGCGCCCCTCGCGGGCGCGTGGATTGAAACTGGGAAATGGAGGACGGCTACCGCCGGCTGCTCGGTCGCGCCCCGCGCGGGCGCGTGGATTGAAACTTCAAGAACAACGCCCACGCATCGCCAGCCTTGTTGTCGCGCCCCTCGCGGGCGCGTGGATTGAAACTGCGTCAGCAGGTAATACTGGGCAGGACGCAGGGCGTCGCGCCCCTCGCGAGCGCGTGGATTGAAACCATTCACCTTCGGCGACCCGGAGCCTGTACTCGATCGTCGCGCCCCTCGCGGGCGCGTGGATTGAAACGGGAGCTGATGCATGGCGTGGATCGATACCTACCGCGTCGCGCCCCTCGCGGGCGCGTGGATTGAAACTCCGGAAGAAGGGATGCCCCGAAGCGTCCACGATGTCGCGCCCCTCGCGGGCGCGTGGATTGAAACAGGCCCTCGATCCTCCCCGACGGCGGCAGCCAGTTGTCGCGCCCCTCGCGGGCGCGTGGATTGAAACCAGGCACTCCGCCCGCACAGCCGCGCACGCTGATGTCGCGCCCCTCGCGGGCGCGTGGATTGAAACATGAACTGGATCTCCGGGATGATGTCCGGCGGGTTGTCGCGCCCATCGCGGGCGCGTGGATTGAAACAGCTGTGCGACGTTCACCGCGTCGGTGTCTGCCGGTCGCGCCCCCCGTGGGCGCGTACATGGAAACCTCTACGAGACCGATATGCGGCCTGGCGAGGCCCTGTCGCGCCCCTCGCGGGCGCGTGGATTGAAACCAGGACAACCGGACAGGATGGGGCTTGCGGTCCCCGTCGCGCCCTTCGCGGGCGCGTGGATTGAAACCTCAGGATCGCCACGGTGACCGGCGGGCAGGGTGGCGCGCCCCTTGCGGTCGCGTTGGTTGAAACGATCTGGATGGCTACGTCTCCCACGGTTTCAATCGACTTTTGAGCGGCGCTTCACACGTCTCTGGACCCGTGCGGGTTCCTCGCCCATTTCGGGCGGCTTCGACCCAGCGGGCACTTGATTCGACGACTCCTGCAGGGCGAGAGTTCGTCCATCGCCTTTCGGGTCTGCGTGCCCGTGCAAACACCCAAGCCATGAAGATCGTGATGATTGGTGGGACCGGGTTTCTCGGCTGGTTCACCACCCGGGAGCTTGTCGAGCGCGGCCATCACGTGGTCGCCGTGGGTCTTGAACGACCGGCGCCGGGCTTGATGCCCGATGGCGTCGAGACGGTTGTCATGGACACGGACGTTGCGAGCGACGAAGCGATGCACAGGCTGCTCGACGGTATCGATGTCGTAATCCATGCTGCTGGTGCCGATGGTCGAGCCATGTTCGATTCTCCCGCGATCGACGGCTTTCGCCAAGCGAACGTCGAACCGATGCGCCGCCTGTTGCGCATCATGCGTACCTGCTGCGTGGGACGCCTGGTGATCTTCGGGTCGTATTACACCGCACTTGATCGCGTGTACCCCGATCTCCGTATCCTGGTGCGGAACGCTTATCCCCGTTCGCGTCGGGAGCAGGCGGATCTCGCGTTCGCGCTGGCCGGCAAAGACATCGCAGTCGCTGTCCTCGAGCTGCCCTACATCTTCGGTGCGGCGCCTGGGCGCGGCACGCTGTGGAACTTCTACATCGAAGCCGTGCGGGCGCACCCGGACCTCATGCCAGTGACGTCAGGCGGCTCGGCGTGCGTCACTGCTTCGCAGGTGGCTTGCGCTGCAGCCGGTGCGTGCGAACGTGTCGTCGGCCATCGCCACTATCCGATCGGTGGTGCGAACCTGCCTTATGCTGAGATTTATCGCCTGTTCGGCGATGCATTGGGCCTCTCCCCACGTTTCGAGCCGAAGGGCATCGACGATGCCCTCGCGCAGGCCCGCGTGCAGCGACAACGATTGACCGCAGCGGGCAGGGCAACCGGTTACGACCCGCTGGACGTCGCGCGCTGGCAAGCCGAGTTGCTGTACCTGGACCCGATCCCCGCCATGGAAGCATTGGGCTACGGACCTGATGATCTTGGCGCAGCCATCCGGGACACCGTTCGCGCCACCCTGGCCCATGGCGGCCAGGGACCAGCACGGCTGGACTGATTTCCCCGCACGACAGGCCCCCCATGCACCTTTTCCCGGCTATCAACGAATCCGTATTCACCCCCGGTCGCTTCGCCGGACAGGCTGTCCTCGTTACCGGTGCCGCCAACGGTATAGGCCGCGCCGTAGCGCTGCGTTGCGCACGGGAGGGAGGCAGCCTGATGCTGGCGGATGTCGATGAAAACGGCGTGCGCGCGCTGGCCGAAGCGATCATCGCCGAGGGCGGCACCGCACGAGCGACGCGCGCTGATATCACATCGATCGCCGACGTCCAGCGAATTGTCGACGACACAGTTGCCGTGTACGGCCGGCTGGACGTGGCGATCAACAATGCGGGTGTCATGGACGGCGGCGGTACAGATACGCCCGCGCCCCTGCATTCGGCGACCGATGGCTACCTGCGGCGCACGATCGAGGTCAACTTGTTCGGCACGATGTATGCATGCCGCGCACAGATCCGCCGCTTCATCGAGCAGGCCGAGGGGGGATCCATCGTCAACGTCGGCTCGGTGACTGGATTGGTCGGCAATCCAGGTACGCCTGCCTACGTTGCGAGCAAGCACGCCGTCAACGGCCTGACCCGCGCACTGGCGATTGATTACGCACAGCACGGTATCCGGGTGAACTCCGTGAACATGGCGACCACCGAGACACCGATGTTCGCACGTGCGGTGGATGCGGTTCTTGCGAAACGGGCAGGCGCACCCGATGCCGGGAACATGGTTCGCGCAGGCGGCAAATCGGCAGGCCTGATTCCGCGCAACGCCACGCCATGGGAGCAGGCTGCCGCGATCCTGTTCGTCGCCTCGTCCGAGGCCAGCGACATGACAGGTTCGCTGGTCGTCTCCGATGGCGGATGGACCGCATTCTAGTTCGGCTTCGCGCCGCGTCGATCGCGTTTCAAGGAGTCCTTCGTGATGAAGCCCACCGACATCCGCCCCACATCGCCGGACGCAGCCAGCCCGGGGCGATTCTCAGGCCGCGTCCTGCTGGTAACCGGCGCGGCGATCGGCAGCATTGGAGGCTGCACCGCGTTGCGCGCAGCGCGCGAGGGAGCAAGCGTCGCTTGTGTCGACCTCAAGGAGGCGGAGACGCTTGCCACAGTCGAGGCGATCAGAGGCGCGGGCGGCCGCGCCATCGCGATCACTGCCGACGTGACACAGCCGGCGGCCGCCGAGCGGATGGTGTTGGATACGGTCGCTCAGTACGGTCGTCTCGACATGGTCCTGAACGCCGCGGGCGTGATGGATGGCAATCCGCCCACGCGGGATCAGGATTTCGACCGGGATGCCGGGCTTCTGCCAGCTGCCATCCACAAGGCCACCGACGAGTACTGGCATGCCGTGTTCGCAGCGAATATCCACGGCACATTCAACTCGATGCGCGCCGAGCTTCGGCAAATGGTCGCGCAAGGCGAAGGTGGCGCGATCGTCAATGTCGGTTCGATCGCGGGCCTGACCGGACTGCCGGGCAATCCGGCGTATAGCGCCAGCAAGCACGCCGTGATCGGTCTGACGCGAAACGCAGCAATCGATTACGCGAAGCACGGTATCAGAGTCAATGCCGTGAACATGGCGCAAACCGAGACACCGATGGTGCGCCGCGCCTACGAATTCGTGAAATGGGCGAAGGAGAAAGGACTCGGATCGGGCATGGCGAGCGGCAAGTCGCGAAGCCTTCTGCAGGCCGCCGACAGCGAGCATCGCGGTTCCACGCCCTGGGAGCAGGCTGCGATCATCCTCTTCCTGCTGTCCGACGACGCCTCGAATCTCACGGGGGCAGCGATTGCGAGCGATGGCGGATGGACGGCGTACTGAACACGTGCAACTGCATCCAGGCCTGCGATCACCCGGGTGTGCATCGATCCGGTGCGAACCGCAGCCGTGTCCAGGGGTGCGGGTGGCGCGCAGCTCTGGCGCTCTCGCTCGGGTTGCTGGTGCCGCCTGCGGCCGCACAAGGCCTCGTGGATCCCGAGCGTGACTCACGCATCGAAGCCGTTCAGATCGACGTAGTGGGTGCGGCCGCTGAGGATGTGCGGGCGGCAAGGCTCGCGGATCGCGTCCGGCGGGCGATGGCAACTTTCCCAGGCGACCGCTACCAGTCCGAAAGGATTGCGGCATCGCTCGCGTTCGCGCGGAAGGCCGCGGGGATCGCAGATTTGCGCCACGAAGTCGAGCCCGGTCCGGCAGGCGGGCTCGTGCTTCGGGTCCTTGTCGTGCCGGCAGAGAACGACGCGCAGGCGCGCCCGGACGGCGCGGCGTCGGGTGCGGGGCGCTCGAATTTTCCCGTGCTGCACGACGGCAATGGTCGCTACCTGCGGGCAAAGCTCGACGTACTCGCGATGGCATACGCCAACCAGGATGCCTGGTATGGCCGGCCCGATCTGATGCTCGCCGGCAATCCGTTCGTGCAAGGTACGCCTGCAGGGGCGGCGGGAACTGCATGGATCGAAGGCTTCGCGCATGCAGGGCTCTACGGACTGATGCCCGTGTCCACGTCCGTGCATGCGTATGGCGGGGTGAGCGCCGTAGGCAGCTGGTCTTATGGTCGCGAATTGTTCAGCGACAGGACCAGGTCCCACCTCGACATCGAGGACGCCTACCTGGGATTGGTGGGAGGCCGGTCAACGCAAGCCGGTGACAGACTCGCGTGGACCGTGTCGGTTGGGCGCCAGCGTTTCATGCTTGGCGACGGCTTCCTCATCGCCAATACCGCAACGAACGGACGCGATCGCGCTGCGCTGCAGTCCAATCCTCGTTGGGCCTCGGACATGACCGCTGCCGTGCGCCTGTCCTACAACGACCTGCGGATCGAAGCCTTCCATCTCGACCCTGATGAACTCCCATCGATCGACACCCACACGAGGATCCAGGGTGTCAACGTCGAAGGCCGTGCAGGACCCGAGCTCAATTGGGGTGTCAGCCTGCTGCGCGTGCCGAAATCCCGTTACGCGTACTACACACCCAACAACTCCCTCCGCCGGGAAGGCCTGCGTGTTGCCGACATCCGCATGCGCTGGCAGCCGGCGCCAGTCGGACACGACGGACCGTACCTCGCGGCCGAGGTTGCGCAGCAGACGAACACGGATTTCGCGATGCGTGCGCATGCATGGACGGTGGAGGGTGGCTATTCCCTGGCGTCCGCGACTTGGTCGCCGACGATCAGTTACCGCTATGCGCATCTCTCTGGCGACGATCCGGCGACTTCCCGATTCGAGCGATGGGATCCGCTGCTTTCGGGCGGAAATGGCGAGACATGGGTCCAGGGCATCAACCATTTCAAGGTCTTCCAGAACTCGAATCTGTCGACGCATCGCGTCCAGGCTCGACTGCGGCCTGGTGCCAGGATCGAGCTTGTGCCGCAGCTATGGTTGTTCCGAGCCGACTCCACCAACAACCTGGGCGGCAATCCTGCGCTTTCGATGCTCTCCAATCGGGAGCTGGGCTCCGAGGCCAACCTCACGATCCGGTATATCGCGTCTCGCCGCGTCATGCTGCAGGGACACGTCGCGGCAACGTTCGCGCACAGTGCGGTGGAGGATGCGCTCGATATGTCATCCGGTCGGTGGTTGAGCGCCATGTTGTTCACGCGCATCGCGCTTTGACCGTTCCTTCAAGCGGATCGCAGAGCATTGCTTCGCACCGGGTCGAAATGCAGGCCTTTCAGGTCTCGCCGCCGGTTTCGTGCAGGCATCGTCCTAGTGCGCCAGGTCGACTGCGTCGTAGAGCCAGACCAGATCCGCGTACAGCCAGCTCGCTCCCAGCACCAGCCCGGCGAAGGCGACGAGAGCGCCGGGGGACCGGGTACTTCGCCTGTTCGGCAGATCCACCTCTATCCAGGTGAGGAGGGTGCTGCATGCGAGTGCAACTGCGGTGACGATCAGCACGGCGAGGCTGCTCGCCGCGATACCGCGGATGCTACTGATTCCTGTGACACCCGAATCGTCGGCATGCAGGGCCACCCACGCGAAATACAGGCCGAGCGCCAGGGTGAGCATGTGCTCCGCGGTCTGCAACGAAGGAACGACCACGTTCGACAGTACCCACCGCGCCACTGCGAAAGGGTACGCCAGCAGGCAGGCGGCAAGGGCCAGCAGGCTGGCGCCGGTAAATGCCATGATGGCGGGCAGGGCCGCAGGATAGTGCAGCAGCAGGTCAAGCGCATCGTGAAATGCCGTGCGCTTCCCATGCAAATGCCCCAGAAGCCATGCGCATGAGCCCATCAGAAGGGCGACGCCGAACGTCGCCAGCGCGAGCTGGAGGACATGACGTGCTGCGGACAGATACGCTTCCCGCCGATCAGCCGGGGAGCTGTCGTCGGGCGGCAGCTGCTCACCGGTGGAGTTGCAGCGCATGGCGAACGTGTGCAGTCGTGCGTGCAACCCGGATCATGGCTTGGCGGCGTCGGGGATGCTGGCCGACTGCAGATGAACGAGGCGTGCGTGCGTGAATCGCACCCGCAACACTTGACCGACTTTTAGCTTGTGCAGGCGCCGGCGGTCCTCCTTGCCGGCGACATCGAGTTCCGTAATGCGTCCGCTGGGGCCGCGGACAGAAAGGATGTGGCGTCTGGTGTCAATGGCTGTAATGGGGGCCAGCACCGTGACGATTTCGCGGTCGCCGCCGGCGTTGGCTTCCTGGCTGGGCGCGACGGACTGCTGCAACTGATAGGCCGCGTGCTCTCCTTCCGGCTGGATGTCGACGGCGACGGCTCGATGATAAGCCACGGTGGCGACGCTGCCAGGCAAGAGCTCGCGCAGAATCTCCGGATTTGGGCTCGACAGCGTGGTTTCGTTTCCGGCTCCATCGAGCATGGTGAACGTCCCTGCGTCGAGATCGATCGCCACAACCTTGCCGACCATTACGGAATCATCGGAGGCGATGGTCTGCGGTTCGCCTGCGTACGAGCGCGGGCACGCGAGTGCAGCCAACAAGGCGAGCGTCCAGGCGGCCAAGACAAGTTTGCACATTCGGGAATTCTCCAGACGCCGTGGGCTACCAGTTTCCTGCCAGACCCGCGTGCGCGGTCCGTGTGGCCTTGAAGATATAGATCGAAACGCCTCCCGCGATCAATGCGGTCAATGCGGTAGCGGTCATTGCTCCTACCGTGATGCTCCCGAACAAACGCTGCCAGACCACCGCCAGCGCAACGAACAGGCCGAACAGGAACAACGTGTTCTTGACTGCGACGACCAGGGCATGCCGGAACAATGTGGCGCGCGAGGGTGCATTGCTGGATTGCAGGCTCTTCTGTGCGATCGCGAAATTGATCAGGGTGACGATCATGCCCATCGCCGTGGCTGTCGCTACAGCGCCACCCACTGCGCTCGATGACCCGCTGGAAATGCTGTCTACCGTCAGTGCAATCGCATCGTTCCCCTTGAATTCGTTCCAGGCGGTGACGGCGTTGATCGCAGCGCTGACGGCTCCGGGGATCGCGGCGTCCTTCCACGGGAATGGTGGACGTGCATCTGCGTCTTTGTTCATGCGGTCGCTCCGGCAAATGATGTCAGAGCCTATCGCCGGGACGGCCCTCGCGACAGCCGGTCGCGCCCAGATTGGGCGAACGCCCAATCTGGGCGGGGAATCATTGATCGACCTGGTTGCCGGGCAGACACTGCGGCTGTCCCAACTGGAGTGAGTGCGATGTCGATCTTCGATTCTTTTTCGATGCAAGGGCAGGTGGCGGTCGTGACCGGGGCGGGCGCGGGAATCGGACGCGGGATCGCCGAGACATTTGCCAGTGCGGGGGCGTCCGTTGTGGTCAGCGACCTGCATGCCGACAAGGCCGAGGAGGTCGCGAGCATCATCTGCAGCAATGGCGGAACAGCCGTGTCCAACTCGTGCAACGTCACCGATCCTGGCGAATTGGCCGCACTGGTTGATTTCGCTCTGCTGTCTTTCGGCAAGATCAGCGTGCTCGTCAACAATGCCGGCGGCGGCGGTCCGAAGCCATTCGACATGCCGATGTCGGACTTCGAATGGGCATACAAGCTGAACGTGTTTTCGGTCTTTCACCTGACGCAGCTCTGTGCTCCGCACATCGAGCGCGCGGGTGGCGGCGCCGTACTGAACATCTCCTCGATGGCGGGCGAGAACAAGAACGTGCGAATGGCTTCGTATGCTTCGTCCAAGGCGGCAGCCAATCATCTGACCAGAAACATCGCCTTCGATCTCGGGCCGCGCGGAATTCGCGTCAACGCCATCGCTCCCGGTGCGATCCGTACCGATGCGCTCGCCAGCGTCCTGACTCCCGAGGTCGAAGCGGCGATGCTCAAGCACACGCCGCTCAAGCGGCTCGGGGTGCCCTCCGACATTGGAATGGCTGCGCTGTTCCTGTGCTCCCCCGCGTCGCAGTGGGTCAGCGGGCAGGTGTTGACGGTGAGTGGCGGCGGTGTGCAGGAACTCGACTGAATTCTCCAAACGCAAACACGAAGGAATTGCAGACATGGCTCATGATCCCTACAAGATGCTTGCCGAACCGTTTTCCCTGAAGGACTACGTTGTGGTCATCACCGGGGCCGGCGGCGCCATCGGTGCGGCGACGGCGCACGTTCTTGCGGCCGCCGGCGCAAAGGTGGTGGTGTCCGACCTCAGCCTCGAAACGGCGAAGCAGGCTGCGGACAACGTTCGTGCATGGACGGGGCAGGACACGCTGGCGGTGCGGACCGATGTCACCAGCGAGAGCGATCAAAAGGCGCTGGTCGATGCAACGCTCGAACGTTTCGGCAAGGTGAACGCCTTGATCAACAACGTGGGCTGGGGCGAATACACGCCATTGTGGGACGTGTCCATGGAATACATGGTCAAGTCCTATATCCTCAATACGGTCAGCGCATACAGCATGACCAAGCACTTCCTTCCGCACCTGAAGGAGCAGGAGAACGCATCCGTCACGTTCTCCGGTTCCGCGGTCGGAACCACGCCATCCCCGGAGTTCATTTCCTACAGCAATGCCAAGGCGGCCCTGCTGCATATGTCGCGCAGCATCGCTGCGCTCGCGGGGCCCCATCTGCGCAGCAATTCGATCGTGATCGGATCCGTCGACAACGGTGAGGCAACGCTCAAGGCCGGTTACGACCAGGCGATGCTCAAGCGGCTCGCGGATTCGTTCGTGATGAAGCGCCGGGGCACGCCATACGACATCGCCTACGCATTCAACTTCCTGATTTCCCCGGCGGCCTCCTGGATTACGGGCCTGCAGATGACGGTGGATGGTGGCGGCAGCTACAAGAGCAAGATGCCCACCGACGATTGAACCCGCAGGAACTGACGACGATGGCCTCTCCCATCCGGCTTCCGCTCGGTGCGTTCCTGTTCGTCCTGGCTGGAGTGGTCGCAACTCAAGCCGACGCGCAGACGCGCGCAAGCGTCTCCGATACGCCCGTGCCAGGGGTAGTGCGCAGCGAGTTGCCACTGGACCAGTCGGATGGCGCGCCGATCTCCCGGGTGTTCGTCGACTTGCTCGGCGGCAGTGGTGACCCCGCGCGCGACCGGGCCGCGCGTGACGCCATCGATGCGCTTCTGGCGCAACGCATAGGCCCTTCGGTCAATGCCGCTGAGTTGCGGGGCCTCCCTGCCGAGCTGGCACGTATCGGGCATGTGACTGCTCCCGCAATCGCGATCTACGGTGGGGCAGACCCTGGCTCGGTGGTTGTCGTGGCGAGTGCCACGCTGTCCGCCGATGCGCAGCCGTCCCCGCCGCAGGCGGATCCGACGCTGATCGCATCCGGCCCCGCTGGCGTACTGCGCTGGCGGCTGTCCGGGGGGATTGGGGTCTATTCCGATTACAACCCGTGGTTCGGCGAGCCCGCGAGCTTCACGGCAGGAAGTCCCGTTGCCCTGGATCCGCCGGGTCGCGGGAGTACCAGTTGGGCGGAGGCATCGGTTGAATACGGGCTCGCCGGTGCCGTCCGGCTGGGTCGATTGCCGGCCACGGCGTTCGCGGAAGCCACTGCGGTCTCTTCCGCGGCAACCGGACAGGATCTGTTTCGTTCCGATACGCGCTTTCGGACCGAGATGGAGAAGATGTACGGCGGCCTGGCCTGGGTGGGGGCGACGCGGGATCGCTACCTGCGCCTGTCTGCCGGCCGACAGAACTGGCAGTTGTATGGCGGCTTCCTGTTCTCGCGATTCGCAGCGGGCAGCAATGCAGGTCCCAACCCCGGCCTCTACCTCAGCCCGCGAACCACATACCAGCAGACGCGCCTGCTGGATGCACGCTGGGATCATTGGCGGCTGGAGGCGTTCGATGTCGATCCGTCCGAGCTGGAGGGCTTCGATAGCGGTTCTCGCTATGTAGGCGTGAACCTCGGATACACCCGCCCCGACGCGTGGGAGTTGGGCCTGACCCGTTACCATGTCCCGGAATCGCGTACTACGCTGGCACTGGCCTCCGGCGGGCGTGTACCGAGGAAAGGCGTGCAGGTCCTCGCCGCACGAGCTGGCTGGAACGGATTTGCAGGAATCGAAGGCCTCGACCTGCTTGGCGAGATCGCGCAGCAGGAGCATCGCGACCGCTCCTGGGATGCCACGGCGTGGTACGCGCAGGTCCGCTACACGGCTGCACGCGCGACCTGGACCCCGAGTGTGACCTACCGTCGTGCGGTCTACAGCGGCGATCGGCCCGGGACGGTTCGCCAGGAAGCCTTCGACGCCCCCTTGTCCAGCGGACTGGATGAGTGGGTACAGGGTGTTGGCTTCAAGAAGGTGGTGACCAACAGTAACCTGCGCACGCATCGAGTTCGGGTGAACTTCGGCCCCAGGCCACAGCTCAATTACACGATCGATCTGTTCCGCCTGGACGCCGATGTTCCAACCCCGGCAGGCAATCGGCACTACGGCGACGAGATCGACGTGACGCTGCGGTGGTCGCTGTCACGACGCCTGTTCCTGCTTGGAGTCGCGGGCGTGGCATGGCCAGGCGAGATCATGCGCGAGCGCGCCAACAATGACGTCCGTCCGTGGACAACAGTTCAGGCGTCATTGTTCTGGGGATTCTAGGCTCGGCGCGGCGCTTTACACTCGTCCTCGCTATGGGGAAAAATACGGAAGGGTTCATGGGGGGGAAGAGACGTGCACCGAACTGATGGATCGACGACACGGCCCGAACTGAACCCGAACAGCGAAGCATTCGACCGCGCGTTCGACCATGCGTTCAGCCTGATTGCATTCGCGATGAACCGTCACCTGGTCGACCACATGTTGCGCTGTACGCGCGAACTCGGTGTGGATTTCGAATCGTTGGTGATCTGGGGGCTGGTTTGCCATCTCAACGTGGCGCACCTGTTACCGCCCGGCAGCTCGCCCAGTTCGCACCTGGATAGAACAGGTCGCCGGCTGCCTGCTGCAGGACAGGGCTTGCGTCCAATTCGGCTCCGGGATCTGGAGCAGATCTCGCGGCTTCCACGAGAAACCATCCGCCGCAAGTTGTCGCGTCTGGAAGAGCAAGGATATGTGCAGCGCACGGCGGGCGGCTGGGTGTTGCGGGACGAATCTGTTGAGCCGTCGTTACGGGACTTCAGCCGGGAGACAGCGCGTCGACAACTGACTCTTTCGCGTGAACTCGATCGCTTGTTGGCGGCTGGACATGCGGAGGCTTGCCGGAAGGCGGAGACCAAATGAACTACATTCCGCCCTCGCATGAGAGGGTGGGGACGGTTTTCCACGACGCCTGCAGGCTTTTCATCGCACCTTCCGGAACCTGGATCGGGCCATTGCTGGGTCGGTCCAGGTCGACGATGAGAGTCCCGGCGAGCGTTAGCAGTACGAACATGGCGGTGGTAGCGGGAGTGCGTTTCCCCGTAGTGCGTCCGATCATGCCGGCGGCAATCAAGGCGTAGAGGGCAAGAACGCTAAGAATCCGGGTCGGAACATGTTCCATCCTCGCAACCGCGCGCTCTGTCGCGAGATCGAAGGCTGTGTTGAGGGGGGAAAGTACGAATGGGCTCAGGGGCGTTTCACGCACTGCTGCCAATGATTTTTCCGCGTGCATCCAAAGCTTGAGTTGCAGAACACGTGACTTTTCATGCAGCGCTTCGGCCAGCCGACTGTCGGCCGCAGTGCCGAACGCGACACGGAGATCTACGTAGTCGCGCAGCATGCTGCGTAGGCACTCTGCGTCGCGCGCCGCCAACAGACTTGAGCGCAGCCATGCGGATTCGAGTGCGTTGCTCTCCGCAATGACAAGCTCGCGACGAGTTTCGTAGCGTTCCATGCAAAGCGAGAAGGTGAAGCCCAGCAGGAGTGAAAGCAGGCCGAGCACCGCAGCGGTGGCTACATCGTCACCGGTTGATTTCCGGCCGTCACCAGTGCGCAATCGCCATCTGACGCCCGCCGCGTGGGCGAGTAGCATGCCCGCGAAGAACGACAGGGCCAGAAACCATAAGGGAAGCGTCATGAAAACCCATCCAGTTTCATTCTGAATTCTGGTCCGCGCAGCGCCGCCCCGCGCTCAGTGCGCGGGTTTCTCGGTTGCATCGAACGCGTGCACGAGGCGATCGGAAGGCGCCTGGATGCAATGGTCGATCACCATGTCGGTTACAAACGACATTTCGACCGTATCCACGCTCTGCAGGCCCCTCTTGCCAGCCATGTATCCATGCATCATTGCCAGCAGAAGGTCACGCTCCTGTCCGTTCGCCTGCAAAAGCTCCCTACATGTCAGGGTCGCAACAGGGAGATCGCGGGTATGGTTGGTCTGAGTGACATCCATGCTTTTTGGACTGGTCGCTGCAGGGGGGGGCATCATCATGAGAACAAGAAAGGTCATAACACTGTTCATCGCTTTTCTCCTCTTCAATAGCGGTGGCGGTAATACATGCATTCGTCGTAAGCTCGGTGGTAAAGCCAATCGTTTTCTCGTCGTTGCTCCCGTGCACCTCGCACACCTCCGACCGCACCACCGACGCGTGCGCCGCGCCTTGCGCCATCGCGTCCATCGACGATCCCCCCGAGTATCGCCCCCCGCACGGCGCCGCCGACCGCGCCATCCACTCCACCACCACGCCCTCCCTGATAACGGACGTAATCCTGTGCGTACTGGGAGCAGAGGTAACTGTCTGGTCGGCTTGGTAGAGGGGGCAAAGCGTAACGGTCGTTGGCCTGCGAAGCGCCTGGGCCGAAGAGAATGATGACTAGTGGCACAAATGCGGATAAACGCATGGTGGACGCTCCGATTGAACTTCGACGCGATAGGTCAACGTGGGTGGATTGCATCGGGTGAACAGCAGGCCTGCTTATCCAAGAACTGCGAAGTCCGCAGAGTTAACGTTACTCTCAATGCAGATAGTGAAGCGAAATCGGAGGCGCCGCGCTGCCCAAAATGGGCGCAGTGGGGGAGATTGCAGGGAATGAATGAGCCGGGCATGCCCTCACGGCTAGCGCGGCTGGGTCGCCCCGCGCTCCAATCATCAGGAAGATGCTTGCGAGTACAATCCGCAAGTAGCGCGTAGCGCTCTCGTGCGGCTTGCGCGATCGAGAATGCAATGCCGGATGCCCATGGCAGAGCAAGCCCTTATGACTTCTTGGTCGCGCCGTTTGCCGACGCCTAGTCTGAAAAGAGTCGAATTACATCAGCATGATTGCCGACCTGCAAGCCGCTTCCCTTGCCGACACGACGAGTGAAACGACTGCCTCCCTGGCTTAGAGTGTGTTTCCGAATTGTCGCGCCATCCAAGCGCGGTTCAGCGCATGGATTGAATTGGTCCGGGTGCGCCGCTGCTTAAGGCTTCTTCGTCGTAACTCTCGCAGGCGCGCGGATTAAGAAAGTGTAATTCCAACAACAATCATCGATATAGGCATACTAATTCAGTCGATTGTGCAGGATATTCCGATATTTGTCGCAAAAATATCCTGCATTGTTTTGCACATGCAGTCGTAAGTGAGCCATTCAAATGAACAGGTTCGATAGCGCTTCGGCAGCCCGCTTTTTCTGGAGGTGGCCGTAGTGCTTTTCGATCATCTTGACTGAAGTTCCTGAGACTTGAGCAACCGTCAGTAGATCAAGTCCATCGACGACGAGATCGGTGATGGTCGAGTGTCGAAGGGTGTATGCGGTTGTGCCGGCAGGAAGATCCGCTGCGGAGGCTGCTGCCTTGATCGGCAACTTCCATGCATCCTTGTCCCATGCTTTGCCATTTTCGCGTGCGAACAGGGGCGCAGACCATGGCTTGTCGGCAGCCTTCTGGACGAAGAATTTGGCGGTGCTTTGCGGGAGCAGAAGCTGCCGGCCGACGTTGGCCTTGTCTCGATCAATGACCAATGACGAGGTGCGTGCGTCGAAATCGGCGACGGTGAGTCCTGCAAGCGCGCCCGGTCGCAAGGGAAGCAGGCACAGCCCTCGGCAGAAATCGGCGGCATCCGGTGGCAAGTGATCCAGAAGTGCGCGACGTTGGGTCTTGTCGAGATAGAGCTGCCTGCGGGATTGCGTCTGGGCAGGTTCCAGCGCTTTCTTCCATGCGCGCGCTGTCAGTACGTCGCCTTGCTCCAAGGCCATGTTCAACGCAGCGCGGAAAGCGACCATGTCGCGATTGACTGTGGCAGTTGCCCTGGGGCGCGTGACGATGCCTCCATGATGGTTCCGGCTGACCAGGGCGGGCATGGATTCGAGCCGAGCGCGCCATTCGCGGACATGCCTGTCTGTCAGCTTGTGAAGCTTCACCTTGGCGATGGGGTCGTCATAGACGTAGCGCGGAAAGCGTTTCGCCGCATCTGGATTGGACTTTGCGTACCGCTCGCAGGCTTCTCGAACGGTCAAGAGGTCCGGTGAGCCTCCCCCGGAGAGGTGGGCCAGCCATTCGCGAGCCTCAGCCGAAGCTGCCGTGAATCGCTCACTGGGAGGAAGGTGCCCGAAGTCGCCGAGGGAGTGGATGATCTTCTTCCGGGTATCGGGATCGTAATGGCGGGCGATCCAGGTGCCACCCTTGCCGGACGTGGAGGGGCGGTAGCCCAAGTGCTGCCCGTTGGCGAGCTTCTGCCAGTAGGGCTCCCTCTGCGGTTTCAGTTTGTCCCGGTCTCGTACGGTTCCCAGATCCATTCAGCCTGACCCATGTGTCGTCTGTACGGAAAAAGTACGGAAAACACTCTTGGATTGCAATGGATGATAGTGGCTATAAAATCAATTGCTTGGGACGTTATTGGATGTCTGTGGATGCCGTTTCCCGGCCTTGACATGGTAGGGGTCACAGGTTCGAACCCTGTACCGCCCACCACTTTAAGTGGTTGAACGGCGTGGACTTTACGGTCCGCGCCGTTTTCGTTTGCGCGATCGGATGACCTCGGGCTGATCCCGGGATGACCCCGCGACGGCATGCGAGTTCGCGGGGCGAAGGACCGCAGGCGATGCCTCGCCCGCAGCCCCGTGTGCGCTGCGGCTTACGCCGAGAGGCTGGCCTTGAGCGCCCGCATTTCGTCGTGGCATGCCTTGATGCGCGGCAGGTGCGACTGCAGGATCGCGACGACCGCCGGGTCGTCCGCGTCCTCGATGGCTTCGCGCAGGTTGGCGAGCAGCTTGTCTTCCGTTTCCTCGAGCTGGCCGACGTACACCTTGTCGTCGTCGCTGCTCATCATCGCGAGCAGGTCCGCATACGCGCGACGCATCGCGCCCGAAAAGGTGCCATCGGGATCCACCGTCGCGTCGTCGATGCGCAGCGCCTGGCGCAGCGACACGATCAGGTCGCGCTTGTGCTGGGCCATGTCGGTCAGCACGCGGCGCACATGCGGATCCTCGACCTTTTCGAGCGCGCGCGAATAGAACGTCACGCCGTCGGTCGCGGCCTGGATCACTTCTCTCACCTTTCTTGCATCGTTCATGAATCTCTCCTGGAGAGCCTGGGGGAATGGCGACATCGCGACGCGATTGCAGGACCCTCGCCCTGCGGCGATCGGCTGTCGTCGCACGCAATGCATCAAGGATCGTGCCAGCGGCGAACGCCCCTGGACGCAAGGCGCACTGGCACGGAACTCGCATCACTTCGTGCGCGATCCCGCATGCGTCGCGCAGGATGCACGCAACGCACGCGCGGAAACGCGAGGTTCGACCCCATCCCCCGACAGGCAAGAAGAGAGGATCAAATGAAAATTCTGCACAAGCGCGCAACAATCGACATCCTGACCATCGCCGGTCTGGCGACGTTCGCGATGCTGGCCGGCGACGCCGTCGCGCAACAGGGCGCGCCATCCGAACCACCGAAGCAGGAGACCCAGGATGCCGGCCACGACCAGACGACACCGTCCGGCGACGCGTGGATCACGGCGAAGGTCAAGGCCGCGCTGCTCGCGGACCCCGATGTCCGCGGACTGGCGCTGGAGGTCGAGACGAAGAACGGTGTCGTCATCCTGCGCGGCACGGCCGTGACGCAGGCGGAAATCGATGCCGCGAAGAAGATCGCGCTCGGCATCGAGGGCGTGCGCGATGTCGACGTACGCCCGGTCGGGATCGGCGCGCAGCGCTAGGTCCTGCCGCGAAGTCGGCAAGCAGAAAGGCACAGGACCTGGGTCCTGTGCCTCCGGCCGTGACGCGGAACGGTTGGTCAGGGTGGGGCAGGGATCAGCGGTTGCCGCTGCTCCTGTTGCCGGATCCGCCCTGCTTGTCGCGGTTGCCGGTATTGCTGCCGCCGTTGCCTGCACTGCCGGACTTGCTGTCGCTGGCGTTCTCGTTCGAGCGGTTGCGGGCGCTCGCCTGGCCACCCTTGCGGCCGGCTTCGCGCGCTTCTTCCGAATCGAACTCGTGGGCATTGCCGCTCTGGTGCGCGGCGCGTCCACCTTCGCTGGCGATCTGCCGCTGCTTCTCTTCATCCATGCCGGCGAAACCGCGGCGATCGTTGCCGGATGCGTTCCCGCTGCCCTGCGACTGCGAACCGCGACCCTGGTCCTTGCCCTGCTGGTTGCTGCGATCCTGATTCTGGTTGGCCATGATGATGTCTCTCTGTTTGGGGGATGTGTCGCGGAGGTGCGCACATGGGATGCGCATGAGTTCCGCATCGCATGACGCCGCAATTAGCGTGCCACCTGCCGGACGCGCGAGCGATGCAGGAACTGCGAGGGAAGGCCGGTTCGATTCCTGCGCAATGCGGGAATTCCATGCAATCTTCTGCAATGCGTGCACGGATTGCATCGTGTGGTGACCTCGGCGCGATCTCGAAGCGATCGCACCGCTTTCGACATCGCGCATGCATCGCTCACGTCCTCAGTCGCGGGTCGAGGCGGAATGCGCTCATCGTGAAGGTGTCGATGCAGGACGCCATCGCATGCGCCGGGTTGAGCAGGACATTGCTTTCGCCGGCGCAGGTCACGCTCGGCACCTGCAGTCCGAGGCATTGTCCCTGTGCCGCCCAGGCGTCGCCGGCGGCACGGACCGCTCTGGCTGCAGGCTGTTCATCCCAGCCGAGCGGATACTCGTTGAGCATCGACACGGCCGAGCAGGGGATCCGCAACGTGACCAGCAAGTGCCCGTGCGGCGTCAGGCCTTCCAGCTCGACGAGATAGTCGAGCACCGCGAGCGGTACGCAGGTCGCCATGCGGATCAGCCCGGTTTCCGGAGAGGCCCAGTGGCTTTCCGCTCTGCCGATCATCGCGACGAGCGACGCGTCCTTGCGCCGGCCATCGACGATGCGACGGAGCGCGAGGGTGGCCGGGATCTCCGGTGTCGTATCCAGCGGCACCGCCGCCGAAGGGGAGGAATGCGAGGGGGGATCGCTGGCGGGAAACGATGCGTCCAGCGCATCGTCCACGGGGTTGTGTCGTCCACTCATGACAGGTCTCCGGAAGTCTTGGCGAATATGAATGCGGATGTCGGATGCACGGAATCTCCATGCCGATGCGGCGACGGATGCGGCGCAATCTTCGTGCCATGGGCGCCTCCGTCGATCCTGACGGGGCTGCGGCGATCTGTCTTTCGCGTGCAGGAAAAAAGTGCGCGGCGCCTGCAAATGCATCGCGTCGGGGACGACCTGCCTGTCGCGATCCGGTCCACGACGCGGGCGCAGGCAGTTGCAGCGCTGGCTGTCGCCTGCTGGCATGGCTCTTGCGCCCGATGATTGATACATGAAGAACATCGGGAGGCCACCATGGCCGACAGCGGCAACGAATACACGATCGAAAATGCCGGCGAGAACGCCATCGATCTTCTGCTGAACGACCATCGCGAGGTCGAGGCCCTGTTCGACCGCTTCGAGGACGAGGAGGATCCTGGTCGCGCGATCGACATTCTGCGCACGATCGTGGTCGAGCTTGCCGTGCACGCGAGGATCGAGGAAGAGCTGTTCTACCCGGCCGTGCGCTCGGCCCTGGGCAGCGACGCGAAGGCCGTGCTCGACGAGGCGGCCGTCGAGCATGCATCGATCAAGAAGATGATCATCGACCTGTCCGTGCTCGGCGAGGAGGACCCCTTCTTCCGCGCGAAGGTGAAGGTGCTCGGCGGATATGTCAGGCACCACGTTCTCGAAGAAGAGGGCGAGATGATGCCGATGATCGAGTCGACGGACATCGACCTCGACGCGCTCGGTCGTCGCCTGCGCCAGCGCAGGTCGGTCCTGATGCAGGTGCATCAAGCCCAGGAACCACCCCGACCCACAGATGGAGGACATCGCAGATGAACGATCATGCTGAGCACCGGAAGCAGGACGATGCAGGACAGCCCCCGCAGACGCAGGAACACCAGCCCGGGAAACAGTCGCGGATGCATCCGCAGCCGGAGTCGATCCGCGACGATTACCGCGGTTCCGGCAAGCTCGAAGGACGCGTCGCGGTCGTGACCGGCGGCGACAGCGGCATTGGCCGTGCGATCGCGCTCCACTTCGCGCGCGAAGGCGCCGATGTGGTCGTCGGCTACCTCGAGGAAACCGCCGATGCGGAGGAGACGCGGACGCTCGTCGAAAAGGAAGGGGTTCGCTGCGCGCTGTTCGCGGGCGATCTCGGCGATCCCGACGTTGCGGGTGAATTCGTCGATCTGGCCGTCTCGACCTTCGGGCGGATCGACATCCTGGTGAACAATGCAGGCGAACAGCATCCAGTGGATGCCCCGGAAGACCTAGAGCCCGAAAGCATCGAGCGGACGTTCCGTACCAACGTGTTTTCCTACCTGCACGTCACCAGCCTCGCGCTGCCGCACATGGCGGAGGGCGCTTCGATCATCAACACGACTTCGGTGACCGCCGCACGCGGCCACAAGACGCTGCTCGATTATTCCGCGACGAAAGGTGCGGTGCAGACCTTCACCTTCTCGCTCGCGCAGGCGGTCGCGGAGCGCGGCATCCGCGTCAACGCGGTCGCGCCCGGGCCGATCTGGACGCCATTGATCCCGGCCAGCTTCGAGGCCGATGAAGTCGCGCGCTTCGGCGAGAAGACGCTCATGAAACGTGCGGGGCAACCCTCCGAAGTCGCGCCGGCCTATGTCTTCCTGGCGTCCGACGACGGCACCTACATCACCGGGCAGACCATCCATGTGAACGGTGGCGGGCATATCGGTACCTGATGCGGCCCCTCAGCCGCGCGCCTCTCCGCCACGCTGCAGTGCGGAGAGGATCTGCCGCAGCGTCGCGGGTTTCACGATGTGTTCGTCGAATCCGGCTTCGCGGCTGCGGGCCAGATCGCGCGGCTGGCCGTAGCCGGTGTAGGCGATGAGGTAGGGGCGCGGTGTCTGTATCCGCAGCGCCCGGGCGACATCGTGACCGTCGAGCGGGCCCGGCAGGGCAATATCGCAGAGCACGATGTCGTGCGGGCCTGACCCCCATTTCGCCATGGCCATCTCTGCGTCGTTGACGACAGCGACGCTGTGGCCGTGCACTTCCAGCAGGGTCTGAAGGGCATGCGCATTGTCCAGTTCGTCCTCGACGATCAGGATGCGCAGCCTGCGTCCGGGCAAGCCTGGCCTGGGCGGGCCCGGAGCGGGGAGGTCGACGTCAGGGAGACCTGTGTCTGGCATGTCGCGATCCGGTGGCGCCGCGTCGGGCGAGCCCCGAGCAGGCGGATGCGGGGCGTCGTGACGTTCGTCGTGCAGATCGGTCGACACGGCCGTAGTCGCATCCTGCTTTTCGCCGGATGTGCGCGAGACGGCAGACCCGGGACGTTCGTCAAGAGGCAGCTCCAGCACGAAGCGTGCGCCGATGCCGTTGTCCGGTGCTTCGGTGCCCAGCGTGCCGCCATGCAGTTCGGCCAGCTGGCGCGCGATCGCGAGGCCGAGCCCGCGTCCCTGGCGTCGCCAGCCTTCGGCCTGCACATAGGGTTCGAAAAGCGTGTCGCGGATGTCGCTGGACAGGCCGATGCCTTCGTCCGTGACCGAGATCCTGCACCGTCCGGGCGAGGAAGGCGACACGATGTCGACCCGGACACGGTGACCCGGTTCGCTCGCCTTGATCGCATTGGTGATGAGGTTGGTGAAGATCTGACGCAGCCGGATGTCGTCCGCGTCGATCCAGGGCGTCTCCCCTTCGATCGACTCCGCCACCTCCAGGGCGACGCCGGCGCGCGTCGCTTCCGGTTCGAGGTCGATGACCAGATCGCGGACGATGCGCACGATGTCGCAGCAGGCCACGCGCAGCTCGATCCTGCCTTCGGTCACGCGCGAGATGTCGAGCAGGTCGTCGATGGTCCGCTGCAGCTGCCGGCTCTGGCGCGCCATCATGTCCAGTGCCCGCGTCCGTGCCTGCAGGTCGTCGATGCGATGGGCGAGCAGCTCGCTCGCGCTGACGATGCCCGAGATCGGATTGCGCAGCTCGTGGCTGAGCACGGACAGGAAGTGGCTGATGCGCTGGTTGGCGTCCGCGAGCGTCGTGATCGCCCGCTTCTGGTCCTCGATGTCCACGCTGCTGCCGTACCAGCGATCGATCCTGCCGTCCGCATTGCGGATCGGTACGCCCTGCACCAGGTGCCAGCGGTATTCGCCGTCGGATGCGCGCCGGAAACGCTTCTCGACGACCAGCGGCTCGCCGGAGGACAGCGACCGTCGCCAGAGGTTCTCGGCCCGCTCGATGTCGTCGGGATGCGTGGCGCGCTTCCAGTGGTCCTGCGGCCGCAGGCCGGTGTAGTCGTACCAGCGACGGTTGCTGAAGACGATGTCGCCATCGGCATCCGCGATCCAGACCATGTGCGGCACGTTCTCCAGCAGCGCATCGCGCTCGCGCTCGCGTTCGCGCAGGTCGCGCTCGAGCCTGTACTGGTCGTCGATGTCGCGGACCGTGCCGATCCATTCCGTGATGCGTCCGGCGTCGTCGCGGATCGGGATGCCCTGCCCGAGCACCATGCGGTAGCGGCCGCCCGAGGTCCGCAGTCGGTAGGTGGCGCTCATGGGCTCGCCGATGGCGCAGGCCTCGCGCCAGTCGCGATCGAGGCGCTGCCGATCCTCCGCATGCACCGCTGCGAGCCAGCCCTGCCCGAGGTACTCGGCCGGGTCTTGCCCGGTGTATTCCTGCCATCCCTGCGCATCGATGAGCATCCCTGCATGATCCGAAATCCAGACGATCGCCGCGCTCGCCATGGCCAGACTGCGCAGCCTGGCCTCGCTCGCGCGCATGACATCGTTCGAGTGCTGCCGTTTCGTGACGTCGTGGATCATCACGGCGATGCCGAGGACCTCGCCGTTGCCCCCGCGGTGCGGACGGTAATGCGCATCGAACTGGTGGCGGATGCCGTCGCGCTGCATGATGAGGACGCCGTTCACGGCTTCGCCGGCGAGGGCGCGCAGCAGCAGCGGACGCAGCTCGGCGAAGGCCGCCTCGCCGACGACCGACCGCACCTCGCTGCCATCGAGCTCCAGGCCGGGGAACCAGTCTTCGTACATCCGGTTGTGCATCACGTAGCGCAGGTCGCGATCGACATAGGCGATGAAGGCGGGGATGCCGTCGATGGTGGCGCGCATGGACTGCTGGCCTTCGCGCAGGGCGCCCTGCGCCCGATCCTCGGCGCGGCGCGCGCGATACGCGAAGACGGCGCCGTGGATGAGCCCCAGGGACAGCACGGCGAACACGACGAAGTCGGCCAGGCCCGCGCCCGGAATTTCGGCGGGATCGAATGCCAGCGCGGCCACGGTCAGCAGGGCGAACGCGAGATATCCGTGACGCAGGCCGCCGAACCAGGCGCATGCGGCGACGACGAGGCTCATGAGGGGCAGCGGTGGTGCGGCATCCGCGAACCGCATCGCGGCCAGCATGCCGGCCAGGCCGAGTCCGATCGCGCCCAGCGACACGAGGCGTTGGCGCCGCGTGCGCTCGTTCGGATTATTCGGCATCGCCCGGCAGCGCCAGCAGGTCGCGGATCCGCTTCATGCTTCTGGACGCGCTTTCGAGGCTGCTGATCGCCCTGGTCACGCTGCCGGCGAGGAGCAGCTGCTCCGCCGCATGCACGCACAGGCCTGCGGCATTGACGGCATTGCGCAGGTCGTGGATCCACTGCCTGTCGATCGTCTGCGCGCCTGCGGACGGGCCAGGTTCCTCAGACATGTGCGGCGTCGCGCAACCGGGCGAGCTGGTTGTGGATCGTCCTCACGCTGACGCCCAGCGTGCGTGCGGTCGCGGACTTGTCGTTGTTGTGGAAGGCGAGCGTCTTGAGCAGCACCTTCGTTTCGATGTCGGCATACGACATGCCCACGGAGAAAACGACCGAGGTGTCCGTCTCGCCGAGCACCGCCGGCGGGACGACCGTCGGCTTGACGTGGATCAGGTCGCCGTCGGTGAGCAGGTAGGCGCGCTGCACGGCGCTGCGCAGCTCGCGGACGTTGCCGGGCCAGGCATGGCCCATCAGCAGGCGCTCGACGCCGGGCGCCAGCCGCTTGCGCTGGCTGTAGCGCTCGTTGAGCTTGTCGAGGAAGTGCTCGGCGAGCAGGACGATGTCCTTCCCGCGCTGGCGCAGCGGCGGAATGTCGAGCTGCACGTCGGCGAGACGGTAGTAGAGATCCTCGCGGAGGTGCCCGTTCTGCACGGCCGCGAAGGGATTGCGGTTGGTGGCGGCCACGATGCGCACATCGGCCTCGATCTCGCCCAGGCCGCCGACGCGGACGAAGCGTCCGGTTTCCAGGACGCGCAGCAGGTAGACCTGCAGCGGCAGCGGCATCTCGGTGATCTCGTCGAGGAACAGCGTGCCCTTGTCGGCCTGCTCGACGAAGCCGATGTGCCGGTTGCTGGCGCCCGTGAAGCTGCCGCGCTCGTGGCCGAACAGCTGGCTGGCGAGCAGTTCCGGCGCGATCGCGCCGCAGTTGACGGCGACGAACTTGCCGGGGCGGCCGCTGCGCTTGTGGATCGAGCACGCCACGACTTCCTTGCCGGTGCCGCTTTCCCCGGCGACGAGCACGGAGGCGTCGGTGCGCGCGACGTTGCCGATGGCATCGATCACGGTGCGCATCTCCGGCGAGGCGCCGATGAGGCCGCAGTCGCTCGACTGCCTGTCGAAGCGCGCCGCCGCGCGCTGCCTGGCGCGATCGAAGAGGGCTTCGAGCCGCTGCGGGATCAGCGGCTTGATCAGATAGTCGATGAACGGCCGGGCCACGGCGCGGGCAGCGGATTCGACGCTCGGCGAGCCGGTGACGAGCGCGATCTGTCCATGCTGGGTCACATCGATGCCATCGAGGAAATCAAAGGCGGTGCCGTCCGGTAGCGACAGGTCGACCAGCATCAGGTCGATGTCGCGGGTTTCGGCGATGCGTCGGGATTCGGCGATGGTATGCGCGAGCAGCGGCCGCATGCCGCGCAGCGACACCAGGTCGGCGGCGGCCTGGGCGAATTCGCGGTCATCGTCGAGGATGAGGACCGATGCGTTCGGGTTCGACATGCGTCAGCTCCTTGTTGAGCGCAGATCGTGCACGGGGTGGCGACGCGTCATGCGCGGGCTGCCCGGGTCAGTGGCCGCTGCACGCGGGTCATGGGCGCACGACAAGTGAAAACGAACGCGATTGTTGTCCGTCCGCGATTCCGTTTTCGTTATATCCGTCGGAAAACTTCATGAATGCAAGGGTTTTGCTCATGTCGCGTTCATCGGTGGACAAGATGTCGCCATGCGCGTTGCACGATCGCGATGCGCATCGTGCGATGTGCATGCGCAGCGACGGGCATGGCGTCGAACGGAGGTGTCTCGCATCATCGACCTCCTCGGCGGGACCGATTCTTGCTTCCGACCTGGCGAACCGGCGCATGCGCCTCGACCAGGAGCCAGACGACCATGCACGACGGCCCGTTTCCGTGCGACCAACCCCTCGAACGCATCCATTACGGACACTGGGTCGGTCGGCTCTGGCGCGTTTCGCCGGAGCCCGACTGGCGCAAGGCCGCGCACCGGCCGCGCGCCGCGCGCTGGCACACGCAGGGCCGCGATGTGCTCTACACCTCGACCTGCGAGACGCTGGCCGCGCTCGAAGCGCTGGCGCACCGGAAGGAGAACCCCCGGCCTCACCGCCTGCTGTCGCTGGATCTTCCCGAGGGGGCGACGCTGCGCATCGTCGATCCCGACGCACTGCCGCCCGACTGGAAGCGCGACCAGGCAGCGACCCGCGCCATCGGCGATGCCTGGCTGCGTTCGGGCGAGAGCGACCTGCTGTGGGTCCCGTCGGTCCATGCGCTGAGGACGGGCAACGTGCTTCTGAATCCTGAGCGGCTGGGCGACGCATCCAGTGGCCGCGGGCCGGTCGCCATCGATCATGGGCTCTTCCGCTTCAGCCCGCGCCTGTGGCGACGTTGACCTCGCACCGGGTGGGTGAAGGAGGCATTGAAGCCGTGCCTGTCGGGGAGACGAGGCGTGGATCTCCCGGACAGGCACGGCTTCGCTGCGGTTGCGCTGTCGAACGCAGGGCGATGGGTTACCGGGCGCGGCCGCGCGTGAACAGGTTGACGATCGCCAGCAGGATCACGGCGCCGACGAGCGAGACGAGGAAGCTGGCGACGCTCAGGCCTTCGTTGATGGTGGCGGTGCCGAGCAGCGGAGCGATCAGCCAGCCCGCGAGCACGGCGCCGACGATGCCGACGATGATGTTGAGGAAGATGCCCTGCTGCGCATCCCGTCGCATGATGATGCTCGCCAGCCAACCGACGACGCCACCGACGATGAGCCACATGATGATGCCCATGATGATTCTCCATGGAAAAGGGGGAAGGTCCGGCGCGCGTTGCGTTCGTGTGCCGGCAACGCATGAGGCAGCAAGATGCATGCCGCTGCCTGCGCTGCGGAACGGCGGCCTGGCCGATCGCTGTGGAGCCGCCACGGCGAAGCGTGATGTGAAAAAATTGCAGGGGTGGGCATCATCGGCGCTGCTGCATGCGCGCGAAGCCGAACAACGGGGCGAGCGCGTGCTCGCGGCCCTCGATCCGGTCCGCGATGAGCCGCGCGCCGATCCAGGCGAAGGTGATGCCGTTGCCGCCGTAGGCCATGGCGTAGTGGATCCGGTCGCCGGTCAGCGCGTGGGGGCCGAAATACGGCAGGCCGTCCGCAGTCTCCGCGAACGTGCCCGCCCAGCAGAAGGCGGCGTCGATGCGCAGGTCGGGAAAGCGTCGATGCACGTTGCGCAGCAGGCGCCGCGCCTTGGTCGACACGCGGGCGTCGCGCTTGGCGGGGATGTCGATCTCGTCGTCTTCGCCACCGATCATCAGGCGGCCGTCCGAAGTCGCACGCATGTACAGGTAGGGACGGGCGGTCTCCCAGACCAGGACATGCCGGATCGCCTCCAGGACGCGGGCGCTTGCGTCGTCGTCGATCGGATTGGTGACCAGGGCATAGGTGCTGCGATTGCAGGCGATCGGTGCGGGCAACAGCAACTGCGCTGCATAGCCGGTGGCGACCACCACCTGCTTCGCCCTGACCGTGCGCGCATTCACGGTCCGCAGGCACACCTCGCGGGCGCCGATGCGCAGGCTGGCCACCCGCGTGCGCGCATGCACCCGCGCACCTGAGCGACAGGCGGCATCGAGCAGATCGAGCGTCGCGAGATAGGGGTCGATGAGCGCCGCCGGCCGGCTCAGGATCGCGCAGCGCGCGCGCAGACCGTAGCGTCCCTCCAGGTCTTCCTTCTCCAGCCATTCGACATGCAGCCCCATCCAGCGGCGGAATTCGTACTCGTGGCGAAGCATCTCGCATTCGCGGCCCCGGGAGCCGTAGTAGAGACTCGTCGCCGCCGGGCTGCCGGGCGCTGCCGGAAACCGCCCGGCGATGGCCTCCACGGCCTCCGTGCAGGCGCGACTGGCGAGCAGTGCGGCTGCGTGGCCGTGCATCTTCGCCAGGTCGATCAGTTCGGTGTCGAGTTCGCCCTGGATGAGCGCCGTGCTCGCCGCCGTGCTGCCCCAGCCTGTTTCGCAGGCATCGAGGACGATGACGCCATGTCCCCGGCGTGCGAGTTCATCCGCGACGAGGGCACCCGTGATGCCGGCGCCGATGACGGCGATGTCGCACGTCGCATCCGTCGCAAGCCGAGGGGAGTGCTGGCGCAGGCCGTGCCTGATCGTCCAGTAGGGCGTGCCGCTCTTGACGTCCATGACGATGCTCGCTCAGCGGGGCTGCCTGTTCGCGTGGGGGCGGTGCAGGCATGGAAGGGACGCATGGGGTGCGCATGCAGCGCTGCGCCGCGTCGGGCCCTCCATGGCCCGAGAATGCTGCGCATCGCCGTGCATCACGGCGTCTTGCGCGTGACGGTCGCCCGTTCGTCGGCGGCATCTTCCAGTCGCTGCGCATCGGCCTTGGCCTTTTCGTAGGCAGCTTCGGCAGCTTCGTTGCAGGCTGCCTGCCGGTCGACGGGCAGGGCGTCGCACTTCTGCTTGCTGATGTCGCGATCCGCCTCGGCCTTCTCCATGGCCACTTCATGCCTGCGAGCGCCCGCGCGTTCCTGCGCATCGGCCATGGCCTCGCGGCGCTCGGAGGTGTCGTCCGCGTTGCGGATGTCCTGGGCGGAATCGGCGGCGGATTCGTTCGCGGCCTGTGCTGCATCGGCGATCTCGTCGCGCCCTTCCGCTGCGGCAGCCGACACGTCCCGTGCGGCTTCATCAGGCGTTTCCTGGCGTATGCAGGCCGCGCAGAGCAGCGTCCCGGCCATCAGCAGCGACATGCCTTCGAGAATGCGCATCCTGTTCATGTCATCTCCGACCGTTGTCGAGCGTCATCGCTCGCCGATGGGTGCATCAAGAACCATGCCATGCGCCCGGTGGTGTCCTTGCGCGACGCAGACACGCTGCGCGAACGATGGCGCGTGCGGCTTCGATCAAAAGAATTGCTGGGGCATGGAAAAATTTTCACGCCTCGCGACGACGCGATGGACATTCCGCAGGCGATCACCGCCGCGGAAAGGCCGTCGTGCGGTGCGTGGGACGCCGGAAGACGCGTGGCATGTTCCTTGCGGTCCTCGATCCGGCAGTACGGGCGTCGAGCGTGTCGCCCTCAACCATCCCCCACGGAGAACCCACATGCCGATCCCCCACCGCACCATCGCCCTGTTCGCCCTTGCCATCGCGCTCGGCGGATGTCGCGACGACATGCAGCCGGACGATGCCGTCGCATCCACGGCGCCGCCGCCGCAAGCGAGCATGCCGCGTACCGATGCCCCCGCGCCGGGCACAGCGCCAGGCACGATACCCGTGAACGACGCCGCGCACGACGGCACCACCATGTCGGGCGATGCAACGGCCGGCAATCCCGCGACCGACCGCGATTTCGCGCGCACCGCGCTCGCCAGCGGCCTGGCTGAAGTGCAGGTCTCGCGGCACGTCGAACAGCAGTCGCCCACTGCCGATGTGCGCGCGCTGGCCAAGCGCATCGCCGACGACCATGGCGCGCTGAACGAGAAGCTGCGCAGCTTCGCGGGCTCCGAGGCCGTGGACATCGATGCGTCGTCGAAGGCCATGGATGCGCTGATCCGTTCGAGCCAGGGCGCCGATCTGGATCGCGCCTACCTGCAGCACATGGCCGAAGGCCATGCCCGTTCCATCGCGCGCTACGAGGCGGCCGAAGCCTCCGTCCGCGACGAGGCCCTGCGCACGCTCGTCAAGACGGCGCTGCCGAAGCTCCGCGAGCATGCCCGCGCCGTGGACGCGCAGCTGTCGCGATCGAAATGAGCAGGGGCTCGACGAGACCCATGATCGCATCTCGACATCCGCGCCGCGCCCGATGCGGCCATCCCGTCCGGAAGGAATCCCCATGACCTCATCGAAACACACCACGTCCGACCATCCCGACGCAGCCCCGCGCAGCGACGAAGACAATGCTGCCATCCCTGCGGCCGAGCGCGGCCTCCAGCAGGACCGGCAGCTGCGCGAAGCGGATCGTGTCGCCGCGGACTTCGACAACGCCGAGGCGAAGGCGGCGGAGTACGGCTCCGGTCCGCAGACGCCGCCGCAGGGCGCCTCCCTGTCGATGTCGAGGACGGGCACGGCCAGCACGGTGTCCGAGGACCGGACGAACGCGAAGACCGGTCACCCGGCGGCCGCAGGGCAGTGCCCGCAATCGAACGTGCTGGCGACGATGCGCGCGGACGGCAGCGAACGCAGGCTGACCACCAACCAGGGCGTGCCCATCGCCGACAACCAGAACTCGCTCAAGGCTGGCGCTTCGGGTCCCGCGCTGCTGAAGGACTTCATCCTCCGCGAAAAGATCACGCACTTCGACCATGAGCGCATACCCGAGCGCATCGTCCATGCGCGGGGTTCGGGCGCGCACGGCTTCTTCGAATGCTACGAATCGCTGTCGGACATCACCGCCGCGTCGCTGTTCTCGGAAGCCTCGAAGATCACGCCGGTGTTCGTGCGCTTTTCCACGGTGGCCGGCGAGCGCGGCTCGAAGGACACGGCGCGCGACGTGCGCGGTTTCGCGGTCAAGTTCTACACCGACGAAGGCAACTGGGACCTCGTGGGCAACAACATGCCGGTGTTCTTCATCCAGGACGCGATGAAGTTCCCGGACCTGGTGCACGCGGTCAAGCCCGAGCCGCACCATGCCATGCCGCAGGCGGCATCCGCGCACGATACCTTCTGGGATTTCGTTTCGCTGATGCCCGAATCCACGCACATGCTGCTGTGGCTGATGTCGGATCGCGCGCTGCCCCGCAGCTACCGGATGATGCAGGGCTTCGGCGTGCACACCTACCGGTTCGTGGCGTCCGACGGCGCCAGTCATTTCGTCAAGTTCCACTGGACGCCTCGGCTGGGCACGCATGCGCTGGTCTGGGACGAGGCGGTGAAGATCGCCGGCGCGGACCCGGATTACCATCGCCGCGACCTCTGGGAGGCGATCGAATCGGGCGAGTATCCCGAATGGGAACTCGGCATCCAGCTCTTCACGGCGGAACTGGCGGAGGCCTTCGACTTCGACGTGCTGGACGCCACCAAGCTGATCCCGGAGGAACTGGTGCCGGTGCGCCCGGTCGGACGCCTCGTGCTCGATCGCAACCCCGACAACTTCTTCGCCGAAACCGAACAGGTGGCGTTCTGCGTCGCGCACGTGGTGCCCGGGATCGACTTCAGCAACGATCCGCTGCTCGCCGGGCGCATCCACTCGTACGTGGACACCCAGCTCTCGCGGCTGGGCGGGCCGAATTTCCACGAGATCCCGATCAACGCGCCGCTGGCGCCGGTGCACAACCACCAGCGCGACGGCCTGCATCGCCAGGCGGTGCATCGCGGTCGCGTCTCGTACGAGCCGAATTCGCTGGGCGGCGGCTGCCCGTTCCAGGCCGGTGCGCAGGGCTTCGTCTCGTTCCCGGAGCCCGTCTCGGGTCACGAACTGCGGGTCAAGCCGCCGAAATTCGCCGAGCACTACCGGCAGGCCTCGCTGTTCTACGAGAGCCAGACTGCGGTCGAGCAGGCGCACATCGCCGCCGCATTCCGCTTCGAGCTGAGCAAGGTCACCGTGCCCGCGATCCGCGAGCGCATGGTGTCGATGCTGCGGAACGTCTCCGAAACGCTCGCGCGCAAGGTCGCCGATGGGCTGGGCATCGACACTTTGCCGGCGCCCATGCCGGCCGTGTCCGAGGCACCGCGATCCACGTCCCCGCAGCGTTCGCCCGCCTTGTCGATGCTGGCCCTTCCAGGCGATGGCGGCGTGCGCACGCGACGCGTGGCGATTCTGGTCGCCGATGGCGTGGACATCGATGCCGTGGCCCTGCTGCGCCATGCGCTCGAGGGCGAGGGCGCCGTCGTCAAGCTCGTCGGTCCGCGGATCGGGACCATCGCCAGCGTCGCATCGCCCGGCCTCACCGCCGATGCCTCGCTGGAAAGCGAACCGTCCGTGCTGTTCGACGGCCTGATTGTCCCCGGCGGCATCCGCTGCGTGCAGATGCTCATGGACGACGGCCGTGCGCTGGAGTTCGTGCGCGATCAGTTCCGCCACTGCAAGCCGATCCTCGCCATCGGCGAGGGTCAGCGTTTGCTCGCGCTCGCGGGACTGCCGATGGACTACGAGGACGAGGGGTTGCTGCGGGTGCAGGAAGCCGACGAGCGCACGCCGTTCCGCTTCGTCGCCGCGCTCGCCGCGCATCGCCACTTCGCGCGCGAGACCGATCCGCCGATCGCATGAAGCGTGCCGTCGCCGCCGGCGCGCAGCCATCACGCGCGCGCCGGCGGCTCGCGGGAGGCGTCGGCCCGCGCCCTGTTGCGACGATCGACCGCCTGTCCCACCAGGGCGGTGAGCAGGATGCAGGTGTTCGTGAAGACGAAGACCGTGTCGCCGACCATCGCGCTGTAGCCCAGGAAGCCGAGGCTCGCCGCACTCTGGCCGATGAACAGCCTGCGCGACACGCCCCTCGTCGCGCCGGTGACCCACTGCGTGCGCACCTGGCTGGCGAGGGTGACCAGCAGGATCGCGGATGCCGTCCAGCCGACCAGTTGCCTGGCGATGCTCATGTCGATCATGCGGAACCTCGTCGGTGCGTGATGTGCGTATCGACGGTCGTAGCAACTTGCGCGCCATGAGGGCATGGGCGCCCTGGAATACACGATGCAAGCCACTGGAGACCCTGCATGAACGACAATGACGCCGCACGCTCGATGCGCATCGCGGCCTTCCTCGCGCGATATCGCAATGCCGGCATCTTCTCTGGACTGGACACCGAGCCCGGCGCGGCTTCGCCGGCGCAGACGGCGACAGCGGCAGCGACGGCGGCAAGCGACGGCACGCCCGAGCAATTCGTGCACGACCTGGAAGCGATGGGGCCGGCCTTCGTCAAGATCGGTCAGGCGCTGTCGACGCGGCCCGACATGGTCCCCCCGGAATACATGGCCGCGCTCGAGCGCATGCAGAGCGATGTCGCGCCGATCCCCTTCGAACAGGTGCGCGCGCAGATCGAAGCCGAGCTCAGTGTGCGCATCCACAGCATATTCGCGAGCATCGACGTCGAACCGATCGGCAGCGCTTCGCTCGCGCAGGTGCATCGCGCGACGCTCCGCGACGGACGCCAGGTCGCGGTGAAGGTCCAGCGCCCGGGCGTCGAGCAACAGGTCGCCCAGGACCTGGAGATCCTCCTGGGCATCGCGCGGGCTGCCGACCGCATCACCTCGGTCGGTCGCCGGGTGCATTTTTCCGAATGGGTGCGCGAGTTCCGCGCCGTGCTGCTCGCCGAGCTGGACTATCGCGAGGAAGTCGACAACCTGGAGCGGTTCGCCGGGCACTTCGAAGGCTATCCGCAGCTGTTCGTGCCGAGCCCGCTGCGCGACCTCTGCTCGCGACGCGTGTTGACGATGACCCTGGTGAAGGGCATCAAAGTGCAGGACATCCCGGGCGTGCGCCGGATCGAGCAGGACATGCGCGATCTCGCCGAAGCCCTGCTGCGCGGCTACCTCGACCAGGTGTTCATCCACGGCGACATCCACGCCGACCCGCATCCGGGCAATCTGCTGCTGGCCGACGACGGCCGGCTGGCCATCCTCGACCTGGGCATGGTGACCCATGTCGCGCCGCGGCGTCGCGGCGAACTGCTGCAGCTGCTGCTGGCGGCGGTCGACGGGCGCGGCGAGGACGTCGCGGAGGTGGGCATCGCCATGGGCACCAGCCTGCCGGAGTTCGATGCACCGGGCTATCGGCGCGAAGTGTCGCGGGTCATCGCGCGGTACCACGCGCATGGTGGTTCGGAGGCGTTCTCCGAAGGACGGATGTTCTTCGACATGGTGCGCATCGCGACGCGACACGGCCTGCGCATGCCGCCGGAACTGAGCGTGCTGGGCAAGACCCTGATGAACCTGGAGACGGTCGCGCAAGCGCTCGAGCCCACGCTCGACCGCAAGCGCGTCGTCGAGCGTCACCTGGAGCGCGTGATCCTGACCCGCCTGCGCGGCACCTTCTCGCAGTCGCGACTGGCCAGCGACGCGCTGCAGATGCAGCGGCTCGTCGAGGAACTGCCGGGCCAGGTGTCGAAAGTCCTGGCCCTTGCTGCGGAGAATCGTCTCAGCCTGCGCATCGCCGGGCTGGAAGAATCGCGGCTGATCGAGAACCTGCAGAAGATCGCCAACCGCATCAGCGCGGGCGTGGTCACCGCGTCGCTGGTGATCGCCTCGGCCATGCTGCTTCGACATCGCGGCATCGCCGGCACCGATGCTTCGACGATCGTGATGCTGCTGTTCGCGACGGCCGGGTCGATCGGCGCGGGACTGGTGCTCAGCGCACTCATCACCGATCGCCGCGCGGGCAAGTCCCGGGCGCCGACGAGCGAGGACGTGCCATGAGCGACAGGCCACGCCTGAACCGGAAGCACGGATTCCTCCGCGACAACGGGCTTTCCCTGGTGCTGATCGCGCTCTTCGTCGCGAGCCTCGTCGGCCAGTACGCCGCCGGTCTGTCGGTGCTCAACGGGGAGCATCTGGCGCGTGGCGAGGCGCTCGTGCCGTGGCACCGCTATCTCTTCGAGCCGCACTTCCTGTCGGCGACCTTCGAGAACTGGGAAAGCGAATTCCTGCAGATGGGCCTGTACGTGTTGCTGTCGGCCTGGCTGTACCAGCGCGGATCCGCCGAATCGCAGCCCCTTCCGGGCGACGAGGCGCCCGAACGCGTCGATGCGGGACCGACTCCCGGCTTCGCTGCTCGCGGCGGTGTCTGGCGGAAGCTGTACGGACAGACCCTGGCGTTGGCGCTGCTCGCGCTGTGCGCGCTGTCCTTCTTCGTCCACTGGCGCGCCAGCTGGCTGCAGCACCTGGAAGAGGCGCGTGCCGAAGGCCGGCCGCTGGTGGGCTTCGTCGACTACCTGGGCGAGTCGCGGTTCTGGTTCGAATCCTTCCAGAACTGGCAGAGCGAGTTCTTCTCGGTGCTGGCGCTGGTGCTGCTGTCGATCGTGCTGCGCCAGAAGGACTCGCCGCAGTCCAAGGCGGTGGATGCGCCGCATCGGCAGACGGGGACATGACGCATGGACGCCGGGAGCAGGACCTGCCTGCGGCCGGCCGCCGCGATGCCCGGGCATCGCGACGACCGGCGTCGGCGTATCAGGGTCGCAGCACCACCTTGCGGCACTGGTCGATCTTCTCGTCGAACATGGCATAGCCGCGCGCGGCTTCCGCCAGCGGCAGGCGGTGGCTGATCAGTTCCTCTGGCTGCAGGCGACCTTCGGCGACCAGCGCCAGCAGTTCCGGCAGGTATTTCTGCACGTGGGTCTGCCCCATCCGGAAGGTCAGCCCCTTCTCGAAGGCATCGCCGAACAGGAAGCCGTGGATGAAGCCGGCATACACGCCGGCGACGCTGACAGTGCCGCCGCGACGCGTGGCGGCGATCGCCTGGCGCAGGGCGACGCCGCTGGAGCCTTCGAGTTTCATCGTGGTCAGCGCGGTCTCGATCGCGCTGCCCTTGGCCTCGAAGCCGACCGCCTCGATGCTGGCGTCGACGCCGCGTCCACCGGTCTGCTCGATGATCCATTCCGCAGGGTCGTCCACCTGATCGAAGTCGATGGTCTCCGCGTCGTAGTGCTGGCGCACGTACTGCAGGCGGAACGCATGGTGGTCGACGACGAAGATGCGCGCCGCGCCCTGGAGCCGCGCGCAGGCCGCAGCCATGCAGCCGACCGGTCCGGCACCGAAGATCGCGACGGTGCTGCCGGGCCGCACCTCGGCATTCAGCACGGCCTGGTAGCCGGTCGGCAGGATGTCGGACAGGAACAGCACGCGCTCGTCATCCAGCCCGTCCGGGATGCGGATCGGCCCGGTGTTCGCCTTCGGCACGCGGACGTATTCCGCCTGGCCGCCTTCGTAGCCACCGTAGAGGTGGGTGTAGCCGAACATCCCTGCGCCGGACTTCACGCCCTTGGCGTTCATGATCGCGCCGCGCCCCGGGTTGGTGGTTTCGCAGGCGGCGTAGAGATCGTGGTCGCAGAAGAAGCAGTCGCCGCAGGAGATCGTGAACGGCACCACCACTCGATCGCCGCGACGCAGGTCGGTGACGCCCGCGCCGGCGTCCTCGATCACGCCCATGAATTCGTGGCCGAGGATGTCGCCGGATTCCAGTCCCGGCACCTTGCCACGGTAGAGGTGGAGGTCGGAACCGCAGATCGCGGTCGCCGTCACCCGGATCAGGATGTCGTCGTCGTGCTGGAGGATCGGATCCTGGACATGGTCGACGCGGACGTCGTTCTTTCCGTGCCATACGAGTGCCTGCATGCGTGCTTCTCCGTGGTCGTTTTGCCCGGCCAGGCGGGCGCGTGCGTGGAGGCGATCGATGCTGCAGGCGATGCAGCCTGCAGCGGATCGCCTGCGTCATTCCTCTTCGTCTTCGTTGTCCGGGTCGACGCGATGGTTCGGATGGTTGTTCACGTGCGGATCGATTGCGTGATCGGCGACGGAATCGTCGCGCCAGTCCCGATCCATATCCCGCTGTGGGTGCGAAGCGCGTGCATGGTGCATCGTCTTTCTCCTGGAGGATGGTGCGATCGCGGTCCGCGATGGACCGTGTCGCGAATGGAGACCGTTGCAACATCCGTGCCATCCGCATGCATGCAGCGTCGGCGGTATCGATCGCATGCGCGTGCAGCGCGCCGCAGCGATGCGCGGGCCCGATGCATGTTGGCGATCGCCCGTCTATGCGGCGCATCCACGAAAAAAATGCAGGTCCGCGCATGGCGTGCACGCGTTCTCGCATCCCGATGTCCGTGATGACGGGGGATGCCGCGTGGCACGCGTCTTGCGCCTATCGAACCGTCATCCGCATTCGTGCGAAGACGAAGAGACGGATGGAAGACAGCCCCATCCCATGCAGGAGGTTTCGATCATGAGTGAAGACAGGAATCCCGGTACGACCGGAATCAAGGCGCTAGGACAGGAGATGCTCGACCTGGGCACGCGTTGTCTGAACGCCGGTACACAGTGGCTCAACCAAAGGAGAAACGAGATGGCGAACGAGTACGAACATCGCGGCAACCGACAGCAGGACTACAACCAGACGCGTCATGCCGACGGTCGCAACGGGCGTCTGCAGGCCGGTGCGGGCGGTCGTTACCGCGGGACGGACTACGACGATCCGCGTGCCGAGTACGAACAGTCGCAGGGTGCGTCGCGCGGCGGCCAGTGGGACAGCAGCGCGTATGCCGAGCAGCGCTACGGCCAGGACTACTCCGAGAGCGGCGGTTCGCGCGGATACGGACAGGGCGGATACGGACAGGGAGGCTATGGACAGGACCGTCATGGCGGCCAGGGCCAGGGACGTCGCGACATGCAGGCAGGTCGTTTCGGCGGTTACGCGTCCGAGGACGAGTCTCTGTACGGCATGAACCAGCAGGGCGCCCGAGAGTTCGCGAATGAACAGTACGGGCAGGGCATGCGTGGCCAGGGCGGCCAGGCGCGCTACGGACAGAGCGGTTCGACCCAGAGGCCCTACGACCAGGGCGCCCATGGTCCGGGCACGTACGGCCAGGGTTCGTACGGCCAGGGTTCGTACGGTCAGCGGCCCTACGACCAAGGCGAATACAACCAGAGCGGCTACGGCCGAGGCGATTTCGCGGAGATCGGTGCCGGTCACGGCGGCGCTCCCCGTCATGGCCAGTCGCTCGGCAACCCGCGTGGCGGCTACGGCCAGAATTACGGTCAGGGCAGCTACGGCCAAGGCAACCATGGACAAGGCAGCAGCTACGGCCAGAGCGGCCAGGGCGATGAAGGCTGGGGCAGCCAGGCCGGACACGGCAGCGGCTACGGCATGGGCGGTTACGGGATGGGCAGCCAGGGCATGGGTGGCCAGCAGGGTCGCCAGAGCCACCGCGGCAAGGGCCCCCGCAACTACTCGCGTTCCGACGAACGCATCACCGAAGACCTCAACGAGCGCCTGATGCAGGATGAGGACATCGATGCGACCCACATCAACGTCAGCGTGTCCAACGGCGAAGTCACGCTGGAAGGCACGGTCGAACAGCGCTGGATGAAGCACCGCATCGAAGACCTGGCCGAGCGTTGCTCCGGCGTGAAGGACGTCGAGAATCGCATCCGTGTCAAGCGTTCCGATGAAGGCGGGAGCGAGAGCGACCGCTCCGCGTCCTCGTCCACGACGGGCAATGGCGGCAAGTCCGGCACGACGAACAAGTCGACGAATAATCCCTCCGCCAACCCGTCGACGACGGGGACCACCAGCCGCACCAACAGCTGAGATCGACGGGCCACCGGCGACGGCGGCCGTGCATGATCGCTGCGAGTACAGCATGCGGGCGGGCATCCGAGGATGCCTGCCCGCTTTTTTTCGCGAAGCACTGCGCTCAGCCCGGCATGGGATTCCAGGGCAGGTGTCGGTGGACATCGGACGCCGCCAAGGCCGCCTGACCCATCGCGGTCGACACCTGGTTGAGCCCTTCGACCACATCGCCGATGGCGTGGAGACCAGGCACGCTTGTCCGCATGTGCGCATCGACGCGGACACCGCCCTCGCCATCGAGGTCCGCGCCGAGCGAAGCCGCGAGCTGCGACCGGGGGTCGACCCCGAGCGAAATGTAGAGCAGGTCGAAAACGGCGACGCCGCCGTCGTGCTGGATGACGCAGCCATGGGGCGCGACGGCGACCCGATGCGGCAGGACGATCGTGTCGATGCCCAGCGTCCGTGCCTCGCGGGTGAAGCTCGGGCCGCAGCCCTCGGTCGTGGCGATCACGGCGCAGACACGCGTCGAGTAGGTCCGCAGGAAGCGTGCATGCGACAGTGCTTCGTCGCCGCTCTCCGCATGGATCGCGATCGTTCGCCCGCTGGCCTCGTAGCCGTCGCAGACCGCGCACAGGCGGACGACGCCAGTCGCGATGCCGTGGCGCAGGCCATGAAGCGCGGGCAGGCGATCGACGACGCCTGTGGCCAGGATCACGCTGCGCGCGCGCCATGCACCACGCAGGCCGACCGCGCGGAAATGGCCTGCCTCGCGGGTCAGGCCGACGATGCGATCGGTGCGCTGCGCCAGCCCGAAGCGCAGTGCGTGCGCGCGCAGGTCCTCAAGCAGCGCGGTGCCGGAAATGCCGTCGGGATGTCCGGGAATGTTGTGGCTGCGTGGAATCAGTCGCGCACGACTCGCGCCCGCATCCACCACGAGGACGTTGCGATGGAACCGCCGCAGGTAGAGTGCGGCGGTCAGGCCGGCAGGGCCGCCGCCGACGATGAGGCAGTCCAGCAGGTCCGTCGCGGTCGACGCCGTCTCGGTCGACACGATGACGCAGCCGTCAGCGTGCGCACGTCGCGCGTTTCGCTGCAGGGCGCATAGACAGTCGCCATGCGAGCAGCAGCACGCGCACCCGCAGCCTCAGGCCCAGGTCGGTTCGCCGGATCCACCAGACGTTCGGGAAGAACGCGCGACGGATCCGTGCGCGTTCATCGTGCCCCGATCCCGACCACACCTGCGCGTGCGGCACTGGAACGGCCACGATGTCGCGATGCCGCTCGGGCAGCAACCCGCCGATCGCGAGTTCGTAGTCGCCCGCCAGCAGGCCCGATGCCAGATCCGCGCTCTGCCTGCCGTGGTAATCGGGCGACCGGCCGAGCCTGGCGGACACGTACTCGATCGCGACCACGTCCAGCCCCTGCACCGTCCGTTCGGCCCGGTAGCTCCACGGCCGCGCTTCGGCGAAACCGATGCGCAGCGATGGCGTCTCGACATCGCCGATGCGGCGCGGGCCGTGGTCATCGCTGGTGGCGACTGTCGTCCGGGCGGTGATGTCCATCGTCTGGGTCCTTGTTCATCTCGTGGCGTGCGAAGAAGGGTGTCGTACAGCCGCTGGCACCGATCGCAGTGAGCGCCGCTGCGCCGAGTGCGACGATGGATCTGCCGGCTGCCCCCAGGTCCAGGATGGACGGCCCTTCCGGCGCGAGGCGTCGCGGTCAGTCCGTGAGCGATCGCACCGCCGACTTGAGCTGCGTTTTGCCCTTCTCGCCGGCGATGGCCAGCGAGGCCGCGCTGGAGCTCTTCCACTCCTCGTACTGTTCGTCGAATGCGGCGAGCTCTTCCGCAGTGAACAGCTTGCGCGCCATCTTGAAGAGCGTGGACTCCTCTTCCTTCGCGTGGTGGTCGATGAGCTCGCCGAAGACCTTCACGCGACCGGCGAATTCGGGGGTGTTGGGCGCCGCCGCATGCACTTCGGGGATCACCACGTCCTCGACCGCATGATGTTCGAGCACGGCTTCGGCATGGGTCTTGAGGCCGTCGCGGTTGGCGCGCTCGGCGAATGCCGGATAGAACACGGTTTCCTCCCACTTCGCGTGCGGCAGCAGGTTGGCTTCGATCGATTCCAGCAGTTGGGCCCGTCCCTTGGCGGCGCGGTCGGTGGTGTCGTTGATCTCGGCGAACAGCTCGCGCAGCGCGTCGTGTTCGTTCTGCAGGGTCTTCAGGATGTTGCGGGGCATGGTGCGATCTCCGGAGGGTCGCGCGATCTGCGCGGAGTGGGGGAGGGATGTCGTGGGTCAGGGCATGCACGTCCGATGCATGCGCCTCGTCAGCGCAGGTCGAGGTGCGCGACCTTGTCCTCGTAGCTGCGCTTGGGGTCCACCCCGAGCAGGAGCTTGACGCCGGCGAGGAAGCTCGAATCGTTCTCCCAGACCTGGGCGTGCTCGGGCTCGAAGCGCAGCAATCGCAGCTTGGGATCGTCCTTTCCGTCCTCATACCAGGCGGCCACGAAGGGATTCCAGAGCCTGTCGATCACGGCGCGGTCGGTATCGATCCGCAGCTGTCCATGGATGCAGGCGAAGAGGTCGTGGTCCTTGGCCGTGTAGGTGAGGACGCCATGGGCGCTGGTGCCAGCCAATCTGGCGATCATGTGGTTGTCGACCGAGGTGAAGAACCAGATGCCGGATCCGGGCGTCTCGAACTGCGCGGTCATCGGCCGCATGTGCGCGTCTTCCGCGTCGGCGATGCCGAGCATGACGGTGCGATCGGATTCGAGGCCTTTCCACAGTGCCTGTTCCAGTGCTTCTTGCGACATGGTGTTCTCCATTGCGGGGGATGTCGAAGTGGAGTGCGTCTCCGACTTCGACATGGTCGACGCAAGATGCATGCCCGCGCCGATCGCATGCGCAATCGCGCGTGGATCCGTGCGCGGTGCCTCGCGCTGGCATGCGCTTTGCATGGCGCGCAGGGTGATCTGCAACGCGATGGCGCAGGAGGGGCGACTGCGCGAAGCGCGCGCCCGTCAGTGATGCCGTCGCGGCTTCGCTCTGTCCAGTGGACGGGGCGGAAATATTTGCAGGCACGCGACGTTTTTTCGGGTCGGTGCCGAGGTTGTCTGCCTACATCCAGCGATACCGGCGTGCGAGGAAGACCACCGCTGCCCCGGCCAGGGCCATGCTGCCCAGCGCGATCCAGAACCCCCATCGTGCTTCGAAGAAGCCGGCCTTGAAGTTCATGCCCAGGATGCCGGCGGCGACCGCGATGATGCCGAACAGCACGGTGAGGAAGGTCAGGGTCCGCATCGTCTCGTTCATGGACAGCGCGGTGCGGCTGCTGAACAGTTCGAAGCAGCCGATCACAAGTTCTCGGCTGTTCTCGACGACATCCATCGCGCGTTCGTACTTGTCGTCGAGCGCGGCGAAATGCCTGCGCGACTCCTCGCCATCGTCGGGCCTGAAGTCCGGTCGGGCGAGTCCGGTGAACAACGCACGGTGGCCCGCCAGGATGCGCCGCAGGCGCGACGTCGATCGCAGCAGCAGGCGCAGGTCGTCCATGCACTCGGTATGTCCGGGATCGAGAATGTCCTGTTCGATGCGCTCGACGAGGACTTCGATGCGCGAAACGGCTTCGAAATACGTCGACAGCAGCGCGTGCAGGCGCGCCGCGACGAAGCTGGCAGCGCTCAGTCGCCCGAGGTCGCGACGGCGTGCGGGCCTGCCGAGCATGGCCTCGGCACGAGCGACGTCGCCGCTGCCGAAGCTCACCACGAAATTCCGTCCGGCAATGAGGTCGACCGCATGGACCTCGAAGCTTCCGTCCTCGTCCCCATGCCGTATGCCGCACGCGCGCAGCCAGAAGCAATCGCCTGCATCCACGAGGCGCGGAGTCGGCTCGGTGTCGCGCATGGCCTCCATGATCTCCGGCGGAATACCGAGCCGTTCCGCAATCGGAGCCTGGAGTGCGCTGTCGTGCAGTTCGATCCAGAACAGCTGGGTGTCGGCGAGCGACGCGACGTCGACCGACCCGGCATCGACATCCTGCGGCCCGGGACGCCGGGTGTCGAACAGTACGGCGCGGACGCGTGAGGACGGAGGCATGGATCGTACGCAGGGGAGGGTGCCCGATTATTGCGCCGTCGGATGTCCGCGCTCATCCGACAGGCCGGGGGTTCAGGATCCGGAAAGCGTCTTTTCGGGTACGGTGCCCGGCGGATGGCGCGCCATGACCATGAAAATGACGATGAACAGGACGGCAGGCGCGCCATGAGCGGACGTTGCTATACCTACGTCTTCCCCTGCGCATGGGAGGATCACTGCAAGGTCGGATTTTCGCGCGACCCGCTCGACCGGATCTCGTCCCTGCACCCGCGCTGGTACGAGGCCTTCGACCTCGAGCGGGTCGTCCTGATCGAGGTCGATGAGGTCGGGGAGGCGAGGGCGCTGGAACGCCGGTTGCGCCAGCCGCTGGCGGAGCATCGCGCGCCGCCGCCCAGCACGATGCGGATGGAGGCCGGCGGCGTCACGGAATGGTTGCGTGGCGCGTCGGGGCCGCTGTCGTCAGCCCTGGAGACGTTGCGTGCGGATGGGTATCGCGTGCACGTGGGCCGTGCATGGCTGGCGCACGCTCTCGCCCATCGCGCCGAACTCTTCGTGGAATGGGCCCTGGCGCAATGGGCGCACACCATGCAGGCGGGCGCACCGGACGGTCCCGCGCCGGCCTACGTCCGCGATGCGATGGATGCGTTTCCCGCCTGCGGCATCGGTCTCGCGGAGCGGTTTCCGCCGGCGTTCATGGCCTGGTACTCCGGCGACGCGAATGCAGGGCGCGCCTGACCGCGTCGCTTCGTTCCAGGCCGTTCAGCTCTTGAAATTGCGCGCGCGGTTGATGCCCAGCGCGGCGAGCGTGCCGATCGCGCCGGAGAGCAGGTACGCGCCAAGCCAGGCGAGGCCGAAGTAGGCGCAGAGGCCGAGCGCGACCAGCGGCGCGAAGGCGGCGCCGATCAGCCAGGCGAGGTCCGAGGTCAGCGCCGCACCGGTGTAGCGGTAGCGACGGCCGAAGTTGGCGGTGACCGCACCGGCGGCCTGGCCGTAGGACAGGCCGAGCAGGGCGAAGCCGATCAGGATGAAGGCGTCCTGGCCGATCTTGCCGCCTTCCATCAGCGTCGGCGCGAAGCCGCTGAACATCGCGATGACGATCGCCAGTCCGCCGAGGGTGCGCGCGCGGCCGACGCGGTCGGCGATCAGGCCGGAGGCGACGATGCCGCCAGCGGCGACGAAGCCGCCGAGGATCTGCACCAGCAGGAAGTCGACGATCGACTGCTCGGAGAACAGCAGGATCCACGACAGCGGGAAGATCGTGACGATGTGGAACAGCGCGTAGCTGGCGAGCGCGGCGAAGGCGCCGATCACCACGTGCTGCCCCTTGGCGCGGAACAGTTCGCCGACCGGCGTCGGTTCCAGTTCGAGTTCGCCCATACGGCCCTGGTATTCCTCCGCGACGACGATGCGCAGTCGCGCGAACAGCGCGACCACGTTGATCGCGAACGCGACGTAGAACGGATAGCGCCAGCCCCAGGCGAGGAAGTCGCGCTCTTCCAGACTCGCATAGAGGAAGGCGAACACGCTGGCCGCGACGATGAAGCCGACCGGCGCGCCGAGCTGGCCGAGCATCGCGTACCAGCCGCGGCGTTCCTTCGGTGCGTGCAGCGCGAGCAACGAAGGCAGGCCATCCCAGGAACCGCCCAGGGCGATGCCCTGCAGCACACGGAACAGCGCGAGCAGCACGATGGCGGTGGTGCCGAGCGTGGCGTAGCCGGGCAGGAAGGCCATGCCGGCCGTCGCGGTGCCGAGCAGGAACAGCGCCGACGTCAGCTTTGCGCCGCGTCCCCAGCGCGCGTGCACCGACATGAACAGGATCGTGCCCAGCGGGCGCGCGACGAAGGCCAGCGCGAAGATCGCGAACGAATAGAGCGTGCCTTCGAGCCGATCCATGAACGGAAAGAAAACGGCGGGGAACACCAGCGCCGATGCGATGCCGTACACAAAGAAGTCGAAGTACTCCGAGGCGCGTCCGACGACGACGCCGACGGCGATTTCGCCGGGCGCGACGTCTGGATGGGCGCGCGTGCCGTGGTCGTGCGTGGAGGCGGTGGGGCCGGTGACGGTGGACATCGGAGGCGGCTCTCGGCTGTGGGTCGGGGTCTTTCCGGATGAAAGCCTGACAGAACCGGGACGCGCAGGGGATAGGACAAAACGTCCAATACTCGGGCCAACGGTGCGGGACTACATTGACGTCGATCAAAAACGACTGCGATCCATGTCCGCCATGACCCCTCTGTCTCGATTCCTGCGCCCCCTGCGCATGCCGACCGTCCTGCTGGCGGCGACCATGCTGCTGTCGGGCTGCGACCTGGTGGTGCTGAATCCGGCCGGCGACATCGCCAGCCGCCAGGGCGACCTGATCGTGGTCGCCACGCTGCTGATGCTGATCGTCATCGTGCCGGTGATCGCGCTCACGCTCTGGTTCGCCTGGCGCTACCGCGCGTCCAACCGCAGCGCGACCTATGCGCCGGACTGGGATCACTCCACGCAGCTGGAACTGGTGATCTGGGGCGTGCCGCTGCTGATCATCATCGCGTTGGGCGCGGTGACCTGGATCAGCACGCACCTGCTCGATCCCTACCGTCCGCTGGATCGCATCGCCGAGGGCAGGCCGGTGCCCGCGCACGTGAAACCCCTGGAAATCCAGGTCGTCGCGCTCGACTGGAAGTGGCTGTTCATCTATCCGGAGCAGGGCGTCGCGGCGGTGAACGAGGTTGCCGTGCCGGTCGACCGGCCGGTGCTGTTCAAGATCACCTCCTCCTCGGTGATGAATACCTTCTACGTGCCCGCGCTGGCCGGGATGATCTACGGCATGCCCGGCATGGAGTCGAAGCTCAACGCGGTGATCAACGCGCCCGGCGAGTACGAAGGCTTCTCCGCCAACTACAGCGGCGCCGGATTCTCGCACATGCGCTTCCGCTTCCACGGCCTGCAGGAGGCCGATTTCGAGCGCTGGGTCGCGGATGCGAAGTCCGGTGGCGGTGCGCTGACGCGCGCGGCCTACCTGGAGCTTGAAAAGCCGAGCAAGCGCGAGCCCGTGCGCCGCTTCGCGCGCGTCGACGACGGCCTGTACAAGGCGATCCTCAATCGCTGCGTCGACACCGACCGCCTGTGCATGGACCAGATGATGGCGATCGATGCCGGTGGCGGCCTGGGCATGGACGGCCTCGGCACGCTGGGGACGCCGCGTCGCGGCGATCCGCGCCTCGGTGCCTATGTCTCCGCCGAGCTGTGCACGCCGGAGACCGCGCGCCGCGCCGCGATGTCGCCCGTGCTCGGCGGCCTGATGGCGCCCTGACGCACCTGCCTCCATACGACCTGCACCAGATCCTTCCGTCACCGATCCGCTTCCGGAACATCACGATGTTCAGCCAGATGTCCACCTCGATGTCCATCGACAGCGCCGCCGTCCAGCACTCGCCGATCTTCGGACGCATGTCCGTCGACGCGATTCCCATGCTGCACGATCCCATCGTCATGGCGACCTTCATCGGCACCATGCTGGTCGGCATCGCGCTGCTCGCCGTGATCACGAAACAGCGCCTGTGGGGCTACCTGTGGAAGGAGTGGTTCACCAGCATCGACCACAAGAAGATTGGCATCATGTACATGGTGCTGGGCCTGGTGATGCTGATGCGCGGCTTCGCGGACGCGCTGATGATGCGTCTGCAGCAGGCCATCGCCTTCGGCGACAACCTCGGCTACCTGCCGCCGCACCACTACGACCAGATCTTCACCGCCCATGGCGTGATCATGATCTTCTTCGTGGCGATGCCGCTGGTCACCGGGCTGATGAACTACCTGGTGCCGCTGCAGATCGGCGCGCGCGACGTGGCCTTCCCGTTCCTCAACAACTTCAGCTTCTGGATGACCGCCAGCGGCGCCGGCCTGGTGATGATGTCGCTGTTCTTCGGCGAGTTCGCGGCCACCGGCTGGCTGGCCATGCCGCCGCTGTCCGGCAAGGCTTTCAGTCCATCGACCGGCGTCGACTACTACATCTGGTCATTGCAGATCGCGGGGGTCGGGACATTGCTGTCGGGCGTGAACCTGCTGGTGACCATCATCAAGATGCGCGCGCCGGGCATGACCCTGATGAAGATGCCGGTGTTCACCTGGACCGCGTTGTGCACCAACGTGCTCATCGTGGTCTCGTTCCCGGTACTGACCGCCGTGCTCGCGCTGCTGACGCTGGATCGCTACATGGCGACCAACTTCTTCACCAGCGACCTCGGCGGCAACGCCATGATGTACGTGAACCTGATCTGGATCTGGGGCCACCCGGAGGTGTACATCCTGATCCTGCCGCTGTTCGGCGTGTTCTCCGAGATCGTGTCGACCTATTCGGGCAAGCGACTCTTCGGCTATTCGTCGATGGTGTACGCCACCGTCTGCATCACCGTGCTTTCGTACCTCGTGTGGCTGCACCACTTCTTCACCATGGGTTCGGGCGCCAGCGTCAACTCGTTCTTCGGCATCACCACGATGATCATCTCGATCCCGACGGGCGCGAAGATCTTCAACTGGCTGTTCACGATGTATCGCGGCCGCATCCGCTTCGAGGTGCCGATGCTGTGGACGATGGGCTTCATGATCACCTTCGTGGTCGGCGGCATGACCGGCGTGCTGCTCGCGGTGCCGCCGGCGGACTTCGTTCTGCACAACAGCCTGTTCCTGGTGGCGCACTTCCACAACGTGATCATCGGCGGCGTGGTGTTCGGCCTGTTCGCGGCGATGACCCACTGGTTCCCGAAGGCCTTCGGATTCAAGCTCGACGACTTCTGGGGCAAGGTCTCGTTCTGGTTCTGGCTGGCCGGCTACTGGTTCGCGTTCACGCCGCTGTACGTGCTGGGCCTGATGGGCGTCACCCGTCGCATGAGCCACTTCGAGGATCCCTCGCTGCAGATCTGGTTCCAGATCGCCGCGTTCGGCGCCGTGCTCATCGCCATCGGCATCGCCGCCTTCCTGTTCTGCATCTTCATCAGCTTCCGGCGCCGCGAGCAGCTGCGCGACCGCACCGGCGACCCGTGGGACGGCCGCACGCTGGAATGGTCGACCTCGTCGCCGCCGCCGGCCTACAACTTCGCGTTCACGCCGGTGGTCCACGACAGCGACGCCTGGTGGGACATGAAGCGTCGCGGCTTCCAGCGCCCGACCAGCGGCTTCCTGCCGGTGCACATGCCGAAGAACACGGGCGCGGGCGTGATCCTGTCCCTGCTCGCCACCACCTGCGGCTTCGCCCTGATCTGGTACCTGTGGTGGCTGGCCGTTGCATCCCTGGTCGCGCTGGTCGCGTATGCGATCTGGCACAGCTTCGACTACGACCGCGATTACCACATCCCTGCCGAGGAGGTCGCCGCTACCGAGCAGGCGCGCACCGAGCAGCTGAGGGCTTCCCATGTCTGACTCCATCGCCCTGAACCGTCCCGATGGTACGCCGATCTTCCTCGATACGGAGGGTCGCCATCATCCCGAGAACGGCACGCTGCTCGGGTTCTGGATCTACCTGCTCAGCGACCTGATGATCTTCGCCTGCCTGTTCGCGACCTATGGCGTGCTCAGTCGCAACTACGCGGCGGGTCCGTCCGGCGCGGACCTGTTCGAGCTGCCGCTGATCGCGGTGAACACCGCGGTCCTGCTGGTGTCGTCGATCACCTATGGCTTCGCCATGATCGCGATGCAGGGCCGACGCGTGCGCGGCGTGATCGGCTGGCTGCTGGCGACCGGCCTGCTCGGCGTTGCGTTCCTCGCGATCGAGATCTACGAGTTCGCGCACCTGATCCATCTCGGCGCCGGTCCGCAGCGCAGCGCCTTCCTGTCGGCGTTCTTCGCCCTGGTCGGCACCCATGGCCTGCACGTGCTGTTCGGCGTGGTCTGGCTGGTGGTGCTGTGCGTCCAGGTGCGCAAGCACGGCCTGACCCGCGCCAACATGCGGCGCATCGCCTGCCTGTCGATGTTCTGGCATTTCCTCGACGTCGTCTGGATCGGCGTCTTCACCTTCGTCTACCTGATGGGCACGCTCCCATGAACAACGCCACCGCGAACAGCGACGCCGCGCGCGACCTCCACGCGCATCACCATGACGATGCGCACCACGACGACGGCATTCCCCATGTCTCGCTGCGCGAGTACGTCAACGGCTTCGTGCTGTCGGTCGTGCTCACCGCCATCCCGTTCGCGCTGGTGATGACCGGCAGTTTCTCCGACTCGCGCGTCGCGGCCGTGGTGCTGCTGCTGTTCGCGGCCGTGCAGGTGGTCGTGCACATGGTCTACTTCCTGCACATGAACACGAAGTCCGAGGGCGGCTGGAACCTGCTCGCCCTGGTCTTCACCGCCGTGCTGGTGATCATCGTGCTCGCCGGCTCGCTGTGGGTCATGCATCACCTCAACAGCAACATGATGCCGGGCGAACACGACATGCAAGAGATGATCAAGGCCGCGCAGTGACCGCTGATCGCGCCACCGATGCTCCCGGGACCGATCGCAGCGGGCATGGGCGTTCGCCGTGGTCGATCGTCCTCGGCGCGGCCCTTGCGGTGGCGTTCGTCGGTTTCATCGCGCTGGGCGTCTGGCAGCTGCAGCGCATGGCCTGGAAGCAGGCGCTGATCGAACGCGTCGATGCCCGCGTGGCGGCCGAGCCCGTCGCGCCGCCGCCGCGCGCGGCATGGGCCGGTGTGAGCGAGGAGGGCGACGCCTATCGGCGCGTGGTGCTGTCCGGGCGTTTCGTCGACGCGCCCGAAGTCCGCACGCAGGCGGTCACCGCGCTCGGGGCCGGCCATTGGGTGATGACGCCGCTGCGGACCGATGGCGGCGACATCGTGCTGGTCAATCGCGGCTTCGTCCCGCAGGGCGCCGAGGCCGCGCCGCCGCCCGCCGGAGCGGTCACGATCACCGGTCTGCTGCGCATCAGCGAGCCCGTGGGCGGTTTCCTTCGCCACAACGACCCGGCGGCCGGGCGCTGGTATTCCCGGGACGTGGCGGCGATCGCGCGCGCCCATGCGCTGCCTGCGGCCGATGTCGCCCCTTACTTCGTCGATGCCTTCTCCACGGCCGGGCACGGGGTCGCCACGGACGCCCGCTGGCCGCGCGCCGGGATGACCGTGGTCCGTTTCCGCGATTCCCACCTGTCGTATGCGCTGACCTGGTTCGGCATGGCGCTGCTGACCGCATTCGCGACCTGGCGACTGGTCGTGTCCGGGCGGCGTTTCCGGCAAGATCGGAGGCCGCGAGGAGACTTCCACCATGCAGGCGCCATCCCGCACCGCTGAGCCACCCGGCGATCTCGCCACCGCAACCTTGCGGGGGATGTCCGAGGCGTGGCCGCAGGACCGCACCGGCCTGCGCAACATGCAGCAGCTGATCCAGCTGCGCTGGATCGCGGTGGTCGGGCAGGTGGTCACCATCCTCGTGGTGCATTTCGGCATCGGCATCGAACTGCCGCTGCCGGCCATGTCCGCAGTGCTGGGCGCGCTGGTCGCCTTCAATCTCGCCAGCCAGCTGCGCTGGTGGCGCGATGGCACCGTGTCGAACGCGGCGCTGCTGGTCGCGTTGATGGTCGACGTGGTCACGCTGGCGGTGCAACTGCACCTCAGCGGCGGCATCGCCAATCCCTTCGTCTTCCTGTTCCTGCTCCAGGTCGCGCTGGGCACCGTGCTGCTGCGCCCGCCGGCGAGCTGGGTGCTCGCGCTGGCGACGGTGCTGTGCGTGGTCGGCCTGATCGCGGTGCCTGCGCCGGTGCGCATCGACGTCGATCCGGCGCGCGGCTTCGCCGACCACTACGTGCAGGGCCTGCTGATCTGCTTCGTGCTGGTCGTCTCGCTGTTCGTGGTGTTCATCGCCCGCATCGCGCGCATCCTCAGCGACCGCGACGCGCGCCTGGCGGAACTGCGCCAGCGTGCCGCCGAGGAGGAGCACATCGTGCGCATGGGCCTGCTCGCCTCGGGCGCCGCGCACGAACTGGGCACGCCGCTCTCGACGCTCTCGGTGATCCTCGGCGACTGGCACCACCTGCCGACCTTCGCCTCGGACCCGGAGCTGTCGCAGGACGTGTCGGAGATGCAGGCGCAGGTGATGCGCTGCAAGTCGATCGTGACCAACATCCTGCTGTCGGCGGGCGAGACGCGCGGCGAAGCGCCGGTCGAGACGCGCCTGCACGACCTGTTCGACGACATGGCCGACGAATGGCGGACCTCGCGCAACGTCGGCCATTTCCACTACCGGATGAAATGCGCCGAGAATCCGCGCATCGTCTCCGATGCGGGGCTGCGGCAGATGGTGTTCAACGTCCTCGACAATGCGGTCGAGGTGTCGCCGGACTGGGTGGCCTTGGATGTCGACTGCCGCGAGGGCGCGCTGCGCATCGATGTCGCCGATGCCGGCCCCGGCTTCGCGCCCGAGGTGCTGGAGCGCCTGGGCGCGCCCTACAACTCGACCAAGGGCCGCCCCGGTGGCGGGCTGGGACTCTTCCTTTCGGTCAACGTGGCCCGTACGCTGGGCGGGCGCCTGTCGGCGCAGAACCGCCCGCAGGGTGGCGCGATCGTGACCGTGACCCTGCCGATGTCCGCGATCGCCATCGAGGCGCATGACCATGACGACTGAACGCCGCCTGCTGCTCATCGAGGACGATGCCTCCTTCGCCCGCACCCTCGCGCGCTCGTTCGAGCGACGCGGTTACGAGGTCCGCACCGCCACCGGCGAGGAAGCCCTGCCGGCGCTGCTGCAGGACTTCTCGCCGACCCACGCGGTGGTCGACCTGAAACTGGCCGGACAATCGTCAGGCCTGACCTGCGTGCAGCATCTCCACGAACACGATCCCGACATCGTCATCGTCGTGCTGACCGGCTATGCCAGCATCGCCACCGCCGTGGAGGCGATCAAGCTCGGCGCGCGCCACTATCTCGCCAAGCCTTCGAACACCGACGACATCGAGGCCGCGTTCAAGCGCACGGCCGGCGATGCCGGCGTCGAACTGACCGCGCGCACCACGTCGATCAAGACGCTGGAGTGGGAGCACATCCACGAGACCCTGGCGCAGAGCGACTTCAACATCTCCGAAGCCGCGCGCAGGCTTGGCCTGCATCGTCGCACCCTCGCGCGCAAGCTGGAGAAGCAGCGGATCAAGTAGGGGCGTGCGCGATGGACTTGCGCGAAACGCGGCGACCGCATCCAATGCGGCCATGAGCGACCATGACATGCCATCGCTGTTCCGCCCGCTGCTGCCCGATGCGGTGCGATTGGCCGAAATGCCGCCGGATCGCGCCGATCCAGCCGCGTTGACCGCCGACGAACTGCAGCAGATCGCACGCGCAGTGCCACGGCGAAAGCTGGAGTTCGCCGCAGGTCGCCAGCTCGCACGGCGTCTGCTCGACGATATCGGACAGGGTATCGACTCATTGCTCGGCGATGCCGACCGCGTGCCCTGCTGGCCGCCGTCGGTGATCGGTTCGATCACCCATTGCCGCAGCCTGTGCGCGGTAGCGGTCGCGCCCCGTACGCTGTTCCTCGGCATCGGCCTGGACGTGGAACCGGCCGCGCCGATCAAGCCCGAGCTGGTGCCCATGATCCTGCGCGAGGCCGAGCGCGAGCGTCTGCCCGATTGGCCGGCATCCTGTCGGGACCTCGCCGGCATCCTCACCTTTTCGGCGAAGGAAGCGCTGTACAAGTCGATCTATCCCGTGCACCGCATGTTCCTGGATTTCCAGGATGTCGAACTGCAGTGGTCTGGTTTCGAATCCGACGGCAACGGGCTGCTCGCGACCTTCGAAGGCCACGTGCGCGTGCCGCAGGCCACCTTCCCGGGCATGACCCGCATCACCGGCCAGGCCCGCGTCGCGCATGGCCATGTCGGTACGGTGGTGGTGCTGCCCCCGCGTTGAGGGCCGCAGGCGCTCAGGCGACGCGCATGCGATAGCTGCGCAGCCGCTCGTACACCGGCCGGCAGGCCTCCACCGTCGCAAGCGCGTCGCCGGTCAACGCGTCCTCGCGCGGGCGCCAGGGTTCGAAGCCGGTCGATTTCCAGACCACGTCGTACCAGTACTTCGCCCAGACGCCGTCGCTGTCGCGCGGGCCTGCGGGCCACGACAGCATGCGCGGCGTGAAGGCGATGCCCAACCGCGCGCAGAGCAGGCGCAGGTGCGATTCCGGCGCGCGAAGGAAATCGCCCGCATCGATCACCGCGGGCGCCTCGCCCAGCTGGTCGCACAGCCAGTCGAACAATTCGCCCTGCTGCTGCAGGCCGATGTCCTCGGGGGCGATGGTCGCGCGCGAACGCACGTACGAGGCCACCACTTCGGCCGGATCGCGGATCAGCAGCACATTGCGCAGGCCGAGCATCCACTGCCGGTCCATCTGCGGCAGCAGGTGGTGGGTCATGTGCTTCTGGTACCACACCGGCTTGTGGCCGGGCGCGGGTCCGAGCAGGTCGCGGGTGACCTTGCGCCAGTCGGTCTCGCCGGCGGCCAGCACCTCGTCGCGGCCCGGGTGGTCGATGCCGGTCTCGGCGAGATAGGCCGCATACAGTGGTTCGTCGCTCACCGCGCAGTCGTCGCGGTTTTCCCAGGCGCGCATCATCGCGGTCGAGATGTTGCGCGGCCCGCTCCACATCGCGATGCGAAGGGTGTCGCGGGTCGGCGGCTCGAACATGCGGATGCTCATGCGAGGCGGATCCCGGCGCGGAAGGCCACGTCGCGCGCCACAAGCTCGCGGTACAGCACCTGCAGGCGCGCCACCATCGGGCCGGGCAGGGCGGCGTCGCCAGCATCGCCGATCGTGCGCCCGTCGATGCTGCGCACCGGCGCCAGTCCGGCGAAGGTGCCGGTGGTGAAGGCTTCGTCGGCGGAATAGACCTGGGTCAGGCTGAAGTTCTTCTCGAAACAGGGAATGCCGGCCTCGCGGCAGGCGCGCAGCACGTTCGCACGGGTGATTCCGCCCAGGCAGTAGTCGCCGGTCGAGGTCCACACCTCGCCCTTGCGCACGATGAAGAAATGCGTGGAATTGCAGGTCGCCACGAAGCCGTGCGGATCGAGCATCAGCGCCTCGTCTGCGCCGGCCTGCGTGGCCTGGATGCAGGCGGTGATGCAGTTGAGCTTGCTGTGGCTGTTGAGCTTCGGGTCCTGCACGTCCGGATAGCCCCGGCGCACGTGCACGGTGAACAGGCGCAGGCCCTGCGACAGGGTTTCGGGCTTGGCGACCTTGAACTCGGGGATGATCACCACCGTCGCCGGGCCCACGGTCACGCGCGGGTCCTGGTAGGGCGTGCGCTTCACGCCACGCGACACCATCAGGCGCATGTGCACGCCGTCGTGCATCTCGTTCGCCGCGAGGGTGTCGTACAGCGCCCGGGTCAGCGCCGCGCGGTCCAGGCCGATGTCCAGCGCGATCGCCTTCGCCCCCTCGTACAGCCGGTCCAGGTGCTCGTCGAGGAACACCGGATGCCCGCCGACCACCCGCAGCCCCTCCCAGACCCCGTCGCCGAGCACGAAACCGCTGTCGAACACCGACACCGTCGCCTCCGCCCTCGGCTTCAGCGCGCCATTGATCCAGATGCGGATTGCGGCATTGCGCGGGTCGTCGTGGAAATCGTGGATGCTCTGTGACATCGCGGGTCCATGCCGAGGGGAAGGTCGAGTGTAGAACACCCGGACGCGGGACTGCGGCCCCGGGCGTGGAATGCGACCAAGGTCGTGGGCGCCTCGTGCCGCAGGCCCGCAAGCCCCGGATTTCGTTGACATCCCGTCTGGCCCGGCGCTAAGGTGCGGGCACCGCGAACTGCCCCAGGTGACGCCCGGAAACGGCCGTCGAGCGTGCGACATGAGCACTACCCGCCACCCCTGACGACACCGCCCGAGGCCCGCGACACCGCGAGAGCGCCTTCGGGGCGCTTTTTTGTTGCCTCCTTCCGCCGCGCATCGACCCGATGCCGGCCGCGTAACCACGACAAGACATCCCCATGATCGCCATCACGCTCCCCGACGGCAGCCGCCGCGAGTTCGAATCCGCTCCCACGGTCGGCGATGTCGCCGCCTCCATCGGCGCCGGCCTGGCCAAGGCCGCGCTGGCCGGCAAGGTCGACGGCAGGCTCGTCGACACCAGTTTCCGCATCGAACAGGATGCCGAACTGGCCATCGTCACCGACAAGTCCCCCGAGGCGCTGGACATCCTGCGCCACTCCACCGCACACCTTCTGGCCCAGGCCGTGCAGCGCCTGTTCCCCGGCGCGCAGGTCACGATCGGCCCGGTGATCGACAACGGCTTCTACTACGACTTCGCCTACGAGCGCCCGTTCACGCCGGAAGACCTGCCGGCGATCGAGGCCGAGATGCAGAAGATCGTCAAGGAAGCGCATGCGGTCAGCCGCAGCGTGAAGTCGCGCGACGAGGCAGTCGCCTACTTCAAGGGCCTCGGCGAGCACTACAAGGCCGAGATCATCGAGAGCATCCCGGCGAACGAGGATCTCTCGCTCTACACGCAGGGCGAGTTCACCGATCTCTGCCGCGGCCCGCACGTCCCCGCCACCGACAAGCTGCGCGCGTTCAAGCTGATGAAGGTCGCCGGCGCCTACTGGCGCGGCGATTCGAACAACCAGATGCTCAGCCGCATCTACGGCACGGCCTGGCTCAACGACAAGGACCTCAAGGCCTACCTGCACCAGCTCGAAGAAGCCGAGAAGCGCGACCACCGCAAGATCGCCAAGGCCCAGGACCTGTTCCACCTGCAGGAAGAAGGCCCCGGCCTGATCTTCTGGCATCCCAAGGGCTGGGCGATCTGGCAGGTCGTCGAGCAGTACATGCGCAAGGTCTACCGCGACAGCGGCTACCAGGAAGTGCGTTGTCCGCAGATCCTCGACGTGACCCTGTGGCAGAAGTCCGGCCACTGGGACAACTACAAGGACAACATGTTCTTCACCGAGTCGGAAAAGCGCACCTACGCGCTGAAGCCGATGAACTGCCCCGGTCACGTCCAGGTGTTCAACCAGGGCCTGCACAGCTACCGCGACCTGCCGATCCGCTACGGCGAGTTCGGCGCCTGCCATCGCAACGAGCCCTCCGGCGCGCTGCACGGCATCCTCCGCGTGCGCGGCTTCACCCAGGACGACGGGCACATCTTCTGCACCGAGGACCAGATCGAGTCCGAGGTGAAGGCCTTCCACGAGCAGGCCCTGAAGGTCTACGGCCACTTCGGTTTCGAGGACGTCCAGATCAAGATCGCCCTGCGCCCCGACTCTCGCCTCGGCGACGACGCCACCTGGGACAAAGCCGAGAACGCCCTGCGCTCCGCCCTCGGCGCCGCCGGCGTGGAATGGGAGGAACTACCGGGCGAGGGTGCCTTCTACGGCCCGAAGATCGAATACCACCTCAAGGACGCCATCGGCCGGACCTGGCAGCTGGGCACCATGCAGGTCGATTTCATGATGCCCGGCCGCCTCGGCGCCGAGTACGTGGACGCCAGCAGCCAGCGCCGCCACCCGGTCATGCTGCACCGCGCCATCGTCGGCTCGATGGAGCGCTTCATCGGCATCCTGATCGAGCACCACGCCGGCCACATGCCGGCCTGGCTGGCCCCGATCCAGGCGGTCGTGATGAACATCACGGACGCCCAGGCCGACTATGTCGATGAAGTCCGGAAATCCCTTATGAATCAAGGCCTCCGGGTCTCGGCCGATTTGCGCAACGAGAAAATCGGCTTTAAGATTCGCGAGCACACGCTGCAGCGGGTGCCGTACCTGCTCGTGGTCGGGGATCGCGAGAAGGAACACGGCGTGGTGTCGGTGCGCTCGCGCTCGGGGGAAGATTTCGGCAACATGACCGTCGCCGACTTCGTCGCCCGCGTGGCGGCCGAGTCGTCGGCAGCGTGATCCAACACCGGCGGATGCCCAGTCCGCCGGCTCACATCCCTCTTCGGAGATCGCAACATCAGTACCCCTCAGGAAAAGCAGAACCGCAAGAATCACGAGATCCGCGTTCCGCGCGTCCGCGTGATCGGCAGCGACGGCGAGATGATCGGCGTCCTGTCGCGTGATGAAGCGTTGGCCAAGGCCGAGGACGAAGGCCTCGACCTCGTCGAGATCCAGCCCAACGCCGATCCGCCGGTCTGCCGGATCATGGACTTCGGCAAGTTCAAGTTCGAACTGCAGAAGAAAGCTTCGGCCGCCAAGAAGAAGCAGAAGGTCGTCGAGATCAAGGAAGTCAAGTTCCGTCCGGTCACGGACGAAGGCGACTACCAGATCAAGCTGCGCAAGATGCGCGAATTCCTGGCCGAAGGCGACAAGATCAAGGTCAACATCCGCTTCCGCGGCCGCGAAATGAGCCACATGGAGCTCGGTCGCGAGATGGCCAACCGGATCGAAGCCGATCTCGGCGAGGACATCGTCATCGAATCGCGCCCGCGCCTCGAAGGCCGGCAGATGGTGATGATGATCGCGCCGAAGAAGAAGTAAGCCTTTCCCGAGATGTCCGACGCTGCCCGGTGGCCCTGCCCCCGGGCAGTGTTCGTTTGGGCCCGCGCTTGTCGTGCGGCGGTCGGAATGCGAACCCGGTCAGGATCGCTCCCCGTACTTCGGGGTATGCTCCCGTGATCGGCACCGCCAGACCGGCGCGCAAGGAGCACGCATGATCGAACCGCAGGTCGCGACCGCCAGCCCACGGGGTGGCGATGTCTTCGAGGATCCCGTCGCCGCCGCGCTGGCCGAGGCGATCCGCGTGCACGACGATGCGAACGTCCGAGCCCTGGCGTCCCGGGCGGATCTCGGGGCGCACGGCGATCACAACGTCACCCTGCTTCAATGGGCGCTGCTCCAGCGCAACGCCGACGCCATCCGCGTGCTCGTCGAAGCAGGTGCCGACCCCGCGCAGCCCGGCCTGGACGGGGATACCGTCGTCCACCTCGCCACGATGGCCGAAGACCCGGCCTGGCTGGACACCCTGCTCGCGCTGTCGGTCAACCCCAATGTCGTCAACGCGCACACCGGCGCGGTGCCGCTGTGCGAGGCCTTGATGAATGGCCGGGAGCGCCAGTTCCATCGGCTGCTGGCCACGCCCGGCATCGATCTGGACCATGCCGATGCCAGCGGCAACACGCCGCTGCATGTCGCCGCGATGATCAATGCGCCTGCCCGGGTGCTCGACCTGCTGGAGGCGGGCGCCGACCCCGGCCTGCGCAATCGTCAGGGCGCCACCTTCCAGCGTTATCTGTTCAAGGTGCGGCTCGACATGATGGACGCCGAAGGCAGCCGTCGCTGGGAAGACGTCCTGGAATGGATGGTCGCCCGCCAGATCCCGATCGACCTGCATTGACCGCGCCCCGCGCGGATCCGACCGAGGGAGGAATCATCGATGGAATACTTCAGGAACCTGGTGCGTGCCCATGTCCCGAGGCCGCAGCCCGATCCGCCACCGCAGGTGCCGGCCCAGACCATGGCCGAACTGGCCAAGGACGTCTACCGCCCGCCGGGCGAGACGCCGTCGTCGACGGGCTTCCGCCGCCTCGGCGAAGAGGAACTGCGCGAAAAGGGCATCGATCCGCAGGCCATGCATACCAAGAGCGGCATGCAGGCCGAGCTGTACGCCAACGACAGCGGCCAGCACGTGCTGTCGTTCCGGGGCACGGTCAACCCTAGCGTGCGCGTGGAAACGCGTCCTTTCGATGGCCCCGGCGGCCTGGACATCGAGTCCGACATGCTCGGCATGCTGCGCGGCCACGAATATGCGCTCAAGGTGGATGACGTCCGCCAGTCCGGCCAGGACTGGGTGACCAACCTCAAGCAGGGGCTGGGTATCGAAAGCCAGCAGCATAAGGATGCGGTCGCGCTCGGCAACCTCTGCAACGAAGCGATCGGTCGCGACCACCTGATGGTGACGGGGCATTCCAAGGGCGGTGGACAGGCGCAGCTGGTCAGCGCGATGTTCGGCAACCACGGCATGACCTTCAACTCGGCCGGCCTGCACGACGAGACCCTGCGCGGCTTCCAGCTCGATCCAGAGCGCGTCCGCGAGCGTGCGCCGCAGCTGATGACCAGCGTCGTCACCCGCGGCGAGATCCTCGACAGCGTGCAGGGGCGCGAATTCAGGACCGGCGAGTGGATGAAAGCGGCGTTGCGCGGCAGTTCGCTCGGCGAATACGGCGAGCCGCAGGAGGTCATCGATCACCTCGGCATCGACGGCATGACCACGCGCGTGCCCACCGCGATGGGCAAGCGCCACGAGCTGACGCCCCAGGAGGGGCTGGGCAGCGTCAAGCTGCACACGATGGACGGCGGCGTGCTGCCGTACGTCTCCCAGTTGCAGGGCCTGTCCGTCGGTCCCGCCCAGCAGCAGGCGGCATCGCACGCGTTCGGTCACATGCCGATGGGGATGTTCCGTTCGCCCCTGTTCGACGATTCCCTGCTGCATGGACGCTTCGCGCAGGCGTTCCGCGATCTCGCGCCGCGCGATCCCCTGCTGAACGATGAGCGCCACCCGATGCACGGCCTGTACGCCCAGGCGCTCACGCAGGTGCGCGATCGTCTGCCCGGCGATCGCGACAGCGAGCGCATTGCCGGCGTGCTGACCGTGGCCGCGCAGTCGCGGGGGCTCGAGCGGATCGATGCGCTCGTGCCGGCCGACAACGGCAATACCCTGTTCGCCGTGCAGGGGCGCGTCCCCGACCCGGCCGCCCGCGTCTCCGAAGCGGTCGATGTCGAGGCGGCCCGCCGGACCACGCTGGAGGACAGCAGCCGGCGATCGGCCGAATTGCATGCCCGGCAGCCCCAGGAACGCGCGCAGGACGAGGTCCAGCAGATCCATGCGCGGCATCACTGACATGTCCTGCCTTGTGGCGGTCATGGCTTGCCGGCACGATGCACCCATCGATGCGTTCAATGTGTCCCGAGGTGGGCGATGCGGCTGGACCGTCTGAGCACCCGGCCGGCGGCTCCCGCCCTCCTGCTGCTCGTCGCCGCCTGCGTCGCCTGTACCGCCTGCGCCAAGGAGAAGTCCGCAATGCCCGCAACCGCAGAAATCCATCGCGTGGCCCCGAGTCAGGTCTTTCCGGACCCGGCGGTCGCGACCCTGGCCGAGGCCATCGCCGAGGGCGACGTCGCCCGCATCCGCACGCTCGCGCCCGCCACCGACCTCGCCGCGCGCGGCGACAAGCAGGTCACCCTGCTGCAGTGGGCGCTGCTCAACCAGCGTCTCGACAGCCTGAAGGCGCTGCTCGACGCCGGTGCCGATCCCGCGCAGCCCGGCGTCGACGGCGACACCGTCGTGCACATGGCCGCGATGGCCAACGACCCGGCCTATCTCGCCGAACTGCTCGCGCGCGGCGCCGACCCGAATGTGCGCAACCCCGAATCCGGCGCCGGTCCGCTGCGCGCTGCGCTGATGGGCGAGCGCGAGGTCCAGTTCCGCGCGCTGCTCGCCGCCGGCGCCGATCCGAACCTGGCCGATCGCCTCGGCAACACGCCGCTGCACGTGGCCGGCCAGATCAACGAGCCGGCGCGCGCGCTCGACCTGCTCGATGCTGGCGCCGATCCGAATGCCCGCAACGCACAGGGCGCGACGTTCCAGCGCTACCTGTTCATGACCCGCGCCGCCCTGCTCAACGCCGAGACGCGCAAGCGCCGGGAGGCGGTCGAGGCATGGCTGGCGCAGCGCGGCATTCCGCTGGAAGGCGCGCACTGATCGCGCGAGGGTTTTCTTGACGTGCCAGCCCGAGCGGCCGGCGTCTCCCGGGCACACCGGGACATCGATGGGGAGAATGGCAGGGATGAATGCACGGATCGATCCGGACCGCCTGCAGGGCCAGGCGCAGCGACCGACCTTCGCCGATGAGGTGCGCGGACAGACTGCGCTGCCGGTGGACATGACGCTCGCGAAGCTGATGCGCGATGTCTATGACTACGACCGGAATGGCCAGCAGGAAGGTGTCGGCCAGTGGAAGCCGCTGGGCGAGGACGAACTGCGCCGCCACGGCATCGATCCGACCCTGCTGAAGAACCAGAGCAGCGGGTTCATGGCCGTGATCTACGGCGACGGCCAGGGCCGCCACGTGCTGGCCTACAGCGGCACCGACGAGGCCAAGGATTGGCTGACCAACTTCGGCCAGGGTCTGGGCTTCGAGACCTCGCAGTACAACCAGGCCATGGCGCTGGCCCGCCAGGCCAAGGTCGCCTTCGGCCAGGACATGGTCATCACCGGGCACTCGCTGGGTGGCGGGCTGGCCGCCGCTGCGGCGGTCGCCACCGACACCCCGGCGGTCACCTTCAATGCGGCGGGCGTGCACGACAAGACCCTCGAACGCGTCGGCCTCGATCCCGATGCGGTGAAGCGCGAGGCCGAGCAGGGCGGTCTGATCCGCCGCTACGCCGTGCAGAACGAGATCCTGACCGAACTCCAGGAGAACAAGCCGATCATCCGCCACCTGATGCCGGATGCGGTCGGCCACAAGATCGAACTGCCCGATCCCGACCCGCTGACCTTCTGGCAGAAGCTCAATCCGGTGAAGTCGGTGAAGCACGGCGTCGAGATGCACTACATCGACGCAGTGATCGAGGCCCAGGAGAAAGTCTTCGGCAAGGATTTCGAGACCCGTGGCGCACGGCTGGACCAGCCGGCGCATCCGGCGAATCCGCTCTATCGGCAGTCGCTCGATGCCCTGCAGCCGCAGGCGCCGGCACGCGGCCTCGATGCCGGGCAGACCGAACGCCTGGCCGGCGCCCTGGCCGTGGAGGCCCAGCGTGGCGGGCTGCAGCGGGTCGACCAGGTCGTGTTCGGCGAGGACGGCCGGCGCGCCTTCGCCGTGCAGGGCCAGCAGGCGGAGACCCAGCGCATCGCCCATGTCGACGTGGCGACCGCGCGCGAACAGCCGCTGGAACGCAGCAGCGAGCAGGCCCTGGTCCCGACCGGGCAGCCGCAGACCATGCCCGCGCAGGAGCCGCAGGTGGCCCGCGCCCGCTGAGCTGCCCGACCTCGCTCGGGCAAATCCATGATTTCCATGGAAATTGGTCCCGGTCCGGTTTGCATCGCCGGGCGGGGCCGGGCATAATGCGCGGCCCGGTTCGCCGGGATGCTGCATGCAAGACCCGCTTCAAAGTACGGACCCGTCGTCAGGCCTGCAGGGGTTTTCCCTTGCGGATCAACGACCTAAAACCGGCAGGGCAGGACGGAAAGAGCAGTTTCGGCTGCCGCCCACGCCAGTACTCGATCAGACCCCAGGACTTTCCAATGCCCAAGATCAAGACCAATCGGGCGGCGGCCAAGCGCTTCCGGAAGACCGCTTCCGGCAAGTACAAGTGCGGCCACGCCAACAAGAGCCACATCCTCACCAAGAAAGCGACCAAGCGGAAGCGCAACCTGCGGCAGACGAACCATGTTCGCGCCGAAGACGCCGGCCGTCTGGACCGCATGCTTCCGTATTTGTGAGGAGACTGAACAATGGCACGAGTTAAACGTGGTGTTACGGCGCGTCGCCGTCACAAGAAAATCCTGAAGCAGGCCAAGGGCTACTACAACGCCCGCCGCAAGGTCTTCCGCGTCGCCAAGCAGGCGGTCACGAAGGCCCTGCAGTACGCCTACATCGGCCGCAAGCAGAAGAAGCGCAATTTCCGCACCCTGTGGATCGCCCGTATCAACGCGGCCGCCCGCAGCAACGGCATCAGCTACAGCCGCTTCATCAACGGCCTGCTCAAGGCCGGTATCACCCTCGACCGCAAGGTGCTGGCCGACATCGCCGTGCACGACGCGAAGGGCTTTACCGCGCTGGCTGAAAAGGCGAAGAGCGCGCTCGCGGCATAACTGATTCCCCTCCGAGCCCGCACTTCCCGTGCAGGCTCGGTGCGAAGGACATCGAACCATGCATGGGGAAGGGCGCAAGTCCTTCCCCATGTTCGTTTTTGCGGCACACGAAAAGACGGAACCGTCGACATGAGCGATCTGGAACATCTTTCGACCACGGCGCTGGCGGACATCGCCGCCGCCGAGACCCCCGAGGCGCTGGAAGCCCTGCGCGTCGCGCTGTTCGGCAAGAACGGCAGCGTGTCGGCACTGATGAAATCGCTCGGCGCATTGCCGGCTGACCAGCGCAAGGCGGCAGGCGAAGCGATCAATCGCGTCCGCGACGGCCTCGGCGACGCGCTCGCCGCGCGCAAGGCCGCGATCGACGACGCCGTGCTCGAAGCGCGCCTCGCCAGCGAAACCATCGACGTCACCCTGCCGGGTCGCGATGCCGCGCGCGGCGGCCTGCATCCGGTCACGCGCACGCTGGAGCGCATCACCGAGATCTTCGGCCGGCTCGGCTACGAACTCGCCGACGGTCCCGAGATCGAGGACGACTGGCACAACTTCGAGGCGCTGAACTTCCCGCCGCACCATCCGGCGCGCGCCATGCACGACACCTTCTATTTCAATGACGGCCGCCTGCTGCGCACGCACACCTCGGGCTGCCAGGTGCGCTACATGCTCGATCAGAAGCCGCCGCTGCGCATGATCGCGGCCGGCAAGGTCTATCGCAGCGACAGCGACCAGACCCACACGCCGATGTTCCACCAGGTCGAAGGCCTGCTGGTCGACGAGCACGCCAGCTTCGCCGACCTCAAGGGCACGCTCGCCGAATTCGTCCGCGCCTTCTTCGAGCGCGACTTCGAGATGCGTTTCCGCCCGAGCTACTTCCCCTTCACCGAGCCCTCGGCCGAAGTCGACATCGCCTGGCAGCAGCCCGATGGTTCGACGCGCTGGCTGGAAGTGCTCGGCTGCGGCATGGTCCACCCGAACGTGCTGCGCAGCGTCGGCATCGATCCGGAGCGCTACACCGGCTTCGCTTTCGGCCTCGGCGTCGAGCGTTTCACGATGCTGCGCTACGGCGTGAACGACCTGCGCAACTTCTTCGACAACGACGTGCGCTTCCTGAAGCAGTTCGCGTAATCCGCGGCGACGATCGCTGTCATCCCGAGCGCAGCGAGGGACCTGCTTTCCAATCCGGACATTCGAACCGCAGGTGCCTCACTGCGTTCGGAATGACACAACAAGGTGTCCAAGCATGAAATTCTCCGAAAACTGGTTGCGGCAACACGTGAAGACCGACGCCTCGCGCGAGCAGCTCGCAGCGACGCTGACGGCCATCGGCCTGGAAGTCGAGGAGCTGACGGTGCTCGGCGCCGCGCTCGACGGCGTGGTCGTCGCGCGCATCGTCGAATGCGCGAAGCATCCCGAGGCCGACCGCCTGCAGGTCTGCCAGGTCGATGCCGGCACCGGTGGTCTTCTGCAGATCGTCTGCGGTGCGCCGAACGCGCGTCCCGGCCTCATCGCGCCGCTCGCGACCATCGGCACCCAGGTCGGCGAACTGACGATCAAGGCCGCGAAGCTGCGCGGCGTCGACTCCAACGGCATGCTCTGCTCGGCGAAGGAACTCGGCATCGACGCCGATGCCTCCGGCCTGCTCGAACTGCCCGCCGACGCGCCGATCGGCACGCCGCTCGCCGATTACCTCGGCCTGCCCGACGCCACGATCGAACTCAAGCTCACGCCCAACCGCGCCGACTGCTTCGGCGTGCGCGGCATCGCCTTCGACGCCGCCGCCGCGCTCGGCAGTCAGGTCGAACCGCTGCAGGCCGATCCCGTGCCGGCGGCGAGCGACGCCGTGCTGGCCGTCGAACTCGATGCCGGCGCGAAGGTGCCGCGTTTCGCCGGCCGCGTGATCGACGGCGTCGACGCGACGGTGCCGGCGCCGCTGTGGATGGCCGAGCGCCTGCGTCGCAGCGGCGTGCGCCCGATCAGCTTCCTCGTCGACGTCACCCAGTACGTGATGCTGGAACTCGGCCAGCCCATGCACGCGTTCGACAAGGACACGCTGCAGGCGCCGGTGGTCGTGCGCGAAGCGCGCGCCGGCGAAGAGACCAGGCTGCTCGACGGCCGCACCGTCGCGCTCGACGAGGACTTCCTCGTCGTCTCCGACAGCACCGGCGGTCGCGCCGCGCGCGCGGTCGCGCTGGGCGGGATCATGGGCGGCCACGACACGCGCGTGACCGACGCGACCCGCAACGTCTTCCTCGAAGCCGCGCACTGGGTGCCGTCGGCGATCATCGGCCGCAGCCGCAAGCTCGGCATGCACACCGACGCCGGCCATCGCTTCGAGCGCGGCGTCGATCCCGAACTGCCGCGCATCGCCGTCGAATACGCGACCCGGCTCATCCTCGACATCGCCGGCGGCGTGCCCGGCCCGGTGATCGACGTGGTCCGCGAGGCCGACATGCCCAGGCCGCAGGTCGTCGGCCTGCGTCGCGAGCGCCTCGCCCGCGTGCTCGGCGTGCGCGTGCCCGATGCCGAAGTCGAACGCATCCTGCGCGCGCTCGGCCTCGGCGTGGAAGCGAACGCGGACGGCTGGACCGTCACCGCGCCGACCCGCCGCTTCGACATCGCGATCGAAGAGGACCTGGTCGAGGAGATCGCCCGCATCCACGGCTACGACGCCATCCCGACCACGCTGCCGGGCGGGGCGACGCGCGTCGTCGCGCAGCCCGAGGGCGTGCTCGACGAGGTCACGGTCCGTCGCCAGATGGTCGCCCGCGACTACCTGGAGACCATCAACTACGCCTTCGTCGATGCCGGCCTGCTCGACAGCTGGCAGGCCGCAGAGGGCGCCGTGGCCCTGGCCAACCCGCTCAGCGCCGAACTGGGCGTGATGCGGACCTCGCTGCTGCCCGGCCTGGTCGCCGCGCTGGGCCGCAACGCCGCGCGCCAGCAGCGCCGCGTCCGCCTGTTCGAGGTCGGCAAGACCTTCCACGCCCGCGCCATCGGTGAAGCGCCGCAGGAAACCCGCCGGATCGCGGCGGTGGCCTGCGGCGATGTCCAGGCCGAGCAGTGGGGTGTGCCCGCGCGTCAGGTCGATTTCCACGACATCAAGGGCGACCTCGAGGCCCTGGCGGCCGCCTCCGGCGCCCGGCTGGTCTTCCGCCCGTCGCAGGTCCCCTCGGGCCACCCCGGCCGCTCGGCCGACATCCTCCGCATCGATGGCGACGCGGAGACCCGGATCGGCTGGATCGGCCAGCTCCACCCCCGCCTGCAGAAGGCCCTGGACCTGGACGCCCCGGTCGTGGCCTTCGAGGTCGAGCTGGCGCCGCTGCAGCGCCGCGCCCTGCCGGTGGCCACTGGCCTCAGCCCGTATCCGTCCGTCCGCCGGGATCTCGCGTTCGTCGTCCCGGAAACGGTGTCCTGGGCCGCCCTCGAAAGCAGCGTCCGGGCCGCCGCAGGCCCGTCGTTGCGGGACCTGACCCTGTTCGACCGCTACGTCGGCAAGGGCGTCGAAACCGGATGCAAGAGCCTCGCTATGGGCTTGATTCTGCAAGAAGAATCACGCACTCTGACCGACCGCGAAGTCGATCAGGTGGTGGCCGAAGTCATCGCCGCGCTGCGCGGGCAACACGGCGCGGAAATCCGCGCGTGAGCCGGCCCGGTGGCCGGTTTCGCCGGCCGCCTCGCGCAGTTCAACGGGCTCGTTTTGGGGGAAACGGATGGCTTTGACCAAGGCAGAAATGGCGGAACGCCTGTTCGACGAGGTCGGTCTGAACAAGCGCGAGGCGAAGGAATTCGTGGACGCGTTCTTCGACGTCCTCCGCGAGGCGCTGGAACAGGGACGCCAGGTCAAGCTGTCGGGCTTCGGCAATTTCGACCTGCGCCGCAAGAACCAGCGCCCCGGCCGCAACCCCAAGACCGGCGAGGAGATCCCGATCTCCGCCCGGACCGTCGTCACCTTCCGCCCGGGCCAGAAGCTGAAGGAGCGGGTCGAGGCCTACGCGGGAGCCGGCGATGCTTGATCCCGGCAGCAACCGCGAACTCCCCCCGATCCCGGCCAAGCGCTACTTCACCATCGGCGAAGTCAGCGAGCTGTGCGACGTCAAGCCGCACGTCCTGCGCTACTGGGAAACCGAATTCCCCAGCCTCAAGCCGGTCAAGCGCCGCGGCAACCGCCGCTACTACCAGCGCCACGACGTGCTGATGGTCCGGCAGATCCGCAGCCTCCTCTACGAACAGGGCTACACCATCGGCGGCGCGCGGCTGCGCCTGGACGGCGATGGCGCCAAGCAGGAATCCGCCATGAGCTCCCAGATCATCCGCCAGGTGCGGATGGAGCTCGAAGAGGTCCTGCTGCTTCTCAAGCGTTGATCGTCCGCAAGGCTGGCCTGCCAGCCGCGCGGCGAGTACAATGCGCGACCTACCCGGGGTATAGCGCAGCCTGGTAGCGCACCAGTCTGGGGGACTGGTGGTCGTCGGTTCGAATCCGGCTACCCCGACCAAATTCAAGTCCGGCACAGTTCGGCAACATCTGATAAGTCTTTGAAACCCCGGAGAGATCCGGGGTTTTTTGTTGGGTGGTGGTTGGGAGCTTTCTGAGTCGGCTCTTGAAATCATGGGGCAGGCGGGGGCAGATTCATGGTGAGTGGCGCTGCACAACCCTTATGCCGGCATGCACGGCATAAGAATGTCGATCCGGCCCATGATCCTTGTGTCACTAGGTACGAGTTATTCTTGTGTTTGTGCAAGTCTGCAGCGGCACTTAGCGAGGACAAGAATGCCCGAGAAGGTCAGCCGGGAAACACGATCCAGGATGATGGCGGGCATTCGCGGTCGTGATACCAAGCCGGAGCATCAGGTCCGGAGGCATCTGCATGCAGCGGGATACCGGTTCAGACTGTTCCGCAAGGATTTGCCAGGACGCCCTGATGTAGTGCTTCCAAAATGGCGCGTCGTGGTATTTGTGCACTGAAGCGTCCTCGTTTCTTCGAGTCATGCAGAAGTAGAGGTTGACGGGGATTGTGCCCGAGCGAAGGCGACCGGCGACAGGCCGGCCAGCGATCGATGCGGGCGATGGTGG
>SCMT01000011.1 GCA_005502915.1 Lysobacteraceae bacterium 2PB | reverse complement strand
CAGCGTCCCCATCGTCTAGAGGCCTAGGACATTACCCTTTCACGGTAGCGACCGGGGTTCGAATCCCCGTGGGGACGCCACTTCTTCAAGCACGAAGCCCGCGAAAGCGGGCTTCGTCGTTTGCGGGCTCCGGAAAATCCGCTCAGACCGCTGCGTCGAGCATCTCGGCCCGCATCGGCGGCACGTCGCCGGTCCGGCGCAGCGTACCCGTGCCATGCCCGCGTTCGGCGAGGTAGTGCAGCCACTTGCCAAGGAAGGTGTTCATGCGCAGGCGGTGATCGAGGACTTCCGAGGGCGGCGGATACAGGCCGATCACGTCCTGCCAGCGGCGGCCGATGTAGCAGTGCGTGGCCTCGACCTGTTCGGTGTCGTGGTACAGCCGCAGGTAGGCCGAAGGATCGGGCTCGCCGGTCACCGGATCGAGGATGGCGTAGCTCAGGCGCAGCTCGACGGTGTAGGCATGCAGCGCGATCACGTCCAGGTGCAGGTCGAGGCCATCGCCGATGGAAGACACGTAGCGACCTTCGGCCAGGCGTTCAGGCAGGAACAGCCGCTGCAACAGGCGATGGTTTTCGGCATACAGCGCCATGAGCCATGAAAACCGGCTGATTTTCGCTGCGTTGATGGGGCGGGCGATCAGGTTCGACATGGGGCGATCCTACACATCGCGCCCCTGCCGCAACAGGATTGACGGATCGGAGCACCGCGCGGAAGATGGAACCGCCACGTCCTGCAACCTGGCGATATCAGTACATCTCGCGATGCAGGCCCAGGGTGGTCAGCACCTTGCTCGATATTTCCTCGATCGAGGTATGCGTGGTGCTGAGCATCGGGATGCGCTCGGCGCGCATCATCGCCTCCGCCGCAGCGACCTCGCGCCGGCAGGTCTCCATCTGCGCATAGCGCGAATTGGCCCGTCGCTCCTGGCGGATCTGCTGCAGGCGCACCGGATCGATGGTCAGGCCGAACAGCTTGTTGCGGTACGGACGCAGGCGCGGCGGCAGGCGATCGTGCTCCAGGTCCTCGTCGGTGAGCGGGTAATTGGCCGCCTTCACGCCGTGGTGCAGGGCCAGGTAGATGCAGGTCGGCGTCTTGCCGGCCCGCGACACGGCCACCAGGATCACGTCGGCCTCGTCGTAGTTCGTCGCCACCCCGTCGTCGTGGGTCAGCGCGAAGTTCATGGCGTTGATGCGCCGGTGGTAGGTGTCGAAATCGACCATGCCGTGCGCCTGCCCCACCCGCGGCTGGCGCTGCTCGCCCAGTTCCCGCTCCAGCGGCTCGATGAACGGTGCGAAGACATCCAGCATCAGCGCGCCGCTCTCGGCCAGGCGCGCGGTCAGGTTGGCGTCGACGCAGGAGTTGACCACGATCGGCCGCGCGCCGTGGGCCTCCCCGGCGGCCCGGATGCGCCCGGCGGCCTCGTCGGCCTTCTCCACGGTGTCGACGAAGGACAGGCGGTCGGTCAGGAACCGGGGGCCGGTGAACTGGGTGAGGAGGCTGTGGCCGATGGTCTCCGCGGTGATCCCGGTCCCGTCTGAGACGTAGAACACCGGTCGTATCTGGCTCATGAGGACTCGTTGTGGGACAGCGCGGGGCGCGGTCTTGTTAAAATACCGCTTTCCCCGCCCCGGCGCCCCCACGCGCCCGTCTGGAGTTGTCCCTTGAACGAGAACATCCTCTGGCTGCACGCGCTGCGCCTGTCCGACCTTGCCCGTGTCGGCGGCAAGAACTCCTCCCTCGGCGAGATGATCGGCCACCTGGCCCAGCTCGGGGTGTCGGTGCCGGGCGGCTACGCGACCACCGCCGAGGCGTTCAAGGCCTTCATCGCCCACAACAACCTGCACCAGCGCATCTACGACAAGCTGGCGACGCTGGACGTGGACGACGTGCCCGCGCTCACCGCCGCCGGCGCCGAGATCCGCGGCTGGGTCATCGATGCGCCGCTGCAGCCTGAGCTGGATCGCGACATCCGCACCGCCTATGCGCAGCTTTGCGCCGAGAATGGCGGCAGCGACATCGCCGTCGCCGTGCGTTCCTCGGCCACCGCCGAGGACCTGCCGGACGCCTCGTTCGCCGGGCAGCAGGAAACCTTCCTCAACGTGACCGGCGCCGACGACGTGGTGCACAAGGTCAAGGAAGTGTTCGCCAGCCTCTACAACGACCGCGCGATCGCCTATCGCGTGCACCATGGCTTCAAGCACGAGGACGTGTTCCTGTCGGCCGGCGTGCAGCTCATGGTGCGCTCGGATGTCGGCGCCTCGGGCGTGCTGTTCACCCTGGACACCGAATCGGGCTTCCGCGACGTGGTGTTCGTCACCGCCAGCTACGGCCTGGGCGAGAACGTCGTGCAGGGCGCGGTGAATCCCGACGAGTTCTACGTCTACAAGCCGACCCTGCGCCAAGGCAAGCCCGCGATCCTGCGCCGCGCCCTGGGCAGCAAGCAGATCCGCATGGTGTATTCGGACAAGCCCGGCGAGCGCGTGCGCAACGAGGACACGCCGGCCGAGCTGCGCAACCGCTTCTCGATCACCGACGAGGACGTGCAGGAGCTGTCGAAGCAGGCGCTGGTGATCGAAGAGCACTACGGCCGTCCGATGGACATCGAGTGGGCGAAGGACGGCGTCACCGGCAAGTTGTTCATCGTGCAGGCCCGCCCGGAGACCGTGAAGTCGCGCGCGCACGCCACGCAGATCGAGCGTTTCTCGCTGCTGCGTCGCGGCGAGGTCATCGCCGAAGGCCGCGCGATCGGCCACAAGATCGGCAGCGGCACCGCCCGCGTGGTGCGCTCGATCGCCGACATGAACCGCGTCCAGCCCGGCGACGTGCTGGTCGCCGACATGACCGATCCCGACTGGGAACCGGTGATGAAGCGCGCCGCCGCGATCGTGACCAACCGTGGCGGTCGCACCTGCCACGCCGCGATCATCGCCCGCGAACTGGGCGTGCCGGCGGTCGTCGGCACCGGCAACGCGCTGGATACCGTGCAGGACGGCCAGCCGGTCACCGTGAGCTGCGCCGAAGGCGATACCGGCTTCATCTACGACACCGAACTGCCGTTCGAGCGCATCGTCACCGATCTCGACAACATGCCGCCGGCGCCGCTGAAGATCATGATGAACGTGGCGAACCCGGAGCGCGCGTTCGACTTCGCGATGCTGCCGAATGCGGGCATCGGTCTCGCGCGTCTGGAGATGATCATCGCCAGCCACATCGGCGTGCATCCCAAGGCGCTGCTCGACTACGCCAGCCAGGACGCCGACACCAAGCGCAAGATCGACGCGAAGATGGCCGGCTACGCCAGCCCGGTCGATTTCTACGTGGATCGCCTGGCCGAAGGCATCGCCACGATCACGGCATCGGCCGCGCCGAACCCGGTGATCGTGCGCCTGTCGGACTTCAAGTCCAACGAATACGCCAACCTCATCGGCGGCGCGCGCTACGAGCCGCACGAAGAGAACCCGATGATCGGCTTCCGTGGCGCCTCACGCTACATCGACCCGTCGTTCCGCGAAGCCTTCTCGCTGGAATGCCGCGCGGTGCGCAAGGTCCGCGAGACCATGGGCCTGGACAACTGCTGGGTGATGATCCCGTTCGTGCGCACGCTGGACGAAGGCCGCAAGGTCGTCGAGGTGCTGCGCGAGAACGGCCTGGAGCAAGGCAAGGCCGGGTTGAAGATCATCATGATGTGCGAAGTGCCGTCGAACGCCCTGCTCGCCGACGAATTCCTCGACATCTTCGACGGTTTCTCGATCGGCTCCAACGACATGACCCAGCTCACTCTGGGCCTGGATCGCGACTCCTCGATCGTCGCCAACCTGTTCGACGAGCGCGACCCGGCGGTGAAGAAGATGCTGTCGATGGCCATCCAGGCCGCGAAGCGCAAGGGCAAGTACGTCGGCATCTGCGGCCAGGGCCCCAGCGACCACCCCGACCTCGCCCAGTGGCTGATGGAAGAAGGCATCGAGTCGGTGTCGCTCAATCCGGATACGGTGGTCGACACCTGGCTGAAGCTGGCGAAGTCGAAGGCGGGCTGATCACACTTCCAGGAATCGGAGACCTGCCCGTGCACAAGATGACCACCCTCGCCGTGCTGCCGCTGCTGTTCGGCATCGCGATGCCGTCCACCGCCGGCGCATCGGAAGCCCGCGAAGGCGTCGCGATGATGCTCGATGCCATCAATTCGCAGTGCCGCAGCATGTCGGCGCAGCTCCGGAATGCCCCGGGACTGGGCACCACGCTGTCTTCGCGGCCGGAAAACCTGCTCTGCGACTGCGTCGAGAAGCGCATCGAAGCCATGCCCCTGGTCAGGGAGATCCAGGGCTTCGACGACGCGAAGATCAACGCGCTCATCGAAAAACAGGCGTTCAAGGACTACCTGGTCGCCAAGCTGTCCGCGACGATGTTCACCTGCGTCACCGATGAGCTGAACGCTGGCGCGGATACGATCCGGCCGGAGATGTAGACGACGGCTCGGCAGCAGACCGACCAGGAGCAGGATCGATCGGCCGATGTTTCCCGGGTTGACCGGCTGCGCCGTAAAGAGTCGCGCGGCGCGCTCAACCCGGGCTACTTCAACGTCGCACCCACCTGCGACAACCACGGATGGATCTCGCAGGCGAGCCGCCCGGCCTTCACCGCCGGGTCGTCGTTGCACATGGCTTCTGCGGAGGCGCGGTCCGGCACGTCGAGGATGAAGATGCCGCGCCAGTCGCCGTCGTCCATGAACGGGCCGGCGATCTGCAGCTTGCCCATGGCGGCGTAGGCTTCCATGTTGGCCATGTGCCCGGCCTGCAGCTGTTTCGCCTCCTCGGGCGGCTGATCGCGCTTCGGACCGCGCTTGAGCATCACGAACCAGTACTGCTTCATGCCGGGCGGCAGCGCCGGGGCGGCGGCTGGCGCGGGCTCGCCGGCTGGCTTTGCCGGTTCGGCAGGCGCGGAGGTTTGCGCGAAAGCGGGAACGACGACGAGCGACAGTGCGACTGCGAGCGAGAGGCGGATCATGGCGATCACTCCGTGGTCGGGGCGGCGAGTTCGGCGAAGCGGCTGCGGTAATGGCGCAACTCGGCGATGGAATCGCGCACGTCGCTGAGCGCCGTGTGCGCTGATTCCTTCTGCACCCCGGCGAGTACCCCCGGCGCCCAGCGTCTCGCCAGTTCCTTGATCGTGCTGACGTCGAGGTTGCGGTAGTGGAAATACTTCTCCAGCGTCGGCATGCAGCGGTGCAGGAAACGCCGATCCTGGCAGATCGAGTTGCCGCAGATGGGCGAGGCGCGCGGGCCGACCCAGGCCTGCAGGAATTCGAGCGTGCGCTGTTCGGCTTCGGCCATCGACACGCCCTGTTCCAGCACGCGCTGCCACAAGCCGGACTTGCGGTGCTGGTTGCGGTTCCAGTCGTCCATCGCCTCCAGCGTGGCGAGGTCGTGCGTGATCGCGAACTCCGGGCCTTCGGCGAGCACGTTGAGCTGGGCATCGGTGACGACGGTGGCGATCTCGATGATCGAATCGCGGTCGGTATCGAGGCCGGTCATTTCCAGGTCGATCCAGATCAGGCGGCCTTCGGACGGCAGGGGTTCGGGCGTGGTGATGACGGCCATGCGACTCGCGTGCGGTTGCGGGAATACCGCATGATACGCAGGCCCCTTCCCCCGGTACACGCCATGTCCCTGCCCGCCCCCATCGACCACCATTCGATCCTCGGTGCGATGCTGGCGCCCGCCCTGCTGATGGCCGCCACGGGTTCGCTGCTGGTGTCGGCGAATGCCCGGCTGGCCCGCGTGGTGGACCGCCTGCGCGCCCTGATCGTGGCCTGGGAGAAGGACGCGCCCGACCGCAGCGAGCGCGACCTGCAGATCCAGCGCCACCGCACCCGCGCCGCGATGGTGCTGCGCGCCTGTCGCCTGCTGTACGCGGCGCTCGGTGCGTTCGTCGGCACCAGCCTCGCGCTGGCGGCCGACGCCCTGCTCGGGTTTCCCATCGTCGGCGCGGTGCCGACCGTCATCGCCGTCGCCGGCATGCTCTGCCTGCTGCTGGCCAGCCTCTACATGGGCCGCGAGGTCGGGCTGTCGGTGAAGAGCTTCGACGAAGAGCTCGACCAGGAAATGGCGCGACGGCGGGGCTGATCCCGGAATCGCACGACTGGAAGCCGATCAGCGCTGACCGAGCCTCCCGTAGACCTCCGACACGGAGTCCACGCGCAGGCTGCGTACGGTCCCGTTGCGCTTGTTGAGCTCCTCGACGACCTTGCTCTTTATCCCCACCTCGCCCTCTACCCGCAGGCGCTGCACATACTCGACGGTGGCCGATTTCCTGTCGTCGGCGATGACTATCGACTTGATGTCGATCTCGAGTTCCATCGGGACTTCCTTGCCCGATCTTTCCATCAGTCGTTTGACGTAGGCGATGTTGTTGTTCGTGTTCTCGCAAAAGCGGGCCTTGTCGTACTTGCCCATGCTCGAACGTCCTGACATCGTGATCCGCTCCTTGCCGACGAATTCGGCGTCGCGGGCGTCGCACATCGCCTCCGCGTCCAGCTTGCGCATGGCCTCGGATTCAGCCGCATAGAACGCGCGGACGTCGGATTCGCTGATCGTCCGGCCTCCGATGAAATACCACCACGCCAGCCCAGCCAGCACGCCGGTCAGCAGCACGATTCTCAACATGTTTCGTCCCCTTGTGGATTGAGCCGCCCCCCCGGGGGCCGGACGGCACTGTCAGATCGGCGGTTTTCCCCGTTTCCGCCGAAAATAATTGGTAAGCATGGTACCGGCCTCATCGGCCAGCACGCCACCCGCGACCTCGACACGATGGTTGTGGCGCGGGTCGGCGATCAGGTCGAACACGCTGCCGGCGGCGCCGGTCTTCGGGTCGGTGGCGGCGAACACCACGCGGGCCAGCCGCGCGTGCACGACGGCCATCGCGCACATCGCACAGGGTTCGAGCGTGACGTAGAGCGTGCAACCGACCAGGCGATGGTTGCCGAGCGCGCGACCGCCTTCGCGCATCGCGACGATCTCGGCATGCGCGCTGGGGTCGTGGTCGATGATGTTGCGGTTCCAGCCCTCGCCGATCATCCGGCCTTCGGCATCGACCAGCACCGCGCCGACCGGGATCTCGTCGAACTCGTGCTCGGCACGCGTGGCCAGCGCGAGGGCATGGCGCATCCAGCGGAGATCGTCCTCGCTGGCGGTGGGGTCGACGGTGGGAGCCACGGCAGGGTCCACGGGGAAGTCCGGAAACAGCAGGCGCGCATTATCGCCCGGACACGCCCACCGGACCACGATGCCGGACTGCGACCGGACTGATCCCGGGGGATGACCGCGGGCCGCCGTGGTGCGTCACGGGGCTGTGCGATATTGCAGCTGGCCGCGACCGCACGGATCGCGATACTGCACGACGGGCCACGATGGCCATCCCGCACCGGACCGCATCGAACGACAAGGAGCGCACCGCCATGACCACGCCTTCCGACAGCACGCCTTCCGACAGCACGATCGTCCGCGCCGCCATCCACCCGGGCATCGGCCTGGCCCGGGTCGGCAACAGCGTCGACGACATCTACATCGGCCCGCTGGTGCCCGATCCGGCACCGAAACCGCAGGGCTTCTACCGCGACGCCACCGGCGCGCTCAAGCGCGAGGCCGCGCAGTTCCGCATCTACGGCTACAACGCGGCCGGCGAAGTCGTCGCCGAACTCACCGCCGACAACGCCGACATCACCTGGACCGCGCACGTCGCGAACCGCAAGGCGTCCTGGTACCAGTGGCAGATCGCGATGGACATCCCGGAAGCCGCCGGCACCGTGCTGCCGCTGCGCAACGCGACCGTCGCCGACCGCGCCACGCTCACCATCGATGCCGGCCCGCAGTCGATCTCCGGCAGGAACGCAGCGCCGGTCGACTGCAGCGGCGCCTACACCGGCGTGCCGGTGAAGATCGGCGAGCTGCGCACCGATGAACGCGGCCGACTGCTGTTCCTCGGCGGACATGGCGTCTCGGCCTCGCCGACGAACACGCCGATCTACATTCCCACCGACCCGAATTCCTTCATCAACGCCGACGGCTGGTACGACGACACCTGCGACGGACCGATCTCCGCGAAGGTGACGATCGGCGGCCAGTCCATCCCGGTCGATTCGGCCTGGGTGGTCACCGCGCCGCCGAACTACGCGCCGCAACTCAAGTCCGAGCGCACGCTCTACGACCTGCTGTACGACCTGTACATCCAGGCCGGCTGGATGCAGGCGCCGGGCACGCTGTCCTTCAGCCACGACATCTACCCGATCCTGCAGCGGCTGTCCGGCCTGCAGTGGGTGAACCAGGGCTTCGCCACGCAGTACGGCGAAGACGGGCCGCATCCGTTCGAGGATCCGGCCTTCGTCGCCCGCCTCGCCTCGAAACCGCCGGCGGGCCAGTACGACCCGAACGCCGAACTGCGCCGCCAGGTCTTCAACAGCTTCCGTCCGCCGAATCCGCCCGACGGCAACCAGCTGCCGTGGCCTTGGATCTACGGCGACGCGATGGAAGTGCCCGCCGGGCCGAGCCCGCGCCAGAACGCGGCGATCAGCCAGACCCAGTACACGATCCTGCAGCGCTGGGTGAACGGCGATTTCGTCGACGACCGCGTCGATGGCCTGCCGGCCGCAGGCCCGTCGGACATCGACGAGGTGCCGCTGCCCGCGCAGCCGGCGACGATCGATCGCGCGGCGATGGAATTCTGTCTCGCCGACGCCTTCCATCCCGGCTGCGAGATGACCTGGCCGATGCGCCACATCACGCTGTACCGCGCACCATTCCGCATCCTCGAACGCCCGCCTGGCCAGCCCGAGCCCGACTACGGTCCCACGCTCGACCAGGCGCAGGCGCTCGCGCCCGACGGCCCGCTGCACGCGCAGGCCCCCGGCGACATCAACCGCTGGATGGGCCTGCCCTGGCAGGCAGACACGGCCTTCTGCCGCGCCGGCTACGACACTGCCTACGACCCGTACGCGCCGACGTTCTGGCCCGCGCGCGTGCCGAACCACGTGCTGACCGCCGACGACTACGCGATCGTGGTCGACAAGACCCAGCCGATGTCGAAACGCATCGACGCCTTCAGCAACCGCACCAGCTGGAACAAGCCGCTGCACGGCACCACCGCGCAGCAGATGGTGCAGATGACGCACATCTTCGGATCGATGGGCCTGGTCGAGCCGCGCTTCGATGCCAGCGTGGCGCCGGACTTCCCGGCGTTGATGATGGTCGCCTCGTACGGCCCCGACGTGGCGCCGGCCGATGCCGCGACCACCAGCGATGCCGCCGTCGCCGCACCGCCGCGTGCCGTCGCCAGGGCCTCCGACGCGGAAGCCGCACTCAAGGCGCATCCGATGGCCAGGCTGCGGCTCAGCGGCGTGAACTTCGCGTCGCAGTCCGAAGCGGACGCCGCGCCGCTGCCGGTGCGGCGCACACGCACGCCGGACTGACCGGGTGTCGATGCGGCGTCGCGACGTCGTCATCGCCGGCGGCGGCCCTGCGGGTGCCGCCGCTGCGATCGCGTTGGCCCGCGCCGGTCGCGACGTGCTGCTGGTCACGGGGGTCGACGACGCGGCATTCAAGGTCGGCGAGGGCCTGCCGCCGAATGCGCGTTCGCTGCTGCGCGATCTCGGCGTGCTCGAACGCACGCTCGCCGACGGGCATCGCGCCAGCCCCGGCACCAACGCGTTCTGGGGCAATGCCACGGCGCACGCCAACGACTTCCTCTTCCAGCTGCATGGTCATGGCCTGCAGCTCGACCGGACGCGTTTCGACGCGATGCTGCGCGACGCGGCGATGCAGGCCGGCGCGGACATCCTGCAGGGCGCACGCGTGCGCATCGTGGCACCCGGCGACGCGACGAGACCGCACCGGCTCGCGCTGCGACCCGTCGATGCGCAGACGCACGCGGAGGCCGAATCCATCGACGCCGACTGGCTGATCGATGCCACCGGCCGCAGTGCATCGCTCGCCCGCACGCTCGGCGCACGCAAGGTCGCGCACGACGGGCAGATCGCCTTCCACCAGCGCCTGCGCAGCGCGGGCGACGACGACCGCGACGGCCGCACCTGGGTCGAAGCCGTCGAGAACGGCTGGTGGTACAGCGTGCTGCTGCCGTCGCGGGAACGGCTGATCACCTTCCTCACCGATGCAGACCTGTGCGATCACCGGCGGCTGCTCGACGGCGACGGGCTCTGGCGCGCGCTCGCCGATGCACCGCACCTGCACGCGCCGTGCACCACACACGGGTATTCACCGGCCTCGCAGCCCCGCGGTACCGACGCCTCGGGCTGCCACCTGGACCGTGCCGCTGGCGAACGCTGGCTGGCGGTAGGCGATGCCGCCCTCGCCTTCGACCCGCTGTCGTCGAAAGGGATCTCGAACGCGATCTACACCGGACTGCGCGCCGCCGACGCCCTGCTCCGCCACGCGCGCGGCGATGCTGCAGCCCTCGACGGTTACGCAAGCCATCTGCTCGACATCCATCGCGTCTATCGCGAGCAGCTGCGCGCCTTCCATGCGATGGAGAGGCGCTGGCCTCGAGCCCGGTACTGGTCGCGACGCCACGCTGCCCTTTCGGTGCGCGAGACCGCCTGACGTGGCGTATCGCGCTGTTCGGCGCTGGCACCTGCAGCGCAGCCCTTGCAGGCTTTGTGCAATGACAAGTTCCGACGCGGCGCCATGCCGAAGGGGCGATCGATCAGGCGCATACTCGGATGCATCGCCAGCCGCCTGCGGATCCGCCCAGTGAACACGTTCGCATTCGCCTCTGCAGCGTCGATCCTTCTCCTGCTCGCAAGCAACGTCGCCATGGCCACCGAAGAGCCGCCGTTCACCCTCGTCGTCGACGATGGGGCATTCCAGATCAGGCAGTACCCGCCGCTGACGGTCGCCGAGACCGAGGTGACGGGAACACGCAGGGCGGCGTCGAGCGCAGGATTCCGCATCCTGGCCGACTACATCTTCGGCAGGAACACCCGACGCGAACGGATCGCGATGACGGCCCCCGTGTCGCAGTCGCCGCCGACGGGCGAGAAGATCGCGATGACCGCACCGGTCAGCCAGACCGGCGCCGGCGAGGCCTGGGTCATCCAGTTCACGATGCCGGCCGGCTACACGCTCGACACCCTGCCGACGCCGAACGATCCCCGGGTCGTGCTGCGCGTGACTCCGGCCACACGCGTCGCCGTGATCCGGTTCACGGGTTGGGCGGGCGATTCCGATTTCGAGCGAAAACGCGCCGAGCTGGCGCGATGGATGGCGCAGCGGAACCTCCGGGCCGCCGGCCCTGCGGTCCTGGCGCAATACGATCCGCCGTGGACGCTCGGGCCGCTGCGACGCAATGAAGTGATGTTCCCGATCGAGGGCGACCCGGCCCGCTAGCCCATGCCGCGTTTCCGTCGATCACTGCAGGCCGGACCGTTCTGCGTGATCAAACCGCTCGCATCGCTGTCCGCCACTCGCGCGGCGATTGCCCCGTCTGCGCCTTGAACGCCCGCGACAGCGCCGCCTCGCTGCCGTAACCGACATCGTCGGCGATCCGCTTCAGCGCCCGGCCCTCGCGGAGCGAGCGCTGCGCCAGGCCGATGCGCCAGCGCTGCAGGTAGGCGCCCGGCGTTTCGCCGACGATCTCGCGGAAGGCCCCGGCGAACGCGCTGCGCGACATCCCCGCGCGCTGCGCGAGGCCGTCGAGCGTCCAGTCCTCCGCAGGCTTCTCGTGGATCGCGACCAGGGCATGACGCAGCTTCGGATGGGCCAGGCCGCCCATCAGCCCCGCACGCAAGCCGCCCTCGTGCATCAACGTGCGCAGCACCTGCACGAACAGCACCTCGAACAGCCGATCCAGCACCACCTTGCGGCCGCAGTAGTCGTGCCCTGCTTCATGGAACAGCGCATCCAGCAACGCCGTGGTCCAGCCCAGCGACGACAGCGGCATCGCGACGAACGGCGGCAGCGCCGATGCGATCGGATTCGAGGCACCGCCCTCGAAGCGCAGCCGGGCGCAGGTCAGATCCGCGCCGCGCACGGGGTCGCTGACGAAGCGATGCGGCATGGATCGCGCGTAGAGCAGCAGCGTCGGCTCGCGGATCTCGGCCACGAGACGACCGGCATGGTGCACATCCAGCCAGCCGTCGCGCACGACATGGAGATGGCCGACCTCCGGCTCGTCGATGTCGTTGATGCCGCAGACCGCACCGGTGTTGAAGACCCGGGCGGAGAGGGAGAAATGCGCGAACAGGGCGTCGAGGCGGTCGGACACGGGATTTCCGGGGCAGGCTGAACGGACAGGACGATGAATCAAGTTTCATGGACTCTGCATGCCCCATCGTACGGCAACTTGCGGCACAGTACGCCCACGGACCTTGCGTCCGCCCTCTCTGACCACCCCAAGGAGCTCCACCATGTCGCTCGAACAAGTCCTCTACACCGCCGAAGCCACCGCCACCGGCGGCCGCGATGGCCGCGCCACCTCCTCCGACAACGTCCTCGACGTCCAGCTCTCGACCCCGCGCGAGCTCGGCGGCGCCGGCGGCCCGGGCACCAACCCGGAACAGCTGTTCGCCGCCGGCTACTCGGCCTGCTTCATCGGCGCACTGAAGTTCGTCGCCGGCCAGGCCAAGATCGCCCTCCCCGCCGACACCTCGATCACCGGCCGCGTCGGCATCGGCCCGATCCCCAACGGTTTCGGCATCCAGGCCGAACTGCGCATCAGCATCCCCGGCATGCCGCGCGAGGAAGCCGAAGCCCTGGTGCAGAAGGCCCACATCGTCTGCCCGTACTCCAACGCCACCCGCGGCAACATCGATGTGACGCTGACGGTGGTGTGAGTCGTATCGCCAGATGCAACAAAAAAAGCCCCGCGCGAGCGGGGCTTTTTCGTCAGGCGATTCCGAAGGCCTCGATCAGCGCACGGACATCGTCGTCTGCGTCTCGCTGCGCACGACCAGCACCTTGCCCATTCGACGGATCAAGGTTTCCGTGCCTCGGGACGCAGCGGAGAGGCGTTTCCCGATACGCACGGACATGCGCATACTGACCTTCGCCTGCTTGCCATCCGGCGAGACCTCGACGGATTCGATCACGTACTGCATCTCCGGTTCCGCCTTGGTCTCCTTGACCAAATGGCGCATCACCGACATCGACTCCTTCAGTCCCTTGCAGGTCTTCGCCCGATCAAGTTCCATCCTGTCGATGCGCTTTCCGACCCTGCTCGTATCCACGCCCCTGTAGCGCGGGTCGAGCATCCCGCACAGCGCCTGCGCATCGAACATGCGCAGCGCATTGACGTTCTTCTGGTAGTGGGCGCGCACGATATCGTCGTCGAGCTGCGACAACTGGTCGCGCACGATGAACACCCCGGCGGCGAGCACCAGCACGACTGCCGAGCTGATGAGGTAAGTCGTCCTTGTCGACACGAAACGCTCCTTGTCAGGTCATTCCCACTCGATCGTCGCCGGGGGCTTGCCGCTGATGTCGTAGACCACGCGGGAGATGCCCTTCAGCTCGTTGACGATGCGACGCGAGACTTCGTCGAGGAACTCGTACGGCAGGTGCGCCCAGTGCGCGGTCATGAAATCGATGGTCTCGACCGCGCGCAGCGCGATCACCCATTCGTAGGCGCGCGCGTCGCCGACCACGCCGACCGACTTCACCGGCAGGAACACCGCGAAGGCCTGGCTTGTCTTGTCGTACCAGCCCCACTTGCGCAGTTCCTCGATGAAGATCGCGTCGGCCTGCGCCAGCAGTTCGGCGTACTCCGGCTTCACCTCGCCGAGGATGCGCACGCCCAGGCCCGGACCCGGGAACGGGTGACGGTAGACCATCTCGCGCGGCAGGCCGAGTTCGACGCCGAGGCGGCGCACTTCGTCCTTGAACAGCTCGCGCAGCGGTTCGACCAGGCCGAGCTTCATGTGCTCGGGCAGGCCGCCGACGTTGTGGTGGCTCTTGATGACGTGCGCCTTGCCGGTCTTGCTGCCGGCGGACTCGATCACGTCCGGATAGATCGTGCCCTGCGCCAGCCACTTGGCGTTCTTCAGCTTGTTCGACTCTTCCTCGAAGATCTCGACGAAGAGGTTGCCGATGATCTTGCGCTTGACTTCCGGGTCGGACACGCCGGCGAGCGCGCTGAAATAGCGGTCGGCGGCATTGACGCGGATGACCTTGACGCCCATGCCGCCTTTATCGGCTTCGTTGGCGAACATCGCCATCACCTGGTCGCCTTCCTTCCAGCGCAGCAGGCCGGTGTCGACGAACACGCAGGTCAGCTGCTCGCCGATCGCGCGATGCAGCAGCGCAGCGACCACTGAGGAATCGACGCCGCCGGACAGGCCGAGGATCACCTCATCGGACCCGACCTGCGCGCGCACGCGGGCGATCTGGTCGTCGATGATGTTCGCGGCGGTCCACAGCGCCTGGCAGCCGCAGATGTCGAGAACGAAGCGGCGCAGCATCGTCTCGCCCTGCTTGGTGTGCGTGACCTCGGGATGGAACTGCACGCCGTACCAGCGACGCGTCTCGTCGGCCATCGCGATGATCGGCACGCTCTCGGTGCGGCCGGTGACGCTGAAGCCCTCGGGGATGCGCGTGACGCGGTCGCCGTGGCTCATCCACACGTCCAGGCCCTGGCGGCCCGGATGATCGGTGAGCGCACCGAGCAGCTTGTCGTCGCCGACGATCTCGACCTCGGCATAACCGAACTCGCGATGGTGTCCGCCTTCGACCAGACCACCCAGCTGCATCGCCATCGTCTGCATGCCGTAGCAGATGCCGAGGATCGGCAGGCCGCTGTCGAACACTTCCTGCGGCGCACGCGGCGAACCCGCTTCGGTCGTCGACTCCGGCCCGCCCGAGAGGATGATGCCCTTCGGATTGAACTTCGCGATGTCGGCCGGATCGTGGTCCCAGGCCCAGATCTCACAGTAGACGCCGATCTCGCGGATGCGCCGCGCGATCAGCTGCGTGTACTGCGCACCGAAGTCGAGGATGAGGATCTTGTCGCTGTGGATGTCGGCGTGGTGAATGTCGGTCATGGTGACTTGCGCGTGGCCCGTTCAATCAGGAAAGCGATGATGGTCGACAGTACGGCGACGAACGCCGTCAACGGAAGGGAAAACCTGGCGATCTCCTGCCACGTCATCGGCCCGGGATCATTCGAGGCGATGCTGTCGGCGATCGACGCCATGAAATAGGCCGTGAGCAGCGGCGGGACCCCGATCGCGACGCACAACCCGAGTGCCCTGCGCCGGATGAAACGAAACACGAGCAGATCTAGCGGAACGAGCACGATGACGAGTGCAAGGCCCCATAGCAGCATGCCGGTTGCAGTCGCCATCGTCCTGGCTTACCCCATCCTGTAATTCGGCGGTTCCTTCGTGATCTGCACGTCGTGCACGTGGCTTTCGCGCTGCCCGGCACCGGTGACCTTCACGAACGAGGGCTTCTTGCGCATCTCGTCGATCGTGGCGCAGCCGACGTAGCCCATCGTGGCGCGCAGGCCGCCGGCGAGCTGATGCACCACGTTGCCGAGCGGTCCGCGATACGGGACGCGACCTTCGATCCCTTCCGGCACCAGCTTGTCGGCGTCGCTCGCGTCCTGGAAATAGCGGTCCTTCGAACCCTTCTCCATCGCGCCCAGCGAGCCCATGCCGCGATAGCTCTTGTAGCTGCGGCCCTGGAACAGTTCGGTGTCGCCCGGGGCTTCCTCGGTGCCGGCGAACAGGCCGCCGATCATGATCGACGAGGCACCAGCGACGATCGCCTTGCCGATGTCGCCCGAGTAGCGGATGCCGCCATCGGCGATCAGCGGAATGCGGTCCTGCAGCGCCTCGGCGACCATCGACACGGCGGTGACCTGCGGCACGCCGACACCGGCGACGATGCGCGTGGTGCAGATCGAGCCGGGACCGACGCCGACCTTCACCGCGTCCGCGCCCGCGCCTTCCAGCGCCAGCGCCGCGTCGCCGGTGACGATATTGCCGCCGACGACCTGCAGGTTCGGATACTGCTTCTTCGCCCAGGCCACGCGGTCGATCACGCCCTGCGAATGGCCATGCGCGGTGTCGACGATGATCACGTCCACGCCCGCCTCGACCAGCGCTTCGATGCGCTGCTCGGTGTCGCCGCCGACGCCCACCGCCGCGCCGACCAGCAGGCGTTCGCTGGCGTCGTAGGCGGCGTTGGGGTTGTCGCGCTTCTTCTGGATGTCCTTCACGGTGATCAGGCCGCGCAGCTCGAAGCCGTCGTTGACCACCAGCACCTTCTCGATGCGGTGCTTGTGCAGCAGTTCCAGCACTTCGTCGTCGCTGGCGCCTTCGCGCACGGTGACCAGCTTGTCCTGCTTGGTCATGATGTGGCGGACCGGATCGTCCAGCTTCTTCTCGAAGCGCATGTCGCGGCCGGTGACGATGCCGACCAGCCGGCCGCCGTCGACGACAGGCACGCCGGAAATGTTGCGTGCGCGTGTCAGTCGCAGCACTTCACCGATGGTGGTTTCCGGACTGACGGTGAAGGGTTCCTTGATCACGCCGGCCTCGAAGGTCTTCACCTTCGCCACTTCCGCCGCCTGCTGCTGCCAGGTCAGGTTCTTGTGGATGATGCCGATGCCGCCGAGCTGGGCCATCGCGATCGCGAGACGGGCTTCGGTCACCGTGTCCATCGCCGCCGACACGATCGGCAGGTTCAGGCGCAGGTTGCGGGTGAGGCGGGTCGAGAGGGAGACGTCCTTGGGCAGGACGGTCGAATGCGCGGGGACGAGGGAGACATCGTCGTAGGTGAGCGCTTCAGCCTGGATACGGAGCATGGCCGGTCCGGAGGGGAAGAAGCGCGATATTGTAAACCGAACGGGGGGCGTCCCGCCGCCCCTGCCGACCTCAGGCCGCCGAATCGGCCGCGTCCGCCGCTTCCAGGGTGTTCTGCATCAGCGTGGCCACGGTCATCGGCCCCACCCCGCCCGGGACCGGGGTGATCCAGCTGGCGCGCTCGGCGGCGGCCTCGAACTGCACGTCGCCCACCAGGCGGCCGTCCTCGATGCGGTTGATCCCGACGTCGATCACCACCGCGCCCGGCTTCACCCACTCGCCCGGGATCAGGCCCGGCTTGCCCACCGCCACGACCAGGATGTCGGCCTCGCCGATGTGCCGCTTCAGAACATCCAGCGGGGTGAAGCGGTGGCAGCTGGTCACGGTGCAGCCGGCGATCATCAGTTCCAGCGCCATGGGCCGGCCGACGTGGTTGCTCACCCCCACGATCGTCGCGCTCTGGCCGCGCACGGGACGGTCGGTGTAGGCCAGCAGCGTGGTGATGCCGCGCGGCGTGCAGGGGCGCAGGCCGAACTGGCGCAGGACCAGGTGGCCGACGTTCTCCGGGTGGAAACCGTCCACGTCCTTGCGCGGGTCGATGCGGTGGATCAGGTTGCTGGCGTCCGGGATGCCCGGCAGCGGCAACTGGACGAGGATGCCGTGGACCGCAGGGTCCGCGTTGAGGCGATCGATCAGGGCCAGCAGTTCCGCCTCGCTGGTCCCGGCCGGGAGGTCGTAGTCGAAGGCCTGGATGCCGACCTTCTGCGCCGCGCGGCGCTTGTTGCGCACGTAGGACTGCGAGGCCGGGTCGCTGCCCACCAGCACCACGGCCAGGCCGGGGCGGCGCTTGCCGGCCGCCAGCCGCGCATCGACCTGGGTCTTGAGGTCGTCGAGCAGTTGGTCGGCGATGCGTTTGCCGTCGAGGATCCTGGCGGTCATGCGGGTGCGGTTCGGAGCGGATGGCCGGCTATTATCGCCGAAGTCTCCCCCTCCCCGCCCCCGCTCCGGACCCCATGAACCCGCAGACCGTCACCGAACTCGAAGCCGCCGCCTTCCGCCGCCTCCGCGACCACCTGCTGCGCGAGCGGCCGGACGTGCAGAACATCGACCTGATGATCCTCGCCGGCTTCTGCCGCAACTGCCTGGCCGACTGGTACCGCGAGGCCGCGACCGAGCGCGGGATCGCGATGGGCAAGGACCAGGCCCGCGAGATCGTCTACGGCATGCCCTTCGCCGAATGGAAGGCACGGCACCAGAAGGAGGCCACGCCGGAGCAGCTGGCGGCATTCGAGGCGGCGCAGAAACGGCACGGGTGACCGACGGCGCATGCGCACCTTCCTCGTCATCGTTGCGGTCATGCTCGCCCTGCTCTACGCCGGGGCCTGCTGGTTTCTGCACGCACGCCAGCGTGCACTGATCTACTACGGCTGGACGACGACGGTGTCGGCTGCGCAGACCGACTTCGCGCTGAAGCGGCCCGACGCCACGCTGCGCGGCTGGGTGCTCAACCCGCAGGCTGGCCGCCCGATCCTGTACTTCGGCGGCAATGCCGAGCGGATCGAGTCCAATCGCGAGGAATTCAGCCGTCTGTTCCCGGATCGCAGCGTGTACATGCTGTCCTACCGCGGCTACGGCGCCAGCGAAGGCGAACCCTCGCAGGCGACGCTGGTCGCCGACGCGGTGGCCCTGTTCGACCACGTGCAATCCCGGCACCGCGGACACGCCGTCTCGGTGATCGGCGCCAGCCTGGGCAGCGGCGTGGCCAGCCAGCTCGCGGCGCGTCGGCCGGTCGAACGCTTGGCGCTGATCACGCCGTTCGAGAGCATGGTCGGCGCGGCGCGGGCGCATTACCCACTGTTCCCGGTCGACTGGCTGCTGGAGGAACGCTACGAATCCGACCGCGCCCTGTCGCAGTATCGACAACCGGTGCTGGTGGTGCATGGCGGACGCGACGACATCGTGCCGGAAGCGAATACCTTGCGGCTGGTCGAGGCGCTGCCCGCGCCGCCGACCGTCGTGCGCATCCCGGACGCCGGCCACAACGACATCGATGCGCATCCGCAGTTCGCGCCGGCGCTGGCCGGATTCATGCGCTGAAGCGCGGCGTCAGCGGCTGTCCGGATCGCTCGCGCAGGCGACCGCTTCGTCGACGTAACCGGTGAACGTGCGGCCGGGCGCGCAGGTCGGGCAGTCCGGATCGACCGGCAGCCGCGTTTCGCGGAAGCGCATCGACAGCGCGTCGACATGCAGCAGACGCCCGGACAGCGAGGTGCCGATGCCGAGGATCAGCTTGATCGCCTCGGTCGCCTGGATCAGGCCAACCAGCCCCGGCAGCACGCCGAGCACACCGGCTTCGGCGCAGTTGGGTGCGGCTTCCGGCGGCGGCGGTTCGGGGAACAGGCAGCGATAGCACGGCGCCTCGCCGCGACGACGCCCGGCATCGAAGACGCTGGCCTGGCCTTCGAAGCGATGCACCGCGCCGTAGACCAGCGGCTTGCCGTGGCGCACGCAGGCATCGTTGAGCAGGTAGCGCGCCGCGAAGTTGTCGGCGCCATCGACCACCACGTCGACGCCGTCGAGCAGGCGATCGACGTTCGCGGCGGTCACGCGTTCGCGCACGGGCTCGATGCGCACGCGCGGGTTCAGCGCGGACAGCGCCTGCGCGGCGGACTCGACCTTGGCCAGGCCGATGCGGGCCTCGGTGTGCAGGATCTGCCGCTGCAGGTTGCTGCGGTCGACCACGTCGTCGTCGGCGATGCGCAGGTGGCCGATGCCGGCCGCAGCGAGGTAGTAGGCCGCCGGCGAACCCAGGCCGCCGGCGCCGATCATCAGCACGCGCGCGGCTTCGAGCCGGCGCTGGCCGTCCACGCCGACCTGCGGCAGGCGCAGGTGGCGCGAATAGCGTTCGGCGAAATCCGCGTCGAGTTCGCCCTCCGGCATGTCGATCGGCAGCGATTCGGCGATCCAGCGCGTCGTGCCGCCTTCGACCGAACACAGCCGGCCGAAGCCCTGCGCCGCCAGCGCCTCGGCGGTGCGCAGCGAGCGCATGCCGCCCTGGCAGATCAGCAGCACCTCGACATCGCCGTCGGGCAGATAGGCCACGGGATTCGCGATGAGCTCGCCCATCGCCACGCCCCGGGCGCCTTCGGCCATGCCCAGCGCGCGCTCGTGCGCCTCGCGCACGTCGATCAGCACGGCACCGTCGCGTCGGCGTGCGCGGGCTTCGGCGGGTGAAATCTCGGAAATGGGCATGGCGTGGTCGTCAGTCCTCGTTGCGCGTGGGCAGCGGTGGCACGGTGGACGCGAAACCGCGCGGACGCAAGTCGCGATCCTCGGCGTCGGCCACGGCCGCATCGCGGGTGTTCTTCTGCACCGCGATCGCGGCGAACAGGCTCATCATGAAGGCGATGCCGTAGAAGCCCTTTTCCGACGGCGTCATTTCCGCGTTCCACAGGCCGACGACGAGGAGCAGGATCGAGAGGATGGTCGAGAACCAGGCCAGGCCGTAGTAGATGCCGGTGACCGGGATCTCCTCGATGCGGTCGCGCACCGCCTTCTGCACCGACACCGCCGAGAACAGCCCGTACATCAGCACGGTGAAGTAGTAGCCCTTCTCGTTGAGCAGCATCGGCGCGTTCCAGAGGCCGGTGAGGTAGGCGGCCATGCCGACCAGCAGTGCGAACCAGGAGGCGCCGATGAAGGCGGCCGACGGTCGACCGGTGGTGCGGGCGGGCTTGAGGGCGGGTGTCATCGGGATCCTTGTGTGGTGCGATTGGGCCTGCGACGGAGCGTAATCGAGTTGCGCGGTGCTGGCACTGCGTCGTGAGGGGTGGAGGATTCCTCGACCCCGCGTCCACGCGCGTGCCGATCCGCTTGCGGGTCAGTAAGGCAGCACGTCCACCAGGTCGCCGGCCTGCAGGTCCAGCGGACCTTCCGCCAGCACGATCAGGGCGTCGCTGTCGGCGGCGGCGCGCATGCGGTGCGAGCCGTCGGCGGGGTTCGGTTCGACCCAGGTAGCGCTGTCATCGCCGAACCCAAGGCGGCCGCGCAGGAATTCAAGGCGCTCGTGCGTCTTGCGCCACGGTGCCTGCAGGCGCGCGCGCAGGCGGGGCCGCGCTTCGGCGCGCCCCTGCAGCCCGTCGAGCAGCGCACGCCCCAGCGCGAGATAGGTCGCCAGCACCGACACCGGATTCCCCGGCAGGCACAGGAACAGCGCGTCGCCCAGCCCGCCGTGGCCGTCGTCCTCGGCCTGCGCCGGGCGCGAACCGGCGAACAGCACCGGCATGCCCGGCTTCATCCGCACCTTCCAGAAATGTATCTCCCCGACGCGCTGGAACAGCGCCGGCAGGTGGTCCTTCTCGCCGGCGGAGACGCCGCCGCAGGTGATCACGACATCGAAGGCATGCCCGGCGTGGCGCAGCGCGTTCTCGACGGCCTCGGGATCGTCCGGCAGGGTCGGCCACGCGACCGGCTCCAGGCCATCCGCGCGCAGCAGGCCCATCAACAGCTCGCGATTGCTGTTGTAGAGCTGGCCCGGCTGCAGCGGCAGGCCCGGTTCGACCAGTTCGTCGCCGGTGGTGAACACCGCGACGGTCGGTCGACGCATCACGTCGAGACGGTCCATGCCCTGCCCGGCCGCCAGCGCGATGCGCGAGGGCGTCAGCAGCTGCCCGGCCGCGAGCAGCGCATCGCCGATGCGCACGTCCTCGCCGGCATGCCGCACGTGCTGGCCCGGTTTTGCCGACTGCAGGATCCGCACGCGGTCGCCGTCGAGGGCCGTGCTTTCAAGGCGCGTGTTCTCCTTGATGACCACGGTGTCTGCATCGCGCGGCATCGGTGCGCCGGTGGTGATGCGCACACAGGTGCCGGGCTGGACATCGACATCGAGCGCGCGACCGGCGAACTGTTCGCCGATCAACCGCAGCGTCGTCTCGTCTTCGCTGGCGAGATCGGCATGGCGCAGCGCGAAGCCGTCCATCGCGGCATTGTCGAAGCCGGGCTGGTCGACCTCCGCCCGCAGGTCGCGGGCGAGGACGCGGCCATGCGCGCGCTGCAGCGCGAGGCTTTCGCTGCCGAGCCGGCGTTTCGCCGCGACTGCGCGCACGATGGCGAGCGCCTCGTCCAGGCCGATGCGGGTGGGGAATGCGCTTGTCGGTGCTGCGCTCATGTCGTCGATTCCGGGTCGATGCCCGCCGCGCGCAGGTCGTCGGGCGTGTTGAGGTTGCCGAAACGGAAGCCGGTGAAGGCGACCTCGGCCATGCGCAGCGTCGCCTGCAGGCGATGGATCGCCGTCTCACCGCGTGAGATCGCCTCCGCAGAGGCGCTGCGCAGGGCATCGACGCGCCACAGCGCGACCAGCGGCTGCACGCCATCGTCGTCGCGGCCGAAGGCCCCGTCCGCATCGCGCGTCGAGACCAGCGTGCGGACCAGGCAGTCGTTCACGCCGACGAGGTCCACCGGCAGGGTGAGCAGCCACGGCGTCGCGCAGGCCTGCGCCAGCGCATCGAGCCCACCGATGGGTCCGAGGTCGGGATGCCGGTCGGCGACGACCGCCAGGTCATGCGCTGCGTAGCGCTCGCGATCGCGATTCGCCGACACCAGCACCGCCCCGTGTTCGCCCGGAAAGCGCCGCGTCCAGCGCAGCACCTGCGGCACACCACCACGCATCAGCCAGGCCTTGTCGACACCGCCGAGGCGCGACGCGCGACCGCCTGCGATCAAGCCAAGTGTCAGTTCTTCGGGCGAGGGCGTGTGCATTTCTCAGTTGGGACGACTCGCGGGAAACTCGAGTGGTTTTCCATCCCTGTCCGATAGCTCGACGCAATCAACCAGCTGATAGATTTCCTGCCAGGTCGAGCGGCAGCTTTCGCAGCCGACCCACACGGTCAATTGGCCAGATTCAGGCACGGGAATGATGGTTGCAGGTGCCCGATCCAGGTCGCGCCCACCGCACGAAGGACAGGCGGCACCGTGGGCTCGCACATAGGTGTCGATCGAGTCGATCATTTGTTCCGCTTGACGTGCCGGATCATCCGCTGGCGTTTCTTGATCTGGCCTTCGGTCAGCACGTTCTTCTTGTCCTTGTACGGGTTGTCGCCTTCCTTGAACACGAAGCGCACCGGGGTGCCGATCAGCTTGAAGCGCTTGCGGAAGAAGTTCTCGAGATAGCGGCGGTAGCTTTCCGGCAGGTTGCGCAGGCGCGTGCCGTGGACCACGAAGGTCGGCGGGTTCTCGCCGCCCGGATGCGCGAAGCGCAGCTTGGAGACATGGCCGCGGATCGACGGCGGCGGATTGGTCTCGTAGGCGATTTCCATCGCCTGCGTCACTTCCGACGTGCTGAACTTGTAGGTGGCGGAGCGATGTGCGCGATGCACGGCGCCGAACAGCTCGCGCAGGCCGGAACCGTGCTTGGCGCTGATGTGCACGGCCTCAGCCCAGTTCACGAACGACAGCTTGCGCGACAGCAGGCCATCGGTCTGCTCGCGCTGGTACTGCGACAGGCCGTCCCACTTGTTCACCGCGACGACCAGCGCGCGACCGGCGTCGAGCACCGCGCCGAGCACGCTGGCGTCCTGGTCGGTCACGCCTTCGCTGGCGTCGAGCATGATCACCGCGACCTGGCACTGCTCGATGGCCTGCAGGGTCTTCACGATCGAGAACTTCTCGACCGCTTCCTCCACCTTCGACTTGCGGCGGATGCCGGCGGTGTCGATCAGGCGGTACTTGCGGCCGTCGCGTTCGAGATCGACCGCGATCGAATCGCGCGTGGTGCCCGGCACGTCGGAGGCGATCATGCGCTCCTCGCCGAGGATGCGGTTGACCAGCGTCGACTTGCCCACGTTCGGGCGGCCGACGAAGGCGATGCGGATGCGCTCGGGGTCGTTGTCGAGGACTTCCGCGTCGCCCTCTTCCGGCAGGCGCGACAGGACCTCGTCGAGCAGGCGATCCAGACCCTGGCGATGCGCGGACGACACCGCCAGCGAATCGGCGATGCCGTAGCGCGAGAATTCGGCGATGGCGGCGCGGCTGTCGATGCCGTCGGTCTTGTTGACCACCAGCATGGTCGGGCGCGCGGCCTTGCGCAGCCAGCGCAGGATCTCGTCGTCCAATGCCGACGGACCTTCGCGGCCGTCGACGACGAACAGCACCAGGTCGGCTTCCTCGGCGGCGGCGCGCGACTGCCGCGCGGTGGCCCCGGCCAGGCCTTCGTCCTCGCCGGCAATGCCGCCGGTGTCGACGATCACGAATGGCCGTGCCTCGTTCAGGCGGCAGATCCCGTAGTTGCGGTCGCGGGTCACGCCCGGCTCGTCGTGCACGAGCGCATCGCGGGTGCGGGTCAGCGCATTGAACAGTGTCGATTTGCCGACATTGGGGCGGCCGACGAGGGCGACGAGAGGCAGCATGGGGTTCGAACCGGAAACGTAGCGGGATGGGATGCGGAGCGGGTGTCCAGCCTGGCGGAGCGCTGCGGACACCATACCGAAAAAGACGACCCCGGGCAGTCGGGCTCCCCGGGGTCGTCGGTGATGCCTTGCGACGGATTACTGGACGCGCCAGGCGCTCAGGTCACCGCTCGCGGTCTGGACCAGCAGGATGCCGTCGGACACGACCGGCGCCGCGTTGATCGGGTCGCGGCCGGCGCGGACGCGGGCGCCGAAGTCGCCGTTGTCCAGTCGCAGCCAGTGCAGATAGCCGTCGTAGTCGCCGACCACCGCGAACTCGCCCTGCACCGCGGCACCGGACAGGCTGCGGCGGGCCAGACCCGCCTGCTGCCACATCGCACTGCCGCCGTTCTTGTCCAGCGCCCAGACCACGCCCGCCGGATCGGCGACTACCACGCGATCGCTGGCCAAGCCGACGCGACCAGCACCGCCATGATCCTGCGCCCACAGCGGACGACCGCTCGGCGCCTCGATGGCGATGGTCTGCTTCTTGTAGCTCGAGGCGAACAGCGTGGTGCCATCGAGCACCGGGCTGCCGTCCACGTCGGCCATGCGATCCAGTTCGGAGCGGCCGTCGGGCTGGCCGACGGCCTGGTCCCACAACGGACGACCATCGGTCAGCGCCAGCGACGCCACGGTGCCGTCGTCGTTGCCGACGAACACGACGCCCGGGCCGAAGGTCGGGGCATCGTTGCCGCGTACGGTCAGGCGCGGGAGATCGCGGTTCCAGAACCAGCGACGCTTGCCGTCGGTGATGTCGAACGCGGTCACGCGGCCATCGTTGGAGCGCACGACCACCACGCCCTGCGCGATCGCAGGCGCGGCGATGACTTCGCTGATGAGCTTGGCCTTCCAGCGCTCGGTGCCCGTGGCGGAGTCGAGGGCGACCACGTCGCCGTCGAGCGTGCCGAACACGACCAGGCCTTCGCCCGCACCGGGGCCGCCGGAAATCTCGAGGTCGGTCTTGTGCTGCCAGACCAGCGCGCCGGTCTGCAGGTCGAAGGCACGGACGCCGCCTTCGATCGCGGCGGCGTAGACGCGGCCGTCGGCAACGACCGGGCCCTGGGTCAGTCCGAGCTTCTCGTCGCCGTCGCCGGCCTTCGCCGACCAGAGCCTGGTCACCGTGGCCGACGGCGTGAACTCGACCAGTTCGGCCGGCTTGCGCGCGGCCTTGGCGTCGTTCTTGTCGCCGAACCAGCCCTTGACGGTGGTACAGCCGGACAGCGCGACCACGGCGGCCAGGAGGGCGATCCGCAGGGTTGCGCTGGTGCGCGGGAGGGAATTCGAGGTCATCGGCAAGTCGTCGTACTCAGGAAGCGGTAGCGGGTTTCGGCGGGGTGCCGCCGGCCTGGGTCAGCTTGAGCTCGAGCAGGCGGCGCTGCGGCGCGGCCACGTCGAGCAGGCCCAGGGCCTTGTTGTAGGCGTCGCGGGCCTGGTCCTTGCGGCCCAGCGCGAATAGAGCGTCGCCGCGCACTTCATGACTCGTCGCATCGTCGGCGGTCTTGAGCAGGCCCAGGGCCTCTTCATGCTTGCCCGCATCGATCAGCAGACGTGCGAGGCGCTGCTCGATGATCGGCGCGACCATGCTGTCGGTGGTCTTCGCCGCGCGAAGGGTGGCGATGGCGTCATCGCGCTTGCCGGCGTCCAGCTGCGCCTTGGCGATGTCGAGCGCGACGAGCGCGGCGAAGGCGGTGTCCTTCAGCTCGCCGGCCTTGCCCTGGGCTTCCTTGAGCTTGCTGGCCTTGAGCTCCTGGACGACGACCTGGTACTGGTCGCTGGCCTTCAGGCGTTCGGCGTCCTGACGGTCGCCCCACCAGAAATAACCGTAGACCGCGGCGAGGCCGAGGCCCACGCCGCCGATCAGGCCGAGGGCATTCTCGCGCAGCCATTTGCGGACGCGTTCGCTTTGTTCGTGTTCGTCGAGGAGATCGTCGATCGCCATGGTGTCTTCGTTGTGATGGATACGGCTGCGGTGGATGGCGGAGCCGGGGCCGATGGAAGCCACCCGGAGCGCGCGCCATCGACTGGGCCGGCGTCGCGATGTCGTCGCGACGTTGTAGCAGTCGACGCCTGAATCCCTGCCGTCGCTTCGGGCTGCGGCTCGAAGCCGGCAGGCACGGGGACAAGACGGGGAAACGACCGGACCGGGGCCTGACGGCGGTGGAAGCCGCTGCAGGCTCGGACGGGGTTGCGCGCGTTTCCGGGTCGCTTCAGCGGCGGTGTCGCAGCGGAACCCGTACCGGGCAAGGCGACGTGCGCCTGCCCGGCTTCACCGGGATCCCTCAGCGATCGACCGGCTGGAGAGAACCGTCAGAGGATACCGTAAAGCGCGCCACATTCGCGCGGATGTAGGGCGTGAGGTCGACGGGGCGCCCCTGGTACTGCACGGCGATGGCCTGGGCATTGCCGAGCACGGCCTGGCCGAGCTGGCCGGCCTTGAACACGCGCTGCTGGCCGGGCTGGACGAGCGCCTGTTCGATGACGCTGCCATCGGCCGCGGTCACGCGCACCCAGCTTTCGCCATTGAACGAGACGGTGAGGTCGCTCGCGGCAGCGGTTGCCTGCGGACGCTGCGGCATCGGCGCGATGGAGGCCACGAGAGGCTCGGCCTGGACACGCGCCGAGGCGCTGCCGGCATCGGCCGTGGTGGCGGTCGCCGGCTGCGGCAGCGTCAGGGTGGCGGCGCCATCCAGCGGAACCGCGTCGTTGGCGCTGCCATCGAGATGGGACCGCGTCGCCAGCCACACCGGGACAGCGATGGTGGCGGTGATCAGGACGTAGACGAGACGGCGGCCGGTCTGCTCGACCACGCGCTGCATGCGCGGCGTGTAGGTCCGCGGCACCAGTTCGGCGGCCTTGGCCGCAGGCACCGCCACGTTGGCGGCGATCGCATCGGCCGGCAGGCCGAGCAGCTTCGCGTAGCTGCGCAGGTGGCCGCGCACGAAAACCGGCGCGCCGATCCTGTTCCAGTCCTCGCGCTCCAGCGCCTCGATGACGTGGGTCGGCATCTTCAGCTTCGCGCCTGCTTCCGCAGGACTGATGCCCGCACGGACGCGGGCCTGTCGCAATCTTTCACCGATGCCGCGAACCGTCTCGGGCATCCCGGTCTCCAACGATGTCATCGCGAATGGCTCCCCAAAGCAAAGCGACCCTGCATTGCATCGACGACGCTCGCCGGAGCATCGTCGACGGTCTTGGCGGGGCGCGCATCACGCCGCATGCGCTGCCCCTGGATCCTCGTCGCCCGACTCGCGCCCCACGCGCGTTTCGAGCGACTTGCGGAATTCGGCCTGTCGCCGCGTCCGGTCCGCCACCTGGCCCTTGAGCTGGCCGCAGGCGGCGTCGATGTCGTCGCCACGCGTGCGACGGACCGGCGCGATCATCCCGGCGTCGTTGAGCAGCTTCTGGAAGCCGCGGATGACCGCGTCCTCCGGGCGCTCGTAACGGGTGCCGGGGAATGGATTGAACGGAATCAGGTTGACCTTGGCGGCGTCCTTCATCTGCACGGCGTTGTCGAACGCGCGCAGCAGGCGGACCAGTTCGCGCGCATGCTGCGGCTGGTCGTTGACGCCCTTCATCAGCGTGTACTCGAAGGTGACCGATTCGCCCTTCTTGCGCTTCGCGTAGCGCACGCAGGCGGCCATCAGCTCTTCGATCGGGTATTTTCTGTTCAGCGGCACGAGCTGGTCGCGCAGCGCGTCGTTGGGCGCGTGCAGCGACACGGCGAGCGACACGTCGCTCTCCTGCGCGAGGCGGTCGATCATCGGCACCATGCCGGCAGTCGACAGCGTGACGCGCTTGTTCGCCAGGCCGTAGCCCAGGTCGTCGCGCATGACGCTCATGGCGCGCACGACGTTGTCGAAATTGGCCAGCGGCTCGCCCATGCCCATCATCACGACGTTGGTGAGCTTGCGCTGCTTGTGCGGGATGTTGCCGAGGTGGCGCGCGGCGGTCCACACCTGGCCGATGATCTCGGCGGTGGAGAGGTTGCGGTTGAAGCCCTGCGTCGCGGTCGAGCAGAAGGTGCAGTTCAGCGCGCAGCCGACCTGCGAGGACACGCACAGCGTGCCGCGGCCCTTGTCGGGAATGTAGACGGTTTCGATGGCGTTCTTGCCATCCATGCCCAGCAGCCACTTGTGCGTGCCGTCTTCGGAGGGCTTGTCGAACTGGATCTGCGGCACGCGCACTTCGGCGTGCGCTTCGAGCTTGGCGCGCAGCGCCTTGCCCAGGTCCGTCATCTCCGAGAAGTCGGTGACGTGACGGTGGTGGATCCACTTCATGATCTGGTGGGCGCGGTAGCGCTTCTCGCCGAGAACCTCGGCGAAGAAGCGCTCCAGGCCCTCGCGATCGAGGTCGAGCAGGTTCTGCTTGGCTGCGGTGTTTTGCACGACCTCGGTCACGGGGACTGCTTTCCTTCGACCGGCGGGATCAGCGCGGGCAGAGTTCGGTGGTGCTGAAGAAATACGCGATCTCGATCGCGGCGTTCTCCAGCGAGTCGGAACCGTGCACGGCGTTGGCGTCGATCGATTCGGCGAAATCGGCGCGGATGGTGCCCGGCGCGGCGTCCTTCGGATTGGTGGCGCCCATCAGCTCGCGGTTCTTGAGCACGGCGCCCTCGCCTTCGAGCACCTGGATCATCACCGGGCCGGAGGTCATGAACTCGACCAGCGCGTTGAAGAACGGGCGTTCGCGATGCACGGCGTAGAAGCCTTCGGCTTCCTTGCGCGACAGGTGCTTCATCTTCGCGGCGACGACCTTGAGGCCGGCCTTCTCGAAGCGGGAATAGATTTCACCGATGACGTTCTTGGCGACGGCGTCGGGCTTGATGATCGAAATGGTGCGCTCAAGCGCCATTGTGGATATCTCCAGGGTCGTTCGGCCGCAGTCGCTGGGACCGGACCATAACATGAATGGGAAGGAAAAACCCGCGTGGGAACGCGGGTTTAGCCGATTCGGCTGCAGAGGATTCTAACCCGGCCGAGGGTCTCCTTGCATCCTTGTCGGCGGTCACATTTCATGAGGGCGTTTGCATCGCGGCCGATCCGGGGGTAGTCTCCACACGCGCTCAAACAAGCGTTTGATTCAGACCGGTCGCCGGGACGCGACACCGATCCCATGCGGAGGCGACATGAGCAAGGCCCAGTTCTCGACCAAGGAACGCATCCTCGACGCGGCGGAGACCCTCTTCGCCCAGTACGGCTTCGGCGGCACTTCGCTTCGCCAGGTCACCAGCCAGGCGGACGTGAACATCGCCGCCGTGAACTACCACTTCGGCAGCAAGGAGAACCTGGTCAACGAGGTCTTCCGCCGCCGCATGGACGAGATGAGCGGCCAGCGCCTCGCCCGCCTGCGGGCAGCGGTGGAGGCCGATCCGGCCGACCTCGACGGCATCCTCGCGGCCTTCGTCGAGCCCCCGCTGGCCATGGCCCAGGACCGCCACGGCGGCGGTGCCTTCATCCGCGTGATCGCCCGGGCCTATGCCGAGAAGAACGACAGCCTGCGCCGGTTCCTGTCCGAGCAGTACGGCCACGTGCTGCGCGAGTTCGCCAAGGCCATCGCCGGCTGCATGCCCGGCCTGAGCAAGGAGGAGCTGTACTGGCGGCTGGACTTCCTGGCCGGCGCGCTGACCTACGCCATGGCCGACTTCGGCATGATCAAGCGCCCCGCCGGGGTCTCCGAACAGGAGCACCGGCAGCGTGCCGCGCGCGAGCTGATCCGCTTCGCCGCCGCCGGTTTCAAGGCCGGCAAGGTCAACTGAACGGGTTTCCACCCGCTTTTCCTTTCCACGAAAAACCCACGTCATCAACAGGATACGGAACATGTCTCAGAAACCGCTTGTACGACGCGCCGCGGTGCTCGGCGCCGGCGTCATGGGTGCGCAGATCGCGGCCCACCTGACCAATGCCGGCGTCGACACGGTGCTGTTCGACCTCGCCGCGAAGGAAGGCGACCCGAATGGCGTCGTGCTCAAGGCACTGGCCAACCTGGGCAAGCTCTCCCCCGCCCCGCTCGCCAGCAAGTCCCTGGCCGAGGCGATCACCCCGGCGAACTACGACAGCGGCCTGGACCAGCTGAAGACCTGCGACCTGATCATCGAGGCGATCGCCGAGCGGATGGACTGGAAGCAGGACCTGTACAGGAAGATCGCCCCGTTCGTGGCCCCGCACGCGGTGCTGGCCAGCAACACCTCCGGGCTGGGCATCAATACCCTGGCGGAAGTGCTGCCCGAGGAACTGCGCCATCGCTTCTGCGGCGTGCATTTCTTCAACCCGCCGCGCTACATGCACCTGGCCGAGCTGATCCCGGCCAGCACCACCGACCAGGCCATCCTCGACGGCCTGGAAACCTTCCTGACCACCACCCTCGGCAAGGGCGTGGTGATCGCCAAGGACACCCCGAACTTCATCGGCAACCGCATCGGCGTGTTCTCGATCCTGTCGGTGATCCACCATACCCATGCCTTCGGCCTGGGCTTCGATGAAGTGGACGCGCTGACCGGCCCGCTGCTGGGCCGCCCGAAGTCGGCGACCTACCGCACCTCGGACGTGGTCGGCCTCGACACCATGGCCCACGTCATCAAGACGATGGCCGACACCCTGCCGAACGACCCGTGGCACACGTATTTCAACGCCCCGGCCTGGCTGGGCGCGCTGATCCAGAAGGGCGCCCTGGGCCAGAAGACCGGCGCCGGCATCTTCCGCAAGGTCGGCAAGGACATCGTGGTCCTCGACCTGGAGAAGCAGGACTACCGCGCCTCCGATCGCGGCGCCGCGCCCGAGGTCGTCGAAATCCTGAAGACGAAGAACCCGGCCGAGAAGTTCGCGAAGCTGCGCGCCAGCGAGCACCCGCAGGCGAAGTTCCTCTGGGCCTGCTTCCGCGACCTGTTCCACTACAGCGCGTTCCACCTGGCCGACATCGCCGACACCGCGCGCGACGTGGATTTCGCGATCCGCTGGGGCTACGGCTGGCAGCTCGGTCCGTTCGAGACCTGGCAGGCCGCCGGCTGGACGCAGGTCGCGCAGTGGATCGCCGAGGACATCGCCGCCGGCAAGGCCATGAGCAGCGCGCCGCTGCCAGCCTGGGTGACCGATGGCCGCGCCGGGGTGCACGGCCCATCCGCCAGCTTCAGCCCGGCCAAGGGCGCGGACGTGCCGCGTTCCTCGAACCCGGTCTACTGCCGCCAGCGCTTCCCCGATCCGCTGATCGGCGAGCGTTTCGCCCCGGGTGAAACCGTCTACGAAAACGAGGGCGTGCGCCTGTGGCACGACGGCGACGGCATCGCGGTCTGCTCGTTCAAGACCAAGATGCACACGGTCAACAACCACGTGCTCGACGGCCTGCAGGAAGCGATCGGCATCGCCGAACGCGACTTCCGCGGCATGGTGATCTGGCAGCCGAAGGAACCGTTCTCGGCCGGTGCCGATCTCGCGGGCGCGCTCGGCCTGCTGCAGGCTGGCGACGTGGCCGGCTTCGAGGCGATGGTCGCGAACTTCCAGGCCACGAGCCAGCGCATCAAGTATTCGCTGGTGCCGGTGGTCGGCGCGGTGCGCGGCCTGGCCCTCGGCGGCGGCTGCGAGTTCCAGATGCACACCGCGCGCACCGTTGCGCACCTCGAAAGCTACATCGGTCTGGTCGAAGCCGGCGTCGGTCTGCTGCCGGCCGGCGGCGGCCTGAAGGAGTTCGCGGTCCGCGCCTCGCAGGCCGCTGGCCCGGGCGGCGACGTGTTCGCCCAGCTCAAGCCGCTGTTCGAGAACGTGGCGATGGCCAAGGTCTCCGCTTCCGCGCTCGAAGCGAAGGAACTGGGCCTGCTGCGCAAGGACGACGTCATCGCCTTCCACGCCCACGAGCTGCTGCATATCGCCAAGCAGCAGGCGCTGGCGCTGGCCGAATCCGGCTACCGCCCGCCCCTGCCCGCGCGCCGCGTGCAGGTCGCCGGCAACGTCGGCATCGCCACCTTCAAGATGATGCTGGTGAACATGCTGGAAGGTCGCTTCATCTCCGAGCACGACTACGAGATCGCGACCCGCATCGCCACGGTGGTCTGCGGCGGTGATGTCGACCGGGGCGCGATCGTCGACGAGGACTGGCTGATCCGCCTGGAGCGCGAGCACTTCGTCGCACTGGCGCAGATGCCGAAGACCCAGGCGCGGATCAAGCACATGCTCGAGACGGGCAAGCCGCTGCGCAACTGACATCCACATTCGCCTCCCCCGCGCGCGGGGGAGGATCGAGGTGGGGGCCATGCCTGAAAGCGAGCCCCCATCCCGGCCTTCCCCCGCAGGCGGGGGAAGGAGACCAACGAGGACACGACACATGACCAAGATCGTTCAAGACGCCTACATCGTCGCCGCCACCCGCACGCCGGTCGGCAAGGCCCCGAAGGGCGCGTTCCGCAACACCCGTCCCGACGAACTGCTCGCGCATGCGCTGCGCAACGTGGTCGCGCAGGCGCCGGGCATCGACACCTCGCGCATCGACGACGCGATCATCGGCTGCGCGATGCCGGAAGGCGAACAGGGCATGAACGTCGCCCGCATCGGCGCCCTGCTCGCCGGGCTGCCGAACACCGTCGCCGCGCAGACCATCAATCGTTTCTGCTCGTCCGGCCTGCAGGCCGTGGCGCTGGCCGCCGACCAGATCCGTCTCGGCAATGCCGACCTCATGCTCGCCGGCGGCACCGAATCGATGTCGATGGTGCCGATGATGGGCAACAAGGTGGCGCTGAGCCCCGAAGTCTTCGCGAAGGACGAAAACGTCGCCATCGCCTACGGCATGGGCATCACCGCCGAGAAGGTCGCCGAAGAGTGGAAGATCTCGCGCGAGGACCAGGACGCGTTCGCCCTCGCCTCGCACCAGAAGGCCACGGCCGCGATTCAGGCCGGCGAATTCAAGGCCGAGATCTCGCCCTACGAAGTCATCGCGCGCATCCCCGACCTCGCCGGTAACGCGATCAAGGTCAAGAAGAGCCTGATCGAGATCGACGAAGGCCCGCGCCCGGATTCGTCGATCGAAGGCCTCGCCAAGCTCAAGCCCGTCTTCCGCAACGGCATGTTCGGCGGCACCGTCACCGCCGGCAACGCCTCGCAGATGAGCGACGGCGCTGGCGCCGTGCTGCTGGCCTCGGAGCAGGCGATCAAGGACTACGGCCTGACGCCGCTCGCCCGCTTCGTCAGCTTCTCGGTCGCCGGCGTGCGTCCGGAAGTGATGGGCATCGGTCCGATCGCCGCGATCCCGAAGGCACTCAAGCAGGCCGGCCTGACCCAGGACCAGCTCGACTGGATCGAACTCAACGAAGCCTTCGCCGCGCAGGCGCTGGCGGTGATCCGCGACCTGGGCCTCGACCCGTCGAAGGTGAACCCGCTGGGCGGCGCGATTGCGCTGGGCCATCCGCTCGGTGCGACCGGCGCGATCCGCACCGCGACCCTGGTCCACGGCCTGCGCCGTCGCCAGCAGAAGTACGGCATGGTGACGATGTGCATCGGCACCGGCATGGGCGCGGCGGGGATCTTCGAAGCGCTCTGAGTACCGCTGCACGGATCGCGCGGATCCATCCGCAAGAGAAAGGGCCCTGCGAACAGGGCCCTTTCTTGTTCTCGCGACCTGAAACCGATCGAAGTTGATCGGATCAGCGGCCGCCGCGTCCCGAACGCGAGCTGGAGCGGTCGTCGTCGTCCCGGCGGTTCTCCCAGCCGCGCTGCGCGGCGCGCGAGTGGCCTTCGGAGTCGCCGAACCAGCCGCCCTGACCGCGGTCATCGCCGCCCGAGCGACCGCGATTGCCGCCCCGGTCGTCGTCATCGTCGCGCGAGCGGCTGCTGGAACCGCCGCCCGAGCGACTGGAGCTCGAACGACCACGATCGTCGTCATCATCGTCGCGGCGGGTTTCCCAGCCACGCTGCGCGGCACGCGAATGGCCTTCGGAATCACCGAACCAGCCGCCCTGACCGCGATCATCGCCGCCCGAACGGCCGCGCCCGTTGTCGCCCCGATCGTCGTCGTAGGCACCCGAGCGGCTGCTGGAACGGCCGCTGCTCGAACGACTGCCGCTGGAGCGACCGCGATCATCATCATCGTCGTCGCGACGGGTTTCCCAGCCACGCTGCGCGGCGCGGGAATGGCCTTCGGAATCGCCGAACCAGCCACCCTGCCCGCGATCGTCCCCACCCGAGCGGCCACGGCTGCTGCCGCGATCGTCATCGTCGGACCGCGAACGGCTGCTGGATCCGCCACCCGAACGGCTGGAGCTCGAACGACCGCGATCGTCGTCATCGTCGTCGCGACGGGTCTCCCAGCCACGCTGCGCGGCGCGGGAATGGCCTTCGGAATCGCCGAACCAGCCGCCCTGACCGCGATCGTCGCCGGAGCGGCTGCGTCCGCCGCGATCGTCGTCCTCGTAACGCGAACGGCTGGAACGGCTGGAACCGCCGCGGTCGTCATCGTCGCGACTGCGACTGGAGCGACTGCGGTCGTCGTCGCTGTAGCCGCCGCTGGAGCGGCCTCGGCCGCGGTCGTCGTCATAGCGACCGCTGGAGCCGCTACGGCCGCGGTCGTCGTCGTCGCGGCTGCGGGAGTAACGCCCGCCGCCGTCATCGTCGGAACGGCCGTAGCCGCGATCATCGTCGCGGTCGCGTCCCGACGATCGGCCGGAAGAGCGCCCGGAAGAACGACGGTCGTCGTCGCTCACGAAGCGGCCCTGCTCGTCTCGTTCCTGGTTGAATCGTGCCATGTTGCTTTCTCCATTGTCCTGTTGCGATACGGTGCCGAGGGTGCGGGATGAAGGGGGACGGACGTCGCGCGTACCGGCTTCTGTCTCGAGTTCCTGCTTTCGAGACTGCAGGCGCTGTCCGAGTCCCGACATGTCCAGGCCTGCTTTCCTGGCCTTCGCGAAGATCCCGCTACCCGGCTTTTCTTCCTCGCGGACATGCATCTGGATGTATTCGCCGAGCACCTTGACCATCGCGTCGCGGTACGGCGCGCCCGGATTGGACCCCATCAGTTCCTCGATCAGAACGGCTGCGCTGTCGTGCTCGACCTGCGCCTCATCCATGAGGTCGGCGTCGATGCCATGCTCGCGGCAGGCGGGATAGAAGAGTTCGTCTTCCAGCCGCGCGTGAATCGACAGGGCTTGGCAGATCTGCTTCGCCAGCTGCGCCTTGTCCTCGTCCGACGCGGATGGGTACTGCGCGAACATCTTCTCCACCGTGCGATGGTCCGCCCTCAACAGGGCAATGGCATCCTGGGTGGACGACGGCGATTTCTGCCCCGCGCCTTCCACTTGGTCCGCCTGTTTCGAAGTGGCGGGCCTCGCGACATTTGCTTTCTTCCTCGGTGCTTTCTTCGCGGGCGTCGTTGCGCTCTGCTTCGCGACACTCTGCTTGCGTTGTCCCTTTGGCGACATGTTCGGCTCCTGGCTCTGGGGTACGCAGGAGACAGCGCAACCTTCGTGCCAGGACTGCGAGTCGCCTCTCCGCACGGGTTCCAGGGGAGAAGGCACGCTTGCGCGCGGAAACGCCGCGAAATTGCTACGCGTCCGGCGCAATTGTTTCCATGCGCATGCATCGACGCTGCTGCATCGCAAGCATGCGAACGTGCAGGCGTTCGAACGCACGACGGCGTTTCAGTGAATGCGGCCTGCGATTTGCTGTCGAGCTGCGCCGTTCTATCGATCACGCTGTCGCGCGAAGTCGCCCTATGCCAGGCGAGGCGATCATGCTCGCGCCTGCGCGGCGCATCCGCCCGCGCATGCGGGCACGAGACGGCATCGAGAGGCGACGATCAGACCGTCTCGGTTCCGCGCACGGATTCTTCCTGTGCGAGCCGGTCGCGGCCGCCGCGCTTGGCGACGTAGAGCGCCGAGTCCGCTCGCAACCAGAGACTGTCGTAGTCGTCCTCGTCATCGACCGTGGTCGAGATGCCGATGCTCATGCTCGGGCGGATCTCGGTCGAGAACGGGTAGATGGAGGCGCGCACAGCAGAAAGCAGGCGCTGCGCGATGATCGCCGCACCGGCATGATCCACGCCCGGCAGCAGCACGCAGAACTCGTCGCCGCCCAGCCTGCCCAGCAGATCGTTGGCGCTCAGCGCACCCCGGCAGGCTTCCGCCACCTGGGCAAGGGCCTGGTCGCCGGCCGCATGGCCGTGGTGATCGTTGATCTGCTTGAGGTTGTCCAGGTCGAGCATCAGCATCGAAGCCGGCTGCTCGCGCATCCGCGACTGGCGGATCGCCTGCTGGGAAAGCTCGACGAAGAAGTGCCGGTTGTAGGCGCCGGTCAGCCCATCGTGGATCAGCAGGCGGCGCAGCTGGACGTTGTCCGCGTACAGCAGGGGCACCGCGAGGCCGTAGTAGCTGGCCGAAGCGAGCGTGATCATGGCGAACTGCAGGGTCAACGCATGTTCGCCGAGCCCCAGCACGTAGACCTGTCCGACGATGCAGAGGTTGAACACGCCGATCGACACCAGCGATTCCAGGGTTCCCTGGGTGTGGACGATCCACAGTTGCAGCACAATCGCGATGAAGACGATGAACAGGAGGGGTTCGTTGTTCGGTGCGCGGGAGATCGCATACAGGGCGAAACACGCGGTGCCCAGCGTCGCCGCGAGCTTCAGCGCGTAGGCTGCGGGCGCACGCGGCGGGCGCGGCAGGTCATCGAAGGCATGCAGGCGGTGCGGCACCGGGATGCGCAGGCGCGTGGCCAGCGCACGGAAGCCGAGCAGGGCCAGCGGGCCGAACGCCAGCAGGCCGGCGACATCGCCGATCAGCCAGGGCAGGATCATCGACCAGGTGTCGGCGCGATCGGCCATGCCGGCCAGGGTCGACACCCAGACGCCAGCGACCGCGGCGATCAGCGCCGCGACCACGCCGCCCAGCAGGAAGACGCCGACGGTGCGCGCCAGCGAAGGCGCGGCATTGCGCGGGATCGACTGCAGCGTGGCCTGCGCCACCAGGCAGTAGGGCACGCAGTGCGCAAGCGCGAACAAGCTGCCGTAGAGCAGCATGCGATCCGGGGGGAAGTCGTGACCGGTGCGCAGGAAGGTGAAGAGCGCACCGATGAGGTTGGCGACCAGCAGACCCGGCCACGCGCCACGGCGGAACACGGCGAAAGCCGCGAAGCTGATCGCGGTCGGCGGAAACCACAGGCTCGCCAGCGGCTGATACTCCAGCATCGTGGCGGCGGCATTCGCGACCAGCCACAGGGCCATGATGCCCAGCCCAACGAGAGGCCAGGCCCACCAAGCGGTGGGTCGCGCACGCCCGGAACGGCCGGACGCCATTGTTGCCCGCATTCCAGCCCCCTCAGGCGTCGTCGGCACACAATCGAAAACAGCGTCCCGGCTGGAAAGTCCCGCGCTGCCTGCGCAAGGCGGCACGAGCATAGCGAGCGCATCGCAGCCCCGCTACCGGGCGGACTGCGCGCGCGTTCACGCTCCTCCGGGGCGCGTCTGGCGCAGCCAGGCCGACATGCCGTCCCGTACCGATGCACGCGCCCCACAACACCATGCAGATCAATCACTTGGACAGAAGATGCTGCGCAGACCATCGATGACGGAACGGCGCCCGGCAAACGTGGGGCTGTGCATTCATGTCGATTCGTCATGAGCGGGGAGCCGGAAGGACGCACGGCCGCCCACGGGCTCCGGCGATGCGCAGCGCACCGGTTGCGCAGCCGCCATCGCAGGCAGGCCATGCCGGAGGCACTCGGCACGCCATCGGGACGACCCGTGTCCGCCCTCGCTCAGGGGCCGCGTGCGCCACCGCGCAGATCGCGGAGGCCGTCGCGCATCTGCAGCCACCAGTAGGTCATCTGCGCGCCGACGAATCCCGCCGGCTTCATCGCCGACACCAGCCCGTAATCGGCGAACTCGCGCCAGCGCCGGTCGCCCTCGGCGATCGCCGCAGCCAAGGTTTCGCCGGCGAAGGTCGTCGGCGCGACGCCATGGCCGCCGAAGGCCTGCGCGACCCACAGTCCGTCCTCGATCTGCGCGATCTGCGGCATCTCGTGCCGCGCGTAGCTCATCAGGCCGGACCAGGCGAATTCGACGCGCACGTCCGCCAGCTGCGGATAGACATGCGCCAGATCGCGCACCAGCAGTCGCTGCACCTGCGCCGGCGAACGGTCGAGGATGGAGATGCGGCCGCCCCAGAGCAGGCGGGTATCGGGCAGCGGCCGGTAGTAATCGAAGGCGAACCGCGTGTCGTACACGGCGGCCTGCGTGCGCAGCACCGTCGAGAGGCGGTCGCCCAGTGGCTCGGTCACCATCACGTATGTCGCGATCGGCAGCACGGCGGCATCGACGTCGCGACGCAGCCCGGCGAGGTAACCGCCGCAGGACAGCACGACCTGGCGCGCATGGACCTCGCCATCGGGCGTGCGCACGCGCCAGCCGGCACCGTCGCGGGACAATGCGATGGCCGGAGACGCCTCGTGGATGCGCGCCCCCTGCCCCATCGCCGCGCGCGCGACGCCGTGCACGTATTTGAGCGGATGGAAATGGAAGGCATTCGGTTCGAACAGGCCGTCGGCATAGCGATCGGTGTCGAGCAGTTCGCGCATCCGCTCGCGCGCGATCCACTGCCACTCCACGCCGAAATGCTCGGCGAGCAGGCGCTGGCGCGCGCGCAGGAGGCCGGGATCGCGGAACCAGTTGGCCCAGATCACGCCCTCGTCGACCAGATCGCAGTCGATACCATGACGACGCGCACGTGCACGGATCAGGTCGACCGCTGCGACCGTGCCTGCATGCAGCGCTCGCGCGCGCGCCGGCCCGAGGTCGCGCAGCAGGTCGTCCTCGCCGCGCGAGAAGCCGGAAAACACGAAGCCGCCGTTGCGCCCTGACGCGCCATGGCCGATCCGCTCGGCTTCGAGCACGACGACATCGCGGACGCCGCGCTCGCACAGTCCCAACGCGGTGTTCAGACCGGCGAATCCGCCGCCGACCACGCAGACATCGGTGTCGTGACGTCCCTGCAGCGCGGGCAGGCGCGCCACTTCGCCCAGCGTGGCGCGATAGAAGGTCGCGTCGCGATCCGTCATGGTGCGATCCGGCATGGCCAGGCGTGTCAGTCGAGGTCGACGACGCCCAGTTCGCTCAGTGCGTCCTGCATCATCCCGCGCGCGGCATCGCTGAGCTTCTCGTGGTCCAGCGCGTAGCGGATCGTGGCCTCGATCAGGCCGAGGTGCGTCCCGCAATCGAAACGCGTGCCCTGGAAGCGGTAGGCGTGCACGGCCTGTTCCGCCAGCAGCGCAGCGATGGCATCGGTCAGCTGGATCTCGCCGCCCGCGCCGGGCGTGGTCTTCTCCAGCAGTTCGAAGATGCGCCCATCGAGCACATAGCGCCCGACCACCGCCAGGTTGCTCGGCGCGACCTCGGGCTTCGGCTTCTCGACGATGGCGCGGATGCGGGCGCTGCGACCGGCGAAACCGTCGGTGGCGACGATGCCGTAGCTGCTGGTCTGCTCGCGCGGGACATCCTGCACCGCGATGACGCTGGCGCCGCTGTCCTCGGCGGCATCGGCCATCTGCTTGAGCGCGCCATCGCCGCGATTCCAGATCAGATCGTCGGGCAGCAGAACGGCGAAAGGCTCGTTGCCGACGATCGGCCTGGCGCAGAGCACCGCATGGCCCAGGCCCAGGGCCTCGGCCTGGGTGACGAAGACGGCGCGGACGTGCGGCGGAAGCACGTTGCGGACCAGCTCCAGCTGCTCGGTCTTGCCGGACTTCTCCAACTTCTGTTCCAGCTCGTAGGCCTTGTCGAAGTAGTCGGCGACCGCGTGCTTGTAGCGGTTGGTCACGAAGATCAGGGTGTCGCACCCGGCCTCGACGGCCTCGTCCACGGCGTACTGGATCAATGGCCGATCCACGATCGGCAGCATCTCCTTGGGCACGGTCTTGGTCGCGGGAAGGAAGCGGGTGCCGAGACCGGCCACCGGGAAGACAGCTTTGCGGATACGGCTCATGGAAGCTCGACGTCAGTGAATGCGGTGGTGAGATGCGCGCCTGTCGGGCCAGCACCGTGCCGGCGTCACGTGGCGCGGGTCAGGTCCTGCGCGCGTTGCGGGCAGGAAATGCTACCACCGTGGCCTCCGCTGGCCTGGCTTCGTCGCTGGACGGCGTCGGCACGAACTCGGGTACGGCTTCGCGGAGGAGCGAGGCCATGGCCTCCAGATCGTAGGCCACGCAGGCCTTGCGCAGGCGAACGAGCGCTGCCGCCAGCGCCTCGGCGGGTACATGGCGCGGCTGCGCCTGCAGGATCTTCGGGTGCGACGTCGGGCGGTAGCGCTCGTCGGCATGGAACAGGGTCTCGTGCAGCTTCTCGCCCGGGCGCAGGCCGGTGTAGACGATGGCGATGTCGCGCCCGGGCTGCTTGCCCGCCAGACGGATCATCTGCTCGGCGAGGACGCGGATCGAGACCGGCTCGCCCATGTCGAGCGTGTAGATCGCCTGCTGCGAACCGATCGCGGACGCCTGCAGGATGAGCTGGCAGGCCTCGGGAATGGTCATGAAGAAGCGCGTGACTTCCGGGTCTGTCACGGTGACCGGGCCGCCGCTGCGGATCTGTTCGCGGAACAGCGGCACCACGCTGCCTGCCGAATCCAGCACGTTGCCGAAGCGGACGGTGACGAAGCGCGTGGACCGCGGGTCGTCAAGGCGCTGGCAGAGCATCTCGGCCAGGCGCTTGGTCGCGCCGAGCACGTTGACCGGATCGACCGCCTTGTCGGTCGAGATCAGCACGAAGCTGCCGACCCCGGCCTCGACGCTCTCCCGCGCCACGGTCTCGGTGGCGAGCACGTTGTTGCGCACGGCCTCGCGCAGTTGCTCTTCCAGCAACGGCACCTGCTTGTAGGCGGCGGCATGGAACACGGCCTCGGGATTGCCGATCCGCAAGGCATGGCGGATGACTGCCGGGTCGCCGCAGTCGCCGAGCACAGACAAGACCTCGATGCCCGGGAAATCCCGGCAGAGGCGCATGCGGGTGGTGATCAGGGCCAGTTCGTCGATCTCGACCAGCACGATCCGGCTGGCGCCATGGCGCGCGCACTGGCGACAGAGTTCGGAGCCGATCGAACCACCGGCGCCGGTGACCAATACACTGCGTCCGCCCAGCCAGTCGCGCATCGCCTTCCAGTCGGGCACGACGGCCGCGCGGCCGAGCAGGTCCTCGATCGCGACTTCCTTGAGCTCGCCGGGCATCGAGCGACCTTCGAGGATGTCGTTGAGCCTCGGCACCATGCGGAACGGCAGACCGGTCGATTCGCAGGCCTCGATCACCCGGCGCATGCGCTGCGCATCGAGCGACGGCATGGCGATCACCAGCAGCTTGGCAGCGGTTTCGGGCGCGATGCGCGCCACGTCGTCGATCCGCCCCAACACCGGCACCCCATGCAGGTGCGTACCGCGCAGGCGGGCGGCATCGTCGAGGAAACCGACCGGTTCGTAGGCGCCCGTACGCAGGAGGTCGCGGACGAGCGCATCGCCGGCACGGCCGGCGCCAAGGATCAGCACGCGCACGGCGGCCTTGTCGCTGTTGATGAGGCCGCGGTCCTTCCAGGAGCGGTACAGCAACCGCGGCGCACCCAGCATGACGCTGAGCGCCAGCGGATACAGGACCAGCGCCAGCCGCGAGGCCTGGTCCAGCCGGTTGTAGATGAAGAGGGACAGGACGATCGCGAACAGGCCGATCAGGCTCGCCTTCACGATGTTGACGAGGTCCGGCACGCTGGCGAAGCGCCAGATGCCGCGATAGAGACCGACGTACCAGAAGACCAGGCCCTGCGCGACCAGCACCAGCAGGGTCTCGGTCGACCACAGCGGCGGATGCGCGGCATTGCCGACCATCGCGAAGCGCAGCTGGACCAGTCCGGTCCAGGACAGCCAGACCATGCACAGGTCGTGGAGGACGATGGCCGTGCGTGGCCACAGTCCGCCCATGCGATCGGTGAAAGCGGTCGTTGCCATGAATCCTCAGTTCGTCGTGGGGGTCGCGGACCGGACACGCAGGACGCGCCACAGACCGATCCCGGATACCAGCCAGATCGACACCACCATTGCGATTTCCCTGCGCCCGCCCCCTGCGAGCCATGCCGCTCCGGAACATGCCACCAATGTCCACAGGGCGAAGGCGATGGTGACGGGCGGATGCCCTCCCAACCGCCTTGCCCAGCGCTGGTAGACATGCTGGACGTGGGGCGTCCACCACTTCTCCCCGCCGATGATGCGGGCCGACAGGGTCAGCCCGGCATCGAGCAGGCACGCACTCAACGGCAGCAGGACCAGCGGCCATCCGGCTGCGGGCAACCGGTGAAGCGACATCGCCAGCAGCAGCGCCAGTGCGTATCCAAGCGCCCCGCTGCCCACGTCCCCGAGGAAAATACGTGCCTTCGGGAAGTTGAACGGCAGGAAACCAAAGATTGACGCGATCAATGCCAACCCAAGATGAACCAGCACGGCATCCGTACCTGCAAGAAATACGAGGCCCGCGGCGACCAGTGCAGCCTGCGTCGCGGCCAGTCCGTCGATGCCGTCCATGAAGTTCCAGACATTGACCAGAACGAGCGCCGCGCCGAATGCCGCCAGGGCCGCCGCGCCACCGCGCCCGGAGAGGTAGACGCCAGCCATGAGCCAACCAGCGGCGAGCACGTGCACCGCCAGCCGCGACCAGGGCGACAGCGGCCGGTGGTCGTCCACCCAGCCGATCCCCGCCACCAGCACCAGACCGATACCGGCGCAGGCCAGCAGCACGATCTCGTCGGGGCGGCGCGCCACCATCGCGACCATCGCGACCAGGAAAGCCAGCGCGATCGCGATCCCGCCGCCACGCGGCGTCGGCACGGTGTGGCTGCGACGCTCGCCGGGCGGGTCCAGAAGGCGGCTGCGCAACGCATATCCGCGCGCGATCCAGGTCCCCGCCGCGCCGATGCCGGCGAAGATCAGGCACCAGAGCGCGAGGCCGGGCGTCCAGGTCATCAGACCACCGCGTAGTTGAGCAGCGGCTTGACCGAACCCCATTCCTTGCAGCTCGGGCACTGCCAGTGGTGGCTGCGCGCGCCGAAGCCGCAGCGATTGCAGCGGTAGCTCGGATTGCGGACCAGCAGTTGCTCGGTCACATGCTTGAGATCGTGCAGAGTCGCGGTCGGGTCGGTGCTGTCGGCCAGGCTCAGGTCGATCAGCGCCGCTTCGCCGCGCACCGAGGGCCGTTCCTTGAGTTGGCGAGCGAGGTAATCGCGTGCCGCATGGACGCCTTCGGTGGCCTCGACCAGGCGGGTCAGCGCCAGCACCGGCGCGATGCCGCGGTAGTACTCGCACATCTGGGTCAGGAAGGCCCGCGCACCGGTGGGATCGCCGACCTTCTCGTAGCACACCTGCAGCGGCGGCAGGATCTCCGGCAGGTAGTCGGGGTCGTGGCGCGCGGCACGCTCGAATGCGCGGATCGCGGCGGGATACTGCTCCGCATCGAACTCGATGCGCCCTTCCAGCATGCCCGCGCGCACCGAGGTCGAATCGGCGGCGTAGGCGCGCGCGATCGCGGCACGCGCCTGGTCCAGTTCGCCGGCCACCCGATGGCGCTCGGCCAGTTCGCATTCGAACTGCGCGATCAGCTTGCCCATCGGCTCGCCGGTGACGGCCTCGTAACGCGATGCCTTCTCGATCGCCTGCTGCCAGTCGCGTTCGGACTGGTAGATGCCGATGAGATGGCGCAGGGCCTGCGGCGCGCGATCATCGAGCTTCGCCAGATCGGTGAAGACGGTCTCGGCGCGATCGAGCAGACCCGAACGCATGTAATCCTCGCCCAACGCCAGCAGGGCCTGCACCCGCTGCTGGTCGTTGATGTCGGGGCGCTGCACCAGCCCCTGGTGCAGGCGGATGGCGCGGTCGACCTCGCCCCTGCGGCGGAACAGGTGGCCCAGCGCGACCTGGGTCTCGAAGGTGTCCTTGTCGAGCTCGGCGATGTGCAGGAACAACTCGATGGCCTTGTCCGGCTGCTCGTTGAGCAGGTAGTTCAGACCACGGAAATAGGTGGTGGAGAGTCGGCTGACCTGGTGATCGCTGTGGCGTTCGCCGCCGCGGCGCCCGATGACCCAGCCGATCACGGCGGCCAGCGGAATCAGCAGGAAGTACCAGAACCACTCGGAGATGAAGGCCATCTCAAGGCTCCGAAGAAGAAGGGGATGCGACGACCGGGGACGGCGGCGTTGAGACAGCCGGGACGGGGGGTTCGCCCGGCGGAGATGCGCGCCGCAGCTCGCGCCGCAGCGGCATCACCACAGCGAGGACCATCGCCAGCCCGCCCAGCAGCACACCGCACAGGACCGCGGCCAGAAGCAGCACGCCGAGCGCGGCTTCGATGCGCCAGACACCCAGGTCGACGGCGATCACGCCCGGATTGAGCGCGCCCACCACCACGCCGAGGGCGAGGAACAGGAGGGCGATGAACGCTCGCAGTGGACGCATGCAGGGCCGCTGAAAAGAAGGGGATAGGACGACGCCGGCGCATGGCGGCAGCGCGCTGTGTTCAGTGTATGCCGCGAATGCGGCGATGACGATGCCCGCGCACGGCCATCATGACGACGGTCGCAGCCGGGCGGTCATCGAGAGGGTGCAGGAGTGGTCGGCGGACAGGCTGGCCGGAATGCCGGGATCAGTCTTCCGGCGGCAGGGGCACGACCGCACTGACGCGGTCGCGAAGCTCCTTGCCGGGCTTGAAGTGCGGGACGTGCTTGCCCGGCAGCGCCACGGCATCGCCGGTCTTCGGGTTGCGGCCGGTGCGGGGCGGACGGTAGTGCAGCGAAAAGCTGCCGAAACCGCGGATTTCGATGCGCTCGCCCTGCGAGAGGGAGCCGCCCATCATCTCCAGCAGCGACTTGACCGCCAGATCGACGTCGTCGGCCTTCAGATGGCTCTGACGCTGGGACAGGATCTCGATCAGTTCGGACTTGGTCATGAGGGGTACGCGATCCGGACAGGAGGAACAGGCAGGACGTACAGACGGGAAGCTGCCGCCGTCCGGCGTTGCGGCGGCCCGGGATGTCCCGGGCCGCCGCAAGCCGCAGAGCGGATGACGCGACGCTTACTCGGAGCGGTTTTCCAGCTGTTCGCGCAGCAGCGCGCCCAGCTTGGTGGTGCCGCTGGCGGCGTCCGCGGAGGCCTTGGCGTACTCGGCCAGGGCTTCCTGCGTCTCGGCCTCGTCCTTCGCCTTGATCGACAGCTGCAGGGTGCGGCCCTTGCGGTCCATGCCCACGAGCTTGGCTTCGATCTTGTCGCCGACCTTCAGGTGCTGGCTGGCGTCGTCGATGCGCTCGTAGCTGATGTCACGCGCGGAGACGTAGCCTTCGATGCCGTCGCCCAGGTCGATGGTGGCGCCCTTGGCGTCCACGTCCTTGACGGTGCCCGAGACCTTCGAACCCTTCGGGAACGAGGCCATGAACTGGCCGAACGGATCCTGCTCCAGCTGCTTCACGCCGAGGCTGATGCGCTCGCGTTCCGGGTCGACGGCGAGGACCACGGCTTCCAGGGTGTCGCCCTTCTTGAAGTTGCGGACCACGTCTTCGCCGGTGGTGTTCCAGCTCAGGTCGGACAGGTGGATCAGGCCGTCGATGCCGCCGTCCAGGCCGATGAAGATGCCGAAGTCGGTGATCGACTTGATCTGGCCGGACACCTTGTCGTTCTTCTTGTAGATCGCCGCGAAGGTTTCCCACGGGTTGCTGGTGCACTGCTTCATGCCCAGCGAGATGCGGCGGCGCTCTTCATCGACGTCGAGGACCATGACTTCGACTTCGTCACCGACCTGCACGACCTTCGACGGGTTGACGTTCTTGTTGGTCCAGTCCATTTCGGACACGTGGACCAGGCCTTCGACGCCCGGCTCGATCTCGACGAACGCGCCGTAATCGGTGACGTTGGAGACCTTGCCGAACATGCGCACGTTGGCCGGGTAGCGGCGGGCGATGTTGTCCCACGGATCCTCGCCCAGCTGCTTGAGGCCGAGGCTGACGCGGTTGCGCTCGCGGTCGTACTTGAGCACGCGGACTTCGAGTTCCTGGCCGACTTCCACCACTTCGGACGGATGGCGCACGCGCTTCCACGCCATGTCGGTGATGTGCAGCAGGCCGTCGATGCCGCCGAGGTCGACGAACGCACCGTAATCGGTGAGGTTCTTGACGACGCCCTTGAGCTTGGCGCCTTCGACCAGCTTCTCGAGCAGCTGCTCGCGCTCTTCCGAGTGCTCGCTCTCGACGACGGCGCGACGCGAAACGACGACGTTGTTGCGCTTGCGGTCGAGCTTGATGAGCTTGAACTCGAGTTCCTTGCCTTCCAGGTACACCGGATCGCGGACCGGACGGACGTCGACCAGCGAGCCCGGCAGGAACGCGCGGACGTCCTTGATGTCGACGGTGAAGCCGCCCTTGACCTTGCCGCTGATGCGGCCGGTGATGGTTTCGTTCTTCTCCAGAGCCTGTTCCAGCTCGTCCCACACCATGGCGCGCTTGGCCTTGTCGCGGGAGAGAACGGTTTCGCCGAAGCCGTTTTCGAGGGAGTCCAGCGCCACCTTGACGGTGTCGCCCACGGCGACGTCGATCTCGCCGGCTTCGTTACGGAACTGTTCGATCGGCACGATGCCTTCGGACTTCAGGCCGGCGTTGATGACCACCACGTCGGTGCGCACATCGACGACGACGCCCGAGACGATCGAGCCGGGCTTGAGCTTGGCCAGGTTCGCGGCCGCGCTCTGTTCGAACAATTCTGCAAATGATTCGGTCATGGGTTGAATACTCTGTTGATGACACAGACCGGGCGCCGCGATGCGGGCCGGTCCACCCGTTGGGGCCGTGGCGGGATTGCCGTTGGCCGTAGGAGTGAGATGTGGAAACACCGCCGCCCCACCGCTTGCGCGGTGGAGTGCGACGGAACCTGTAGCCTGCTGCGCGAAAAGCCGCTCGGTGAAGAATGAGGTCAGGCGCGTGCGGCGGATACGACGGCCAGCACGCGTTCGACCACCGCATCGATGCCGAGGCCGGTGGTGTCGATGCAGACGGCGTCTTCGGCCGGTCGCAAGGGCGCCACCGCGCGATTGGCATCGCGGGCGTCGCGGGCGAGGATCTCCCGCAGCAGGTCGTCCAATGTAACGGAAACCCCCTTGTCTTTCAACTGCTTATACCGCCTGTCGGCCCGCTCCTCGGGGCTGGCGGTGAGGAAGACCTTGTGCGGGGCGTCCGGAAAGATGACGGTCCCCATGTCGCGGCCGTCGGCCACGAGGCCGGGCGGACGGCGGAAGGCGCGCTGGCGCTCGCGCAGGGCGGCGCGGACCTCGGGCACGGCCGCGATGGCCGAAGCGGCGGCACCGGCGGTCTCCGTGCGCAGTTCGTCGGTGGCGTCGACCCCGTTGACGATGACCCGCAGCTCGCCGGCGGCATCCTCCTCGAAGCCGATGTGGGCGTCGAAGGCGCAGCGGATCAGGGCACCGGGGTCGGCCAGGTCCAGTCCGGCCCAGCCGGCGGCGACGCCGACGCCTCGGTACAGCGCGCCGGAATCCAGGTAATGCCAGCCCAGCCGCGCCGCGACCAGGCGGCTGATGGTGCCCTTGCCCGCCCCGGACGGGCCGTCGATGGTCAGGACGGGGACGGCGGAGGCCTGGGCGTTGACGGAATCGGGCATGGACGACTCATTGCGGGCGTGGGATGCGACATTCTAGCCGCCACTCCGCGCCCGGCCCGCACGCATCCGCCGCAAGCGATTGATCGGCCTTGCTTTCCCAGAGAAGGCACGGCAAAATGCCGGGCTGTTTTACGGTGCACCCCACCGCTCCACCCTTCCCATCCACATCAACCGCGTTATCGCCGAGGTTTCCATGAAGGTCTTGTCCTCCCTGAAGTCGGCGAAGGCCCGTCACCGCGACTGCAAGGTCGTCCGCCGCCGTGGCAAGGTCTTCGTGATCTGCAAGTCGAATCCGCGTTTCAAGGCGCGCCAGCGCTGATCCCGGATCGCGTCGTCGGCCCTGCCAGCGGCGACAGGCGGGACGGCCGCAACGCCGTCGCGCCGACACCGCAAAGGCCGCCTCGTGCGGCCTTTGTCGTGTCCGGCTCTCTCGTTCGAAGGGCACAAGGCCGGCCCATCGCGGATTCGTGAACGCGGTGCGCCTGCGCCGCCGCGATGCGCTTACAATCGCTGCGCCGCAAGCCCCGCCCATCCGCATCCGTTCGAGGAGGTCCCCCATGCGTCTTCTCCCTGCCGCCCTGGTCGCCGCCGCGCTCTGCGCCGCCGCCCCCCAGGCCTTCGCCGACAGGCTGCTGATCGAGCGCGTGCAGAGCGAGGCTGGCATGACCCTGCCCGCCCGCGGCATGCGCATGGCCGATGTCGAGCGCAAGTTCGGCGCCCCGACCCAGCGCATGGATCCGCGCGGCGGCCAGAAGCGCCAGTGGCCGGCGATCAACCGCTGGACCTACCCCAATTTCGTCGTCTATTTCGAGAAGGATCGCGTCATCGACGCGGTCGCCATCCGCGCCGGCAGCGACGAAGTCGGCCCGAAACCTCCGATCAAGTAATTCGATGTCCACAACTGTCCGTTTTCCGGCGGAATGGGAACCCCAGTCCGCCGTCCTGATCGCGTGGCCGCATCCCGAGACCGACTGGGGTCCGCGCCTGGTCGATGTCGAGGAAACCTACATCGCGCTCGTCGTGGCCATCACCGCGTTCCAGGACGCCGTGATCTGCGTCGCCGACGATGACCTGCAGACCTATGCCGAGGCGCGGCTGCGCTCGGCGCGGGTCGACATGGACCGCGTCCGCTTCGTGACCGTCGAGTACGACGACACCTGGCTGCGCGACTCCGGCCCGATTACCCTGAAGACCGCCGACGGCTTCCTGCAGCTCGATTTCCGCTTCACCGGCTGGGGCGGGAAGTTCGAGGCCAGCCGCGACGATCGCCTCGTCGAGGCGCTGACGGCACAGGGCGTCTTCGCGAACGCGACGCGCGAGCAGATCGATTTCGCGCTGGAAGGCGGCGGCATCGAGACCGACGGCGCCGGCACCCTGCTGACCACGTGGAAGTGCCTGCACGAGCGCCATCCGGACGCGAGCCGCGAGCAGCTCACCGCGAAGCTCGCTAGCTGGCTGCGCCAGGATCGCGTGCTGTGGCTCGACCATGGCTATCTGGAAGGCGACGACACCGACGCCCACATCGACACCCTCGCCCGCTTCGCCGCCGAGGACGCGATCGTCTACCAGGGCTGCGACGATGTCAGCGACACGCACTATCCAGAACTGCAGGCGATGGCCGGCGAGCTGGCGGCGCTGCGCACGCGCGACGGCAAGCCGTACCGGCTGTTCGCGCTGCCGTGGGCGAAACCCATCTTCGACGACGGCCGTCGCCTCGCCGCGAGCTATGCGAACTTCCTCATCGTCAACGGCGCGGTGCTGATGCCCTCCTACGGCGATCCGGCCGATGCCCGCGCGCAGGAAGTGATGGCCGAGGCGTTCCCGGGCCGCGAGATCGTCCCGGTGCCGTGCCGCCCGCTCATCTGGCAGAACGGCAGCCTGCACTGCATCACGATGCAACTTCCGGAAGGTGTGCTCGCATGAAGAACAAAACCCTCCCCGTCGCGCTGATCCAGGAAAAGAACCACGGTTCCGCCGAGGCCAACCTGTTGGTGATCGAAGCCCGCGTCGCCGAGGCCGCGAAGTCCGGTGCGAAGCTCGTGCTGCTGCAGGAGCTGCACAACGGTGCGTATTTCTGCCAGCACGAGTGCGTGGACGAATTCGACCTGGCCGAGCCGATCCCGGGCCCGAGCACCGAGCGCCTGTCCGCGCTGGCGAAGCATCATGGCGTGGTGCTGGTCAGCTCCCTGTTCGAGCGCCGCGCCGCCGGCCTGTACCACAACACCGCCGTGGTCTACGACGCCGACGGATCGATCGCCGGCAAGTACCGCAAGATGCACATCCCGGACGATCCGGGTTTCTACGAGAAGTTCTATTTCACGCCGGGCGATCTCGGCTTCACGCCGATCGACACCTCGGTCGGCCGTCTCGGCGTGCTGGTGTGTTGGGACCAGTGGTATCCGGAGGCAGCGCGGCTGATGGCGCTGGCCGGGGCCGAGCTGCTGCTGTACCCGACCGCGATCGGCTGGGACCCGTCGGACGAACAGGCCGAGAAGGATCGCCAGCGCAATGCCTGGATCCTCAGCCACCGCGGCCATGCCGTGGCCAACGGCGTGCCGGTGCTCAGCTGCAACCGCGTCGGCCACGAGACCTCGCCGCTCGGCGCAGCCGGCATCGACTTCTGGGGCAACAGCCACGTCCTCGGGCCGCAGGGCGAGTTCATCGCCGAGGCCGACACCGAGCCGACGATCCTGATGGCCGAGGTCGACATGGCCCGCAGCGAGCACGTCCGCCGGATCTGGCCCTTCCTGCGCGACCGCCGCATCGACGCCTACGGCGACCTGCTGAAGCGCTACCGGGACTGAATCCCCAGCCGGCGCGGCGACCGCTCGTCGCCGCGCACTCGCACAAAACGAACGGTCGTGCTATTCAAGGCCGCATGATCCAGCCCCCCGCCACCAGCAAGGGCGCCGCGACCCGGGACATCATCCTGGAACGCGCCTACATGATCGCTGCCTCGGCGGGTCTGGAAGGCCTGTCGATCGGCCCACTGGCCGATGCGGTGGGCATGTCGAAAAGCGGTGTCTTCGCGCATTTCGGTTCGCGCGAGGACCTGCAACTGGCCGTGCTCGACATGGCCGCCACCCGCTTCGGCGAGCACACCCTGATCCCGGCGCTCGCCGTGCCGCGGGGACTGGCCCGGTTGCGGACCATCCTGGCCAACTGGTTCGAATGGCTCCGTCGCGACCACGGCGGCTGCGTGCTGCTGACCGCCGTCAGCGAATACGACGACCGCCCGGGCCCACTGCGCGATCGCGTGATCGCCCATCACCAGCGCTGGCAGGCCGAACTGGCGCGCGCCGCCCAGCTCGCGGTCGAAACCGGTGAGCTGCGTGCCGACACCGATGCCGCGCAGTTCGCCTTCGAGCTGAACAGCATCGCCCTGGCCGTACAGCACGACGCCGCAGTGAGCGGCCTCGACGCCGCCTTCGCGCGCGGCCGCCGCATGTTCGAGCACCTGCTCGCCTACTACCTCCCCCCCCAAGCCTGACCCACCGCTTCGAGCGACCGAGGAGCCCATGTCCATCGCATTCGCCAGAATTAGCACGACCGTTCGTAATATCGTCGGATTGCAGACCCTGCGCATCGGTTTCGCGCTGGGCCGGATGATCCACCCCGAATCCACGCTGCAGCGCGCCGCGCGCCTGTTCTGCACGCCGTTCGCGAGCAGTCGATCACGCGCCCTCGCCGCGCCGACACATGGCGCACGCGAGTCGACCCTCGACGTGGACGGCCTCGCGATCGCGACCTACGTCTGGGGCGATCCGTCGCGCCAGCCCTATGTCCTCTTCGCGCACGGCTGGTCCAGTCACGGCACGCGCATCGCGAAGTGGATCGAACCGCTGCAATCGGCCGGCTACGCCGTGGTCGCCTTCGACCAGGCCGGTCATGGCCGCAGCGGCGGCAGGCACACCACCCTGCCCGACTTCGCCTGCCACCTGATGGCGGTCGCACGGCATTTCGGGCCAGCGGCGGCGGTGATCGGGCACTCGCTTGGCGGCGCAGCGGCGGCGGTGGCGCTGGCGCGCGGACTGCAGGCCGAGCGCGCGGTGCTGATCGCGCCGGCCGCCGACCCGCTGGCGGCGATGGAACGTTTCAGTCGCTTCATCGGGCTCGGCGCGCATTTCGGAGCGCGGATGGCGGCGTTCTTCGAAGCCAGGACCCGGGTGCCCATCGAGGAGCTGCAGGCGCATCGCAACGCCCCGCTGATCGCGCGACCGGCGCTGATCGTCCACGACCTGGAGGATCGCGAAGTCCCCTGGCACGAGGGCGAGCGCTACGCGCGACTCTGGAACGGGGCGCGGCTGATCAGCACGCGGGGCTTCGGCCACAACCGGATCGCCGATCACCCCGGCGTGATCGGCGACGCCCTGCGCTTCCTGCGCGGGGAGACGGTCGGCGAGCGCCTGGTGTCGTCGCCGAACCTCCCGTACGGGGTGTGCTGAGCGCCCGGTCGCACTGCGGACCGGCAGGCGCAGACAGCGCGGGCGGGAGGCTCTATCCTGCGCGCTGCGTCGCAGGCTCCCCGCTGGACCGGTGGGACAGGCAACCGCGATTCCAGGCGAACGCGATTGCAGGCAAACGCGATCCGCGCCTCCACCGTCATGTCCCCACCGTCACGATGACCGATACGCCACACGCCCAGACCGACCCGACACCGGCCCTCCGCCCCGATGCCCCGCTGCAGAACCAGCCGCATGCCATCGTCGAACGCGACGGCGTGCGCTACACGCTCCTGGGCACCGCGCACGTGTCGAAGACCAGCGTCGAGGTGGTGCGCGCTGCCATCGCCACCGGCGCATACGACACGATCGCGGTCGAACTGGATCCGCAGCGCGCGCAGGCGCTGACCGACCCGGACGCCTTGGCCAAGCTCGACCTGGTGAAGGTGCTGCGCGAAGGCAAGACGGCGGTGTTCGCCGCGAACCTGGGCCTGGCCGCGTACCAGCGCCGCCTCGCCGAACAGCTGGACATCGAGCCCGGCGCCGAACTGAAGGCGGCAGTGGTCGACGCGCGCGAGCGCGGGCTGACGATGGAACTGATCGACCGCGACGTCGGGCTGACCTTCAAGCGCGCGATGCAGCGCCTGGGCTTCTGGGGCCGGGCGAAGGTCGGCGGCGGGCTGATGACGTCGCTGTTCGTCGACGAGAAGGTCTCCGACGAACAGATCGAGAACCTGAAACAGGGCGACATGCTGGAAGCGAGCTTCAGCGAATTCGCGGAAGGCAGCCCGGCGCTGTACGAAACGGTGATCGCCGAACGCGATGCCTACATGGCCGCCCGCCTGCGCGAGATCCCCGCACAGCATCCCGAGGCACGCGAGGTCCTGGCCGTCGTCGGCGCCGGCCATCTGCAGGGCATGGAAAAGCACCTGCGCGAAGACATGCGCGACCCGGCCGCGCTGCTGTCCGAGCTGCGCACGGTGAAGGAAAAGTCCTCGTTTCCCTGGTTCACCCTGCTGCTGGCGTTCTTCGTGCTCGGCGGCTTCGCCTGGGGCTTCTGGCGCGGCGGTGCCGAGGTCGGTGGCGAACTGGTGCTGGAGTGGGTGCTGGTCACCGGCACGCTGGGCGCGATCGGCTGCCTGCTCGCCGGCGGGCATCCGCTGAGCATCCTCACCGCGTTCGTCTCGTCGCCGATCACGCCGCTGCATCCGGCGCTGGCCTCGGGCACGCTCAGTGCGCTGGTCGAAGCCTGGGTACGCAAGCCGACCTATGCCGATTTCATGGCGCTGCGCGACGACGTGCAGAGCGTGAAGGGCTGGTGGCGCAACCGCGTGGCGCGCACCCTGCTGAACTTCTTCCTCACCAGCTTCGGCACCGCGATCGGCGTATGGGCCGGCGGTGCGAAGATGATCAGGACGCTGCTCGGGTAAGCAAGCGCATCGAAACAAGAACGGCCGGGGATCGCTCCCCGGCCGTTTCTTCATACGGCGGATGGCATCCGTCGGCGTGGTCAGTCGACGTGGATTGCCGTCACCGCAGCCGCCGGCACCTCGCGCCTGCCCATGGCGCGCTTGAAGATGCGCAGGAAGTTGGCGCGCGTGTCGTCCAGCACGGCATAGATGGTCGGCAGGAACAGCAGGCTGACCACCGTCGAGAACGCCAGGCCGCCGGCGATCGCACGGGCCATCGGGAAGTACGGGGGACCGTCGCCGGCCATCTGCGTGCCGCCCAGCGAGATCGGGATCATCGCCAGGATCGCCGTGCCCATGGTCATCAGGATCGGGCGCAGGCGTTCCCGGCTGCCTTCGACCAGCGCATCGGTCCGCGTGAGCCCGCGCCGTCGCAGGTTGTTGATGTGCTCGATCATCACGATGCCGTTGTTCACCACCACCCCCATCAACACCAGGATGCCGATGAAGGCCATGACGTTGAATTCGGTGCCGGTGATCCAGAACAGCCAGAACACGCCGAACACCGAGAACACGACGCCGCTCATGATCGCCGCCGGGAACAGCAGCGATTCGAAGACCGCCGCCATGATCACGTAGATCATGACCAGCGCGATCGCCAGCTTGAACAGCATGTCCTGCATCGCTTCGGCATCGTCCTGGAAGCCGCCGCCGTCGAAGGTATAGCTGTAGCCGGCCGGGAACGGAATCTCCTTGAGCGTGTCTTCCATCGCCTTGCGGGCCTCGGGCATCGACACCTTGGCGGCGAGATTGGCCTGGATGGTCAGCGTGGTCTGCCGGTTCGAACGCTGGATCTCGGACGCGGCAGCGCCGATCTGCACGTCGACCATCGCCAGCAGCGGCACGGTGCGGCCATCCGGCGCGCGCACGGTGAACGCGGAGATGTCCTTGATGCCGTAATCCTCGGCGCCGGCGAAGCGCACCCAGACCGGGACTTCGGTATCGCCCTTGCGGAACTCGCGCAGCGGCGCGCCGCGCAGGGCCAGGCCGACGAACTGCGAGACTTCCTCCGCGCTGAAGCCGAACGAGGCCGCGCGCTCGCGATCCACGCGGACCGACATCTCGCTGTTCTGGTCGCCGATGTTGACGCGCACATCGAGGAGCTCCTTGCGGCGCGCGAGGATCGGGATCACGTCCTCGGCGATCTCCTTCAATTGCTCGGTGGAATCGCCGACCAGCCGCACCTGCACGTTCTGCTCGAGGCCGCTGCCGCCACCGCCGCCCGGGCCACCGCCCTGGTCGCCGATGCCGATCTTCGCCCGCGCGGACCTGGGCAAGGCTTCGCGCAGCGCATCGACGCGCTTCTTCGTCTCGCCGGCGCTCTTGGTGTCGAACTTGACCTGGGTACCGGCCCAGCCTTCCTCGCTGTAGAAGGAATAGATCTGGACGATGCCGTACTTCTTGCGATTCGCGTCGAGGAAATCCTCGACCTTCGTCACCTCGTCGGAAATCTGCTGCTTGGTGTAGGCGCCGTTCCACTGGTAGAAGATGTCGGCTTCACCGCCCTCCTCGCCGCCGAACATGTTCGTCTTCATCTGCGTGGCGGGAATGACGCTCAGCAGCACGATCAGCACGATGCCGAGGATGCTCTTGCCGCGATGTTCCAGCGTCCAGCGCAGGAAAGCGGCGTAGCGGCGCTGCAGCGACGGGATCAGGCCGCGGTCGCTCTGCACCGCCGGCGGGGTCTTCATGCGCGCGGACAGCATCGGGATCAGGCTGACCGCGACCAGCCAGGACGCGAGCAGCGACACCGAGATGGTGATCGCGATCTGCGACAGGAAGATGCTGATGATGTTGCGCTCGCCGAACAGGTTCGGCACGAACACGATGCAGTGGCACAGCGTACCGGCGGACAGCGCGATCGCGACGTTCTTCGTGCCGATCAGCGAGGCCAGGCGCGGCTGCCCGGGCATGCGCTCACGCTCCTGGTAGATGCTCTCCACCACCACGACCGCGTTGTCGACCAGCATGCCCACCGCCAGCAGCAGGCCCATCATCGTCAGCACGTTGAGGGTGACGCCTGCGAAGTACATGAAGCCCAGGGTCATCACGAAGCAGATCGGGATGGCCGTGCTCACCATCAGCGTGGAAGGCCAGTGGCGCAGGAAGAAATACAGCACGATGATCGACAGCAGCAGGCCGACCAGGCCGGCTTCCGCCAGTTCCAGCAGCGAGCTGGTGACGGCATCGCCCTGGTTCTCGACCACCAGGACCTGCACGCCATCGAGCGCCGGGTCCTCGGCGATGACGTTGACTTCATCGAGGACGCGCCTGGCGACGTCGACGAGGTTGGCGCTGCGCTCCTTGAAGATGTCCAGGCCTACCGCCGGCTGGCCGTCGAGGCGGCGTCCGTAGTTGATCCGCGCGGGCTTGAGCTGCACGTCGGCCACGTCGGCCAGGCGGGTGCCCTTGCCGTCGATGATGACATCGCGGTACTGCTGCAGGTCGACGATCTCGCCGATCGGCTGCACGCGGAGGCGACGATCCGCATCCAGGATCTGTCCGGCCGAGACCGAGAAGTTCAGCGAGCGCAGGCGCTGGTTCAGCTGGTCGAGCGAAATGCCGTGCGCGGTCAGACGATCGGGCGCGATCGCGATCTCGACTTCGTTCGGCGGCGCGCCGAGCACGTCGACGCGCGCCACGCCGGCGATGCGCTCCAGCCGTCGCTTGAACTCGCGATCGATCAGGTCGTACTCGCGGGTCATGTCGCGGTTGCTGGCCAGGCGCACCTTCAGCACCGGCTCGTCGGAGGTCGAGAACTTCAGCACGAAGTAGCGCTGCAGGTCGTCCGGAAGCTGGTCGCGGATCGCGTCGATGCGCTCGCGCGCCTCGGAGGCGGCGATCGAGGCGTCTCGCTCCCAGTCCGAGAACTGGATGAACATCGACGCGCCCTCGGCGCGCGCGGTGCCTTCCATGCGCTTGATGCCGCTCATGGTCGCCACCGCTTCCTCGACCGGCCGCAGCACCGTGCGCTCCACTTCCTCGGGTGTCGAGCCGCTGTACGGCAACTGCAGGAAGATGCCCGGGAAGGTCAGCGCCGGGAAGGCCTCCAGCGGCAGGCGCACCGCCGCGATCAGGCCGACCACGAACAGAGAGATGAAGAACATCACCGTGGTGACGGGCCGCTTGATGCTGAACTCGGCGACGCTCATGCGGATGCGCCCTCCTCAGGCGTCGCGTCGAAATCCTCGCCGCGACGGGCGCGGCTGCGACGACCGCGCGCGACGTAGTGCTCGTCGCTCTTGCGATCCAGCAGATCGTAGACCACCGGGATCACGACCAGGGTGAGCAGCGTCGAGACCAGCAGGCCGCCGATCACCGTGATCGCCATCGGCGAGCGCACCTCCGCGCCTTCGCCGAAGGCCAGGGCCAGCGGCAGGAAGCCGAACAGCGTGCAGAGCGTGGTCATGATGATCGGACGCAGGCGCGAACGCGCACCCTCGACCAGCGCGTCGCGCTTGGCCATGCCCGCTTCGCGCGCCTGGTTCACGCGGTCGATGAGGATGATCGCGTTCTTCGTCACCAGGCCCACGAGCAGGATCAGCCCGATGAACACCACCACCGACACGGTCGAATTGGTCAGCAGCAGCGCCAGCACCGCACCGACCAGCGCCAGCGGGATGGTGAACAGGATGACGAAGGGATGCAGCAGCGATTCGAACTGCGAGGCCATCACCAGGTACACGAGGAAGATCGCCAGGCCGAAGGCGAACAGCAGCGACTGCAGCGACTGCGACAATTCCTCGCCCTGGCCGCCGATGTGCATGTCGATGCCGGCGCCGAGGCCGCCTTCGTTGTTCGCGACCAGGTCCTGCACTTCCTGCATCGCGGTGCCGAGGTCGATGTCGCGCAGGTTCGCCGACACGATGGCCACGCGCACCTGGTCGGCGCGGTGGATCTCGCTCGGGCCGACCGTCGACACCACGTCGGCGACGGACTCCAGGGTCACCGGGCTGGCGCTGCCGGGATTGATGATCAGGCGCTTGATGTCCTCGATCGTGGCGCGGTCGTTCTCGCGCGCCCGCACCAGCACGTCGATCTTGCGGCTGCGGAAGCTGTAGCGCGTGGCGACGTCGCCGCGCACCTTCTTCACCACTGCATCGGCGACCTGGCGCGTGGTCAGGCCCAGTGCGGCGGCGCGCTCCTGGTCGAAGTGGATCTGGATCTCCGGGAAACCCTGTTCCACCGTCGAGGTCACGTCGGCATAGTGCGGGCTGGCGCGCAGCAGTTCGGCCATCTTCCTGCCTGCGCGTTCGATGCCCTGCAGGTCCTGGCCGCGCAGTTCGATCTCCAGCGGCATCGAGAAACTGAAGAGTTCCGGACGGCTGAAGTCGACCTGCGCACCGGCATAGCGTCCGGCGCTGCCGCGCAGGGTCTCGACGAGCTGCGCTTCGCGCGCCTCGTCGCCGCTCTCGCCCATCACCACGGTGAGCTTGCCGATGTTCTCGCCGCTCTCGGTCGGGTTGGCGTCCAGGCGGGTGCCGCTGCCGCTCACGCCATACAGCGCACGGATGCCCTCCTCCTTCGCGTGCGACTGCTGCAGCTCGCGCACGATGCGGTCGGTCTCGCGCAGCGGCGTGCCCGGCGGCAGCTTCACGGTCATCTCGAAGCGGTCCTGGGCCAGCTGCGGGATCAGGTCGGTGCCGAGCAGCGGCACCGCGAGCAGGCTGGCCGCGAACGCTGCGGCGGCAAAACCGAGCACCAGCACCGGCCGCTGCATCGCGCCGGGCAGCAGGCGCAGGTAGCCGCGTTCGATGCGGTGATACGGCGCCATCGCGATGTCGCTGAGCTTGCGCATCACCGGGCCGACGACGGCACTCACGCCGCGCCACAGGCGGATCACGAGCCAGCTGAGCCCGAAGGTGGCGCCGCGCGTGCCTGCGGCGACGCCCCGGTTCACGATCGCCACCGGCTTCTGCCAGCCCTTCTCGGGCTGCCATTCCGGGTGGGGTTCTTCCTCCTGGAACGCCATCGGCGCACTGTCGCGCAGGCCGCTGAGCATCGGGATCAGGGTCATCGACACGATCAGCGAGATGCCGATCGCGGTGGCCACGGTCAGCGCCTGGTCGCGGAACAGTTCGCCGGCGATGCCTTCGACGAAGACCAGCGGCAGGAACACCGCGATGGTGGTGAGGGTGGACGCGACCACGGCCAGGCTGACCTCGCGCGTGCCTTCGATCGCCGCCTTGAAGATCCCCAGGCCACGTTCGCGGGCTTTGGCGATGCTCTCCAGCACCACGATCGAATCGTCCACCACCAGGCCGGTGGCCAAGGCCAGGCCGCCGAGCGACATCACGTTCAGGCTCAGGTCGAACTGATCCATGAAGAAGAACGTGGCGATGATCGATACCGGCAGCGACAGCGAGATCACGAACGTGCTCCAGCCGTCGCGCAGGAACAGGAAGATGATCAGCACCGCGAGCAGGCCGCCGATGACTGCGTCGAACTTCACGTCGCTGATCGCGTGGCGGATGAACTGCGACTGGTCGTCGATGGTGGTGAGCTCGATGTCCTTCGGCAGCGTCTTGCGGATCTCCTCCAGCTTGGCGCTGATGGCGTCGGCGCTGGCGACGGTGTTGGCATCGCCTTCCTTGTAGATCGCCAGCTCGACCGCCTCGCGGCCGGCCAGGCGGATGATCGCCTCACGCTCCTTGTGCCCCTGACGCACCTCGGCCACGTCCTTCAGGCGCACGGCCATGCCACCGGCAGGCGTACTGCTGCCGCCACCCGACGCGTTCTGCACCGAGCTCGCGGCCGCGATGGCCTCTGCCGAACCGGTTGCCGCTGCGACCGCCGCCATCTGTCGCGCCGCGGCCGCAGCGGCATCGTTGCCGGCGGTGCGGGTGGTCAGCAGCATCTCGCGCATTTCCTCGACGCTGGCGAACTGGTTCACCGTGCGCACGAGATAGCGCTGGCTGCCCTCCTCCAGGCGGCCGCCGGAAATGTTGATGTTCTCCTGCTGCAGGCGCTGGATGACGGTGTCGATCGACAGGCCGAGCTGCGCGAGTTTCTGCTGGTCGATGTCGACCTGCACTTCGTCTTCCAGGCCGCCGCCGACCTTGACCGCCGCCACGCCGTCGACCGGCTCCAGCTTCTTCTTCAGGTCGTCGTCGGCGAAACGCCGCAGTTCGGTGAGCCGGCGCAGCGCCTTCGCTTCGTCAGCGCCATCGACGTCCTTCGCCGACAGCGCGAGGCGCATGATCGGCTCGGTCGACGGATTGAAGCGCAGCAGCACCGGCGGCTTGGCCTCGAGCGGCAACTGCAGCACTTCCATCTTGTCGCGCACTTCGAGGCTGGCCTGGTCCATGTCGGTGCCCCAGGCGAATTCCAGCACCACGTCGCTCTGTCCGGTGCGCGACACCGACTTGAGCTTGCGGAGGTTCTTGACCACGCCGACGGCCTCTTCGACCGGTTCGGTGATCAGGGTTTCGATCTCCGCAGGCGCGGCGCCGGTGTATTCGGTGCGGACGGTCAGCGTCGGATAGCTGAGATCGGGCAGCAGGTTGACCTTGAGGCTGAACAGCGCGATCGCGCCGAACAGCACCATCGTCAGCCAGAACATCGCGACAGTGACGCGGCGCCTCGTCGAGAACTCGACCAGGTCGAAACCGCCGCCCGGGCTTTCGCCCGGACCGCCGGGTCCGCCATCTTCCGGAGTATGGGAATGGGATCCGCTCACGGCTTGTTCCCTGCCTTGGCGACGGTGGCGACCTGCTTCGCGGCGGGATCGCCGATGACCTGCACGTCGGTGCCTTCCCGCAGCGCGACCTTGCCCGCGGTGACCACGCGATCGCCCTGCTTGAGTCCGCCGCGGACCTCGACCCACTCGCCGTCGAAGTAGCCCAGCTTCACCGCGACGCGCGCGGCCTTGTTGCCGCGGACCACGTAGACCGCCGGGTCGCTCTCGTCGTCGAGCAGCGCGTTGCGCGGAATCACAAGCGCATTCGCACGCTGGTCGTAATCGATGCGGATGCGACCGAACATGCCCGGCTGCAGCAGGGCGGCGCTGTCGAAGGCGCAGATCACGCGGAAGGTGCCGCTGCCCGAATCGACCACCGGCGCGACGCGATCGACCGTGCCCTGGAACGGCTTGCCTGGCAGCGCATCCACCACCAGCTGCACCGGCAGGCCCGGCTTGATCGTGGCCAGCTCGCGCTCGGGCACGTTGAGCGTAGCTTCGATGCGCGAGGTGTCGACGATGCGGAAGATCGGCGAATTGAGCTGGACGAAGTTGCCCGGCTTGATCGAGCGTTCGGCGATGACCCCGGAGATCGGCGCGACCACGTTGGCGTAGGACACTTCGAGGTTGGCCAGGCGGTTCACCGCGCGGGCGTTCTCCAGGTCGAACTTGAGCTGGTCGAGGTCGTTCGCGCTGACCAGTTGCTGCCTGGACAACTGCAGCGAGCGGTTGTAGTTGGCCTCCAGCTTGCGCACCTGCGCGGCGCTCTGCGCGGCCTGCAGCGCGGCGCGGTCGGAGTCGAGTCGGACCAGCACCTGGCCCGCACGGACCTGCTGCCCCACCTCGGCCATCACCTGCAGGGCGACGCCGGAGGTCTTCGCGACCACCTGCGACTCGCCGCGGGCCTCCAGCGGCGCGGTGCCGCTGTAGCTGGCCGCGACCGGCCGGTTGGCGACGGCGACCACTTCGACCGGCACGGCCTCCTGCGCCTTTTCTTCCTTCTTGTCGCCGTCCTTGCCCTTGGCCTGGGCATCGGGACCGCCCTTGCAGCCGGCGATCGCCAGGCACCCCAGCAGCACGGCAGCGGTCAGCGCGTGGACCAGGGGGGTTCGGGCTGCCGATGGCGACGGCGTGGAATCGACGGGGGTGGGGGTCATGGCAGGCATGGCGATCCGAGGAGGGGGTTAGGTGTTGTATGAAGGTAGATCACCCATGCGCGACCGGCATCCGCCAGAGGTCATGGTGACTCGCGTCATGCCCCCGCTGCCGGCGTGCGCTCGGTCGCCGAAGCATTCGGCCGCGCGATGCGATCCCGATCCGCCCGTTGCGCGCACCGGGGCCCGAATGCGGCCGGATCGCACCCTTCGCGACCCGGTCGCGTTGCAGGCTATACTGTCGCGATTGCACGTTTGCGACCGCTTCCCGGAAGCGGTCCATGGCGCCAGCGGGCCGGCACCGGCCGCCGCGACGTGCCCCCGAACTCAACCCTGACCTGACGCCAGACATGATCCGATCGCCGAATCGCCATCCGCTGCTCGCCGGCTGCCTCGCCCTCCTCGCATCGTTCGCCGTCCAGGCGCAGAGCTCCGACGCCACCGGCGCCGCCGACAAGGGCAAGCAGCTCGCCTATACCTGCCAGGGTTGCCATGGCGTCACCGGCTACAAGAACGCCTACCCGACCTACAGCGTGCCGAAGATCACCGGCCAGACCCAGGAGTACGTGGTCAACGCGCTGACCGCCTACAAGAAAGGCACGCGCAAGCACCCGACCATGCAGGCCCAGGCGCAGAGCTTCTCCGACGAGGACATCGCCGCCATCGCCGCCTACCTTTCGAGCCTGAAGAAGTGAGCGCCCCCTCCATGACGAAGCGTCCCCTCGCCATCGCAACGACCTGCGCCCTCCTCCTCGGCCTCGCCGCCTGCGGCAAGAGCGAACCCGCCGCCGAAGGCGCCGGCCACAAGACCGTGCACAAGCACATCAACGCTTTCGACGGCGATGCCGCGCGCGGCGAGAAGCTTGCCGCCACCAAGCTGCCGAGCGGCCAGTCCTGCGTCGACTGCCACGGCACCGCCGGCCTGAAGCCGATCGATGCCGCCACCCCGATCATCGGCGGCCAGTACCAGGACTACCTGTTCCACAGCCTGCAGCATTACCGCGAAGGCAAGCGCGACCACGCGCTGATGACCATGCAGATCAAGGGCGCCTTCGATGCCGGCACCCTGGACGAACAGGGCATTGCCGATCTGTCGGCCTACTTCGCCGCCCAGAGCGGCCCGCTGGGCGACCTGCACGGCAAGTAAGCCGCAGCCCCGCCACGCGGGCGCCATGCTGAAACACGAACGGGAGCCGCAAGGCTCCCGTTTCGTTTTCTGCCACGGATTGACGCGGAGGACGCGGATCAAACCCTGGTCAAACAATGCGTTCGATCCGCGTTATCCGCGTCATCAGCGGCAAAAGATTCCCCATGCCGCTCGCGACGATCACGGCACGGCGGGAGGCGCCGACGGCCCGTCCTTGTCTTCCCGCAGCTCGGGCTTGTAGGGCACGTCCGGCGGCGGTCGCGCGGTGGCTTCCTGGTCCTGCAGGTTCGGATCCATGACGCGGCAACTGCCGCCCACGCTGAGCAGGCTCACCGTGCACTCGATGCGCTTGGTCGTACCCGGGATCGGAATCGCCACCTTCTTGATGCCACGGCTCACCCATTCTTCCAGCAGCGTCTTGTTCGGAATCCAGAACCGGTCGAAGCGTGTCGGGGTGTAATCCAGCGGCGGGCGCTTGAGCCAGGTGCCCATGCGATCGATCTTCTCGAAATCCTCGATGATCGTGCCCGGAGGCAATCCGCCGCCGACATCGCCCGCGCCGCCGGGCAGCCGCACGCTGCCGTCACTGTTGAACAGGCCCGCCGTGCTGCCGGTGCCGGTGTTCGAATTGCCGGGCACGTTGCGGTTGGACGCCCCCCAGTCATCGTCGCGCACCGTCGACGTGGCCGCACCGGGGCGTGTCGAGGGACGCGTGCCGGCGCCCGAGGGTGCCGTGCCGGCCGTGCGCCCGGCCGTCTGGGCCTGCGGTCGACCACCGGCCCCGGTCGCGCCCGACGTCGTCGAAGACGTCTGCGCGGCGCCGGTGGACGCCTGGCTGCCGGGCGCACGCGATGGCGTCGAGGAAGGAGAATTCGATGCGACGCCGCCCGGCACGCCAGGCTTGAGCGCGATCTCGCCCGGCGCGGTACGCAGCTCCTGCGGGCGCAGGCGGGGCGCGGTCGACGGCGTCTGCGCGATGCCGGTGGCGGGAACCGGCGACAGTGGGGAATGCACCTCGATCTCGGTCACCTGGGTGCGGAGCGTCTGCACCTTCGGCGATGCGGTGCGCGGCGCAGGCACCTGGATCGTCGGCACCGGCACCGTCGGCTGGAAGGTGTCGATCTCGACGACCTGCGTGCGCAGCGTCGGCACGGCAGGCGCGACCGGGCGCGGCGTCGGCGCGCGCAGCGTGGGGGTCGGCACCGGCGCGCTGAGCGTCTCCACCTCCACCACCTGCGTCGACAGGTTCGGCGTCTGCGGACGCAGGCTGGGCAGTGCGATCTCGCGGACGGCGGTCTCCGGCAGGGTGAACTCGGGATCGGGAGCCGCGGTTTCGGTCACCGCCAGCGGCTGCGCGCTGGCGGCTTCCGCAGGCGGCGATGGCTGCGGTGGCTGCGGTGGCTTGTCGTCGGCATCGGGCGGCGCTGCGGCCACGAACGGTGGAGGCGGCGGCGCGGCAGCGGCCTGCTGGCCGCCCCCGACCGCTGCCGGCTGCCCTGCACCGGCGGAGGCGGGGGCATCCATCTGGCCCGGCGCAGGCGCCCCGCCTTCATCGACCGGCGTGCCTTCCCCGATGAATTCGACCTGGATCGCTTCGCCCGCCTGCTCTGCATCAGGCGGCGCATCGCCGATGCGCACCATGCCCACCCACAGCAGCAGGGGGATCAGGCACAGGTGCATGAGCGCCGACACGGCCGCACCGATCCGCCGCGTGCGGCGCTGATCGGCGGGGGCGACACCCCATTGCTGGCGCAGCAGATGACGGTAAGACTGCCAGCGGCCGAGTTCGGCGCTGGCCCTGGGAATCTTGCGCGGCGTGCGCGCGGCGAGGATCGCGATGTAGTCGGCGGCCGGGACGCCGCGGACGATGCCGGGCCGTTCCGCGATGGACAGGAACCAGGCGCGCCAGGTCGGCGGGAATTCGCCGAACGCGCGTTCGGGCTGGAGCGGAAAGCGCCGCCGGACGCGGGCCGACAGTGCTTCGATGAGGTCCGCGGCGGAGAACACGCGCGGCGCGGCCCGTCAGTGCGCGTCGCGAACGATGTAGGGCGCCGATCCGGTGGCGTGATCGGTCGCATCGCGCACGGCGGTCACGCCGGGCACTTTCTCCAGCAACGTCTTTTCGATCCCCTGCTTGAGCGTCACGTCGGCCATGCCGCAGCCGTGGCAGCCGCCGCCGAAACTGAGGACGACCACGCCATCGGCGGTCACTTCGCGCACCGAGACATGGCCCTTGTGCTGGGCGAGCTGCGGATTGATCTCGTGTTCGACCACCCAGCGCACGCGTTCGACCAGGGATGCATCGCCGTCCGGCGCCTGGCCCTTGATCTTCGGTGCGCGGATCTGCAGCTGGCCGCCGGTGGCCTGCTGCGTGTAGTCGATCTCGGCGCCATCGAGGAACTGCACGCTGCCGGCGTCGAGCCACAGCGTGAAACCCTCGCAGTCCACCGCCCATTCGTCGCCCTGCAGGTCGCCCGGTTCGGCGAACTCCAGGCGGACGTCGGCGCGCGGCGTGCCGGGGTGGAGGGCGCTCAGGCGCACGCCGAGGCCCGGCAGGGCTTCGCGTTCGATCAGGCGGCGGAAATGGGTCTGCGCGGATTCGGAAATCTGGATCATCGGGCTATTCTAGCGGCCGGATTCCGCCGCGCTGGTAACTATTTCGTTGCCGCTCCGGAACACTGTTCAGCTTGACCGCCTTTCCGCACAGGACCGCCCCCATGACCGACCTCGTCCCCCTCGCCCAGGCCCATTGCATCCCCCGTCGCGGACACGAACACCGCCTGCCGCCGGCCCAGGTCGCCGAGCTGATGCCGCAGCTGCCGGGCTGGGAACTGGCCGAGAACGGCCATGCCCTCGTGAAGACCTTCGCCTTTCCGGACTACTACCGGACGATGGCTTTCGTGAACGCCCTCGCCCATGTCGCCCATCGCGAGGACCACCACCCCGATCTCGGCGTGCACTACGACCGCTGCGTGGTCCGCTTCTCCACCCACGATGTCGGCGGCCTGAGCGAGAACGACTTCATCTGTGCGGCGAAGGCGGAGGCGCTGGCGGGCTGAGCCACCCGGCCGACCTGCGCGCACACTCGAACTTCTGCCCCGCCGGGGCCGGGACGACCCCTGCAATGCATCAGGCCGCCTTGTCGGCGGCCTGATGCATTCCGTATGGGCGGCGGGACACGATCAACGTCTGCACACCGTGTTGAGTCGTTCGATCAGCTGGTGGTTCGCGCCTTCGATGGCCAGCGAATACCCGGCGTAGGCTTCGGTCTCGGTGGAATTCCAGTTGATGTTCGCCGGCTGCGATCGGATCAGGAAGGGTTCGGACCGACCGACCCTGACTTCGTACACGGCCACCGGGATGTTCGTCACCTGCTGCATCCCGCCGTACACCATCGCCTGGTGCTGGGCCACGTACAGCCGCATGATCCGCACGCGAACCCCATCCGCGTCCGTGCCGGCCTCCGTGAAACCGGCCTCGAGCAGGGACCGTCGCACCACGGCGTCGGCATCCTCGAATCGGTACAGATTCAAGCCGACGCCGCCGGAGGCTTCGCCCTCGGGCCGTGCATCGATCACCTCGACGAGCGCATGCGGGCACTCGAGCCGCTTCTTCGACGCGATGTCGAGCCGCGAGGCATCGACATCGACATGGTTCATCGTGATCGCGCATCCCGCCGTTGCCAGCAACAGGGTGGCCATGCCACCCCGCAGAGCGATATGCAGGGCACGATTCATGGCGTGCCCTGGGCAGGCACCTCGGGCTGCGGCTTCGCGACCGGTTCGGTCGCCGGTGCGCCAGCCGGTGCGACTTCCGCCGCCGTCGACGAGGGCTGCGCGGCCTGCTCCGGCACGGGCGCTGCCGCAGGCACAGCCTCTGCAGCGCTCGGCTCTGCTGCGGTCACGGTCACGGCCTCGGAAGCGCTGGGCTCTGCTGCGGCCACGGCTCCGGAAGCGCTCGGTGCAGCCGGCGCGCTCTGCATCGCAGCCACGATCGCGGGGATGTCGAGGGGGCGATATCCATTGAAGTTCACGCCGCTGCGAACCCAGATGTAGTCTTCCACCTGGCGGACGGCGACGCCAGGATAGGTGCGGCCCATCAGCTTGGGCGCATTCTTGGACGGGCGGCTCTTCCATTCGGCGCGTCCCTCCGCACTGAAGTCGTGCGCGATCATGTCGGCGACCTGCGTCACGCCCTGATCGAGCAGCATGCCCATACCCTGGCTGCCCAGGCTGTTCCATTTCGCGAGGTTGTCCTCGAGCTTGCCGTCCTCGATCTGGAAATTGAAGGCGTAGATCCGGAAGAACGCGGCCTTGCCTTTCAGCTTGCCGTTGCTTTTCAGCGTACGGTCGAAGAGTTGCGCCATCACCTGCACGCGCAGGTTGGCGAACTTGCTGTCGATCGCGTATCGGGGCGTGAGCACCAGCGCGCGGGGAGGCAACTGCTTGGCGGCCTGGGGATCGATGAACTGCCACGACACCGGCATCACGGTGATCACCGGATCGGTCGACAGGCCTTCCGACGGCAGCTTGGCGCGAAGCTCGGCTTCGATGCGCTTGTTGAAGTCATAGCCGACCAGCAGGTCACGCAGCGGGGTCACGCGCTCCTCGGCGGCCTTGACCTGTGCATTGGCGATGGCGGCGGACACGAGGCCACCGATCAGGCCACCGATGATCGCGCCAGTGACGGCTGCTCCGGTCGTGGAGACATCGACCCCCAGCTCCTGCTGGTTGAGCACGACCTCGACCGGCAATTGCGGGCCCACCGGCGTCGGCAGGGTCTTGCTGGCGGCAAAGGCATTGAAAGTCACAGCGAAGGCGCACAGAAGCGCACCGAGACGGCGAATGAACACGTGAGGATCCCCTGAAGATTCGATTGGAGTACGCGCACCGCCCTCCCCAGGGCGCCGCACACCGACGAGGATAGCAAATCATCCTGCCGATGTGCCTCCCGCCCCCATGGAACGGGCGAAGGCGTTGGTTGATTGGACGCATCAGTCAAGCATGCATCCATCCTCCTCGGAGGGATGCCGGGTCACCAGGGAAGGCTTCGACGCCTCATCTGCTCGCAGCCCGCCATGCCATCGGCGGCGCGACAGGTCACCCGGGATGCCGGTCCGACGTCAGTGACCGGGAGGGGGCGCGGACGCGGGCAGTTCCGTCGCTGCGCCCGCCGGCGAGTCAGCCGATGCGACAAGCGCAGCGGGATCGATCACCCGGAAACCGTTGATGCCCATCTTGAAGGGAGCCGGGTTCACGACCACACGCTGCATGAGGATCTGAGCGGGCGCGCCCGAACGCAGCCAGATCCAGCCATCGCCCCTGCGGACTTCCTTTCCGCCGTACACATGGCCGTCAAGCGTGGCGCGACCGTTTCGCACGTTGGCGTCCCATTCCGAACGTCCCTCTGCACTGAAGTCGTAGATCATCATGTCGATCACGTGATCGATGCCTTCGTCGAGCAAGGCAGCGAGCGCGCGCGGTGGCAGGCTGTGCCAGACAGCGGCATTCTCCTCGACCTTCGTTTCTTCGAGCCTCTGATTGAACGTGTAGATGCGCGTCGCTCGCGCACGGGCCTTGTACTGCCCGTTTGCCTTGCGTTCGCGGTCCACCACCTGCACATGGAGCTTCACGGTCAGGCGATCGAAGTCCTGGGACATGAAATACTGGGGCAGGATGACCATCGCCTGCAGCGGCACATCCTTGACGATGACAGAGCCCCCCGAAACCTGCTGGCCGCGCTCCCAGAAGCTCAATTCCGGGTTCGGCGAAATGCCCTCCAATGCCAATCCCGATGCCAGCTTCGCCTGCAATCGTGCCTTGAGCGTTTCATCAAGGCGGTAGGACGCGAGCGCCTCGTTCATGGGTGCGATGCGCGTCTCGGCGTTGTTCTTGGCGACGCCGTTGACGATCATGCCGGCCAGCGGGGAAACGATCCCGAGCCCGCCATTGTCGTTGACAAGGACGAACAATCCCTTCTGGACGACATCGGCTTCGACGGACAATCGCTCGCCGAGGGGGATGGGCAACACGTCCGCCTTGGATGCCATCGCGGCGAATGGCATCGCGAACAGTGCGATGACGACGAAGATGTGTCTGTGCATGAAATCTCTCCTGGAATTCCGGATGGCTGGAACGTAGGCGACCGGATGAACAACATGCGGCATCGGCGCCGGGCTGGCCGGTCGATCCGCGGGTGCGCTACCCCAGCCGATCCAGTACATCCACCAGCTCCGGCGCCAGAGGTGCGTCGAGCAGGTACGGGGCGCGGCCGCCGTCGAGGGCGAATTCGAGCGAAGCGGCGTGCAGGAACAGTCGCTTCAGGCCAACCTGCTCGCGCAGGCGCTTGTTGGTTTCGGGGTCGCCGTACTTGTCGTCGCCGGCGACGGCATGGCCGATGTGCTGGGCATGGACGCGGATCTGGTGGGTGCGGCCGGTCTCGATCCGCACCTCGCAGAAGGAATGCCCGCCGCGCCGCTCCAGCACCCGGAAATGGCTCAGGGATGGCTTGCCGTTCGGATGCACCTGGACATGGCGCTCGCCGCCCTGGCGCAGGCCGATGTGCAGCGGCGCGTCGACGGTCATGACACCGTCCGGCATGCGCCCGACCAGCAGGGCCAGGTAACGCTTGGCGATCCCCCGCCCTTCGTCGGCGTCATTCTCGCGCATGAGCGCCTGCAGTTCGGTCAGCGCCGAACGCTTCTTGGCGACGATCAGCAGGCCGGAGGTGTCGCGGTCGAGACGGTGGACCAGCTCAAGCGACTCTTTCGGCCGCAGGGCACGCAGGGTCTCGATGGCGCCGTGGCTGATCCCGCTGCCGCCGTGGCTGGCGAGCCCGGACGGCTTGTTGATGGCGAGCAGGCGGGCATCCTCGAAGACGATGCTGGCCTCCATCGCCGCCAGCAGGCCCTTCGGCGGCGGCGTCTTCTCGCCGGCCTCGGCCAGGCGGACCGGCGGGATGCGCACCTCGTCACCGCCCTCCAGGCGCGTCTCGGCCTTGGCCCGGCCACCGTTCACGCGGACCTGCCCACTGCGCACGATCTTGTAGATCAAGGACTTGGGCGCGCCCTTCAGCTGCCCGAGCAGGAAATTGTCCAGCCGCTGGCCGGCCCGGTCGTCGGCGACGCGGACAAGGCGGACCTGGCCCGAAGGCCGCTGGGGGGAATCGTCCCCACGAGAATTGGATGAGGCCATCAGGGTCGTGATCTGCTACACTCGCTGCGCGATATAAGGGTTTGATTTCGCTAGGGAGTTGGTCGCCAGCCGCAACGTCGGCCGGCGGTGCCAGCGGGCCGAAAGCCCACCTCCCCCGCGATATCCGATGCAGTGCGCGGCCACCGTCCTCGGGGCGGCCATGTTAGCGGCTCGTCGGCACTCCCGCTTATCGCCGGGTGCCCTGCGCACCTGGGCTGAACACGTCCCGCGTGGCCGCCCCTCGCGCCGAAGGCGCGAAGGGAGTCGGCCGCCGGCCCGGCAACACTAGCTCCATGCACAACAAGCGCTCCCGCGGTCCGCCGTGGTGTCGTAGCGCTGGAAACACCCCACGCCATCTGCAACGACGGGCCGTCCGGGCGAAAGCCGGCAGGACGACCCGGGCGAACCGACAAGGAGGTTGTCGCCGGCACCATGCGCCATCGCGCGTGGTGGGCCGGGCCGCAATCCCGTTTCGACGGGATCGGGGTCCGCAGCGCGCGACAACGCCCCGGGCGCCCGCACGACGCATGCGGCCGAAGGTCTGCTCCAGGCGACGCGCCACCCCGGCGTCCCGCGCATCCGGTTTCCGCATCCAGGCGATGCGCCCGGGGAGAGCGCGCGAGGAACGCAAGACCATGAAACGCATGCTCATCAATGCGACGCAGGCGGAAGAACTCCGCGTCGCGATCGTCGACGGACAGACCCTCTACGACATCGACATCGAACGTCCGTCGAAGGAACAGAAGAAGTCCAACATCTACAAGGGCCGCATCACCCGGCTCGAACCGTCGCTGGAAGCCGCCTTCGTCGAATACGGCGGCGAACGCCACGGCTTCCTGCCGCTGAAGGAAATCTCCCGCGACTACTTCCAAGCCGGCGTGGACCACCACAAGGCCAGCATCAAGGAGCTCCTGCGCGAAGGCCAGGAGATCGTCGTCCAAGTCGACAAGGAAGAGCGCGGCAACAAGGGCGCGGCCCTGACCACGTTCATCTCGCTGGCCGGTCGCTACATGGTGCTGATGCCGAACTCGCCCACCGCCGGCGGCGTCTCGCGCCGCATCGAAGGCGACGACCGCGCCGCCCTCAAGGAGGCGATGGACAAGCTCAACATCCCCGACGACATGGGCGTGATCATCCGCACCGCCGGCGTCGGCCGCGATGCGGAAGAACTGCAGTGGGACCTCGACTACCTGCTCAGCGTGTGGCGGTCGATCACCGAGGCCGCGCTGAAGAAGCCCTCGCCGCTGCCGATCTACCAGGAATCGCGCCTGATCATCCGCGCCCTGCGCGACTACATGCGCGCCGACATCGGCGAAATCCTGGTCGACACCCCGGAGATGTACGCCGAGGCTCGCGACTTCGTCGAGCAGGTCATGCCGCACAACCTGCGCAAGCTCAAGCACTACACCGACGACACCCCGCTCTTCAACCGCTTCCAGATCGAATCGCAGATCGAGAACGCCTACGAGCGCTCGGTGCGCCTGCCGTCCGGCGGCTCGCTGGTGATCGACCAGACCGAAGCGCTGACCGCGGTCGACGTGAACTCCTCGCGCGCCACCAAGGGCGGCGACATCGAGGAGACCGCTTTCAACACCAACCTCGAAGCGGCCGAGGAAGTCGCCCGCCAGATGCGCCTGCGCGACCTCGGTGGCCTGGTCGTGATCGACTTCATCGACATGAATTCGAACAAGCACCAGCGCGAGGTCGAGAACCGCCTGGCCCAGGCGCTCAAGCACGACCGCGCCCGCGTGCAGATCGGCCGCATCTCCAAGTTCGGCCTGCTCGAACTCTCGCGCCAGCGCCTGCGCCCCAGCCTCGGCGAGTCCAGCCAGCTGGTCTGCCCGCGCTGCGACGGCCACGGCCGCATGCGCAGCATCGAGTCGCTGTCGTTGTCGATCATCCGCCTTGCCGAAGAGCATGCGATGAAGGACAACACCGGCCAGGTGCTGGTGCAGGCCCCGGTGGAGATCGCCAACTACCTGCTCAACGAGAAGCGCCGCGCGCTGAGCGAGATCGAGAAGCGCCACGACGCGCCGATCGTGATCGTCGCCGATGAGTCGCTGCACACCCCGCACTACGAAGTGACGCGCATCCGCGAGAACGAGCTGGGCGAGGAAACCGCGAAGCCGAGCTACCAGCGCGGCACGCCGCGCAAGCTGGCGACGATCGCGCTGACCAAGGCCAACCTCAACATCCCGCCGCCGTTCGCGGTCACCAACGTGAAGCCTGACCGCCCTGCCCCGCTGCGCGAAGAGCGCGAGGAACAGCCGCGCCAGCAGCCGGCGCCCGCTCCGGCACCTGCGCCGGCGCCGGTCGCGGCTCCCGTTCAACAGCCCGCACCGGTCGCGAAGTCCGGCGGTCTCATGGGCTGGTTGAAGGGCCTGTTCGGCGGCGAAAGCGCTCAGCCGGCAGCGCCGTCGAAAGCGCAGCAGGGTCAGCAAGGCCAGGGCCGCCAGGACCGCGGCGGCGACCAGCGCCGCGATCGCGACCAGCGTCGCGACCAGCGCGGGCCAAAGGGCCAGCAGCCGCGCCAGGAGCGTCGCGACGAGCGCCGCAACGATCAGCCGCGCAACGATCAGCCGCGCGGCGAGCAGTCGCGGAGCGAGCAGAACCGCAACGCGCAGTCCGGTCAGCCGCAGGGTGGCCCGCAGAAGCAGCCGCAGAACAACGGCCAGCAGAAGCAGCAGAAGCAGAACGCACAGCAGCAGGGCGGCCAGCAGCAGGGACAGGGCCAGAAGCCGCGCGGTCAGCAGGAGAAGCCGCAGGATCGGCAGGCCGACGCGCAGGCGCATAAGCCGCAGGGCAACGAGCCGCGCCAGCCGCAGGCACAGCAGCCGCGTCGCGAGGAGCGCGCGCAGCCGCAGCAGGCGGACGCGCAGAAGCCGCAGGTCGCAGCCGCACCCGCCGCGACCACCACGGAGGCCCCGGTCGCAGCGGCAGCCGTTGTGGCGACTGCAGTGGTCGCACCGGTCGTGCCGAAGACCGAAGGCATCGCGGCGTCCGACGAAGCACTGCAGGCGGGCGATGACGCGACCGCCGATGCCGGCGATGGCGAAGGCGCCGATGACGGCAACGCGGAAGGTGGCGGTCGCCGCCGCCGTGGTCGTCGCGGTGGCCGCCGTCGCCGTCGCGGCAATGGCGAGACTGCCGGCGCCGAGGCGCTGGGCGATGACGTGATCGCCGTCGACGATGGCGCTCAGGTCACGGTCGACCGCAGCCAGCCGGAGTTCGATTTCGACGACCTGCCCGAAACGCCCGCCAAGGCGCCGGTCGCGGAGAAGGAAACGCCGGCGCCCGTCGTGGCTGCTGCAGCTGCCGCGCCGGTCGCGGTCGCAGCGGCCGCCGCCCTGGCGGACGCTGCGACCGACGCACCTGCAGACGCCGAAGTCGCAGCGCAGCCGCCGGTCGTCGACGTCGCGGCGAGCCCGGCGCCTCCCGCACCACCGTCGAACGCGCCCGAGGCGCCCACCGAAACCGTCGTCGAAACTCCGGTGGTGCCCGAGCCCGCCGTGATCGAACCGGCCGTGATCGAGCCTGCTGTCATCGAACCCGCTGTCATCGAACCCGCTGTCATCGAGCCGGCGGTCGTCGAACCGGTCGTCGAACAGGCTGCGGTCGAAGCCACGGTTGTCGAGACGGCCGCCGTCGAGGCAGTCGCTGCAGAACCGGTCGCTGTCGAAACCGTCGCAGTCGAAGCGCCTGTCGTCGAGACGGCCGCTGCAGACGCCATGGTGGTGGAAGCTGCCGCAGTCGAAGCACCGGTCAAAGCGGTTGCCGAAACACCGGACGTGGTCGTCGCCGCGCCGGACGTCGCCGCCGAGCTGGTCAGCGAGATCGCCGCGCCGCAGTACGGCGTCGGCCTGCCGCTGTTCGATGCCCAGCCGGTCGACGCGCGTCCCGCCGCCGACACGTCGTCGAACGACGACGCACCGCGCGCCTGATGCAACGCCCCGCGCGCGTCACACGGCGCGCGCGGGGTCGCTCAGGCCGTACTGCGAGGACAGCCGCGCGAGCGCGATGCTGTCCTGGATCCCGAGTTTCTCGAACAGGCGCGCCTTGTGCGTGTTCACCGTCTTCGCGCTGAGGCTCAGCCGACGCGCGATGTCTTCCTGGCGCATGCCCTGCACCATCAGCATCGCAACTTCCAGTTCGCGCGGCGACAGCGCGTCGAACGGCGTCGCTTCACCACCGAGCCCCGACAACGCCAGATGCTGGGCGATCCCGCTGGCCAGGTAGCGTTTCCCGCGCGAGACATCGCGGATGGCGCGCAGCAGTTCCGCCGCATCGCCGGCCTTGCCGACGTAGCCCGACGCACCAGCTTCGATCAGGCGTTTCGGCATCGGCCCGTCCTCCAGCACCGACACCACGACCACGCGGCAGCCATAGTCGCCCTTCACGATGCGTTCGGTGACCTCCAGCCCGCTGATGCCGGGCAGGTGCAGGTCGCACAGCACCACGTCAGGCTTGAGCTTGCGGATCATCGGCAGCGCGGTTTCGCCGTTGTCGGCCTCGCCGACCACTTCGATGTCGGTCTCGTTGGCCAGCATCATGCGCAGGCCGGTGCGCACCAGCGCGTGATCGTCGAGCAGAAATACGCGGATCGTCATTCCCTTGGCTTCCATCGGTTCGTCCGGCGCACAGACTAGGCGCGGCGCCATCGGTCGACAAGCGGAAGACCGCGCGCAGGCGTGTAGGAAAACACCGACCCCGATGACTTCCGACAGGGCCGCGCGCCCGGAGGGTCTGGCACCATCGCCGCTTCGTCCCCGGAGTTCCGCCATGTCCCTGCCCGTCCCGCTGCGCCGCGCCCCGCTCGCCTTCGCCGCCCTCCTCCTCGCCGGCGGCATGCTCGCGCAGCCCGCATGGGCGCGCGACACGCCCGCGCCGTCGGCGGTCGCGACCACGACCTGGCAGGCCGACGTGACCGGGATGGCGTCCGCCGCCGACAACGCGGGGCGTCGCGACTACCTGCGCAAGCGCCTGGAGGCGGCCGGCATGCCGGCACAGGTCCAGACCTTCGCGCACGGCGATGTCGTCGGCGAGAACCTGATGGCCCAGGTCAGCGGCGATGCCGCACAACCGCTGCTGCTGATCGGCGCGCACTCCGATCGCGTGAGCGAGGGGCGCGGCGCCACCGACAACGCCTCCGGCAGCGCGGTCGCGCTGGCGCTGGCGGAACGCTTCCGCAGCAAGCCGCTGCAGCGCCATCGCGTGCAGGTCGCCTTCTGGGACCTGGAGGAGGAGGGCCTCCGCGGCGCCGCGGCCTATATCGCCGACAAGCGCGAGAAGCCCGCGCTGTACGTGAATTTCGACGTGTTCGGCTGGGGCGACAGCCTGTGGATGATGACGCCGGACGACGCGCACCCGCTCGTCGCGCGCAGCCGCGACGCCGCGCAGGCGCAGGGCCTGCAGATCACCGCCGGCAGGCAGTATCCGCCCACCGACCACCTCGCCTTCCTCAAGGCCGAATGGCCCGCCGTGTCCTATTCGCTGGTCGGCGCCGCCGAGATCCCGAACATCCTCGCCGTGTTCAGCGGCAAGGAACCGGAATCGATGCCGAAGGTGATGAAGGTGATTCACAGCGCCGACGACACCGTCGCGCATGTCGACGCGCACGCCGTCGCGAAAGGCATCGACGCGGTGGAGGCTGCGATCCGGGCGTGGGATGCGGGGGTGGAGTGAGGCTCCGACCTGAAGCAGACCGCAGGCTGGGGGCTTCGCACCCGGCCTTTGCAGGCCGGATCCGACCAGCACCTCTCAAGCAGTCAGCAGCCGCAATCCCAATCCCGCAAGCGCTGCAACGGCGATGACTTCCAGCACGCTGCGCTTGAACACGAAGAGCGCGAGGCCCGCCAGCAGCGCGATCCCGGCGGCGATGACGTCGAACGCACCGGCAAAGCCCGCAGGCCAGAGGACGTGGTAGCCGAAGAACAAGGCAAGACTGAAGATCACGCCGACCACGGCGGCGGTGATGCCGGTCAGCGGCGCAGTGAAGCGGCGTTCGCCGTGCGTGGACTCCACGAACGGGCCGCCACCGAGGATGAAGAGGAAGGACGGCAGGAAGCTGAACCAGGTCACCAGCGTCGCCGCGAGCGCACCGGCCGCGAAGCCGGCGTCGGTCCCGAACGGCGCCACGCCGTAGGCCCCGACGAAGGCGACGAACGCGACCACCATGATCAGCGGCCCGGGCGTGGTTTCGCCCAAGGCGAGGCCATCGATCATCTGCGTCGGCGACAACCAGCCGTAGTGGGTCACCGCGCCCTGGTAGACATAGGGCAGCACCGCGTAGGCACCGCCGAAGGTCAACAGCGCAGCTTTGGTGAAGAACCAGGCCATCTGCGTGAACACGTGATCCCAGCCGCAGATCGCCCAGAGCACCGCCATCGGCACCGTCCAGAGGATGGCGCCAGCCACAGCCACCCGCAGCAATCGACTCCAGCGGAAGCGCGCATGTGCCGGCGTGGGCGTGTCGTCGTCGATCAGCGCCGGGCCGTACGACGGCTTCGCGCCGGCATGGCCGCCGGCTTCGAAATGCCGCGGCGCCAATCGTCCGCCGATGTAGCCGGCGACCGCAGCACTGCCGACGATCAGCGGAAACGGCACGGATAGCGCGAAGATCGCGGTGAACGACGCCAGCGCGATCGCCCACAGCCACGGGTTGTGCAGCGTACGCCCGCCGATGCGGTAGGCCGCATGCAGCACGATCGCGATCACCGCCGGCTTGATGCCGTAGAACAGGCCAGCGACGACCGGCTGTTGGCCATAGGCCATGTACAGCCACGACAGCCCGATCAGGATGAACAGCGACGGGAGTACGAACAGCGCACCGGCCACCACGCCACCCCAGGTGCGATGGAGCAACCAGCCGATGTACGTCGCCAACTGCTGCGCTTCCGGCCCGGGCAGCAGCATGCAGAAATTGAGGGCATGCAGGAATCGGCGTTCGGAGATCCAGCGCCGACGCTCGACCAGTTCCTTGTGCATGATCGCGATCTGCCCAGCCGGACCGCCGAAACTGATGCAGCCGAGCTTCAGCCAGAATGCGAAGGCTTCCCGGCGCGTCACGTGGTCGGGAGCGGTAGCGTTGATCTCGGCGCCTGGTGTCTGCGGGGATACAGGCGTTGTCATGGGCGTGTCCCTGCGCCGGCAGGCCGGCGCCATGCGTCCAGTGGAAGCCCGCTCCGGTCGACCGGTCACGAGAAATGTGGCGGAGAGAGTGGGATTCGAACCCACGGAAGGTTTGACCCTTCGGCGGTTTTCAAGACCGCTGCCTTAAACCACTCGGCCATCTCTCCATTGTCTGTCGTAGTGCAGCACTTTCATTCCCTTTGCTTTCGCTGAAGCAGGTCCCTCGCCTTCGGCTCGGGATGACAGGAGCTGCGCATGCCGGCCTCACGCCGGGGTCGGCATTTTAACCTGTTTCGCGCTTTCCACCGCCTGGGGGCAGTTGCTGCACTGCAGGCGGGAGACCTCCAGCAGCGGGGGCATGTATTCGGCGAGGTGGTCGATGAACATGCGCACGGCGGGGAGCAGGCCGCGACGGGAAGCGAAGACGGCGTGGCAGATGCCCATCGGCAGTCGCCACTGCGGCAGCACGACTTCCAGTTCCTTCGCGCGCACGGCTTCGGCGCAGATGGTTTCGGGCAGCAGGGTGACGCCGAGGCCCTGCTTGGCCAAGGCCATGAGCATCGGGAAGTCGAAGCCGGCGACGCGGGGCTTGAGCTCGACGCGGCGGATCTCGCCGTTCTCGCCCTGCAGTTCCCAGCGCTGGCGGGCTTCGTCCTCGCTCATGCTGAGCGTGGTGTGGTTGGCGAGATCCTCGGGCTCGCGCGGGCGGCCGGCGCGGTCGAGGTATTTCGGGCTGGCGACCAGCAGTTCCTGGATCTGGCCGAAGCTGCGCATCACCAGACTGCCGTCGTCGTCGAGGCGGGAGCGCACGCGGATCGCGACATCGAAGCCTTCGTTGATCACGTCGACGCGGCGGTTGTTGACGTGCAGCTGCACGCGGACCAGCGGGTAGCGGGCGAGGAAGTCGGGCAGCAGCCTCGGGATGAGTTCCTGGGCGATGCCGACCGGGACGCTGACGCGGACCAGGCCGCGCGGCTCGGCGCTGAGGCGGTCGACGACCTCGCGGGCGGCGGCGGCCTCGGCCATCATCGACTGCGCGTGGCGATACACGCTCTGGCCGACATCGGTGACCGCGAAACGCCGGGTCGAACGCTGCAGCAGGCGGGCGCCGAGGTCGGTTTCGAGCTGGCTGATGCGGCGGCTGAGGCGGGATTTGGGGATGCCCAGCGCGCGCTCGGCGGCGGCGAATCCGGAGTGCTCGACCACCATCGCGAAGTAGTAGAGGTCGTTCAGATCGTTCATGGCGGCCTTTCCATATTCGGAACAATGGAACGGATTTAACCAGCCCAACTCACTTTCCGCAACAGACAAAAGTCATTGCGGCCGCCCGGTTCCGGGCGCCCCCTGCCCCCGATCCAGACCGACCTGCCGGGGGCCTTCAAACGCCACGGGCCGCTTTCGCGGCCCGTGGCTTGGCTGGGGCGGAGACCCGGGAGATCAGGCGATCTTCTCGGCGCCGCCCATGTAGCCACGCAGCACCTCGGGCACGGTGATCGAGCCGTCGGCGTTCTGGTAGTTCTCCATCACCGCGATCAGCGCCCGGCCCACGGCGACGCCGGAGCCGTTGAGCGTGTGCACCAGTTCCGGCTTGCCGGTGGCGGGGTTGCGCCAGCGGGCCTGCATGCGGCGGGCCTGGAAGTCGCCGCAGTTCGAGCAGGACGAGATTTCGCGATAGGTGTTCTGCGAGGGCAGCCAGACTTCGAGGTCGTAGGTCTTGCGCGCGGAGAAGCCCATGTCGCCGGTGCACAGCAGCACCTTGCGGTACGGCAGGCCCAGCTTCTCCAGCACGGTTTCGGCGGCGCGAGTCATGCGCTCGTGCTCGGCGTCGCTCTCCTCGGGCTTCGCGATCGACACCAGCTCGACCTTCTCGAACTGGTGCTGGCGGATCATGCCGCGCGTGTCGCGACCGGCGCTGCCGGCCTCGGCGCGGAAGCACATCGAATGCGCGGTCATGCGCAGCGGCAGGCGCTCGGCATCGACGATCTCGTCGCGGACGATGTTGGTCAGCGGGACTTCGCTGGTGGGGATGAGGTAGCGCTTGCTCGCCGATTCGCCCTCGCCCACCGCCGTCGAGAACAGGTCCTCCTCGAACTTCGGCAACTGCCCCGTGCCGCGCATCGAGTCGGCATTCACCAGCAGCGGGACATTCGTTTCCTCGTAGCCATGCTCGTTGGTGTGCAGGTCGAGCATGAACTGCGCCAGCGCGCGATGCAGGCGGGCGAGCTGGCCGCGCAGGACGGTGAAACGCGCGCCGCTGAGCTTGGCAGCGGTTTCGGCATCCAGCCAGCCGTGGCGGGCACCGAGTTCGACGTGGTCCTTGACCTCGAAGTCGAAGGTGCGCGGCGTGCCCCAGCGATGCTGTTCGACGTTCTGGGTCTCGTCGCTGCCCAGCGGCACCGACTCGTGCGGAACGTTCGGGATGCCGGCGGCGATGGCGTCGATGGCGAGCTTGATCTTCTCGAGCGTGTCTTCGCTGGCTTTCAGCTCTTCACCGAATCCGGCGACTTCGGCCTTGTTCGCCTCGACGCGCGCCTTGAGGGTTTCGGCTTCTTCGGCATTGCCGGCCGCGTTGGCCTTCGAGATCTGGCCCATCAACTGGCCAATCAGCTTCGACTTCTCGTTACGGAGGCTCTGCAGTTCCTGGGTGCGCACCTGGATCTGCTTGCGCTCGGTTTCGAGCAGCATCAGGTCGGCGACGTTCAGGTCGTAACCGCGGGTCTCCTTGAGGCGGGCGGCCAGGTCGGCGGGCTGGTTGCGCAGCAGGACAGGATCGAGCATGGGGACAGGGGCGCGTAACGTGACGGGACGCCGATTATCGCCTGAATTGCGCCCGAATCCCGTGTCGCGGGCCGCGGAACGGCGGATGGCTGTCGGGACGCCTGTGCCACAATCGGGCCATCTCCGTGCCCGCAGTCCGCATGTCGACCCCACATCCCTCGCCTTCACCGGCACCGCGTTTCGGCCTGTCGCGCCGCGCCCTGCTCCTGATCGCCGGCGGTTTCGGACTGGGCCTGCTGCTGTTCCTGCTGCTGTGGCTGGACATGCGCGACAACGGCAACTTCTATCGCGCCACCGACAAGCCCGAGGCCGTGGACGGCCAGGTCTTCGAACCCCTGCCGGTGCCGATGGCTCCGGGCGAACGCAGCGCCAGCGGGCTCTCCGAGGCGGCCGAGGAAGCGGCGCGACGCCCGAAACCCGTGCCGCCACCGGCGCAGGCCATGGGTCCGGCCGCGGCCCAGTCTCCTGTCGCAACGACGGCGCCTCCGACACGCAACGCATCCGACGTCGCCCCCGGCCTCCCCGTTCCGCTGTCGCGGGTGCAGCCCGACTACCCGTCCGACGCCATGCGCCGCAACGAATCGGGCACGGTGCTGGTGCGGATCACGGTCGGCGACGACGGCAAGCCGGACGATGTCGAGGTCGTGCGCAGCAGCCGCTCCCGCGCACTCGACCGCGCGGCCACGCAGGCGGCGAAGCGCTGGCGCTTCCGTCCCGGTCAGGCTGGTTCCGTCGAAGTACCGTTCGAATTCAAGTTCGACGCGCGCTGAGGCTCCGACAGCGGGACGGCGTCGGCAAGGCGATCAGCTCTCGCCGTAATGCAGCCAGATCCGGGCGCGGGATTCGTTGTCGAACACCCGGCATTCGTAGCCGTGTTCGCGGCCGAGGATCTCGCCGACTTCCATGCGGCTGACCGCGGTGCCGCGCGCATCGACATAGGCCACGCGCACCGCGTCGAAGCCCTGCCCTTCCATCGCGGCGAAGAGCTTGCGCATCTGCATCTCGGGCGGCACCACGCCCTGGGTGTGGTCGAGGACGAGCACCTGCTTCACGCCCGTGCGCCGCACTTCGCCGGCGATGCCCATGAACAGCGCGATCAGGTGTTCGACCGTCTCGATGCGGCCGGTGACCGTGGCCACGAGGCCGGAGCTTTCGGTGTCCAGCGTGAGCTGGAATCCCTGTTCGCCGCCATCGGCCGCCGCGATCACGCCCGCCGCCCTCAACCCAGCGCGGCTTCGATGTCGCGCGCCAGCGACTCGGGCTTGTCGGTCGGGGCGTAGCGCTTGATGACCTTGCCGTCCCGGCCGACGAGGAACTTGCTGAAGTTCCACTTGATCGCGCCGATGCCCAGCAGCCCGCCCTTCTCGTCCTTCAGCCATTTCCACAGCGGATGGGCCTTGGCGCCGTTGACGTCGATCTTCGAGAACATCGGGAAATCGACGTCGTAGGTGAGCGAGCAGAAATTCATGATCTCGGCCTCGTTGCCCGGCTCCTGGTGGCCGAACTGGTCGCAGGGGAAGCCCATCACCACCAGGCCGCGGTCGCGGTAGGTTTCCCAGAGCTTCTGCAGACCGGTGTATTGCGGCGTGAACCCGCATTTCGAGGCCACGTTGACGATCAGCAGCACCTTGCCCTCGTAGTCCGACAGCGCCTTGTCGTGGCCGTCGATGTCGATCGCGGAGAAGTCGTAAGCGGTGGTCAAGGCGGTGCTCCGTCCGGGGGTCGGGCCCAAGTGTAGGACAAAGCCCGTCATGGGGGTGTCATCCGCAGCTGACACCGTGTGGCCCCCTGCCTGGAGCCACCCCGCATGCGTTTCCGTCCCCTCGCCGTCGCCCTCGCCACCACCCTCGTCTCCTGCCTTGCCCTCGGCGCAGCCGCCCCGATGCCGGCCGCGGCTGCGGAATGGCGTCTCGCCGATGCGATGCCGCTGCCCGGCAACGCCACGGACCGCATCCGCGCGGACAAGCCCACCGCGAACATCAATCGGCTCGGTTACTTCTCCGACCTGACCTACGACGCCGCCACCGGCACCTGGTTCGCACTGTCCGATCGTGGCCCGGGCGGCGGCCTGATCGGCTACGCCACCCGCGTGCAGCAGCTGCTGGTGCCGATCCACCCGATCAACGGCGAGTTGCTGACACGTCCAGTGGTGCTGCGCACGATCCTGTTCACCGACCGCGACGGCCAGCCGTTCAACGGCCTGAATCCGGCCCTGCTCAACGGCGATGCGGGCAGCCTGGGCCGCAGCTTCGACCCGGAAGGCTTCGCGATCGGCCGCAACGGTCATTTCTTCGTGGCCGACGAATACGGTCCGAGCCTTTACGAATTCGACCGTCGCGGCCGCTTCGTCCGCGCCTTCGAGATCCCCGGGAACCTGATTCCGCGCCAGGCCGACGGTGCCCTCAACCTCGTCGACGGCCGGCCGGTGGTGGTCAAGGGTCGCCAGGACAATCGCGGCTTCGAGGGCCTGAGCTTCAATGCCTCCGGCACGCGCCTGTACGCCGTGATGCAGGATCCCCTGGTCGACGAAGGCGATCGCGGCGACGGGCGCCGGGGCCGTTTCGTGCGCATCGTCGAATTCGACGCGCGCAGCGGGCGCAGCACCGCGCAATTCCTGTATCCGCTCGAATCGATCGCCGCGCTCAACGCGCTGACGCCCGAGACGGCCGACGATTTCTCCGCGACCAACCAAGGCCGCAGCATCGGCCTGAGCGCGATCACGGCGCTGTCCGACCACGAATTCCTCGTGCTGGAACGCGACAACCGCGGCCTGGGCGTGGAAGCCACCGCCACGCCGCTGCACAAGCGCGTGTATCGCATCGACATCCGCGGCGCGAGCGATGTCTCGGGCCTGTCGCTGGCCGGCGCAGCGCAATTACCGGCCGGCGTGATGCCGGTGGCCAAGCGCGAGGAAGTCGATCTGCTCGCCGCGCTGAAGTCGGTCGGCAGCGACATCCCCGAAAAACTCGAAGGCCTCGCGATCGGTCCGCGCCTGTTGTCTGGCGGTCGCGTCGCGCTGGTCGGCAGCGACAACGACTACAGCGTCACCCAGACCGGTGCCGGGGAACAGTTCGACGTCTGCGTGAATCCGTCCACCGGGGAGCGCGCGCAAGTGGCGATCGACACGCCCTGCCCGGCCGGCCTGCACCTGATCCCGGGCTACCTGTTCTCGTTCCGGGTGCGCTGAGCCTCGGCCTGCGATCGCAACCCGACGCGATGCCGCATCGACGGCATCGCGTCCGCTCGGCTCTGCGCAGGCGTACTGCGTCAGGGCGCCGCGGCTGCCGCCGGCTGCACGCGTACCGGGTCCGCGAAGCGCTTGATGCCCAGGGCTTCATGCACCTCGGCCGGGTAGTAGGCCGTGCCGTTCTTGATCACAAGCGCGACCTTGCGGATGTCGGCGATGTTCTTCGACGGATCGCCGTCGACCAGCAGCAGGTCGGCGCGCTTGCCGACTGCGATCGATCCGCGTTCGCCATCGGTGCGGCTGTGCTGCGCGGCGGTCCATGTGGCCACCTGCAGCGCCTGTGCAGGGGTCATGCCGGCCTGCACGTACAGTTCCAGTTCCCGCTGCAGGGCGAAGCCCGGCAGGCTGTCGGTGCCGGCGAGGATCGGCACGCCGGCCTTGTACATGCGGCCGACGAACTCGACCATCTTTTCGTAGGAGCGGTTGTAGCGCGCCGCCGTGGCATCGTCGGGGATGTCGAACTCGGCGGCGTACAGGCCGCGCTTCACGTCCGGCGGCATGTGGTCGGCGACGGCGGCGAAGGTCTGCGAGAGCTGACCCGGGCGCTGGCGGATGAAATCGAAGGTGGCCAGCGTGGGATCGACCGCGATGCGGTTGGCGGCGAGCGAGGCGATGAAGTCCTGCACCGGCTTCGAATTGAAGTCGAGATCGGCGATGCGCTTCGCTGGCAGGTAGAAGCGTTCCAGCGTCCGCGTGTCGGTCTTGTCGTCGACGAGGAAATTCAGCAGCACCTGGTTGATGTGCTGGATCTCGTCGTAGCCGAAATCGATCGCGTCCTGCGCGCGCAGGAACACCGGCACGTGGCCGCTCACGCGCAGATCGCGACTGTGCGCGTAGGCCACGGTCTCGCGCAGGATCTCCTTCGGGAAGGAGTTGTAGATCTTGATCTGCGGGTAGCCGTTCGCGGCGTACCAGTCGACCGCCTTCTTCGCTTCCGCCAGATCCTTGATGACGAAGCCATTGCGCGCCGACATCGGGCTCTCGCCCTCGATGAAGCCGGCGGCGACGATGCTGGGCGACAGCACGCGACCTGCGCGCTCGTCGGCGATCAGCGCCTGCAGGGTCTTGTTGTCGTTGCCCATGTCGCGGACGGTGGTCACGCCTGCGGCGATGTGCAGGCCGCCCTGCCAGTCGTTGACGTGGCCATGCATGTCGTACAGCCCGGGCAGCAGCACGCGCCCGCCGGCATCGACGATGTGGTCGGCGCGCGCGCGCTCCTGGTTGGCACCGGAGATCGAAACGATGCGGCCATCGCGGATCAGCAGGTCGGATGGCTCGCCCATGCGCGCGGCCACGCTGTCGAAGACGCGGGCATTGCGGATCAGGGTGGTGCCGCGCAGCGGGCGGGCCAGCGTCTGCTGCAACTCGACCAGCGCGCGGGCTTCGGCCGCCTTCTGCCGCGCTTCGAGCGTGGCGGTGCTGGCCTGCCAGCCTTCCTCGACCAGCTGCAGATAGCCTGGATAGATCAGTGCGAACAGGCGCGGCGTCGCGTCGTCGGTCATCCACACGAACGTCGGCGTGAAGCCGATGCCGGTGACCCGCTGCAGGCGCACCTTGCGCGTGCGGGTGCCATCGGACACTTCGACCTCGTCCGCCTGCTGCATCGTGAGCGTGCCGCTGGGCACCAGCGGAAGCTTGCCGTCCGCGCGCGCAGCCAGAGCGGCCAGGGGGGCGGCATAGGCCTGGGGCGATCCGCCGAGCGGGAAATACGCCGCGCCGGCCTGGTGGGGCTGCTCGCCCGCGTCCGCCGTGGATTTCCAGCGCGCGACGCCGTTCTCGATCGCGAACGATTCATCGACCGGGGCGCCGAAGGTGGAGGCCCCCTTCGCGCTGTAGCTGGCGAAGGTGCCGTCACTGGCGAGGACGTAGGTTTCCTTCAGCTCGGGCCCGCGTCCGTTGTCCTTGAACATGTAGTCGACGCGGGTGACGCCGTCGTCGCCGTGTTCGACGATCTGGTGGCCGGCGGTCTTGCCGCCGTCGACCAGGGCGACATAGCGGATGGTTTCGGCGGCCAGCGCCTGCAGGCTCAGCAGCGCTAGTGCGCCGAAGGCAAGGACGCGTACCAGCGGGCGCGTGCGATGGGTGCAGACATGGCTGCGATGACGGCTGCGATTCACGGACATTCCCTCTTCCCTCGTGGCATGGATCGACCCGCCGAATCATGCCACAAGCCGCGCGCCCCGCAGCCCGGGCTCAAGCCTCGTCGGCACCGTCGTCCGGCCAGCCAGCGAACCAGTCGGCGTAGCGACGCCAGCGGCCGATCGCACCACGATGGATCGGCTGGCGGACCTGCCAGCGGCTGTGGGTCTGCACGGGGCCGGCGCTCGCGTGGAAACGCAGGCAATCGTCGTGCCACGGCAGGCCTGCGAATTCCAGCAGATGCCGCGCCTGGGTCTCGGGATCGTGGACCAGCTGTTCGTAGCGGATCTCGTGGATCGGCAATGCCAGCACCTCGCGCCAGTGGCGCATCAGGCGGGTCTGCTGCTGCATCACGAAACGGATGTCGTCGAGGTCGGTCGCGTACGTGGCATCCGGGGCGAAGCTCTCGGCGTAGATCGACAGCGCGACGTCGCGCGGATCGCGCCGGCACCACACCACCCGCGCATCGGGCAGGGCGGACGCGACCAGGGCGAGCTGTTCGAGGTTGAACGGGTGCTTGTCGATGGCCAGCACAGCCCCATCCGGCGAAGTGCGGCGCACGGCGGCCCGCCATCGCGGTGCCAGTTCGGCGAGCAACCGTGGTTCGGTGGTGAACGGCGCTTCGGGCAACGCGTTGCCGAAGCGGGTGAACACCGGCAGTTCGCCACAGCCATGCCCCTGCGGATGCGCGGCAAGGATCCGCTCCACCAGGGTCGTGCCGCTGCGCGTGATGCCGACCACGAACAGCGGCCGGGGAGCGGATGCGTCCGAATCCACTGCCCGTGCGAGGACACCGCCGGCAGTACGCGCGATCAGCATGTCGATGCGCGCCTGGTGGGCGGCACGGTCGAGCGCGCCATCCTGGGCGCGACGCAGGCGATTGGCCTCGCGCCAGTGCGCGGCGGCCTGGTCGCAGGCATCCAGCCGGTCCGCGCGCTTGCCCAGCGCATGGTGCAGCAGCGCACGCGATCGCGTCGGCAATGCAGGGTCCGCGAGCAGGACCTGCGCGGTGTCCAGCACGGTGTCGGGCGAGGCCTCGCGGCGCAGGCCGATCAGCGCCGACACCGGCTCGGCCCAGTTCGGCTGCAGGGCGGCGGCCTGCAGGTAGGCTGCGTGCGCGGCGTCGGCATCGCCGAGATCCTCGTGCAGGCCGCCGATCTCCAGCCACAGCGGCGCGAAGCCATCGCCCTGCCAGGACTGGGCCAGCTGCAGCGCCAGCGCAGGTTCGCCGAGGGCGCGATGGCACTGCACGATGCGCAGCATGCGCATGGCGTCCGGCGGCTGCGTCTGCGCGAGCCTGCGGAAATGCGCCAGCGCATCCTCGAAACGCCCCTGCAGGAACAGCGTGTCGGCCAGCATCGCGGCGATCATCGGCTGGGCGGGCATCAGCGCATGCGCGCGTTCGAGCGGCGGCAGAGCCTCGGCGAGTCGGCCATTGCCGTAGTGCGTGGCACCGAGCAGATACCAGGCTTCCACGGACGCCGGCTGGCGGTCGCAGGACTCGCGGAACGACGCGATGGCGTCATCGACCCGGCCTGCCGAAGCCTGCACCTGACCGAGCGCGATGCGCAGATTGGCATCGTCGGGCGCGAGTGCGACCGCAGCCTGCATGGCGTCGATGGCCTCAGCGGGCCGCCCGGACATCTGCAACCACGCGGCTTGCGCGCGCCGGACTTCGGGCAGGTGCGGATGCGCTTGCAGCAGTGCTTCGACCTGCAGCCCGGCCTGATGCACGCGACCACCGGCGAGATCGGCGTAGACCGTTGCCAGACGGGCCTGCAACGCGCTCATTGCCGGGAAATCATCAGAGTGCTCAGGTGCGCGGCAGGGTCACGCCGGTCTGCCCCTGGTACTTGCCGCCGCGATCCTTGTAGGAGGTCTCGCAGACCTCGTCGGACTGGAAGAACAGCATCTGCGCGACGCCTTCGTTGGCGTAGATGCGCGCCGGCAGCGGCGTGGTGTTGCTGAATTCGAGGGTCACGTGGCCTTCCCATTCCGGCTCCAGCGGCGTGACGTTGACGATGATCCCGCAGCGCGCGTAGGTGCTCTTGCCCAGGCACACCACCAGCACGTCGCGCGGGATGCGGAAGTACTCGACGGTGCGCGCCAGGGCGAAGGAGTTGGGCGGGATGATGCACTCGTCGGCGACCACGTCGACGAAACTCTTGGGATCGAAATGCTTGGGATCGACGATCGTGGAGTTGATGTTGGTGAAGATCTTGAACTCGCGCGAGCAGCGGACGTCGTAGCCGTAGCTGGAGGTGCCGTAGCTGACGATGCGCTGGCCGTCGGCGGCATGCTTGACCTGCCCCGGCTCGAAGGGGTCGATCATGCCGTGCTGTTCGGACATGCGGCGGATCCAGCGGTCGCTTTTGATGCTCATGCGTGTGTATTCCGGGCCGGGGCCCGTCTGTCAGGGGCAAGGCCGGCCATTCTACGGGATCGCCGCCGAGGCTTGCCCCGGACGGGAGCCCGGAGACGACGAAGGCCCGGCAGGGCCGGGCCTTCGGGGCCGGGGAGGCCTGAAAATCAGAAGCTGCTGACGTTCAGACGGCCGTTGCTGACCACCTTGCCGTTGCACGAGGTCGTGGGCACGGCGGTGCCCATGATCGCGGCCTTGATGTCGGCAGCGCTGGCGCCCGGGCGTGCCGAGGCGTAGAGCGCGACGCCGCCGGTCACGTGCGGAGTGGCCATCGACGTGCCGCTGTAGCTCGCGTAGCCCGGCGAGATCGTGCCCTTGGAGCTGACCGGCACGGTCGAGTTGACGGCAGAGCCCGGCGCGCAGATGTCGACGGTGGTGGCGCCGTACTGCGAGTAGCTGGCGAGGCTGCCGTTGCTGGCCAGCGCGGCGACCGCGATGATGTTCGCGTTCGGGTAGTTCGACGGATAGCTGGCGGTCGTATCGTTGTTGGCGCCCGAGTTGCCGGCCGCCGCGACGAACAGGATGCCTGCATTGTTGGCACGACCGATCGCGTCCTGCAGCGCCTGCGAGAATCCGCCGCCACCCCAGGAATTGTTGGTCGCGACGATGTTCAGGCCATGACGGGTCTTGAGATCGGTGAAGTAGTCGACCGCCTTGATCGCATTGGCGGTGGTGCCGCCGCGGCGGCCGAGGAAGCGGCCGGAGATCATCTTCACGCCGCTCCAGCACACGCCTGCGACGCCGATGCCGTTGCCGCCGACGGCGCCGATGGTGCCGGCCACGTGCGTGCCGTGGTCGTCGCCCGCGCCACCGGAATTGATGTTGTTGGAGTTGCCGTCGAAGTCCCAGCCGCGCACGTCGTCGACGTAGCCGTTGCCGTCGTTGTCGACGCCGTCCACCGGGTCGTACGGGTTGGTCCAGATGTTGGCGGCGAGGTCCGGATGGTTGAAGTAGATGCCTTCGTCGATCACGCCGATCAGGACGCCGCTGCAGTCGGTGTGGCCGGCGGCCCAGGCCTCGCCTGCCTGGGAACCGAACTGGTTCGCCGGGCTGGTGGCGTCGCCGTACATGCCCCACAGCGAGCCGTTGGTGTAGGAGGGATCGTTCGAGGTCGCCGAGTGGGTGTAGATCCAGTTCGGCTCGGCGTATTCGATCGCCGGATTGGTCGACAGGCGACGGACCAGCGCCTGCAGGTTGGCGCCGCTGGGCAGGCGCATCAGGGTGGTGTCGCCGCCGCGGTTGCCACGGCGCAGGGTGTCCTGCGACACCGCGCGAAGGCCGGTACGCACAGCATTGCGCTGCAGGGTGCTCGCACCGTCGCGGAACTTGATGATGAGCTGGTTGGCCTCATGGGCGCGTCCGGCGTTGAGGCCGGAAATGACGGCATCGGGACGTCCACCGGCGAACGCGGTGGAGGACAGGCCGAGGGTGAGCAGGACTGCGGATGCCAGCATGGCGCGACGAACGGAACGATTCATCTGTTTCAAGCCCCTGTTGTGATTGTCGTTGCTGCGGACCGGCGGAAATCCGCCGAAGCGCCGACACACTAGGGACCTGTCGCGAGTGGATGCACGCCGCGATGCAACATGACCGACCGGCGGCGGGCTTGCCACCGCTGTCATCGACACTATCTATTGAATAACGATCAATTTATTGATCGTGCAATCAACCTGCCGACAGGATCACAGCAAGGTCGCACCGATCTCAGCCTTGACCCGCGGACGCTCGCGCAGGGCTTCGACCACCCGCTGCGCAAGCGCACGATAGGCAGCCGCCACGGCGGAATCGGGTGCAGCGGCCACCACCGGCACACCGCCATCGCCCTGTTCGCGGATCGCGATGTCCAGCGGCAGGGATCCCAGCAGCGGCACGCCGTACTGCGCCGCCATGCGCTCGCCGCCACCGGCGCCGAAGAGGTGCTCGACGTGACCGCAGTTCGAGCAGACGTGCTGGGCCATGTTCTCGATCAGCCCCAGCACCGGCACGTTCACCTTTTCGAACATCTTCAGCGCCTTGCGCGCGTCCAGCGTGGCCACTTCCTGCGGGGTGGTCACGATCAGCGCCCCGGCCACCGGGATCTTCTGGGCCAGGGTCAGCTGGATGTCCCCGGTGCCCGGCGGCAGGTCCACCACCAGGATGTCCAGGCCCTCGCCGTCCTCCCCGCCCCAGCGGGTGTCGTTGAGCAGTTGGGTCAGCGCCGAGGTCGCCATCGGGCCGCGCCAGATCATCGGGGTGTCCTGCTCCACCAGGAAGCCGATCGACATCGTCTCCACGCCGTGGGCCCGCATCGGCACGATGGACTTGCCGTCCGGGCTGTCGGGACGCCCGGACAGGCCGAGCATGGTCGGGATGCTCGGGCCGTAGATGTCGGCATCGAGCAGGCCGACGCGCAGGCCCGAAGCCGCCAGCGCCACCGCGAGGTTCGCCGCCGTGGTCGACTTGCCGACGCCGCCCTTGCCGGAGCCCACGGCAAGGATGTTGCGGATGCGTGGCAGGGGCGAAAGATCGGGCTGGACGGCGTGGGGAGGAAGTCGGGTCATCGGGGGCGTATTCATCCGGATATTGTCGCCGCACCTGTGGACGCCGGCCAACACTCTGCCAGCCCTCAATCCATACCAATGCGAATTGTTATTTTGTGACAGACCTCACGGCAACTGGCTTGTCATATGGAAGACATGCAGCATGACAAGCAGCTTAACCGCATGTTAACTTCGGTGTGGGCGGGCTTCAGGGCGTACAGCCTCCCGTCACGCACATGCCTTCTTGAAACCGGGGACATCCATGAATTCACGCTATTCGCGCAGCTTGAACCGTTGCCGCCTTACCACCGCCATCCTGTCCACTTTCCTGATCTCGGGCGCCGCCTTTGCCCAGGACGCCGCCAGCAATTCGGGAGAAGACTCCGAGCAGAAGGAGTCCTCCAGCCTTGACCGCATCGAAGTGGTGGGCAGCCGAATCAAGCGCGCCGAAGTCGAAGGCCCCGCGCCGGTCACGGTCATCTCGCGCACGGAAATGGAGCGCGAGGGCTACCAGACCGTCGGCGACGTGCTCCAGACCCTGACCCAGGGCACCACGTCTTCCTTCACCGGCGAGCTCGCCGTCACCGGCTTCACCCCGAATGCCCAGGTCGTGAACCTGCGCGGCCTGGGCCCCGGCTACACGCTGACGCTCATCAACGGCCGCCGTCCGGCGCAGTACCCGCAGCCCTACAACCGCGACAACAACGTCGTGAACGTGGCCGCGATCCCCTCGTCGATCGTCGAGCGCATCGAAGTCCTCACCGGCGGCGCATCCGCGATCTACGGTTCCGATGCGATCGCGGGCGTCGTCAACGTCGTGCTCCGCGAGAACTATGACGGCAACCTGCTGGCCCTCACGGTCGGCACCACGGCCGAAGGCGGTGGCGACAGCGTCAACCTGACCTACACCGGCGGTCGCGTCGGCGACAACTGGTCGACCGTCTACGCACTCGAATACCGCAACGAAGAGCCTGTGTTCGCTTCGCAGCGCGATTTCCTGTCCGATACGCGCAAGGGTCCGCTGGGCCCCGGCTTCACCAATCCGGCCCTGTCGCTTGCCGTGCTGAACTTCAATGGCGTCTCGCCGACCACCAGCGCCTACTATCCGGGCCAGGACGTCTGCGATCGTTTCGGTTACACGACCCGCACCACGGCCGCTCGCGGCACCTACTGCGGCTCCTTCACGCAGCCGGCCTCGCGCACCATCTCGAACAAGAACGAGACGTTCTCGGCCTACGGCTACGGCACGTACTCCTTCAACGACAACCTCGAACTGTTCGGCAGCGCCCGCCTGTACAACAGCGAGGCAGCTTCCAGCTCCGGCACGGAGTTCTGGGCGACCCAGGGCGACCAGTTCCTGCAGACGCCGACCGGCGCCCGTCTCAACGGCTACTACGACCAGCAGTTCGCCCGCCGCATCTTCCTGCAGCGCGTGATCAATCCGTTCGAAGTGGGTGGTGCCGACGCGGTGACCACCAACTACACCGAAAAGACCTACGACATCATGCTGGGTCTGCGCGGCACCATCGCCGATCGCTTCGACTGGGAATTCAGCGGATCCCATGGCCAGTACGACTATGAAGCCGATCGTCCGCGCCTGCTTTCGAAGGCGATCCACGACTACTTCCTCGGCCCGCAGCTCGGCTTCCAGACGGTCGGCGGCGTCACCTATCCGGTGTACCGCCTCAACCTCGATCGCTGGAACACGCCTCTGACCCCGGATCAGTACCGCGCCTTCTCTACCCGCGTCATCAACAAGGGTGAGACCGGCTCCACCATGTTCAACTTCAGCCTGAGCGGCGACCTGTTCGAGCTGCCGGCCGGCCCGATCGGCTTCGCCGCCGTGGTCGAAGCGGAACGTCAGACGACCGAGCTTCGCAGCGATCCGCGCACCAATCCGCTGCGTCCGATCGATGACCAGACCGTCTTCAACCTCGTGAGTTCGGGGCGTACCGACGGCGAGCGCGATCACTACGCGCTGGGTGTGGAGTTCCGCATTCCGATCTTCTCGACCCTGAATGCGCAGATCGCCGCTCGTTACGACAAGTACGACGACATCACCGCCGTGGACGACGCGGTTTCGAAGATGTTCGGCCTCGAATGGCGTCCCTTCGAATCCCTGCTGCTGCGCGCCAGCTACGCGACCAGCTTCCGCGCCCCCGACATGCAGCTGGTCTTCGCTGAAGGTGCCGCCTCCTTCTCGGCCGTGATCGACGAGTATGCCTGCCGCGCGGGCGTCGGCGTCGGCGCGACCCCTGGACCGCGTCCCAACCGCGCTGCGTGCAACGTTGCCGGCGATCCGACGATCTACACGACGCAGACCACGATCGCAGGCAACCCGCTGCTCGAGGAAGAAAAGGGCGAGTCGTTCGGCGCCGGCTTCGTGTGGGACATCATGGACCAGATGTCCGTCTCGGTGGACTACTACCGCATCAAGCTCGAGGATCAGGCCCTGCAGCTTTCGGCAGCCACCCTGCTCGCCGATGAAGCGAACTGCCGCCTGGGTCGCTACCCGAATGGCTCGACGTTCCCCTACGCCGAATCTTCGGCGTACTGCCAGAACGTCTTCGGCCTGATCACCCGTCAGGGTGGCACGACCGACGGCGTGATCCAGCGCATCAACTCGGCCTACATCAACGCCTCGCTGACCGACACCAGCGGCATCGATGCCTCGTGGCGCTATCGTCTCGACACGGATCGTTTCGGCGACTTCCGTTTCGACCTCGGTTATTCGCTGCTCCTGACGAACAAGTACAAGCAGTTCGAGACCGATGACCTGGTCGATTTCCGCGACGATCCCTCGAACAACTCGCGCAGCCGCGCACGCGGTTCGATCGGCTGGTCGAATGGCAAGTGGGAAACCGTTCTCTCGGGCATCCGCTACGGCAGCTCGACGAGCGCGGCCGGCGCCGATGGCAGGAACGCGGCGGGCCGGACCTTCTCCGACCGCCTCGGTCCGTTCATGCTCTACAACTGGACCCTGGGCCACAAGTTCAACGACAAGGTGCGGGCAACCTTCAGTGTCGTGAACGTGTTCAACAACCAGCGCCGCGAAGACTCCAGCTCCACCGGCTATCCGTTCTACTCGCCCTTCGTGGGCGCGGATCCGCTGGGTCGTCGCTTCTACTTCAATGTCGAGTACAAGTTCTGATCGATCGACACCGATCGCTCTGCCAGACATTGATCCAGGAAGGAGCCCGGCGAAAGCCGGGCTCTTTTTTTGCCCGTCCGGCGGACGGACATCACGTCCATACCCCACCGGATGCGGTATAACAGGCGCATGCTCCGGGCGGCCAGATGCCGGGGCACGACACATCCAGAATCCAACACCCTGGGAGGGGTCACGATGCGCATCCAATCCTTCATCTCGCTGTTCGCCCTGCCGCTGCTGGTCGCCTCGTTCGCGGCGTCGGCGCAGAACAATTCGCCGGTCGGGCGCTGGAAAACCTACGACGAGGACACCGGCAAGCCGCGCCTGATCGTCGAGGTCTACGAAGCGAAGGGCGGCACCTACGCCGCCAAGGTCGTCGAAACCCTCTTCGCGCCGAACGCGACCTGCACCGATTGCAAGGGCGACCAGAAAGGCAAGCCGATGAAGGGCATGATCATCATGTGGGGCCAGAAGCCGAAGGGCGACGGCACCTTCGAGGGCGGCACGGTGCTGAAGCTGGCCAACGGCAAGACCTACAAGTCGAAGGCCGCGCTGCAGGCGGGCGGCAGCAAGTTCGAGGTCTCCGGCTGCATGGGCCCGATCTGCAAGCACCAGACCTGGACCCGCGAGAACTGATCGCACCTCCATGCATCCCCAGACGGCCCGGCAGCGGGCCGTCTTCGTTTCCACGCCCTTTCTGACATCCGATCCTGTCCACCATGCGCATCGCCCCCGTCGCCCTGCTGCTCGCCTGCCTCCTGCCGATCGCCGCCTGGGCCCAGCAGACGACTCCGGTTGGTCGCTGGCGCAGCATCGACGATGCCACCGGCAAGCCGAAGGCGGTGATCGAGATCCAGGACGCCGGCAACGGCACGCTGTCGGCGCGGATCGTGCAGGTGCTGGACACCAAGGACGGCCCGAATCCGCTGTGCAAGGCCTGCGAAGGCAAGCGCCGCAACCAGCCCATCGTCGGCATGACCATCGCCTGGGGTCTGAAGCCGCAGGGCAAGGCCTGGGCCGGCGGCCGCATCCTCGACCCCGAGAACGGCAAGGAATACTCGGTGAAGATGACGCCGGTCGCCGCCGGCAGGAAGCTGGAGGTGCGCGGCTTCATCGGCATGGCCCTGCTGGGCCGGACCCAGGTCTGGGTGCGCGAATGAGGCCATGAGCCCTCGGCCGGGGCTCGCGGCGCCCGTGCGATAATCGCCGGCCGCCCTTCCCGGAGCCGTCCGCGCCCATGTCCCGTTCCGTCCTCGTCACCAACGCCCTGCCCTACGCCAACGGCCAGATCCACCTCGGCCACCTGGTGGGCTACATCCAGGCCGACATCTGGGTGCGCGCGCGACGAATGTCCGGGGACACGGTGCACTTCGTCTGCGCGGACGACACCCACGGCACGCCGATCATGCTCGCCGCCGAAAAGGCTGGCGTGACGCCGGAAGCCTTCATCGCCGACGTGCAGGCCGCGCACGAGCGCGATTTCGCCGCGTTCGGGGTCGAATTCGACCACTACGACTCGACGAACTCCGCCGGCAACCGCGCACTGACCGAAGCCATCTACACCCGGCTCGACGCCAACGGCCACATCGGCCGCAAGACCGTGCAGCAGTTCTACGACCCGGCCAAGGGCATGTTCCTGCCCGACCGCTACATCAAGGGCATCTGCCCGAACTGCGGCAGCGCCGACCAGTACGGCGACAACTGCGAGGTCTGCGGCGCGACCTATGCGCCGACCGAGCTGAAGGAACCGCGCTCGGTCCTGAGCGGCGAGACACCGGAACTGCGCGAATCCGAGCATTTCTTCTTCGAGCTGGGCCAGTTCGACGGTTTCCTGCGCGACTGGCTGTCCGGCGATGTCGCCGTGTCCGGCGTCAAGGCCAAGCTGCAGGAATGGCTGGACGCCGAAGGCGGCCTGCGCCCGTGGGACATCTCCCGCGACGCGCCCTACTTCGGTTTCGAGATCCCCGGCCAGCCCGGCAAGTATTTCTACGTCTGGCTCGACGCGCCGATCGGCTACCTCAGCAGCTTCAAGGCGCTGTGCGAGGCGAAAGGCTACGACTTCGACGCGTTCACCAAGGCCGGCAGCGACGCCGAGATGCACCACTTCATCGGCAAGGACATCGTGAACTTCCACGGGTTGTTCTGGCCGTCGGTACTGAAAGGTGCCGGCTTCCGCACGCCGACACGACTGCACGTCAACGGCTACCTCACGGTGAACGGCACCAAGATGTCGAAGGGGCGCGGCACCTTCATCATGGCCAGGACGTACCTCGACAGTGGTCTGCCGAGCGAAGCCCTGCGCTATTACTTCGCCACCAAGACCAACGGTCAGGTGGAAGACGTCGACCTGAACCTCAGCGATTTCGTCGCCCGCGTGAACAGCGATCTGGTCGGCAAGTTCGTCAACATCGCCAGTCGCTGCGCGGGGTTCATCTCGAAGCAGTTCGATGGCCGTCTCGGCGCGACGCTCGACGCCGGTCGCGGCGCCGAGCTCTACGCGTCGACGCTGGCGCGTCGCGCGAGCATCGTCGACGCCTATGCGGCCAACAACGCCGCTGCTGCGCTGCGCAGCATCATGGAAGCCTGCGACGAAGCGAATGCCTACGTGGCCGATACCGCGCCCTGGACCATGGCCAAGCAGACCGATGTCCCTGGCAGTCAGGAGCGGCTGCAGGCAGTCTGCACCACGGCGCTGAACCTGTTCCGCCTGATCGCGGCCTATCTCAAGCCCGTGCTGCCGACCATCATCGCGCAGGCGGAAAGCTTCCTCGCCGCATCCGTATCGCGCTGGCCGGACCTCGATGCGCCGCTGCTCGGCCACACCATCCAGCCCTACACCCCACTCTTCACCCGAATCGACCCGAAACAGATCGACGCCATGACCGAAGCTTCCAAGGATTCGCTGCAGCCTGCTCCCGCCGTTGTAGGAGGGGCTTCAGCCCCGAGCTCTTCGGTGGCTTCCTCGAAAAAGCTCGCGGCTGAAGCCGCTCCTACGAAGAGCGATGAAGCGAAGGCCGAAGCGCCGAAGAGCGAGTACATCGGCATCGAGGACTTCGCGAAGCTCGACCTGCGCATCGGCAAGGTGCTCGAATGCGGCTTCGTGGAGGGATCCGACAAGCTCCTGCGCTTCAAGCTCGACGCGGGCGACCTTGGTGAGCGCCAGATCTTCTCCGGCATCCGCGCCAGCTACGCCGAGCCGGAGAAGCTGGTCGGCCGCAGCGTGGTGTTCATCGCCAATCTCGCGCCGCGCAAGATGCGCTTCGGCATGAGCGAGGGCATGATCCTCTCCGCCGGCTTCGATGGCGGTGCGCTGGCGCTGCTCGATGCCGACGACGGCGCGCTGCCGGGCATGCCGGTCCGCTGAGACGCCTGCACGCATACGCTTCACCCGCTCGACCCATCCATCACCCGGGAGATCCCGCGATGACCACGCTGCGCCTGCTGCCCCTGCTCTGCCTGACCGCTTCGCTGGCCGCCTGCTACAGCGTCCCGCCCGAGGTGCGCAACACGCCGGTCAAGCCGGACGCCCCGCCGCAGCGCGCCATCGGCGGGGATCGCGATGCCAACGGCTGCCTGCCCGCGGCCGGCTACAGCTGGTGCGCGCGCGAGAACCGCTGCGTGCGTCCGTGGGAACTGGCCGAGGAGAAGAAGTTCGCCAACGACGCCGATGCGTTCGCGGCCTACTGCGCCGTGCCCGCCAAGCCCTGAGCGACCCCGCTTTTCTCCCTCCCCTTGAAGGGGAGGGCTTTCAAACCACCGGTTCCGTTTGACATCCCGCCCACACTCGTGACTACCGACCTCGTCGAACGCCTCGACCGCCTGCTTCCGCAGACCCAGTGCGGGCAATGCGGCTATGCGGGCTGCCGGCCGTACGCGGAGGCGATGGCGCAGGGCGAGGCCGGTGTCGATCATTGCCCGCCCGGCGGCGATGCCGGCGCGCGCGCGCTGGCACGGGCGCTGGGCGTGCCCGCGCGTCCCTACGACCGCTCACGCGGCGCGCACAAGGCGCCGGCCCCGGTCGCGGTGATCGTCGAGGCCGACTGCATCGGCTGCACCAAGTGCATCCAGGCCTGCCCGGTCGACGCGATCATCGGCGCCGCCAAGCACATGCACGTGGTGATCGAACCGCTGTGCACCGGCTGCGAGCTCTGCGTGCCGGCCTGCCCGGTCGACTGCATCGTGCTGGTCCCCGCAGACATGCCTTCAAGAGCCGCTGCGGCATGACCTACCGCGCCCTCGACGAGGCGGCGATCCTCGCCACCGGCGAGCGCCTCGCAGCGCGCATCCGCGAACGCTTTCCCGAATCCGGCCTGTCGAAGGTCGCCAGCGAGCTGGTCGACGTGGCGCGCGAGAGCTCGAGGCACATCGCCGAAGCGCGCCGGCCGCACTGGCCGATCCGCATCGCCACGGGCGTGGTGATCGCCAGCATGCTCTCGGTGGTGGTCGGCATCGCCATGACCGCGCCGACGCCGACCTCGCGGATCGAGCTGTTCCCGCTGCTGCAGATCATCGAGTCGGCGATCAACGACGTGATCTTCCTCGGCGTGGCCGTGTTCTTCCTGGTGTCCGTGGAAACCCGGCTCAAGCGCAACAAGGCCTTGCATGCGCTGCACCAGCTGCGCAGCCTCGCCCACGTCATCGACATGCACCAGCTGACCAAGGACCCGGAGCAGCTGCTGTCGCCGGAGCGCGGCACGGTCTCGTCGCCGAAACGCACGCTCGACCGCTTCGAGCTCGGCCGCTACCTCGACTACTGCACCGAGATGCTGGCGCTGATCAGCAAGGTCGCCGCGCTGTACGTGCAGGACATCGACGACCCGCAGGTGCTCAGCGCGGTCAACGACATCCAGGGCCTGACCACCGGGCTGTCGGCGAACATCTGGCAGAAGATCGTGCTGGTCGACACCCTGGGCCAACGCGAGCACGCGCAGGACTGAGTCCGGACTGGGCAGGGTCGCGTCAGAGGCGGTCCCAGATCCGCGACAGACCCCAGGCATGCACCGTGCCGAACGCCAGGCAGATGGCCGAACTCCACCACCAGAACGGCGTCCCCTGTTCGGTGTCGGCGACGAACAGGGCCACGCCGATCCCGGCCAGCCCGCGCAGCAGGTAGATGCCGGTGATCGCCGACAGCGCCAGCTTCGACCACGGCATGCGCGGCAGCGCGCCGGCTGCGGACAGGGCGTAGGCCGCCCACAGCATCAGCACGGCGGCGATGCCCGCAGTGATGAACGCGGCCGTCGGATCGCCCGTCTCGGCCATGCGCGCCATGCGCTCGCCCGCGCCGAAGAAGCGGTACCAGGACGCGCCGAAGACGATGCAGCCGATGTGCGCCAGCGCAGCGATCGCGCTCAAGCCACCGCCGAGCGCCAGCATGGGCTGGACGCCCGGAGGGGTGAAACCCATCACTTGCTGCCGGCAGCCGGCTTCGCCGTCGCGGGCGACTTGCCTGTCCCGACCGCCGTCTCCGGCGAACAGCCGGTGCAGACGCGTTCGACGCGATAGCCCTTCGCGCGCAGCTTCTCGACCACGCCGTCCTCGCCGAGCAGATGCAGCGTGCCGACCACCACCAGGGTGTCGTCGGTTCCGGGACGGTCGAGCATCGCCTGCAGCTTGGGCACCCAGGCGTCGTTGCGCGCGATATTGATGCGCTGGTAGAGCTTCGGATACTCGTCGCGCATCTCGACCGCCATGCCCTGCCACAACTGCGCGGCATCGCCCCGGCGCCACGCGGTATGCAGACGCTCGATCTCCTCGCCCGACTTGTGCGCTTCGCTCAGCGCCTCTTCGAGGAACTGCAGTTGCTCGACCTTGCCCATGGTGTCGAAGATCGCGATCTGCTCGCGGCCCTTCTCGAGGCCCGTTGCGGCCTTGCCGGCCTTAGCCGCGCGGGCCATGAAATGCTTGTCGAGGCCCTGCTCCGGATCGAGGCCCTGCTTGCGCATCTCGATGATCGAGATCGTCAGGCCGACGAACCAGGCATCGAAGGCCAGCAGCATGTCGCCGTGCAGGCCCATCGTTTCGAGCGTACCGGAATTGGCTTTCATCCAGGCCTGCAGCTGCTTGAGCATCGGCTCGGGCAGTTCGTGGCTCAGGGGCTTGCCGTCGGTGCGCAGCGCGGCCTGGGCCATGGCCTGCGCCAGCGCCGGCGAGGTCATTTCCTCCGGCGACAGCTCGAACACCAGCGCTTCGGCATCGTCGAAGGCCAGGTCGACATCCTGCGACAGCGGGTAATCCGCAGGCTTCAGCAGATGGAAGGAACCGAGCAGGTACAGGTCGTTGTCGCCGTCCGACACCTTCCACAGCAGCGGCACCGGCGGCGTCTGCGGGGCGGCTGCGGCCTTGCGCGGGCCTGACTTGGTGGCGGCGACCGCGGAGACGGTGGCGATGGCGGCGACGAGCAGGCCGATGAGCAGGGTTCGGGAGCGCATGGGTTTGGAGCGCATGGTTCGTGAAAGGTCCGTGGGGGCGCGACGAGGGGGTCAGGCTTTCTTCTTCGGCGGGTAGCGCTTCTCGCCGGCGGTGATCGCCAGGTCGAGGCGGTTCTCGTTCGGCGGCAGCGGGCAGGTCGCGAACTGCGTGAAGGCGCAGGGCGGATTGTAGGCGCGGTTGAAGTCGATCACTGCCTTGCCGTCCGGGCCCGGGCGCGCGACATCGAGATAACGGCCGGCGCCGTAGCTTTCGTGACCGCTGGTGCGGTCGGCGATGATCAACTGCAGGGTTGTTTCGCCCTGGTCCAGGGCTTCGATGCGGTAGGTCCTGCCGTCGCGCTGGAATTCGAAGGCGCCGGGGTTGGGCATGACCTCGGTGGTGCCGATGATCGTGCCGATCTCCAGCGCCTTGCCCGGCGGATGCGGCACGAAGCGCGCCTGCACGCGCCAGGACGGGTCCGGCTTCCAGAACTCGATCGGGATGAAGTTCTTCCGCGTCGGCGCATCCTCGTGGCGCACGCGCACTGCCTGCCTTCCGCCCCGGGTGATCAGGTTCAGCCGGCCCTTGCCGTCGTCGAAGCCGATCACCGTCGGCGCACCGGCGCTGTCGTCCTTCAGTTCGACGCGGCCCTTCAGCGGCTCGCCATCGACGGTCAGCGACAGGCCCGGTTCGGGCACGAAGAACACGCGGTCGCCGCTGCGCTGGATCATGCCCAGCGAGTCGGGCCCCAGCGGGATGCGCATGCCGCTGCGCGGGCTGCTGCCGATGTAGTGCGACTGCAGGGTGAGGAAATGCAGGGCGATCAGGCTGGTCCAGCCGTCGGGCTTCACCAGCTGTTCCTCGCGCTGGACGCGCCAGAGATTCTCGTCGGACAGGTAGCGCGCTTCTTCCTCGCTCATCGGCGTCGCAGCCTTGGGCTCGTCGTTACCGCAACCGGAGAGCAGCGCCAGCATCAAACCCATGCCGGCCAGGTGCACGACTTTTTGGAAGGTGCGATCACGGAGCACATGCATGTCAGCGTCCTCTCAGGAACCAGCGGTCGATCTCGCCCAGGGTGAACTTCGCCCACGTCGGACGGCCATGATTGCATTGGCCGGAGCGTTCCGTCGCCTCCATCTCGCGCAGCAGCGCGTTCATCTCCGGCAGGCTGAGCCGGCGGTTGGCGCGCACCGCGCCATGGCAGGCCATGGTCGCGAGCAGCTCGTCGCGGGCACCGGCGACCCGGCGCGAGGCGCCGTGCTCGACCAGATCCGCGATCACGTCGCGGAACAGGGCCTCGACCTCGCCGTCGGCCAGCAGCGCCGGCACGCCGCGCAGCGCCAGCGCCTGCGGCCCGCTGCGGGTGATCTCGAAGCCCAGCGCCGCGAGGGTCTCGGCCTCGCGTTCGGCTGTCTCGGCCTCGCGTTCGGACACCGCGATGGTCTGTGGCACCAGCAGCGGCTGCATGCGCAGGCCGATGCTGTCGTGCGCGGATTTCAGCTTCTCGTAGCCGATGCGCTCGTGCGCGGCGTGCATGTCGACCACGATCAGACCGTCGACGGTCTCGCTGAGGATGTAGATGCCGTGCAGCTGCGCCACCGCATAGCCCAGCGGCGGGATCTCGCCGTCCGCGACCTCCGGCAGGGGGCGCACCGCCGGCTGCGGCGCGGTGGATGCGCCGTACAGCGCGCCATAGGCTGCCCTCGCCTCGTCGACGCGCAGGCCCAGCCCGGTCTGCGGCATCGGCCGGTTCCAGGCCGAGGCATCGGGACGCACCGCCGGCTGTCCGCCATAGGCCGCGAAGGCTTGCGACGACGGCATCGCCGAGGACATTGGCGAAGATGTCGAAGCCACCAGCTCGCCGGTGGCGGTATCGATGCCTGCGGTCGCGCCCGCACGCGTCTCCGCCAGCGCCGCACTGAGCGTGCGATACACAAAATCGTGGATCGCGCGCGAATCGCGGAAGCGCACCTCGTGCTTGGCCGGATGCACGTTGACGTCGACGCGACGCGGATCGACGTCGAGGAACAGCACATAGGCCGGCTGACGACCGTGGAACAGCACGTCGGCATACGCCTGCTTCACCGCATGCGCGACGCTGCGATCGCGCACCGCGCGACCGTTGACGTACAGATATTGCTGATCGGCGCTGGCCCGCGAATAGGCCGGACGCGCGATCCAGCCGCGCAGGCGCATCGTGCTGCCGCTCTCGGTGGACACCGGGGTTTCGTGGTCGACCTGCAGCGCGTTCGCGAGGAATTCCTCGCCGAGGGTTTCGCCGAGACGGTCGGCCGAGAACAGCGTGCCCGACTCGCCGCCCTTGTAGCGCCGCAGCGGCTTGCCGTTGTGGGTGACGCGCAGTTCAACGTCCGGTCGCGCGAGCGCGAGCTGGCGCAACCATTCCTCGATGTGCCCCAGCTCGGTGCGCTCGGCGCGCAGGAACTTGCGTCGCGCCGGCACGTTGAAGAAAAGATCGCGGACTTCGACCGTCGTGCCCGGCGGCAACTGCTTCGGCGCGACTTCGCCGACGCGACCGCCCTCGACCTGCAGCACCGTGCCGCGTCCGTCGCCGCCCTGTCGCGAGGCGATGCTGAAGCGGCTGACGGAAGCGATCGACGGCAGCGCTTCGCCGCGGAAGCCCAGCGTGGCCACCGCTTCGAGATCGTCGAGCGAGGCGATCTTGCTGGTCGCGTGGCGCTGGATCGCCAGCGGCAGCTCCTCGGGCGGGATGCCGCCGCCATCGTCGCGGATGCGGATCAGCCGGACCCCGCCATCCTCCAGGTCGATGTCGACCCGGGTCGCACCGGCGTCGATGGCGTTCTCGACCAGCTCCTTGACGACCGACGCCGGGCGCTCGATGACTTCGCCGGCGGCGATCTGGTTGACGAGGGTGTCGGGCAGCTGGCGGATCGTCACGTCGTCGAGGTCGCCGCATCCGCGGCCGGTCTTGGAAGGACGACGATGATAGCCCGGGCGTCGGGGCCACGGTCGTGACATGTGCCATGAAGATGCAGGCACCGGCACGGAAAATCCGCGCCGATGCCTGTGCCGAAGTTCGAATCGGGATCAGGCCCCGGTCAGGGGCTGCCGCCGCTGGTCGCCGGCTTCGCCGACGCGCTCGCGGCGCTGGCAACAACCGTGCCGCCTTCCAGCGCCTTGGCGCGGGCGGCGTACAGCGTCCCCGGCGGCGGCTGGCGGGTGAAATACGTATCCACACCCTGCAGCACCGCGCGCGCCAGGTTGCGCTGGAACGCAGGATCGACGAGACGACGCTCTTCGTCAGCGTTCGAGATGAAGGCGGTCTCGACCAGCATCGCCGGCATGTCCGAGGTGCGCAGCACCGCGAAATTCGCGCGCTCGATGTTCGGCTTGTGGTTGTAGCCCACGCCCTTCAGACCGGAGAGCACATGATTCGCCGCATCTTCCGAGGCCTTCATCTGCCCGCTCTGGGTCAGGTCGAGCAGCACGGACGCCAGGGTGTTGTCGTTCTTCGGCCTGACGCCACCGATCAGGTCGGAGGCGTTTTCCTTGTCGGCCAGCCAGCGGGCGCGCTGCGAGGATGCGCCGCGCGTCGACAGCACATACACCGACGAGCCCTTCGCGGAACGGTTCTCGGCAGCGTCGGCGTGGATCGAGATGAAGATGTCGGCCTTCGCCTGACGCGCGAGCTGGCCGCGACGGTGCAACGGCAGGAACATGTCCGAATCGCGGGTCAGGAAGGCCTTGAGACCAGGCGTCGCGTTCACCTGCCGCGCCAGTTCGCGGGCGATGGCGAGGGTCACATCCTTCTCGCGCTTGCCGGTTGGACCGATCGCGCCCGGATCCTGGCCGCCGTGGCCGGCGTCGATCGCGATGATCAGCGGACGCGTGCCGGCGCGCAGGTCGCGCAGGGTCTTGCCCGGTGCCAGTGCTTCGGCCGCTGCGGGGGCCGCAGGCTGCTCCGGCGTCGGCACGGCGGCCGTGGCCGGCAGATTTGCAGGCGCATTCGCGGATGTATTCGCAGGCGAAGGGACCGGGGACGCGGCGGGCGCGGTCGGCTTCGGCGCGCCGGTGCTGGCGGCGGCGACCGTGGTCGGCGCTGCGGAGACAGGCGCAGCGGACTGCGAGGTGGTCGGCGGCGCCGGATTCGCAGGCTGCGCAGCTGCAGTCGGGGATGCGACATGGGCAGCGGCAGGCGTCGCCGCCGGAGCTGTCGTCGAAGCCGTGGCGACCGGCGGCTTGGCAGGACCATCGCCGGGCCATTCGACCACCAGCCGCGCGCCATCGGCACCGGCTTCGAGACGCGGCTTGAGCGGTGCGACGGGTGCGGTGAGGTCGAAGACGACGCGGGTCACGCCCGGCGCGGGCTGGCCGGTGCGGACGGATTTCACGATGCCGGCAGGGGCCGGGAGACGGAGATTGCGTGCGGCGGTGTCGGGCAGGTCGACGACGAAGCGTTCGGGCGCCGACAACCGCATGGTGCGGAACGCGACCTGTGACTGGAGCTGCAGTTCGGCGCGGGTGCCGGTGGGACCGTCGGCGAGGTGCAAACCCTTGATTTCGTTGGCTTGCGCAAGGTTCCAGCACAGGGCGACCAGGAGCGCGAGCCCCAGGATGATCTGCTGGATGGTGGTCCCCTTGATGCGCATGCCGGCCAGTGAACCACCGGCAAGGGAAATTTTCAAGCACTTTTCCCTTAATAATCCGTGACCTGCCTGAACTTCCTGTCGACTGGGGTCAGCTATGCCCCGCAACCGACTGCATGCGATCCAGCCAGGCCTGTCCCGCCCCGGTTCCGGGACGCAGTTCACAACGGCGCCCCTGCCCCTCGATCGACAGCGCGATGCGCAGATCGGCCTGGGGCAGCGCGTCCCCTGCCCGCTCGGGCCACTCCACCAGCCAGAGGGCAGCGTCGACATCGTCCAGCCCCAGGAATTCCAGCTCGGCGCCGTCGCCGATGCGATACAGATCGAGGTGCAGCGCCTCGCCGGTCGTCAGCGGATAGCGCTCGACCAAGGTGTAGGTCGGACTGCGGATCGCGCCCTGCACGCCCAGCGCGCGCAGCCAGGCGCGTGCGAGGGTCGACTTGCCCGCACCGAGGTCGCCGTGGAGATGGACCACGGCAGGCATCGGCGAGGTCGCGGCCAGCGCTTCGGCGAAACGTGCGGTGGCCTCGGCATCGGCGAGATGCGTCGAGAACGCACTCATGCAGAGGCGTCCGGATTCGCGGATCGACGCAGGGTCGCGAACAGGTCGGAGGGCAGCAGCCCGCGTTCGCCGCCATCCCTCGCAGCGCGATCCGCCGCGACCGCATGCAGCAACGCGCCGCAGGCCGCGGCATCGAACGGCGCGGCGCCCTGCGCGATCAGGCCGGCGATGACGCCCGTCAGCACGTCGCCCATGCCGCCGGTGGCCATGCCGGGATTGCCGGCATCGATGAGGATCGGCACCTGTCCGGGCGCCGCGACCACCGTGCCCGCGCCCTTGAGCACGACCGCGCAATCGAAGCGCGCGGCGAGCTGGCGCGCGTGGCGCAGGCGGTCGCTCGCGATCGCGTCGGTGGTCGTGCCGAGCAGGCGCGCGGCTTCGCCGGGGTGCGGCGTCAGCACGGCATCGGGCAGCGCTTCCGCATCGCGGCGCGACAGGGTGTTGAGCGCATCGGCATCGAAGACGATGGGCTTTCCGGCCTCCATCGCCGCGTACAACAACCACATGCTCCATTCGCCGGCACCGAGGCCCGGGCCGATCGCGACGACCGTCGCCTTGTCGAGCAGCGGCTTCAATGCATGGCCATCGTCGACAGCGCGCACCATGGTTTCGGGACGACGCGTGAGCAGGACCGGGACGTGCTCCGCGCGCGTGGCGGCGCTGACCAGCCCGGCGCCCACGCGATGCGCGGCTTCGGCGCAGAGCGCGAGCGCACCGCCGTAACCGTGGTCGCCGCCGACGCAGAGCACATGACCGAAATGGCCCTTGTGGGCATCGCGCGGGCGCGGCGCGAAGCAGGCCGGCAGCGCATCGGCGCGCGCGATGCGCGCGGCCGGTTCGAGATCGTCGAACAGATGATCGGCCAGGCCCAGCGCATCGACGACGACCTCTCCGGCGGCCACGCGACCACGACCGGTATACAGCCCGGGCTTGCCGACGATGAAGGCCAGGGTGACGTCGGCACGCACGCAGAGGCCATGGTCGTCGCCGGTGTCGGCATTCAGGCCCGAGGGCACGTCGAGCGCGAACAGCGGTACGCGGCGGTCCTGGTCGGCGGTGGCACGGTTCAAGGCGTGGACCAGGTCGACGGCGGCGCCGTGGAGCGCGCGGTGCAGGCCGATGCCGAACAGCGCATCGACCCACAGGTCGACCTGCGGCAGCGCGGCATCGGCACTGAACGTCGACACCTGGCCGCCGGTCTGCAGGAAAACGGCCTGCGCGCGCCGGGCCACGTCGGATCCCGGACCTTCGCCGAGCTGCAGCAGCGACACCTGGCGCCCCGAGCCCAGCGCCAGCGCGGCGAGCACGTAGCCATCGCCCCCGTTGTTGCCGGGCCCGCAGGCCACGCCGATGCGCTGCGCCTGCGGCCAGCGCTCGAGCACCAGGCGCCACGCGGCCAGGCCGGCACGGGCCATGAGATCGTCTTCGTCCAGGCCGAAGCGCGACATTGCGATGCCTTCGGCGGCGCGGATGGCGGCACCGAGGTAGACGGTCTGCAAGGCAGGGAAGGACGCGATGCGCATGCACGGATTCTATACTTCCGGCGTGGACACCGACGCGCAGCCTCCGCACGCAAGCCCCGACTTCGCCGTACTGGCGGACCGCATCCGCGCGCTCGCGGCCGAGGCCGGATTCCAGCGCTGCGGCATCTCGGGGATCGAACTGGCGGAGGACGAGCGCCACCTGCGCGACTGGCTGGACAAGGGCCTGCACGGCTCGATGCGCTGGATGGCCGAACACGGCGACAAGCGCAGTCGGCCCGCGGACCTGGTCCCCGGCACGCTGCGGGTGATCTCGGTGGGCCTGGACTACGGCCGCGACCCGGGCGAAGCCTGGGCCACGCTGGAGGACGGCGAACGCGCCTACGTCGCGCGCTACGCGCTGGGCCGCGACTATCACAAGCTCATGCGCAACCGCCTGCAGAAACTGGCCGATCGCGTCGCTGCGGAAATCGGGCCGTTCGGCTTCCGCGTGTTCGTGGATTCCGCGCCGGTACTGGAGCGGGCACTGGCGAGGAACGCCGGGCTGGGCTGGATCGGCAAGCACACCTGCCTGATCGACAGGGACGGCGGATCCTGGTTCTTCCTCGGCGAGATCTACGTCGACCTGCCCCTCCCCGTGGATCCACCCGCGACCGCGCATTGCGGCACCTGCACGCGCTGCATCGACATCTGCCCCACGCAGGCCATCATCGCGCCCTACCGGCTGGACGCGCGGCGCTGCATCGCCTATCTCACCATCGAACACGAGGGCACGATCGACGAGGACCTGCGCCCACTGATCGGCAACCGCATCTTCGGCTGCGACGACTGCCAGCTCGTCTGCCCCTGGAACAAGTTCGCGAAGACCACCGACGAACCGGATTTCCGCGCGCGCAACGACCTCGACAAGGCGACGCTGGCCGACCTGTTCGCTTGGAGCGAGGCCGAGTTCCTGCAGCGCACGGAAGGCTCGCCGATCCGGCGCAGCGGCCACGCGCGCTGGCTGCGCAACCTCGCCATAGCGCTGGGCAACGCACCGACCACGCCGGACGTGGTCGCGGCCCTGCACTCGCGGCGCGACATCGACGATGCCATGGTGCGCGAGCATGTCGAATGGGCCCTGCGTCGGCACGGGATCGGCATCGAATCGAGATCGAATCCCTGAGGACGCGCCCGATCGCTTGAACGCGCCCGGGGATTGGTTTCTACTCGTCCGCAGAGGGAAGATCGCGAGACTGCATGCGCCCGGGGCGACGGGGAGCCGCTGGACGCAAGGCGCATCGGACCGGCTGCGGGCACGCCCCGCACCATCGCCCCGCCAGCATGCAAGGAGTCGCCATGAGCTCGTTCCTGTACGCGCAGATCGCACAGCAGAGGAAGACCGCTGCAGCCGCCCCGGCAGCCGACACGACCCTCCGCACGTTCACCAAGGCCACTGGCGGCAGCGACGAGGACGCGCCTGCGAACGAGCCGGCCACCGTGAATGGCTACGTCGAAGCCATGGCCGCCCTGGTGCCGGCCGAAGTGCTGACGCTGCATGCGCTGATCCTCGGCGCGACGACGCGGATCGTTCCGCCGGACGCCGTCCCCGCCGCCACGAAAGCCGCCATCACCGGAGCGCCGGAGGCCGCCGGCGCTGCACCGAGCACGCTCACGCTGATCTCCGATCCTGGTTCGCTCGAGATCGCCTTCTGGGCCTTGGCGCTGATCGGCATGGCCCTGTATCTGGTGCCCCGGCTCTACGCCGCATGGAGCGCCGCGAAGGTCGAGAAAACCAGCTGGCGCACGCAGATGGGCGCAGCAGACTGGGCGCGCGCGGCGATCCCGCCGCTGGCCTTCACCGCCTGGACGATGCTGCAGCGTGCGACCGCGTTCGACGCGGCATTCCCCCATCTCACCGAGTCGCAGCGCACGGTGTTCGGCTTGCTGCTCGCCGCCGTGGTGATCGGAGCAGCCTCCTGGCTCGCGTACAAGCCGACGCCAGCGGCGAAGGGCTGACGCGCGTCAGGACCGTCGGCGGATCTCGTCCAGCAGCGCGCGCGTGACCGGGTCGTCGGCGTCTGCTTCGCCACGCAGCGCCGGCAGTAGGCGGTTCGCGACCTGCTTGCCGAGTTCGACGCCGAACTGGTCGAAAGCATTGATGCCCCACAGCACCGACTGCAGGTAGACGCTGTGTTCGTAGAGCGCGATCAGCGCGCCCAGCGATTCGGGCGTGAGCGCATCGAGCAGGAGCAGCGTGCTCGGGCGGTTGCCCGCGTAGAGGCGGTGCGGATCGTCGCTGGCCTGGCCGTTGGCGAAGGCTTCGGTCTGCGCCAGGAGATTCGCCAGCAGCGCGGCGTGGTTCTCCTCGTGCGCATGGTCGGCGCGCAGCACGCCGATGAAATCCGCAGGCACCACCTGCGTGCCCTGGTGCAGGGCCTGGAAGAAGCTGTGCTGGGTGTCGGTGCCCGCCCCGCCCCACCACACCGGCACGGTGTCCAGCGACAGCGGGCTGCCGTCGAGGCGCACGGACTTGCCGAGGCTTTCCATGACCAGCTGCTGCAGGTAGTTCGGCAGCAGGCGCAAGCGTTCGTCGTAAGGCAGCACCGCGTGCGAACCGGCCTCCAGCGCGTTGCGGTTCCAGATCGCGGTGAGCGCGTGCCACACCGCGAGGTTGTCGCGCAGCGGCGTCGCCAGCGTGTGCGCGTCCATTTCGGCGGCACCGGCGAGCAGGCGCTCGAAGCCCTCCATGCCGATCGCCAGCGCGATCGGGAAACCGACCGCCGACCACAGCGAGTAGCGACCACCGACCCAGTCCCACATCGGCAGGATGCGATCCTCGGCGATGCCGAACGCGGCGGCGCGCTCGACATTGGCGCTGACCGCATACACGCGGCCGCCGTCGCGCGAGGCGTGCGCACCGAGCCACTCGCGCACGATGCGGCCGTTGAGCAGGGTTTCCTGCGTGCCGAAGGTCTTGGAGATCAGCACGGCGGCGGTGCGCGATGGATCGAGCTTCGACAGCGTGCGGCGCATCGCGTTGCCATCGACATTGGAGACGAAATGCACGCGCAGGCCGCCAGCATCGTCGGACAGCGCATCGGCGACCAGGCGCGGCCCGAGATCGGAACCGCCGATGCCGACGCTGACGATGTCGGTGATGTCGGAGTCGCGCAGCCGCTCGACCAGGGTCGCCATGCGCGCGCGCACCGCGCGTGACTGCGCGGTGGCGTCGCGGGCGGCATCGGCGCTGGAGAGGTCGCTGCGCAGCGCGGTATGCAGGGCCGCGCGGTTTTCAGTGACGTTGACGACGTGGCCGTCGAACAGGCGGCACAGCGCGCCGGCAAGGTCGGCGGATTCTGCGAGCGCGAACAGCGTGTCGAGCGCTTCGCGGTCGTAGCGCTGGCGCGCGAAGCTCGCGTACAGCGCGCCGCTGCGCAGCGCGAAGTCGCGCGGGCGATGGGTGTCTTCGGCGATCAGCGCGGACAGCGGGCGATGCTGGAGGCGCCGCGCATGCGCGCGGAGGGTTTCGTAGCTCGATGACGTCATGGGGGCGAATTCACTCGAGAAGCGCAACGGCACAGAGGTCAATCGCCCCATCATGCCAGATCGAATTCGCTGCGGATGCGATGTCCGGCAAGTTGGCGCGCAGCCTGTCCACGCTGCGCCGACGGGCCGCCGCGCAGTCATGCTGCAGTCACGCAGCGCATCGGGTCGTGTCGCATCACCTGTCCCGCGACGCTGCGCGCGACAGGCGACAGGTCAGCCGAGCGTGAACTCGAGGTTGTCGATCAGGCGCGTGCGCCCCAGTCGCGCCGCGATCAGGACCACGCGCGGGCCCGGCGCGTCGTCGGGCTCGGACAGATCCGGCGCGCGCACGGCCGCGTAATCCACGGCGAAACCCGCCTGCGCCAGGCGCTGCTCGCCTTCGGCCTCGACCACGCTGCGCGTCGCGCCGGACTGCAGTCGCTCGCGCATCGCCTGCAGCGTGCGGTGGATCTCGGCGGCGACCACGCGGTCTTCCGGCGTGAGGTACTGGTTGCGCGAGCTCATCGCCAGACCGTCGGGTTCGCGGACGATCTCGCCACGCAGCAACGTGAGCGGATACGCCAGGTCGGTGACCATCTGCTGGATCACCGCGACCTGCTGGAAATCCTTCTTGCCGAACGCGGCCACGTCCGGCTGCACCTGGTTGAGCAGGCGCGCGACCACGGTGCAGACACCGTCGAAATGACCCGGACGATGCGCGCCCTCCAGCACGTCGGCGATGCCCGGCACGCGCATGCGCACCGCGAGGTCGACGCCGAACGGATACATGCCTTCGACCGTCGGCAGCCACAGCGCATCGCAGCCGGCGGCCTCCAGGCCGCTGGTATCGGCCTCGGGCGTGCGCGGATAGCGGGTGAAATCCTCGTTCGGACCGAACTGGGTCGGATTGACGAACACGCTCGAAATCACCCGGTCGGCGTGCTTGCGCGCCAGCGCGACCAGCGAATAGTGCCCCGCGTGCAGGTTGCCCATGGTCGGCACGAAGCCGATGCGCAGCCCTTCGCGGCGCCAGCCGAGGATGCAGGCGCGCAGTCGCTGGAGTTCGGTGATGGTTTCGATCATGGACATCGTGTCTCGGAGGGAATGCGTGGAGGCCGGGTCAACCGGCGAGGATGCGGACCCAGTCGGCGCGGACCCAGCCCCAGGCGCAGGGGCCGCGATACGCGCGCGGCGCCGGCAGCGCGCTGGACACGCCGCAGTCGGCGGCGTCCTGTCCCTTGCGCGGATAGACGATCGACAGCCAGGCGCCATCCGCGGAGCCGCCGCACACGAACAGGCCATCGCCCTCGCGCAGGCGGTCGCGCATCGCATGCGACACGCCCGGCCCCGCGCGCACGGCCAGGAAACCGTCGCCCTTCGGGTTCAGGCCATGCACCTCGGCCCAACTGCCGCAAGCATCGAGGTCTTCCTGCTCGCCGACCACGACCGGCGTCTCGCGCGGGGACGGCGGCGCGGAGGCCGCCGCGAGCGGCAGGCCCATCGCCAGGGCGAAGGCGGCCGCGCGCAGGTTCGTCATTGGTAGGCGTGTTCCGCAGCGGGGAAACTGCCGTTGCGGACCGCGTCGCAGTAGGCGCGCACCGCGCCGGCGACCGAGCCGCCTTCGGCCAGGAAGTCCTTCACGAACTTCGGACGCCGGTGGCCGCTGTCGAGGCCGAGGAAATCGTGCAGCACCAGCACCTGGCCATCGCAGTGCGGGCCGGCGCCGATGCCAATGGTCGGGATCGGGCTGGCGGCGGTGACCGCCTGCGCCAGCGCCGAGGGCACGCATTCGAGGACGAGCAGCGAAGCCCCGGCCTCGGCCACGGCCAGCGCGTCCTCGCGCAGCTTGGCGGCGGCACGTTCCTCGCGTCCCTGCACCTTGAAGCCGCCGAAGCGCAGCACCGATTGCGGGGTCAGGCCGAGGTGGCCGGCCACGGGAATCTCTCGTTCGACCAGATAGCGGATCGCCTCCAGCTTGTGCGGGCCCGCGCCTTCGAGCTTGACCATCTGCGCACCGGCCTGGAGCAGGCGGGTGGCGGCATCGAGCGCGCGCTCCGGGGTGGCGTCTGCCTGGAACGGCAGGTCGGCGATCAGCAGCGCGCGCTGCAGGCCGGTCGCCACGGCGGCGGTGTGGTAAGCGATGTCGTCGACGGTGACCGGCAGGGTCGAGGCATGGCCCTTGACCACCATGCCGAGCGAATCGCCGACCAGGATCAGGTCGGCGCCATTCTGGTCGAGCACCCGCGCGAACACCGCATCGTAGGCGGTGAGCATCGCGAGCTTGCGTCCCGCGCGCTTGGCATCAGCCAGGGCGGGCACCGTCCAGGGCTTGTCTTCTCGAGAGGCCATGCGAATCCGATAGTTGGCCGGTATGGAAGAGGCCGGAAGCAAATAGCCTAGCAGGTCGGGGATTCGATGCGCGGGCGTATACGGGACGCCGGAGCGTCCTCAGCGTTCCGCCAGCGGCTGGATGCCGCTGCGGTCCAGCCGCGCCAGCGCGGCGCGCGCGCTGCCCTGGCCGGGGATGTCGATGTCGTCCACCAGTTCGAGTAGCGGCACCAGGGCGAAGGCGCGCTCGTGCAGGTGCGGATGCGGCAGTTTCAGGCTGGGGGTGTCGAGGGTGACGGCGCCGTAGAGCAGGATGTCCAGGTCGAGCGTGCGCGGCCCCCAGCGGACGTGGCCGCTGCCATCGGCGCCCCGCTGGCGTCCGAACTGGCGCTCGATGCCGAGCAGCTCGTCGAGCAGCACCTTCGGCGCCAGGGCGGTCTCGATCGCGACCACGGCATTGACGAAGTCGGCCTGGTCGCGTTCGCCCCAGGCCGGGGTGCGATGGAAGCGGGACGCGCCGAGGAACCGGCTGCGCGGCACGGTCATCAGCCGGGGCACGGCCGAGCGCAGCGTGCCGAGCGGGTCGCCGAGGTTGCCGCCAAGGCCGATGAAGGCCACCACCGGTGCGTTCTGGAGTCTGGACATCCTGCGCCCTTCTCAGTGCCCCGTCGCGGCCGGCCTGCGGCGACGCCGACGACGGGGCTTGCGCGCATCGCCGCCCTCTTCGGACGCTTCGGCATCGATCTCGGCGCGGACCGCGGTCACGGCCAGGGCGTGGTCGGGGTCGAGCTGGGCTTCGGACCAGAAGGCGATGTCGGCAGCATGGCCATCCGACGCGGCCTGCCGCAGCAGGAGGAAGTCGTAGGCGGCGCGGAAGCGCGGATGGGCCAGCAGCCGCACTACCTTCTTGCGCTGGCGCAGCGAGAACCGCGTCTGCAGCAGCCAGATCTCCTGCATCGGCAACGAGAACCGGCGCGGCAGGGCGACGGTATCGACCTGGTGCAGGGTGACGCGGTCGGCGGCGCGACGTTCGGCGTCGGCCGCCTGCACGCCCTGGGCCTGCAGCATCGCCAGGGTGCGGCAGTAGGCCGGCCACAGCAGCAGCGCGAACAGGAACGCGGGCGACACCGGCTCGTCGGCCGCGATCCGCGCATCGGTGGCGCGCAGGCCCTCGATCAGCATCCGGCGCAGCGCGCCGCTGCGGTTCGATGCGAGGGCGCGCGCGGTCTCTGGGAACAGGCCCGCGAGCAGGCCGTGGACTTCGAGCCCGAGGAAGCTGGCCTCGGCATGGCCGGACAGGAACAGCTTCAGGCATTCCTCGAACAGGCGGGCGGCGGCGGCTTCCTGCAGCAGCGGCGCGAGGCGGGCGATCGGCTCGGCACTGGCCGGGTCGATGGTGAAACGCAGCTTGGCCGCCAGGCGGACCGCACGCAGCATGCGCACCGGGTCCTCGCGATAGCGGGTTTCGGGATCGCCGATCAGCTTGAGGGTGCGGTTGCGCACGTCCTCGAAGCCGCCGGTGTAGTCGCGCACCGAGAAATCGGCGATGGCGTAATACAGGGCGTTGGCAGTGAAATCGCGACGGACGGCATCGTCCTCGATGGTGCCGTAGACGTTGTCGCGCAGGACGCGGCCGTCCTCGTCGGTCTCCCGGTCGCCGCTGCCGTCGTCGGTGTTGGCGCGGAACGTGGCGACTTCGATGATCTCGCGTCCGTAGACCACATGCGCCAGTCGGAAGCGGCGGCCGATCAGCCGGCAGTTCCGGAACAGGTGCTTGACCTGCTCGGGCGTGGCATCGGTGGCGACGTCGAAGTCCTTGGGGTGTTCGCCCAGCAGCAGGTCGCGGACCGCGCCCCCTACCAGATAGGCGCCGTACCCCGCCTCGTGCAGCCGGTACAGCACGCGCAACGCACTGGGACTGATGTCTTTGCGCGAGATCGCATGCTGATCTCGGGGAATGGTCAGCGGCTCGGCTGGCAGGAAAATCGGTGAGGTCATCGAAACGGCAGCGATGGGGATCGGGGGTGTTTGTGGGAAACGAGGGACCGGCTATACTAGCAGCCTGCCGGCATCCAACGCCCGCCACCGCCCTCGAGGCGAGCGGGTCCAGCGATGCAGGTCGACGAATCCAGCGCTGCGCCCCCTTGCATCGGGTGGTCGTGCCCAAGCTCTGCTCCCTTCGTCTAGAGGCCTAGGACGTGGCCCTCTCAAGGCTAAAACACGGGTTCGAATCCCGTAGGGAGCGCCAAACAAAAGCCCACGCGCGAGCGTGGGCTTTTCGTTTTGCGCGACCGGAGGGTTCGAACCCCGGGGTTCGACAGGTTCGCCCGGAGCGAACCTGCACAGCCGAAGGCTGCCCGAAGGGCGCGGCACAGGGATGTGCCGCGTCCATCCCGTAGGGAGCGCCAAACAAAAGCCCACGCGCGAGCGTGGGCTTTTCGTTTTGCGCGACCGGAGGGCGCCTCTGGCCACGCAGCGACGCCTGCCCTGCCAGAGTTTCGCCTCCCCGGCAGCAAGCCTTACACTACCCGGACATCGTTGCCAGGGTCGGACCCCATGCCTTTCGTCGTCACCGAAAACTGCATCAAGTGCAAGTACACCGACTGCGTCGAAGTCTGCCCGGTCGACTGCTTCCACGAGGGGCCGAACTTCCTGGTGATCGACCCGGACGAATGCATCGACTGCACCCTCTGCGAGCCGGAGTGCCCGATCAACGCGATCTACCCCGAGGACGACGTGCCGGCCGGCCAGGAGGCCTTCGTCGCGCTCAACCGCGAACTGTCCGCCGCGTGGCCGGTGATCACCGTGCGCAAGGAGCCGCTCGCGGACGCCAAGGAATGGGAAGGCAAGCCCGGCAAGCTGCCCCTGCTCGAGCGTTGATGCCCGGAGATTGATCTCCGAGCCCGGGCGGTGGGGCCGATGCCCGCACCGCCCTGCCCGCCTCAGCGGGCGATGACCTGCCCCGGCGAGAAGTCCACGCGACGCCGTTCGCGGATGCGGTCGCGCTCGAAACCGCCTTCAACCAGCTCGTAGCCCAGCAGCGCGAACACGCGCTCGCCGATGAAGATCGGCCGGGCATTGCCGTACCAGTCGACGCAGCTGGCCTTGCAGTCGTCGGCCAGCGCACCGCCGGACTTCGCCTTCAGCTGCCCCGCTTCGCTCAGCGCCAATGCGCGGTTGTGCAGATACAGCACCGACGCGCCGGCACCATCCCCGCCTCCGCCGAGCACCGGCAGCCCGACCACGCCGGCCTGCGGACCCGTCGGCCGGTAGAAGAACCCGTGCGTGCGCTGCTCGCCCTGGGTGGCCTGGGGCAACACGTAGCGTCCCGCCGTCTCGGCCGTGCGCCCGAGGCGCAGGCTGGTGAACACGAGATCCTGCTGCGACTGGCCGATGACGATGCCGTCCGTGCCCAGGGCCTCGAAACGCTCGGCGGCGTGGCCCACCTCCACCGCGACGAACGGCTCCCGGCTGGCGTAGCGGACGGCGTGGATGTGGTCGCTCACCGCGTCGCCACGCCAGCTGCGCCCGGCGCCGACCAGCAGCCAGTCGCCGACGAAACGGTTCTGCACGGCGGCACTGTCGGGCGAGAAGCCCGTCACCGGCCGGTAATGCGCGCGCCGCGCCACCAGGCTGCCGTCGCCGAACATCGACAGCGGCACGCGCAGCAGCGCGAGTTCGCCGGCGCCGCCCTCCGGCGCCCACATCCACTGACCGTTGGAGCGGCTGCCGAGCAGCACGTTGAGGTGGCCATCGCGCTGCAGGAACGACAACTGGTCGATCGGCGCACCTTCCGCACGCATCGCCGTCGGCGCACGCCCGTCCAGCGGGATGCGGAAGACTTCGGACAACGCCGGCTTGCGTCGATCGCGCGACCAGGGCGTGGTCCACACGAATGCCGCATCCTCGGACACATGGAAGACCTGTCCCGGCGCACCGAACACCGCCGTGGCGCGGCACTGCATGTCCGCCTTGGCCAGGTCGCAGATGGTCACGGTATGCAGGGCGATGCCGGACCGCGCATCGAGCCTGCCGTAACCGCGATAGATCCGCTTCGCCTCCAGGATGCGTGCGAAGCCCTTGGCATCCGCGCCGCGCTGCCAGCGCCGCAGCGCCGGCAGGCTGTCGGCGTAGTTGCCGTAGAGATTGAGGTACAGCGGCGCATAGAAGATCAGCTTGTCGCCGATCAGGCGGCTGGCGTAATTGCGCGACGAGTAGTAATCGTTGCTGCGCAGGTGATAGGTGGCCCGGTATTTCAGGCCGCCGCTGGCGTCGAGATCGAACAGGCCGATCTCGGTGCCGCCGCGCTGGTAGCTGTAGCCGATGACGACGATGGTGTCGCCGCTGACCAGCATCTCGTCGTACCACGCGCCGGACGGGTCGATGTCGGGACCGAAGGCATCGATGCTGGCGATCGGCTTGAGCGCGTCGCCGCCGATGCGGATGGTGAACAGGCGGCCCCGGCGCAGGACGACGAGGTGGTCGCCGCGCCGCTTGACGATGCCGCCTTCGTCGACACCCGCGACCTGGGTGTTCGTGATGGATTCTTCCTTTCCCGACGCGGCGCCTGCGGGCGCCGCTGCTTCGACCGCAGGCATGACCGCTACCGGTGAGAGCGGCGGTGGCGGCGCCGCAGGTGGCGGCGGGGGCTCGCGACGCATGCGTTCCCGCTCTTCGCGGCGCAGCCGCTCGAATTCGGCCTTCAACGCGGCCTCGCTGGCGAAGGCGCGCAGGGTCGCCCCCTGCTTGGCTGCGGGTTTGGAAGCGCCCTCCGCTGCGGACCCTGCACCGGTCCCCGACCAGGCGATCGCCCCGGCCACCGGCAATACCAGCAGCAGTCCCCACCCCATCATGCGTCGACCCTTCATGCGTGCTCCATCCGGTCAGGCGGCGCTCGGGCCGCGTTGGGTCACGATAACGGATCGTCGGCGTCGCCGGGGTTGCCCCGGCGGAATCGTTCCGGGTGGCTGCACGTCCGGAAGCGCGAAGGACCGGCGATGCCGGCCCTTCGTCGAGTCGCTGGGATCCCGACGTCCGCCGGCGCACGGCCGGCGGACGTCGCGCGACGGATCAATGCACCATGTCGAGCGGCTGGAACTGGATCGCCTGCAGCAGGCCGGTGGTCTGGCATGTGGTGTTCATCAGGTTGGCCAGGTCCTGCTGGCGGCGCAGCAGGTCGCCGAAGTTGCGCTGCGGTACGCCGTTGATCGGATCGTTCTTCGGGAACGTGGTCGGCAGGGCGAGGTTGCCCGTGCCGATCAGGAACTTCGACAGGCGGCTCTGCGCGCCGGGCAGGCGCACGTCGATGTGCACGAAGTTCGTCTCCGGGCCGTTGGCCGGCGGGAAGGCCACGAACGGATTGCCGTTGGCGCGGGTCTCGCCGCCATGGCAGGCGCCGCAGGTCTCCAGCGAGACGCGGTGGCGGTTGGCGTTGGTGGCACCGGCAGCGTTCCAGACCACCGCGTCAGCGGTCGAGAAGTTGAAGGTCGAGCCAGTGAGGAACGGGACGCCCATGAAAGTGGCCGGCACGCTGGTCAGACCCGAGTTCATGTAGTTCGCCAGCAGCGGCGTGTTGTTGTGGCTGTGGTGCGGCGTGTTCTTGGTCGAGACGATGTTGAGCATGGTCGGGACCGCCGTGCGTCCGGGCAGGACGAACTCGCGCAGTTCCCACAGTGGATTGAGCGCGTTCTCGTTGGTGCGGAGCTGGTTGAGCGCGCTGCGGTTCGGCTTGTTCGGCGCTGCGTTCGCGGTCGTGAACTGGTCGGTGATCGCCTGCAGCGCGGGATTGAACGCGGCGCTGCCGAGGGCGATGTTGCCGAGGTTGACCCATTGCTGGCCGTAGTTCTTGACGTTGGTGCAGCCGCTGATCGGCACGCCGTATTCGAAGATGACCAGGAACGGGGTCGTCGAGCAGCCACCGTTGGCATTGCGATTGACCACGCCGAACACGAAGCGGCCCTCGCCCGCCGAACCGCCGCCGTAGACCGTGTTGCCGCGCAGGTCGACGCGGTTGACGATCGCCAGGAGGCGGAAAGGCGCACGGTTGAGGTCGAGTTTTCCGCCGATCCGCGGCCAGTTGTTCAGCACCAGCGGACCGATGTTAGGACGCGCCGGGACCGGGAACGTGTTGATGGTGTGGTTGACGTTCCAGCTCTGCAGCCAGTTTTCGGTGAACACCGCCGGGTCGATGCCGGTAAACGGCTGGTTCGCCATGTTCGTCATCAGCGTCTTGAAGGTCCAGGCGCCGTTGGGGTTGCCGGTGTTGTTGCAGATGTCGAAGGTGCGCGTCGGATCATTCACCACCGAAACGTCGGTGATCATCAGCTCGCGGCGCGGATCGACCGCGGATGCGGGCATCGCCAGAGCCAGGCGCGGGATGCGGAAGGCAGTGGACGTCTGCCGTGCGCGCTCGATGACCTGCGGATCGATGAACTGGAATTTCTCTTCGCCGAGGAATTCGCGCACGGCGAACGTGGCCTCGCCCGTCGCCCGGGTTTCGGCGATGAGGCTCTGGCGGTCCTTCTGCTCGCCGATGAAGCGATCGAAGTCGAAACGGATCATGCCGTTGAAGACGGCCCTGTCCGATGGATCGCGCTTGAAGGTGAACGTGTCCTTGTCGACCACCAGCGGCAGCGTCTCCGGAAGCGTCCCGTCGTCGAGGAAGCGCACCGTGAGCAGCGCATTGCCGCCGGGATCGCCGAGGTTCTCGAGCGGCGTGAGCAGCATGTCCTCCACGGGCGGAAGACGCAGCGCAGGCGGCTCTTCCGGCGTTGCGGCGAAAGCGCCGGCGCCTGCGATGGAAGATGTTGCGGCCAACGCGGGCGATGCGGCGTCCAACGCGCCGATTTCGGCTTCGAGTCCCTTGTCGGTGACCCTGGCGCTCTGGGTGCCGGGCAAATCGCACGCGGCGAGGCCGAAGGTCAGCATGAATGCGGTCAATGGCGTCCACCAGCGCCGGCTGGCCGACGCGGAAGACGCAGCAATCGTGCAGGTACGCATGAGTCTCACTCCTTGTGATGGTTGGGTGCATCACCCGCGCGGGACGCACGTCGCCAACCGGGCGTCCGTGCCGTTTCGCGTCGAATTCCCTGCGACGCGATCCCACGCCTCCTGCGCGGATGCCTTGCGGCCTGGACATCGGCCGCAGGGACGGTCGGTGTCTTCGTCGAGCATACGCAAAGGGCCGGCATGGCCGGCCCTTCGGGTCATCGATTGTTTGAATCGCTGCGATTCAGCGCACCGATCGCAACCGGTGCGTCACCGCATCCGGTCGATCAGGCGCGACGGTCGCGGCGCTCGCCGCCCCGGCCCTGCGCCTGGCCCTGACCACGCTGCCCGCCCTGCTTCTGTCCGGTGTGGGCATGGGCGTGGGCGCCGCGATCGGCAGGACGGCCGTGGGCACGGTTGCCCGGCTTGCGCGGCGGACGCTGGCCACCGGCAGGACGCTGGCCACCCGGACGTGCGGCGCCGGGGGCATTGCCGTCGAGGCGGATCGGACGGCTCGGCTCGAAGCCTTCGACGGCTTCCAGCGCGATGTCCGACTTCAGCAGGCGCTGGATCTGGCGCAGCAGCGGCGCTTCGTCCGGCGACACCAGCGACAGCGCCTCGCCCTGCGCGCCGTTGCGGCCGGTGCGACCGATGCGGTGCACGTAGTCCTCGGCGACCATCGGCAGGTCGTGGTTGATGACCAGCGGCAGGTTCGGGATGTCGAGCCCGCGCGCGGCCACGTCGGTGGCGACGAGGATGCGCGCCTTGCCCGACTTGAACGCGTTCAGCGCCTTCTGGCGGGCGGCCTGGCTCTTGTTGCCGTGGATCGCCAGCGCCGGCAGGCCGGCGGCTTCGAGCTGTTCGGCCAGACGATTGCAGCCATGCTTGGTCTTGCCGAAGATCAGCACCTGTTCGGTATGGCGCGCGGTCAGGATGTCGATCAGCAGGTCGCGCTTGCGCGAACCGTCGACCGGATGCGCGCGATGCTGGATGGTCGCGGCGATGGTGTTCTGCGTCGCCACCTGCACCTGGCGCGGATCGCGCATGAATTCGAGGGCGAGCTGCTTGATCTGCGCCTCGAAGGTCGCCGAGAACAGCAGCGTCTGGCGGTCGGCGGGCACGCGGGCGAGGATGCGCTTGATCGCGGGCAGGAAGCCCATGTCGAGCATGCGGTCGGCTTCGTCGAGGATCAGCACTTCGATGCCGTCGAGCTTGGCGCTGCCCTGCTGCATGTGGTCGATGAGGCGGCCGGGCGTGGCGACGAGGATGTCGACGCCGCGACGCAGGTTGTCGACCTGCGGGCCCATGCCGGCGCCACCGAAGATGGTGGTGACGTTGAGGCGGATGTACTTGCTGTAGCTGCGCAGGCTGTCGGCGACCTGCACCGCGAGTTCGCGGGTGGGGACCAGGATCAGCGCGCGCGGCTTGCGCGGGCCGGCGGCGGGCTTGTTGCCTTCCGACAGGCGCTGCAGCAGCGGCAGGCCGAAGGCAGCGGTCTTGCCGGTGCCGGTCTGGGCGCCGCCGAGGACGTCGTGGCCGGCGAGGACCAGCGGGATGGCTTCGGCCTGGATCGGCGTCGGCGTGGTGTAGGCGTTATCGGCGAGCGCGCGCAGCAACGCGGGCGAAAGCCCGAGGGATTCGAACGACATGGTTTGGAACTCCGGTGGTGTCGCGCCGGCAGCGGGACGCTGCATCGGACGCGAAGCGTTACTCGGAGCTTTCCAACCGCGCTGCGAGCAAGATCTGGGACGGTCCACCCGTTGGCGGACCGTGTTCGGCGCGACGAAAGACGTGCGGAGAAGCCGAGCCAGATCGCGAAGGCGGACCAGGCGGCGGCGGCTGTCGAGGGAAAACGGACCAGCCGTGCGCGAAACGAGGCGGATGATACGCGAAAAGCCGCCCCGGCGACAGCAAATCCTTGTCCGGCCGGGAATTTCCGACCGGCGGGACAGACGGGACGCCCCCGCCTGCCCGGTGGCGCACGCTCGGACCTCGTGTCAGGCCTCGCGATCAGACCTCATGTTCCAGCCCCGGCCGCGCCAGCATCGCCTGGACGCCGTAGGCGTCGCCGATCTCCCCCGCCAGGGCCTCGCGGGCCTTGTCCTCGCCATGCACCAGAACCAGCGGCGGACGCCCCTCGAAGCGGCCGTACCAGTCCATCAGTCCGCGCTGGTCGGTATGCGCGGACAGGCCGCCGACGGTGTGGCGCCTGGCCGCGACCCGCACGTCGTGGCCATGGATGCGCACCCACTGCGCGCCGTCGACGATGCGCCGGCCGGTGGTGCCTTCGGCCTGGTAGCCGACGAACACCACGTGCGTCTGCTTGCGGTGCAGGCGGTGCTTGAAGTGGTGGAGGATCCGGCCGGCATTGGCCATGCCCGAGCCCGCGATCACGATCAGCCCGCGCTCGATGCGGTTGATCGCCATCGACTCCTCGACCGATTCGGTCACGTGCAGGTTGGGCAACTTGAAGGGATTGGGCTGTTCGTGCCAGACGGCCCTGGCCTCGTCGTCGAACAGTCCGTGGTGGCGGTCGTAGACATCGACGACCTTCGCGGCCATCGGGCTGTCGAGGAAGATCTGCCAGCGCGACATCTTCCAGTCGTCCCAGTGCTTGGCGAACCAGTACAGCAGCTCCTGGGTGCGCCCGACCGCGAACGCCGGGATCAGCACCGCCCCGCCCTGCCGCCAGGCATCGTCGAGGATGCCTTCCAGTTCGCGGATGGTCTCCGCGCGCTCGCGATGCAGGCGATCGCCGTAGGTCGACTCCATCAGCACGAGGTCGGCCTCGGTGATCTCGATCGGATCGCGCAGGATCGGCGTGCCCTTCGGCCCGAGGTCGCCGGAGAACACCAGCTTCCGGCCTTCCGCCCACACTTCGACGATCGAGGAACCGAGGATGTGGCCGGCATCGTGGAAGCACAGCTCGACGCCGGGCAGCACTTCGGTGCGCGCGCCGTAAGGCAGGGGCTTCACCAGGCGCATGGCGGCGTGGACGTCGTCCTTGGTGTACAGGGGCACGGCAAGGGGCTGGCCGCGCCTGCGATCGCGGTTCGCACGCATGGCCTCGCTCTCGGCGATGCCCGCGGCGTCCAGCAGCATGATCGGCATCAGGTCGGCGGAGGCCTTCTGCGCGTAGATCGGGCCACGGAAGCCGCGTTGCACCAGCAGCGGCACGCGGCCGATGTGGTCGATATGCGCGTGACTGAGCACCAGCGCGTCGAGCGCGGTCGGCTCGAACGGAAACGGATCCGCGTTGCGGGCTTCGGCTTCGGGACTGCCCTGGATCATGCCGCAGTCGAGCAGCAGGCGATGCCCGGCGGCCTCGACTTCATGCAGGGAACCGGTCACCTCACCGGCGGCACCGTGGAATTTCACGCGCATGCAGCATGCCCTCGTCTGTCGATCGCGTGAGCATCTCGCAAACGCGGCGATGCCGCAATCGGCTGCACGACGCTGCGTGCGCCACATCCGGACCGCATCGAAACCGATGGAATCAGGGCCTGTCCGCGCGAGCGATGGCGGACGGTTGTGCGACGTGGAAGCGGACATGCAACAGGCAGGGACACGAATCGATGCGCGCTGCTGCATGCTGACGCACCGGGAAGCCGGGCGCGCTGGCGCCAGAAACGCACTTCGGTTTCCCGAGGCCGCTCGCAATCCTGGGCGAACATCCGCCACACCCCAGGCGTGACCTTCGACACCCGCCGGGAGCGCCCGGGCCGGGGTACAGTCGGGGGTCGCCTGCCCTGTGCATGCCGCGCACCGCCATCGTTCCGACTTTCCGGAGACCGTTCGTGAAATCCATCGCCCCGTCCCTCAAACCGCGCCTGCTGCTGTTGACGCTGTCGATCGCCACCGCCCTGACCGCCTGCAACAAGGACGCCCCGGCCCCCGAGGCCGCCGCCCCGGCGCCCAAGTCCGCCCCGGCCCTGACCCTCGACGAGAGCAAGCTGCCGGGCGTCAACCGCTTCATGGCCAGCGACCTGGACGCCAGCAAGAACGCCTGCGTGGACTTCGGCGGCTTCGTCAACGGCAAGTGGCTGGCCGCGAATCCGATCCCCGGCGACCGCACCTCCTGGGGCGCGTTCGAGATGCTGGACGAGCGTTCGACCGGCGTGCAGCGCCAGCTGGCCGAGCAGGCGGCGGCGATGCAGGGCGCGACCGGCGTGCAGAAGATCGTGGGCGACTTCTGGGCCACCGGCATGGACGAGGCGAAGATCAACGCGCAGGGCATCGCGCCGCTCAAGAGCCGTCTCGACGCGATCGATGCGCTGACCGACGGCGCCTCGGTCGCCGAGCACCTGCGCAAGAGCTTCTCGCGCGGCGAGCAGGCGCTGTTCGGCTTCGGCCCCAGCGCGGATTTCAAGGACTCGTCGATGAACATCGCCTACGTCGCCCAGGGCGGCCTGGGCCTGCCCGACAAGGCCTACTACTTCGACGCCGACAAGAAGAAGGATCTCGTCGCCTACGAACAGCACATCGCCAAGGTGCTGACGCTGTCCGGCGTCGCCGCCGAAGACGCCGCGAAGCAGGCCAAGGACGTGATCGCGTTCGAGACCCGTCTCGCCAAGGTGTCGAAGTCCAGCGAGGAACTGTCGCGCGACGTGTCGCTGTACTACAACCCGGTGACGATCGAAGCCGCCGACAAGGCCACGCCGAACTTCCCGTGGAGCAAGTTCTTCGAAGCGCAGGGGATCGCCGCGCCGAAGATGTTCTCGATGGCGATCCCGGCGTTCCACGCCGAGTTCGACAGGATGCTGGTCGACACCCCGGTCGCCGCGTGGAAGAGCTACCTGCGCTTCCATACCGTCGACGGCGCCTCGCCCTACCTCGCCGACGCCTTCGCCAACGAGCACTTCAACTTCTACCGCGCCACCCTGCGCGGCCAGAAGGAACAGCAGCCGCGCTGGAAGCGCGTGCTGGAGACCATCGAGGGCCAGAGCGGCGAAGCCCTGGGCCAGATGTACGTGCAGGTCGCGTTCCCGCCGGAATCGAAGGCGCGCATGGAGCTGCTCGTGAAGAACCTGCGCGAAGCGCTGAAGGGACGCCTGGAAGCGCTGTCGTGGATGAGCCCGGACACCAAGAAGAAGGCGCTGGAGAAGTGGGCCACGTTCACGCCGAAGATCGGCTATCCGGACAAGTGGCGCGACTGGAGCGGCCTGGACACCTCGCGCGACAGCTACATCGAGAACGTGCTGGCCGCGAACGAGTTCAACTACAAGTGGAACCTCGGCAAGATCGGCAAGCCGGTCGACCGCACCGAATGGGGCATGAGCCCGCAGACGGTCAATGCCTACTACAACCCGCAGCTCAACGAGATCGTGTTCCCGGCCGCCATCCTGCAGCCGCCGTTCTTCGACGCCAAGGCCGACGACGCGCTGAACTACGGCGGCATCGGCGCGGTGATCGGCCATGAAATGATCCATGGCTTCGACGACCAGGGCAGCCGCTTCGGGCCGACCGGCAACTTCGAGAACTGGTGGACCGAGGCCGACATGAAGGGCTTCATGGGCCTGACCGGCAAGCTGATCGCGCAGTTCGACGCCTACGAGGCCGCACCGGGCAAGCGCGTCAACGGCAAGCTGACGCTGGGCGAGAACATCGCCGACCTCGGCGGCCTGGCCGTTGCCTACGACGCCTTCAAGCGCGCGACCGAAGGCCAAAAGGACGAGATGGTCGAAGGCCTGCCGCGCGACCAGCGCTTCTTCCTCAACTGGGGCACCGTGTGGCGCCGCAACTTCACCGAGAAGGAACTGGCCACGCGCCTGGTCACCGACCCGCACGCGCCGGCGAACTTCCGCGCGATCGGCGCGCCGTCGAACCACCCGGCGTTCGCGGCTGCGTTCTCGTGCAAGGCGGGCGATCCGATGGTCCGCGACGGCGAAAACCGCATCGCGATCTGGTAAGCAGCCGCCTCCGGCCCGTCCACGACGGGTCCGGTCCATGGCGCCGTACCGACGGAGGCCCGGGGTGACCCGGGCCTCCGCCGCATGCGTGCCCCGGCCTCACTGGCCTGCATCCGCGCGGACGGGCGGGCCGTAGCACTGGCCATGAACGACACCCTCGAACGGCCGCGACAGTGGCATCCCTCCGGAGACGGCGCATCGGCCGACAACCCGCACGTTTCGCGCCCTGCCAGCCGCCCCCCCAACCCGCGCCCCGGTCACGGAACCCATGATGACGGGTTGCCGCCCGGCCCATTCTCCGCGAATTCGGCCAGCAGGGGCGCAAGCCGCTGCTCCCATTCGACCACCAGGCGGGCGAAGGCGGGATCCTGCGCGACGCGCGCTTCGGCTTCGCGACGCTGTTCGGCATCGAGC
>SCMT01000010.1 GCA_005502915.1 Lysobacteraceae bacterium 2PB | reverse complement strand
GTGCTCCATCATGGCCAGAGGTCAAAAGCCTCGACAACAGGCCGGATATACGCTCGCAATCTCACCTTGGATCGAAAGCGCTTGGCAACAGGGAGGAGTCCATATACACCCTATGGGACGTTCATCCGTAACGCACATCCACGATATAGAACCGCTGCTTCCCGCCGGGCAGTTCCGCTTCGAAGTCGTCGTCGATGCGCTTCTTCAGCATCGCGCGGGCGAGCGGGGAGTCGATGCTGATCCAGCCCAGCTTCGCGTCGGTCTCGTCGGGGCCGACGATGCGGTAACGGCTGATGTCGCCGGTGACCGCGTGCTCCAGTTCGACGGTCGCGCCGAAGTAGACAGCCTCGGGATCGCTGGGCACGGTGTCGACCACCTGCAGCACGCGCAGGCGCTTGCCGAGGTAGCGCACGCGGCGGTCGATCTCGCCGAGCTGCTTCTTGCGATAGGTGTACTCGGCGTTCTCCGAGCGATCGCCCTCGGCGGCGGCGGCGGCCAGGGCCCTGACCACTTCCGGGCGGCGCACGCGCCACAGGTCTTCGATTTCCGCCTTCAGCCGGGCATGGCCCTCACGCGTGATGAGGGCCGTGCTCTTCTCGGCGGGCGGGCGCCAGCGCGACATCCTTGGCGGACCCGTGCGGGATCAGCTCTTCTGGCGCTGCAGCGTCGCGGCGCCGAGCTTCACGCTGTCGGCCGAGACGATCTCGACGGTGCGGTCGGCCTCGCCCTTGCTGTCGGGATCGAGCAGCACGGTCTTGCCGCCGGGCTGGGCGTTCCAGGTGCCGGTGACGGTCGCGCCGTTGTCGTTCAGGGTGAACGTGCCTTCCAGGGTCACTTCCAGCGTGGTGGCGCCGGCGGCGTACTTGCCCTCGAAGGCCTTGATGTCGAAGCCGGCTGCGGCGTCGGCCGGCGTCGAGCGGTCCTCGACGACCACGGCATCGGTGCCCGGAGCCGGTTCCGGTGCGGGTGCCGGTTCGGCGGCCTTCGGTGCTTCGACGGGCGCGACTTCGGTGGTTTCAGCGGTGTCTTCGGCGGGCGCGGCGGTGTCGGCGGGCGCGTCCTTCTGGCAGCCGGTGGCGACCAGGGCGATGGACAGGGGCAACCACAGCAGCGAAACGGACTTCCTCGGATTCATCTTGGCGTGTCTCTCGGATGGAGGGTGGTGCGGGGGGATATGACGAAGACGGCCGCTGGCGGCCGTCGGGTGGCGACGGTCAGCGACGACCGCCGAAAAGGCTGCCCAGGATGCCGCGCACGATCTGCCGGCCGATCTGGTTGCCGACGGTGCGCGCGGTCTGCTTGGCTGCGGTTTCGACCATGCCCTGGCGACGCTTGGTGCCGAACACGGCGTCCTTGATGGCCTGGCCGAAGCCCCCTTCCTCGGCGTCGTCCTGCGCGCGGGTGCGGGCGGGCGGGGCCTTGGCCTGCTCGGCGACGGTCTCGGCCTTCTTCGCCAGCAGCTCGGCGGCGGATTCGCGGTCGATGCGGGTGTCGTAGCGGCTGCCGACCGGGCTGCCGGCGCGGACCTGGGCGCGTTCGGCCTCGGTGATCGCGCCCATTCGGCAGCGCGGCGGGGCGATGAGGGTCTTTTCCACGGGCATCGGCACGCCCTTGTCCTGCAGCGTCGACACCAGCGCCTCGCCGGTGCCCAGTTCGCCGATCGCCTTGGCGACATCGAGCGCCGGGTTCGCGACGAAGGTCTGCGCGGCGGTCTTCACCGCCTTCTGGTCGCGCGGCGTGAACGCGCGCAGCGCGTGCTGGAAGCGGTTGCCGAGCTGGCCGAGGATCTCGTCCGGCACGTCGTCGGGGAACTGCGAGCAGAAATACACGCCCACGCCCTTGGAACGGATGATGCGCACCACCTGCTCGATGCGCTGCTGCAGCGCCGGCGGGGCGTCGTCGAACAGCAGGTGCGCCTCGTCGAAGACGAAGACCAGCTTCGGTTTGTCGAGATCGCCGACTTCCGGCAGGGTCTCGAACAGTTCCGACAGCAGCCAGAGCAGGAAGCTGGAATAGAGCTTGGGTTTGAGGATCAGCTGGTCGGCGGCGAGGATGTTGACCACGCCGCGGCCGTCTGTGGTGGTGCGCATCAGGTCGTGCAGTTCCAGCGCCGGTTCGCCGAAGAACAGGTCCGCGCCTTCCTGCTCCAGGCGCAGCAGCGCGCGCTGGATGGCGCCGATCGACTGCGCGCTGACCAGGCCGTAGCTGGTCGAGATGTCCTTGCGCTCCTCGGCGACCAGGCCGAGCAGGGCGCGCAGGTCCTCCAGGTCGAGCAGGAGCAGGCCGCGGTCGTCGGCCAGCTTGAACACGATGTCGAGCACGCCGGACTGGGTGTCGTTCAGTTCGAGGATCCGCCCGAGCAGGGTCGGGCCCATCTCGCTGACCGTGGTGCGCACCGGGTGGCCGAGCTTGCCGTACAGGTCCCAGAACACCACCGGGCTCGCTTCGTTGCGGTACTCGGGGTTGCCCATCGCGGCGAGGCGCTGCTGGATGCGCTCGTTCATCGCGCCTGGCATGGCCAGTCCGGCCACGTCGCCCTTCACGTCGGCGAGGAAGACCGGCACGCCGATCCGAGAGAAGCTCTCGGCCAGGGTCATCAGGGTCACGGTCTTGCCGGTGCCGGTGGCGCCCGCGATGAGGCCATGGCGGTTGCCGAAGCGCGGCAGCAGGTGGACGTTGCCGCTGGTATCGGTCGTGACGGCCTTGCCGACCAGGATGGGATCCATGAACGGTCCTCGATGGGGATCGCCGGATTCTATTCGGGATCAGCCGCTTGCGGGCATGTTGCGGTCGCGTGGTGCTCATGACGCATGGCCATGTACCGGCTGTGGCCTGACATCTGCTGCATGACCTCCGCCGGTTGCCCGTGGCGCCCCCCGGGGCTAACCTGCAGGCCCCTGCTGTCGCCCGTGCTGTTCATGCCTTCATTTTCCGTGGTGTCCGGGGCGCTGCGCGCCCTCTGCGTGTCCGTCCTCGTCTTTTCCGCCGCCCTCGCGGCGCCCGCGCAGGCGCAGTCCAAGCGCGAACGCGACCTGGAGGCGATCAAGACCCGCATGGCCACGGCCGAGGGCCGCTATCGCGAGGCCCTGGTCAAGGTCGGCAACAACGATCCGGCCGGCGTCGACGAGAGCAACCTCGCGCTGGAGGACATGGAGGACGTCATCGCCGACTGCCTGAAGATCAAGGGCTGCCCGGTCTCGACGCTGCTCGCCAGCTACAAGCGCCTGCTCAAGGCCGATGTCGATGCGCGTGCTGCGGGCGACAGCGCCGAGGACGGCGCCGACGCCTTCGTCGAGAGCGAGCTGCCGACCGGCAACGTGCCGCGCAGCGCCGAGGCCGCCGCCCTGCTCAGCGCCGACGGCCAGCGCTTCGTCAACATGGTCAAGATGAACCCTGCGGTGCAGGCCGGTATCCGCCGCTGGCTGACCGACATGCGCGTGTCGCTGGTGCAGAGCCACGAGAACTACCAGTACATGCGCCACCTGATGTCGCCGGCCTTCCAGCGCAGCGGCCTGCCCGAGGCGCTGCTGTTCGGGATCATGGCGAAGGAATCCACCGGTCGCGTCCACGTCGGTTCGCGCGCCGGCGCGGTCGGGCCGCTGCAGTTCATGCCCGCCACCGGCCGCCGCTTCGGCCTGGGCCCGGACGGCACCGGTTTCGACACCCGCTACGACCCGCGCATGTCGGCCGATGCCGCCGCGTCCTATCTCAACGAGCGCTTCGCCGAGTTCGGCAACAACATCGAGCTGTGGCTGGCCGCCTACAACGGCGGCGAAGGCCGCGCGCTGCGCGTGTACCGCAGCACCGGCGGGCGCAGCTTCTGGGACGAGGATGTCTATGCGCAGTTCCCGGCCGAGACCAAGGACTACGTGCCGATGGTCATCGCTGCGGCCTGGCTGTACCTGCATCCGAAGGAATACGGCCTGAGCTTCCCGAAGGTCGACGCCAAGCCGGCGACCTTCCGCCTGGCGAAACCTGCATCGATCTACGAGCTGACCATCTGCATCGGCAACGGCGGCACCCGCGACGGGTTCATGCGCGCGCTGCGCAACCTCAACCCGCGCTACGAGGCCGACCAGTGGATTCCCGCCGGCACGGTCATGAACGGCACCGTGAAGATGGCCGGTCTGTACAACCGCTACTGCATCGACGGCACCCGCGCCGAGCTTGCCCGCCAGCTGGTGTCCAGCGACCCGCGTTCGGCGATCGTGCGCATCGGTCCGATCGAACCCACCACCGGCACCGCAACCGGCGAAGACGGCACCGCACCGGTCGAAGGCGGTACGCAGGCCGCGCAGGCATCGCGCCCCGAACCGAAGAAGCAGTCCCGCGCGCCGCGCCAGCACCGCGTCGCCCGCGGCGAAACGCTGATGTCGATCGCGCGCCGCTACGACTGCGAACTCGCCGAACTGGCGAAGGCCAACAAGCTCAAGGCGCCGCGCTATGCGGTGCGGCTCGGGCAGCAGCTGAAACTGCAGGGGTGCGGGGGCTGAGGCACTACGCGGCCAGCATCACTCCGGATACTGCGCCACCACTTCCACTTCCAGCACGTACGATGGCATGAACAGGCGTTCGACCTGCACCCAGGTCGCGGCCGGCAGCGTGCCGTCGTAGAACGGCTTGCGCAGGCCGCTGTGCTGGATCAGCGCATCGAGGTCCGTGGCGTACAGGTTTTCCTTGACCACGTCGCGCAGGCTCAGGCCATTGTCGGCCAGGATGGATTGCAGTTGCCTGTAGACCCTGTCGATCGCCTGGTCCATCGGGCCCTCCGCAGTCACCCCGGACACATGCAGCGTGTTGCCGACGCGTACGGCCTGGCAGTAGCCGATGGCCTGCTCGATCTTCGCATTGCGATGGCGGCACTCGCGTTTCGACGTGGCCTCCGCCTTGTCGCCGGCGAGGGACGGAAACGCAGTGCAAAGGAGGGCGGTGGAGAGGAGCAGGACGAGTGGGCGGACCATGCGGGCGGTTTCCGGGGCTGGGCGTCCAGTGTCCGCATCGCTACGGACGCCGTTACAGTGCCGGAAGTCCGATGTTTCCGCGGATCGGCAGCGCGCCAAGGTCAGCCGGCGAACTGGAACCGCACCAGCGCCAGCGACAGCGCGAACAGATAACCGCAGGCGAAGCGATCGATGCGCAGCACGGCGTCGCCGCGACGCGCGCGCCAGCGGCCGAGCAGCATCATTCCGATGCCGACCGCGACCGGCGTGGCCAGCAGATGCGCGATGCGCCAGTCTTCGGGCGTGAGGTGCTGCGGGAATACCAGCAGGCTGAGCCCGCCGGCCACCGCGCCGAAAATGGTGTAGCCGAATGCCGCCAGCCACGGCGATGGACGCCGACGGAAGGGCTCCGCGAGCGAATGCGCGCCCAGTTCGACCAGCACTTCGATCACCGCCTGCAGCAGGAATTCGCCGACGACCTCGAACAGGAATTCCAGCATCAGCGTACGCCGGCCTCACCACCGGCCGAGGGCAGCTCGACCCCGGACAGCTTCCACCACAGCAGGTTGTGGCGCTTGAACACCAGGCGCGACGGCGCAGGTCCCATGCCGTCGTTCGCGATCTTCACCGAGAAGGTCGACAGGTCGTCGTAGCCCATCGACAGCCGCCACTGACCGGTGTCGATGCCGCCATGCGATTCGCCTGCGTCCGCCGTCGGCGAGGTCGTTTCCGGTGAACCGGCATAACGGTCGTGCATGTCGCGTCCGGCAAAGAGCATCGCGAGGGCTTCGGGCGAGACCATCGCATCGATGGCGGGCGCGGCGAGCGTGGTCGCGAAGTCCGCGCCGAGACGGCTCCAGCCGCTGCCGCCGCCGAGACGATCGGACACGCGCGCCGCGAGCTGGGCGCGCACGCTTTCCCGCAGTGCAGGGAAGTCCACGTGGGATGCGAGCGCCTCGGCGTCGCCGCGCTCGGCGGCCTGGCGCATGGCATGCACGGTGAGGTGCGGCGCGAACCAGAGCCAGGCGCCGAAAGCGGCCAGCGCGGCGGCCAGCAGGAGTTTCGTGATGCGACGCATGCCGGTCTCCGGCCGTGGGTGACGGCCGGAGTGTAGCAATCGATCCGGAAGCGTATCGCTGGGCGCGGCATCGGCCGCGCCCGAAGCCTTCAGCCGAACTGCAGCTTGAGTGTCGTGTCGTCGATGTCGTGGTTCTGGACGAAGACGTCGCCGCGCGTGCCTCGCGTCACGTTTTCATAGGTCTCGAATCCGAGTCCGTCCTCGTTGTCCCACTCGATCCTGTCGCCGACCTGGACCTCCCAGCCCGGGTCCAGCTCGATGATGGTGTAGCCACGTCCCGGCGTCGCGATCGCGGCGGCGCCCTGTTCGTTGTCGATGGCTGCAATGGTGCCTGATCTGCGCATGCGTCAATCCCTCGTGTCAGGCGGCTGACTGCTCCGCGTCCCCGTGTCCGGCCATCGTGGCCGTTGCGAAGCAAATTACGGAAGCCGAGAGACCAGATCAATCACTCTGGACCTATCAGAACTGACAGGCTTGCGCGAATCACGATGAAGGGGATCAATACGCGGTTCACGCGCGCGTCGCGAGTGTCTGCCCCAGCCTGACCGGGCCCTCGGGCCGCAGCGCCGGCGACAATGCCGCCACGCCGCGCGGCAGCAGCACGATCACCGTCGAGCCGTAGTTGAAGCGCGCCATCTCGGCGAAGCGGTCGAGCGCGATGCCCTTGCCGCGCCAGTCCTTGCGGGTGATGCGGTCGCCGTAGGCGGGGATCTCCACGCCGCTCCACACGGTCTCGACGCCGGACACCAGCAGTGCGCCGACCATCACCAGGCACATCGGGCCGAAGTCGGTGTCGAAATGGCAGACCAGACGTTCGTTGCGCGCGAACAGGCGCGGCACCGAGGCCACGGCGTCGGTGCCGACGCTGAACAGCCGGCCCGGCACGTGCACGGTCTCGCGCAGCGTGCCCGCCCAGGGCATGTGCACGCGGTGGTAGTCGCGCGGCGAGAGGTAGACGGTGGCGAACAGGCCGTCCGCGAACGGCGTCGCCGCTTCGGCATCGCCCAGCAGCTCGGCAGCGGTGAAGGACTGGCCCTTGGCCTGGAAGATGCGGCCATCGCCATTGCCAAGGGGCTCGATCGGGCCGCACTGGCTGATGTGGCCGTCGGCGGGCATCAGCAGGCTGCGCGGATCGGCATCGGCCACGCGCGCGCCGGGCTTGAGGGCGCGGGTGAAGAAGGCGTTGAAGGTCGGGTAGGCGGTCGGATCGGGTTCCGCTGCCTCGTCGAGGTCGACGCCGAACTTGCGGGTCACGGTGTCGATCAGCCACTGCTTGACCGCGCGGTTGCGCGAGTAGGCGAGGCGTCGCGCCAGCGACGACAGCGCCCGGTGCGGCAGGACGTAGGTCAGCGAGGTCACGAGTCCCATCAGCGGGCTCCCTGCGAATGCGCGGTCAGCGCCGCGAGATCCTCGGCGATGGCCTTGGGCTGGAACGGCGGCCGGATGATGCCGGCCATGCGCCCCTGCGGGTCGAGCAGCACGAGCATGGCCGAATGATCGATGGTGTACTGATCGGCCGGGGCGTCGTCGCCGAGCGGGACCTTGGCGAAGACCATCGACAGCGATTTGGTGAAGGCCTCCAGCGCCGGCAGGTCGGCGGTCGCCGCCAGGGTGTCCTTGTGGAAGGCATGGGCGTATTCGCCGATCTTCTCGATCGTGTCGCGCTCGGGATCCACCGAGACGAAAAGTACGCGCGGCCGGGTGCTCTCGGGCAGGGTGGCCCAGCGGTTCTGGGCCTGGGCCAGCTCGGCGAGGGTGGTCGGGCAGACGTCCGGGCAGAAGGTGAAGCCGATGAACACCAGCGTCCAGTGGCCGCGCAGTTCGCCCGGGAGCAGCTGGGTGCGGTCGGACTGCTGCAGGGCGAAGTCGGGCAGGACGCGCGGCTGCGGCATCAGTCGCACGGTCTGCATGGGCGGTGCCGAGGCGGGGGCGCGCTCGCGGTTGAAGACGAATTCGGCCGCCATCAGGCCGGCGCCGGTCGCCACGGCGACCAGCAGGATGAGGAGGGTGGTGCGGTTGAACATCGCGGCCGGTTCTTATGACATGTCGTCGGAAGCCGCCATGATACCGTCGCGAACGGCCCTGCTGCCGCTATACTTGCCGGTCTTTCCGCGCAGCGCCCGAGCCCTTCCCGAGCCATGACCGACGAGTTGCAGACGATCATCGACCTGATCCGGTATGGCGCCAGCCGTTTCAATGCGGCCGGGCTCACCTTCGGCCACAGCTACGACAACGCCCTCGACGAGGCGACCCAGCTGGTCCTGCACGCCCTGCACCTGCCGCACGACCTGCCGCCGGTCTACGGCCAGTCGCGCGTGACCCTGGCCGAGAAGGAAGACGTGCTGAAGCTGTTCCTGCGCCGCATCGAGGAACGCATCCCGGCCGCCTACCTGACCGGCGAGGCCTGGTTCGCCGGCCTGAGCTTCAAGACCGATTCCCGCGCCCTGGTGCCGCGTTCGCCGATCGCCGAGCTGATCGAAGCCGGCTTCGAGCCCTGGCTGGGCGGCCGCGAAGTCCGCCGCGCCCTGGACCTGTGCACCGGTTCGGGCTGCATCGCCATCGCGATGGGCCACCACAACCCGGACTGGCAGGTCGACGGCGTCGACATCAGCGACGACGCGCTGGCGCTGTCGGCCGAGAACAAGGCCCGCCTGCACGCCGAGAACGTCCGCTTCCTGAAGTCCGACCTGTTCGCCTGCCTGCAGGGCGAGCACTACGACCTGATCGTCACCAATCCGCCCTACGTCACCAACGACGAGACCGACGCCCTGCCGAAGGAATACTCCTACGAGCCGGAACTCGGCCTGCGCGCCGGCGACGACGGCCTGGATCTGGCGCTGCGCATCCTCCGCGACGCCCCGCTGCACCTGACCGAGGACGGCCTGCTGATCTGCGAGGTCGGCGAATCCGAGCGCGCGCTCAGCCGCCTGCTGCCGGAGCTGCCGCTGGCCTGGATCGAGTTCAAGGTCGGGCAGATGGGCGTGTTCGTCGTCGAATGCCGCGACCTGGTGACCTACCACGCGCGCATCCGCGAACTCGCCGATGCCCGCGATCCCGCACTGCGCGCCGCCGCTCCGTCCGCGCCCGCCGGGCTGTTCTGAGGAGCGACGGGCGTGAGCAACAGTTTCGGACGATTGTTGCGTGTCACCACGTTCGGCGAATCCCACGGCCCGGCGATCGGCTGCGTGATCGACGGCTGCCCGCCCGGGCTGGCGATCTCGGAAGAGGAATTCGCCCGCGACATCGAGCGCCGCGCCACCGGCCGCAGCCGCCACACGTCGCAGCGCCGCGAGACCGACGCCATCGAGATCCTCAGCGGTGTGCACGAAGGGCGCACCACCGGCACGCCGATCGCCCTGCTGATCCGCAATACCGATGCGCGCAGCAAGGACTACAACGACATCGCCGCGCAGTTCCGTCCCGCGCACGCCGATTACACCTACTGGCAGAAGTACGGCCATCGCGATCCGCGCGGCGGCGGGCGCAGCAGCGCCCGCGAGACCACGATGCGCGTCGCCGCCGGGGTGATCGCGAAGAAGTGGCTGGCCGAGCGCCATGGCGTCACCGTGCGCGGCCATCTGTCGCAGCTCGGCGAAGTGCTGCCGGACGCTTCGCTCGGCGCCTTCGACTGGGACGTGGTCGAGACCAATCCCTTCTTCTGGCCGATCGACGCGCAGGTGCCCGCGCTCGAGGCCTGCATGGACGCCCTGCGCAAGTCCGGCGATTCGGTCGGCGCGCGCGTCACCGTGGTCGCCGACGGCGTGCCGCCGGGCTGGGGCGAGCCGATCTACGGCAAGCTCGACGGCGACCTCGCCGCAGCGATGATGTCGATCAACGCCGTGAAGGGCGTGGAGATCGGCGACGGCTTCGCCTCGGTCGCGCAGAAGGGCTCGTTCCATCGCGATGAGATGACCCGCGACGGCTTCCTGTCGAACCACGCCGGCGGCATCCTCGGCGGCATCAGCAGCGGCCAGCAGGTGGTGTGTTCGGTGGCCTTCAAGCCCACGTCCAGCCTGCGCCTGCCCGGGCGCGGCATGAACGTGCTGGGCGAGGAGGTCGAGGTGGTCACCACCGGCCGCCACGACCCCTGCGTCGGCATCCGCGCGACGCCGATCTGCGAAGCGATGATGGCGCTGGTGCTGATGGACCAGGCCCTGCGCCACCGCGCGCAGTGCGGCGACGTGGGCGAGGTCTCGCCGCGAATTCCGGCCACCACCGCGATCAAGACCGACGCCAAACGATAGCGGCGCGCCGCCGGTTGGCCCCCACGGGCAGCGACGCGCCGCAGCGGCACCGCAACGCACACACCCATTCTTTCTTGCAGGAGCGGCTGACCAGCCATCCGGCTGTCGAAAACCAGCCGCGAGCGCTTCGCTTTCGACGCCGCAGACAGTGCGGACGCGCCAGGCGCATCGGACCTGAAGGCTCTCCTGCACACAACACACCAGGCAAACAGACCCATGAGCAAGCAATTCAAGGTGGCAGTGGTCGGCGCGACGGGCGCCGTGGGCGAAACGATGCTGTCGATCCTCGCCGAGCGGAAGTTCCCGGCCAGCGAAGTGATCGCCCTGGCGAGCGAGCGCTCGGCCGGTGGCTACGTCCAGTTCGGCAACGACGAGATCCTGGTGCGCGACCTCGCCACCTTCGACCCGGCGGGCGTGGACATCGCGCTGTTCTCGGCCGGCGGATCGATCTCGAAGGAATACGCGCCGAAGTTCGCCGCCGCCGGTGCGGTGGTCATCGACAACTCCTCGGCCTTCCGCTACGACGACGACGTGCCGCTGGTGGTCAGCGAAGTGAATCCGGACCAGGTGAAGCACCGTCCGCGCGGCATCATCGCCAACCCGAACTGTTCGACCATGCAGATGCTGGTCGCGCTGGGCCCGATCCACCGCAAGGCCGGCATCGAGCGCATCAACGTCGCGACCTACCAGTCGGTGTCGGGCGCCGGTCGTTCGGGCCTGGAGGAACTGGGCAAGCAGACCGCCGCGCTGCTGAACTTCCAGGAGATCCAGCCGGAGCGCTTCCAGGCCCAGATCGCCTTCAACCTGATCCCGCACATCGACGACTTCCTCGACAACGGCTTCACCAAGGAGGAAATGAAGCTGGTCTGGGAGACCCGCAAGATCCTCGGCGACGACAGCATCCAGGTGAACCCGACCGCCGTGCGCGTGCCGGTGTTCTACGGCCATTCCGAGGCCGTGAACGTCGAGACCCGCGAGAAGATCACCGCCGACGAAGTGCGCGCGCTGCTGCAGACTGCACCCGGCGTCGAGGTGGTCGACGAGCGCAAGCCCGGCGGTTATCCGACCCCGGTGTCGCACGCCTCGGGCCGCGACCCGGTGTTCGTCGGCCGCATCCGCGACGACCTCTCGCATCCGCGCGCCGTGAACCTGTGGATCGTGGCCGACAACATCCGCAAGGGCGCCGCGCTGAATGCGGTGCAGGTCGCGGAACTGGTCGCGGCCGAGGGTTGAGCCGGTCGACACGCGTGGCTGGCCGTTGCGGAGCCCTTGGCGGCCGGCTACAGTCTCCGCTGTGTCGCGGGGGACAAGCGTGATCAAAGACTTGCGGATCAAACTGAGTGCTGTACTGGCAGTGGCGATGTTCGCGTCGCCGCTGTCGGCGTGGGCGCTCGGCCTGGGCCAGATCCAGGTCATCTCGCAGCGCGACCAGCCCCTGCTCGCCGAGATCCCGATCATTTCCAACGATCCGACCGAGCTGGAGAGCCTCCAGGCCCGGTTGGCTTCGCCGGAAACCTTCGCCCGCATCGGCCTGGCGCCGCCGCAGGGCATCGTGTCCGACCTGCAGTTCGCCGTGGCGCTCAGCGCGGACGGCCGCCCGGTCATCCGCGTCACCAGCGCCGCGCCGGTGCAGCAGCCGCTGCTGACCTTCCTGCTCGAAGTGAACTGGGGGCAGGGCCGCCTGGTCCGCGAATACTCCGCGCTGGTCGACACGCCGCAGACCGCCGCCGCGCCGGTGCAGCCGCCGATCGAGGAAGCGGTCGCCGAGATCGGCACCGTCGAGACGCCGACCAGCGGCACCATCGTCCGCGCGCCCGAACCGCTGCCGCCGGAGCCCCTGCCTGCGCAGCCGCCCGCGCCGCAGCCGACCCGTCCCGGTTTTGCCGAGACGCCCACCGCCATCCCGCTCGATCCGCAGCCTGCGGCCACCGCGTCGTCGACGGTCGCCCCGGCGGTGCCGCTGCCCCTGCCGTCGTCCAGCGGCCAGACCCACACCGTGCGTCCGGGTGAGACCCTGGCCGGCATCGCCAGCGGCCTGCGGCGCAACTACGGGCTCGACCAGACCATCGTCGCCCTGCTGCGCGCCAACCCGGACGCCTTCATCGGCGGCAACGCCAACCGGCTGAAGGCCGGCGCGGTGCTGCGCATTCCCGACGATGCCGGCATCGCCCGCTACACGCCGGAAGAGGCGGCGCTCGTCGTCCGCGAGCAATCCGCGCAATGGCGCGGCGCGGGTCGTGCGCTGCCGCAGCCGCCGGCCGTGGCCGGCGCGCCTGCCGGCGATGCCTCGGCGGCTCCGGCCGCCTCCGGCGTCCGCACCGCCCGCGCATCGGCCGGTGCGCGACTGGAAATCACTCCGCCTTCCGCGAACGACGCGAGGAAGGCGGGATCGCGATCCGGCGTCAGCGCCGGTGGTGAGGGCGACATGTTGCGACAGCAGGAACTTCAGCAGACCCGGGAAACCCTGGCCGCGCGCGATGCCGAGGTCCAGGAGCTCAAGGCCCGGGTTTCGGAGCTCGAACAGCTGCAGAAGAAACAGAACGAACTCATCGCGATGAAGGACACCGAGCTGGCCGCCGCGCAGCAGCGCATGGCCGCCGCGCAGGGCGACGCGTCCACGGGCGGTGTCGGCCTGTGGGCCGGGATCGGCGGCGCGCTGGTGCTGATCGCCGTCGGCGCCTGGTGGTTCCTGCGCCGCCGCGTGCCGGTCGTCGCACCTGCCCCCGCGCCGCCCGCCCGTCGTCGCGACACCGAGCGGCTGGCTGCGGCGATCCCGAAGGCCACGGCCGCAGAGACCGAACCGGCTGCCCAATCCGCCGCCGTCGCCGACCCCGCCGCGCCGCTGCCGGCCGAACCGGCCTGGAGCCGCATGGCCAAGCCGGCCGAACCCGAAGCGCCCAAGCCCAAGCCTGCGGCGCTGGGCAAGCCGACCTGGCATGCCGGTAGCGCCGAAACGCCATCGATCGCCGCCGCGCGCACGCCGCCCACGCCTGCCGCCGCGCAGCCGCCGGCCCAGGCCGAATTGCCGGTCGGCCATGATCCCTCCGGTTTTTCACCGGCGACGCCGGCACCGGGCCAGGGCCGCCTGGACCTCGCGCTTGCCTACATCGACATGGGCGACCGCGACGCCGCCCGTGAGCTGCTGCAGGAGGTCGCCACCCGGGGCGCCACGGTCGAACTGCGCCGCGAGGCCGAGCGCCTGCTGCAGGACCTGGGCTGACGGCGTCGCCGCAGCGATGCCGTGAGGGGTGAGGCTGTGATGGGTGATGCCCGGATGCGTTACGCCCTCGGCGTCGAATACGACGGCAGCGATTTCCACGGCTGGCAGCGCCTGACCGCCCACGGCGAGACGCCGCCGCCCGGACGCGAGCCGCCGCCGACCCTGCAGGCCACGTTGGAAGCCGCACTCTCCAGCGTCGCGGCCTCGCCGATCGAGACCATCTGCGCCGGCCGTACCGACGCCGGCGTCCATGCCGAATGCCAGGTCGTGCATTTCGACACCGACGTGCAGCGCGACCCGCGCGGCTGGGTGCTCGGCACCACTTCCCGCCTGCCACCGTCGATGCGTATCCGCTGGTGCGTCCCGGTGCCCGGCGATTTCAGCGCCCGGTTCTCGGCGCGCGCCCGCCGATACCGCTACCGCCTGCTCAACCACCAGGTGCGTCCCGCGCTGGGCCGACAGTTGCTCGCCTGGGAGCGCCGTCCGCTGGATGTCGACGCGATGCATCGCGCCGCGCAGCAGTTGCTCGGCGAGCGCGATTTCGAAGCCTTCCGCACCGTGCACTGCCAGGCCGCGCATGCGCGCCGCGAGCTGCAGCGCCTGGACGTGTCGCGCGACGGCGACATCGTCACCTTCACCGTGCAGGCCAATGCCTTCCTGCATCACCAGGTGCGCAACATGGTCGGCTCGCTGCTCGAAGTCGGTGCGGGACTGCGCCCGGAAACCTGGATCGCCGAGGTCCTGGAAAGCCGCGACCGCACGCAGGCCGGTCCGACCGCGCCGGCGCAGGGCCTGGTGTTCGTCGGTCCGCGCTATCCGCGCGAATGGCCCTTGCCTGAAGAGGTGCTGTTCGATGCCTGACGCCCTGCCGCTGCCGCGCCGCACGCGCATCAAGTTCTGCGGTTTGACCCGCCTCGAAGACGTCGCTGTCGCCTGCGCGCTCGGCGTCGATGCGGTCGGCTTCGTCTTCGCCGAGCGCAGCAGGCGCCGCGTCTCGCCCGCGCAGGCCGCGCCGCTGCGCGATGCGCTCGATCCCTTCGTCGCCAGCGTCGCGCTGTTCATGGACAACGATGCGGCAACCGTGCGCGAGGTGATCGACACCGTGCGCCCGACGATCCTCCAGTTCCACGGCGACGAGGACGACGCGTTCTGCGCCGCGTTCGGCCTGCCGTATCTCAAGGCTGTGGCGATGGGCGGCGAGGGCGCCCGTGCCGATGATCTCGGCGAACGCTATCCGCGCGCGACCGGCTTCCTGTTCGACAGCCACGCCGCCGGGCAGGCCGGCGGCAGCGGCCACGCTTTCGACTGGTCGCGCCTTCCCCGCGACTGCCCGCGTCCCTGGCTGCTCGCCGGCGGTCTGCATCCGGAGAACGTCTTCGACGCGATCCGCGCCACGCAGTGCTGGGGTGTCGATGTCTCCAGCGGCATCGAGTCCGCGCCGGGCGAGAAGGACGCGGCGAAGATGCGGCGGTTCGTCGAAGAGGTGCGGCGCGCTGATTTCCCCGCGAACTCCGCATGAATTTTTTGTCGCGGATTGACGCGGAACACGCGGATTGGAAAGCAGATTTTTGATGGATGAATCCGCGTTTATCCGCGCTAGTCCGTGGCGACAGCATCCGTTTTTTGTCATGGCCCGATCCGCGTTCATCCGCGCCAATCCGTGGCACGAAAGCTCTTTAGCCCAGCGCCCCACGCAACCATTCCGCCAGCTGCCCGATCCTCGGGTTCGCGCTGCGTTTCGAGGCGCACAGTACCCACTGCGCGTCGGTGTCGACGAAACCCCAGGGGGCGATGAGCCGGCCGCTGGCGATATCCTCGGCGACCAGCGGTTCAGGGGCGATCGCGATGCCGAGGCCGGCGGCGGCGGCTTCCAGCAGGTAGTACAGGCGATCGAAGCGCGTGCCCATGCGCAGCGTGTCCGGATCGAGGTCGATGCGCGTCGCCCATTCCCGCCAGGCCTGCGGGCGCGAGGCGGTCTGCAGCAGGGCGTGGTCGGCCAGCGCCCGGGGCGGCGCGCCTACCAGTGAATCCGCACCCGGCCAGCGCGGGCTGAGCACCGGGCCGATCCGCTCGGTCGCCAACGCATGCACCTGCCAGTCCGAGGGGAAGGGCGGGGTGGCGATCATCAGCGCCGCGTCCAGACCGGCGAGCTGGGCGTCCGGCCGGGTCTCGTTCGCGGAGAGATGCAGCTGCAGGTCGGGGCGCTCGCGGGCGAGCCGGTCGAGGCGGGGGATCATCCAGCGCGCGAGGATGCTGCCCGGGCAGCCGAGCACCAGCGGCGCCTGCTGCGGCCCGCGTCGCAGTTCCGCCCAGGTCGCGCGCAGCGGATCGAAGGCGTCGCTGGCTGCGGCGTGCAGCCGGCGGCCCAATGGGGTGAGCGCCAGCCCGCGCCCCTCGCGGACGAACAGCGCCGCGCCCAGCGCCTCCTCCAGCTGCCGCAGCTGCCGGCTCACCGCGCCGTGGGTGACGTGCAGCTCCCCGGCGGCGCGGCTCACGCTGTCGAGCCGGGCCACGGCCTCGAAGGCGCGGAGGGCGTTCAACGGGGGCAGGTCGTGGCGCATTCGTGAGTTTTCCTGACAGGTCGTGCTGATTTTATAGCTTATACGCCTGTCATCCGTGCGCTAAAGTAAGGCATCAGCCAAGACATCGGCATTCCGGCGGACGCTCCCATGCTCGACAAGACCGACTCCACTCCCACCGACTTCAACGCCTTCCCGAATGCCGAGGGCCATTTCGACCGCTTCGGCGGCCGTTTCGTCGCCGAGACCCTGATCGGGCCGCTGCAGGAGCTGGCGGCGGCCTACGACACGGCCCGGGTCGACCCCGAGTTCATCGCCGCCTTCGACAAGGACCTCAAGCACTACGTCGGCCGGCCCAGCCCGATCTACTTCGCCGAGCGTCTGACCCGGCACGTCGGCGGCGCGCGCATCCTGCTCAAGCGCGAGGACCTGAACCACACCGGCGCGCACAAGATCAACAACACCATCGGCCAGGCCCTGCTGGCCAGCCGCATGGGCAAGCCGCGCATCATCGCCGAGACCGGCGCCGGCCAGCATGGCGTCGCCAGCGCCACCGTCGCCGCGCGCCTCGGCCTGGAATGCGTGGTGTACATGGGCGCGACCGACATCGAGCGCCAGAAGATCAACGTCTACCGCATGAAGCTGCTCGGCGCGAAGGTCGTGCCGGTGACCAGCGGATCGGCCACGCTCAAGGACGCGCTGAATGAAGCGATGCGCGACTGGGTGACGAACGTGCACGACACCTTCTACATCATCGGCACCGTCGCCGGCCCCGATCCGTATCCGCGCATGGTCCGCGACTTCAACGCCGTGGTCGGCCGCGAGGCGCGCGCGCAGATGCTCGCCGAGTACGGTCGCCTGCCGGACGTGATCACCGCCTGCGTCGGCGGCGGCAGCAACGCCATCGGCATCTTCCACGCTTTCCTCAACGATGCCGGCGTGCGCCTGGTCGGCGCCGAGGCGGCGGGCGAGGGCATCGCCACCGGCCATCACGCTGCGTCGCTCGCCGCAGGCCGTCCCGGCGTGCTGCACGGCAACCGCACCTATGTGCTGTGCGACGACGACGGCCAGATCATCGAGACGCACTCGATCTCCGCCGGCCTCGACTATCCGGGTGTCGGTCCCGAGCACGCTTTCCTGAAGGATCGCGGTCGCGCCGACTACCTCGGTGTCACCGATGCCGAGGCGATGGAAGCCTTCCACCTGCTCGCGCGCACCGAGGGCATCCTGCCCGCGCTGGAATCCAGCCACGCCGTCGCCCAGGCGATGAAGCTCGCCCGCGACCTGCCGAAGGACGGCCTGGTGCTGTGCAACCTCTCCGGTCGCGGCGACAAGGACGTGCATACCGTCGCCGCGCGCGAAGGGATCGTGTTCTGAGTGCTGGAAGCTTCTTTGCCACGGATTGGCGCGGATGACGCGGATCAAACCATGGCAGTGGATGTCCAGCGTTTTCACTTAGCCGTTCTCCGCGTTCTCCGCCTCAATCCGTGGCGAAAACGCAACGCAAGCACGCCTTGATCTGTTCCCAATCAGCGTCCTCCGCGCCAATCCGTGGCCAAACATCTCATGAATCGAATCGACCGCAAATTCGCCGCGCTCCGCCAGCAGGCCCGCAAGGCGCTCGTGCCCTTCATCACCGCTGGAGACCCGTCGAAAGAGGCCACCGTGCCGGTGATGCATGCGCTGGTCGCGGCGGGTGCCGACGTGATCGAGCTCGGCGTGCCGTTCTCCGATCCGATGGCCGACGGCCCGACGATCCAGCGCAGCTCCGAGCGCGCCCTGGCGCGCGGCGCGGGGCTGTCGTTCGTGCTCGATGCGGTGCGCGACTTCCGCAGCGCCGACGCCGACACCCCGGTCGTGCTGATGGGCTACCTCAACCCGGTCGAGATCCGCGGCTACGCGCGCTTCGCCGCCGATGCTGCCGCTGCGGGCGTGGACGGCCTGCTGGTGGTCGACCTGCCGCCGGAAGAGGCCGGCGACCTGCGCGAGGCGCTCGGCCAGCACGGTCTGGCCTTGATCCTGCTGGCCTCGCCGACCACCCCCGACGCGCGCATCGACCTGCTCTGCCGCGACGCCCAGGGTTACCTCTATTACGTCAGCTACGCCGGGGTGACCGGCGCCGACCGGCTGGACACCGGCGAGGCCGGCGACCGCCTGGAACTGATCCGCGCCCGTGCCGGCGCGCCGGTCGTCGCCGGCTTCGGCATCAAGGACGCCGCCAGCGCTGCCGCCATGGCCCGTTCGGCCGAGGGCGTGGTGGTCGGCAGTGCCCTGGTCTCGGTCCTGGCCGAGTCGGCCGGCACCGACGACGCCATAGCCCGTGCCACGGCCTTCCTGGCGCCGCTGCGCGCCGCGCTGGACGCCGGCTGAGGACCGCAACCGCCGGTCCTCGACCATGCGGCGGCGAACGGATGCCGCAACACAGTCTTGGTAGACTGCAAGGCTCGGCCGATCCGGCCGTCTACGAGACACACGAGACGCATGTCCTGGTTGAAGAAACTGATGCCCGCCCGGATCCGCACCGAAACGCGTGCGGCCCGCAAACGCAGTGTTCCCGAGGGCCTGTGGGAAAAGTGCGACGGCTGCGGAGCGGTGCTGTACCGGCAGGAGCTGGAGGAACACCTCGAAGTCTGTCCGAAATGCGCCTTCCACATGCCGATCCGCGCCCGCGCCCGGCTGAAGGCCTTCCTCGATGCCGGCACCGGCATCGAGATCGGCGCGGAACTCGGGCCGACCGACGTCCTGAAGTTCAAGGACCAGAAGAAGTACGCCGACCGCATCAAGGCAGCGCAGAAGGCGACCGGCGAGCGTGACGCCCTGATCGCCCTCGAAGGCACCCTGCGCAACCGCCCGATCGTCGCCGCCGCCTTCGACTTCCCGTTCATGGGCGGCTCGATGGGCTCGGTGGTCGGCGAGCGCTTCTCGCGCGGCGTCGAGCGCGCCTGCGACATCGGCTCGCCCTTCGTCTGCTTCGCCGCCAGCGGTGGCGCGCGCATGCACGAGAGCCTGTTCTCGCTGATGCAGATGGCCAAGACCTCGGCCGCCCTCGGCCGCCTGCGCGCCAAGGGCCTGCCCTACATCTCGGTGATGACCCATCCCACCACCGGCGGCGTCTCGGCCTCGTTCGCGATGCTCGGGGACATCAACATGGCCGAGCCCGGCGCGCTGATCGGCTTCGCCGGCCCGCGCGTGATCGAGCAGACCGTCCGCGAGACCCTGCCCGAAGGCTTCCAGCGCTCCGAGTTCCTGCTGGACCACGGCGCCATCGACCAGATCTGCGACCGCCGCGAAATGCGCGAGCGCATCGCCCATCTGGTCGCGCTGCTGATGAAGCTGCCGGAGCCGGAAGACGAGGTCGTTGCGGAAGGCTGAGGCTGGCATGCGCTGGGGTCGGATCCTTGCGACCGGGCTGGTGCTTCCATGCCTTGTTGTTGCGTTTTTGGTAGGCTCACCAAGGCAGTCCCGCGCCGAGCCTGAGTCTGGGCCGCTGCTGTTTCCAGCCCGTCTGGCGACCGAAATCGAGCAGCGGGACATGCTGCGCGTGCTGCTGCTTGGCCGTTATCTTGGTCGTGGTCTGCATCCTCCGGGAGAAAGCGATCTGCCTCGCATGCCGGGGGGCTCTCGTCCGATTCTGACGACGAAAACCTCGCTTAGATTCTGTCCACCCCTTGCCACCCCAGAGGCCATCGATCCCGATTGCGCCTCCGACGGCATGGAGGCGGCCATCGCTTCCCCGCGATGGGACACGCGCGGCGCGCCGAACATCCCGCATGCGTTCCGTGCCGCGCTGGTCGATGCCAATCGGCAGGCGCATCCGCAGCCCTTGCCTGGCGGGCGCGCCTCGGCTGTGATGGCATCGGATGAGATTCCACGCACGTTCCAGCTGGATTTCTGGAAGCGGTTCTACGAGCGCCATCCGGGGTCGGCAGGCTATTTCCAGGCGACGCGCGCAGTCGTGTCAGGTGACGGGCGGCAAGCCCTGATCTACGTCGAGCACAGTTGCGGAGGCTTGTGCGGGAGCGGCGACCTCCATCTGCTGCGTTTCCGCGATGGCCAGTGGCGAGTCGAAACCTCGTACATGCTGTGGATCAGTTGAACTGCGTCGCCACTCGGCGTCGTGTAAATGAAATGGCAGGAGTCAAAGAGCGCATGAGCAGAAAATACTTCGGCACCGACGGCATCCGCGGGCGCGTGGGCGAGGGCCCGATCTCGGCGGATTTCGTGCTGCGCCTGGGCAACGCCTACGGCCACGCGCTGCGCGAGGCGGGCGTGCGTCCCGACGCGCGGGCGGGCGGGCAGTGGCGCAAGCCGCTGGTGGTGATCGGCAAGGACACGCGCATCTCGAACTACATGTTCGAGGCCGCGCTGGAGGCCGGCCTGGTTGCCGCGGGCGTGGACGTGCAGCTGATGGGGCCGATGCCGACCCCGGCGGTCTCGCACCTCACGCGTTCGCTCGGCGCCGACGGCGGCATCGTCATCAGCGCCTCGCACAACCCGCACTACGACAACGGCATCAAGTTCTTCTCGGCCGAAGGCGAGAAGCTCGACGATGCGACCGAGCTGGCGATCGAGGCCGCGCTCGACAAGCCGTTCAGCACCGTGCCTTCCGACCAGCTCGGCAAGGCCGTGCGCACCCGCGACGCCATCGGCCGCTACGTCGAGGCCTGCAAGGGCTCTGTGCCGCGCCGCTTCGACCTCGGCGGCATGCGCATCGTCGTCGACTGCGCCCATGGCGCGACCTACCAGGTCGGCCCGCTGGTGCTGCGCGAGCTCGGCGCGCGCGTCGACGCGATCGGCATCGAGCCCAACGGCGTGAACATCAACGACGGCGTCGGCTCCACCCATCCCGAAGCGCTGGTCGCCCGCGTCCGCGAGACCGGCGCCGACCTCGGCATCGCCTTCGACGGCGACGGCGACCGCGTCATGTTCGTCGACAGCGACGGCACCGTCCGCGACGGCGACGACCTGCTCTATGTGCTCGCCGCCGACTGGCAGGCCAATGGCCGCCTGCGCGGCCCGGTGGTCGGCACGCTGATGACCAACTTCGGCCTCGAGAAGGCGCTCGGCGAGCGCGACATCCGCTTCCTGCGCACCAAGGTCGGCGACCGCTACGTCCATCAGGGCCTGCTCGAGCACGACGGCATCCTCGGCGGCGAGACCTCCGGCCACCTGCTGTGCCTGGACCGGGTCAGCTCCGGCGACGGCATCATCAGTGCGCTGCAGGTGCTGGAAGTGCTCCGACGTCGCGGCGTGAGCCTGCAGCACGCCCTGGTCGGCTTCACCAAGGTTCCGCAGAAGACCGTGAACGTGAAAGTCGCCGCCGGCAGCCGCCCGGCCGAGGCCGAGAGCGTCAAGGCCGCGCTGGCCGAGGCCCAGGCGGCGGTGCAGGGCAGGGGGCGTGCCTTCCTGCGCCCGTCCGGCACCGAGCCGGTGGTCCGGGTGACGGTGGAGGCGGACGAAGCCTCGCTGATGCAGACCACCCTGGATCGCCTGGCCGAGGCCGTCCGCGCCGCCGCGTGACCAGACCGGTCTGATCGCGCAGGCTTGACCGGGCTCAAACCGCGACCGCCATCGCCCCGGCGACAATACCGGCGCGACGCCATACCGCGCCGGATGTACTCTTCCCGCCGAAAACCGAACACGACACAGCCCAGGACCAGGACGCCATGAGCGAACAGCCCTATATCCCGACCCTCGACATCCGCCGATTCACCCATCCGTCGAACGACACGGACCGCGACGCCTTCGTCGCCGAGCTCGGCGCCGCCTACCGCGAATGGGGCTTCGCCGGCATCCGCAACCACGGCATCCCGCAGTCCCTGATCGACGGCGCCTACGACGCTTTCGTCGCCTTCTTCGCACTTCCCGAAGACGTCAAGAAGCGCTACCACGTCCCCGGCGGCGGCGGCGCGCGCGGTTACACGCCGTTCGGCGTCGAGACCGCCAAGGATTCCAAGCATTTCGATCTCAAGGAGTTCTGGCATGTCGGCCGCGAGGTGCGCGACGAGAAGTACGCCGACGTGATGCCCGCGAACGTGTGGCCGGCGGAAGTGCCGGAGTTCCGCGAAAAGGCGCTGGCTCTCTACGGCGCGCTCGACGCCCTAGGCTCGCGCGTGCTGTCCGCGCTGGCGCTGCACATCGACCTGCCGGAGAACTACTTCGCCGACAAGACCGACAACGGCAACTCGATCCTGCGCCCGATCCACTATCCGCCGATCACTGCCGACGACATCCCGAACGTCCGCGCCGGCGCGCACGAGGACATCAACCTCATCACGCTGCTGGTCGGCGCCAGCGCCGCAGGCCTGGAAGTGAAGTCGAAGAAGGGCGAGTGGGTGCCCTTCACCTCGGACGCCGACACCATCGTCGTCAACATCGGCGACATGCTGCAGCGCCTGACCAACCACGTGTATCCGTCGACCACCCACCGCGTGGTCAATCCGCCCGGCGAACAGGCGCGCAAGCCACGCTACTCGACGCCGTTCTTCCTGCACCCGAACCCGGATTTCGTGATCGACGTGCTGCCGAACTGCGTCAGCGCCGACAACCCGAGCCGCTATCCCGAATCGATCACCGCGCAGGGCTACCTCGAAGAGCGTCTGCGCGAGATCAAGCTGAAGTAAGCCGGCTGAAGCAAGCCGGACCCGGGCCGAGCTTCCCACGGCCCGGCCGCGTTTCGTCGGACCGTCCGTCGGCCGGGCGGCAGGCCCGTCGCCCGAAGACGCGATGCATGACACAGTGAGGGCTCCCGTCGAGCCCTCACTCATGTCCAAGCCTGTCTACCGGAGTCGCGATGCGGCCCCGGTGCGTGCGCTCTCCCTGCCCATCGCGCTGGTCTGTGCGGTCGCGGTCCTGCTGCCCTATGCCGTCCGGCTGGACGCCGGCCAGCAACTGCCCGATGCCCTCTACGGCTTCGGTCTGTGGGTCGTGGCCTCCGCGGCGCTGCTCGCGCGCTGGCGATTGGGGCTGGGTCTGTTGCCGGCCGCCCTGGCCGCCGGTGCCGGCGTGCCGCTGGCCGTGCTGTGCAAGCTGGTCTGGGATGTGGTCGGCGACCCCACCTCGCACAACCTCTGGCCCTTCGAGCTGGCGATCGCGGTGGCGGTCGGCGCCGTTCCCGCCCTCATCGGCGCGCTGGCCGGATGGGGACTGTCCGTGCTGCTGCCGGCCGCCAAGTCCTGACGGCCGGCGTGCAGCCTCACTCCGCGTCGCGGAATTCCTTGCTCCGGCTGGCGACGAGCGCGTGCGCCAGCCTCTCCGGCAGGTATTTGGAGATCGCAGCGATCAGCTTGTTCGCACCGCCGGTGACGCAGCGGCGCTGGCCGCGTTCGACGGCATCCAGCCCCAGCCGGGCCACCGCCTCGGCGTCCAGCCAGAGCCACTTCGGCAGCTTCGACACCCGGTCGCGCATGCCGTTGACGTCGTGGAATTCGGTATAGGTGAAGCCCGGGCACAGCGCGCAGACGTGCACGCCCTTCGCTTCCATCTCCATCGCCAGGCATTCCGAGAAGCGGATCAGGAAGGCCTTGGTCGCGCCGTACAGCGTGTGCCCCGCCGACGCCGGCACCAGCCCGGCCAGCGAGGCGACGTTGACGATCCGTCCGTGTCCCGCGGCTTCCATCGCCGGCAGGAAGCGGTGGGTCAGTTCGCAGACGCCATTGAGCATGACCTGCAGCGAATCGGCATGGGTCTTCCAGTCCGAGGACAGGTAGCGGCCGGGCACGCCGTAACCAGCGTTGTTGACCAGATGCGCCACGTGCAGGCCGCGCGATGCGATTTCCGCGTGCAGCGCGGCCGGCGCCGCCGGATCGGCCAGGTCGGCCGCCAATGTCAGCACATCGACGCTCGGGCGCAGCTCCGCGGCCAGCGCGTCGAGCCGGTCGGTCCGCCGCGCGGTGAGGATCAGCGGCACGCCCCGGCGCGCGTACTCGCGCGCGATCGCCGCGCCGATGCCGCTCGACGCTCCCGTCACCAGCGCGTATCCGTCCCTGCCTCCGCGCCCGTTTCCATCGCGTGTCCCGGGCCGTCCACCCGCCTCTCCACCTGCCTGTCCGCCCGCCTGCCGCATCCGCCGCACTCCCTCCGATGACCGGCGCCCAGCATACCCGGCGGTTCGGCCCGGGCCGGTCATCGGCTATCCTGTCGCGATTCTGTTCTGGAGTTGGTCATGCGCCGCAAACTCGTCGCCGGTAACTGGAAACTGCACGGCAGCCGTGCCTTCGCGCTGGACCTCGTGGGGGGCATCGTCGCCGGGCTGCCGGCCCACGGCATCGATGTCGCCATCCTGCCGCCGCTGCCCTACCTCGGCGAACTGATCGAGCGCTTCCGCGACCAGCCCTCGACCCATCCCGTCCTCTTCGGCGCCCAGGACGTCAGCGCCAACGAGAAGGGCGCCTTCACCGGCGAGGTGTCCGCCGGCATGCTGGTCGACATCGGCGCGCGCTACGGCCTGGTCGGTCACTCCGAGCGCCGCCAGTACCACGGCGAATCCGACGCCCTCGTCGCCCGCAAGTTCGAGACCGCCAAGCGCGCAGGCCTGGTGCCGATCCTCTGCGTGGGCGAATCCCTGCACGAGCGCGAGGCCGGCCAGACCGAATACCGGATCGAAACCCAGCTGGAGGCGATCTTCGACCATTGCGGCCCGCAGGCCTTCGCCGGCGCGGTCATCGCCTACGAGCCGGTCTGGGCGATCGGCACCGGTCGTACCGCGACCCCGGACCAGGCCCAGGCCGTGCACGCCTTCATTCGTGGCGAAGTCGCGGCCCGCGATGCTACAATCGCCGGCTCGCTGTCCATCCTGTACGGGGGCAGCTGCAAGCCGGACAACGCGGCGGAACTCTTCTCCCAGCCCGATGTCGATGGTGGTCTGATCGGCGGCGCCTCCCTGGTGGCGTCCGACTTCCTGGCCATCGTCGCGGCCGCACGGGGTTGACCCGTCGCGTCGCAGGCGCCCCGACAACCAGTTCCACGAGCGATATTCGAGCGGATTTCCGCGGGTAAACCACCATGATGCTGCTTCTCAACGTGGTCTTCGTCCTGGTCGCGATCGCGATGATCGCCCTGATCCTGATGCAGCGCGGCGCCGGTGCGCAGGCGGGCTCGGGCTTCGGCGGCGGCGCCTCGGCCACCGTGTTCGGCGCGCGCGGCGCCTCGAACTTCCTGACCAAGGCCACCAAGTGGCTGGCGATCGTCTTCTTCGGCATCACCCTGTTCATGGCGTGGTACGCCACGCACAACGCCAAGCCGAAGGCCGCGGTCGAGCAGGATCTGGGCGTGATGTCCCAGGTCGCCGTGCCCAAGGCCGAGCCTTCGACGCCGGTGGCTCCGGCTCCGGCCGCACCGACGGGCGCTGCGCCCGTCCCGACGGCGCCGGCGCCGGTGGTTCCGGTTCCGGCTGCGCCCGCACCGGCGACGCAGCAGGCGCCCGCGCCTGCCCAGCCCGCCAAGCAGGGGGGCTGATCCCCGCGAAAGCGGGAATTGGCGACTGGAACGAAAATATTCGTTCCGAATCGCATCCGGGAGTGCGACTTTCTCGTGACATCCCGTACAATACGCAGGCTTCGCGGATGCACTCCGCGAAGCAGCAGAAAATTGCCCAGATGGCGGAATTGGTAGACGCACTACCTTGAGGTGGTAGCGACGCAAGTCGTGGGGGTTCGAGTCCCCCTTTGGGCACCACACATCTGACTCATGCATGGACGCATGGGTGCTGGAGCAGGAGGCGGGGTGCCAGCGATGGCATCCATCCACGTTCTCCGCGAGAACCCGCGCCACGCGCGGTTCGGCGAAGGGCTGGCAGCCCGGAGCGGCGCACTCGTGGCGGGTTCCGGGCGGGTCGCGGCGACGCGATCCTGCGACACGGAACCCGACGACACACCACAACGCCGAGAGAACACACGAGTGCTGGCCGAATACCTGCCGACCCTGCTGTTTCTGATCGTTGCCGCCGGCATAGGCATCGCCCTCATCGCGATCGGCAATGTCCTTGGCCCCAAGCGATTCGACGCCGAGAAGCTCTCGCCCTACGAATGCGGTTTCAACGCATTCGAGGACGCGCGCATGCGCTTCGACGTGCGCTACTACCTGATCGCGATCCAGTTCATCATCTTCGATCTGGAAATCATCTTCATCGTGCCCTGGACCCTCGTCTTCACCGAGATCGGTCCGCGCAGCCTCGTCACCATGGGACTGTTCGTCGGCATGCTGTTCCTGGGGTTCATCTACGTCTGGAAACGCGGCGCCCTGGAGTGGGAGTAACGGTTCGCCGTCTCCAAGCACCGTCGCATCCACCGGAGTCCTGTTCGATATGGGCGTCATCAATACCATCCAGAAGGTCGCGGATTTCGCGAGCAACCCGATCCCCGAGGGTCGGGTCGACGACATCCTGCGTCCGGAAAGCCTGCTCTCCACCGAGGGCAATCCGCTGCTGGAAAACGGCTTCGTCACCACGAGCATGGATGTCCTGTGGAACTGGGCGCGTACCGGCTCGATGTGGCCGATGACCTTCGGTCTGGCCTGCTGCGCGGTCGAGATGATGCATGCCGGCGCGGCGCGCCTGGACCTCGACCGCTACGGCGTGGTCTTCCGCCCGTCGCCGCGCCAGTCCGACGTGATGATCGTGGCCGGCACCCTGGTCAACAAGATGGCCCCGGCGCTGCGCAAGGTCTACGACCAGATGCCCAACCCCAAGTGGGTGATCTCGATGGGCAGCTGCGCCAACGGCGGCGGCTACTACCACTATTCCTATTCGGTCGTGCGCGGCTGCGACCGCGTGGTCCCGGTCGACGTCTACGTCCCGGGCTGCCCGCCGACCGCCGAGGCGCTGGTCTACGGCATCCTGCAGCTGCAGAAGAAGATCCGCCGCGGCACCAATTTCGGCGACAACCCGCAGGGTGTGTTCTGACATGACCGAGACGGCACACGCTTTCGCCGACCGCCTGCGCGCGCGCTTCCCGGCCGCCATCGTGACCGTATGCGCGCCGCGTGGCGAAGTCGGCATCGAATTCCCGAACGGCGACTGGCATGCCGGTTGCCTCGTGCTTCGCGACGAATTCGGCTTCGAATCCCTCGTCGATCTCTGCGGCGTCGATTACCTCGGCTTCGGCAGCGACGAGTGGGACACGGATGTGTCCTCCGAAGGTTTCAGCCGTGGCGTCGAAGGCCGCAATGTCGGCCGTTTCGGCTATGGCGAAGCGCCGACGCGCGAGGCCGACAGCTTGGACGACAAGGCCATCGCGCCGGTCGCGCAGCGCCGCTTCGCCGCCGTCGCGCAGCTGCTGTCGGTGCAGCACAACCGTCGGTTGCGCGTGCGGGCCTTCTCGCAGGACGACAGCCTGCCGGTCGTCGCTTCGCTGACCGATATCTGGCCGGTCGCCAACTGGTTCGAGCGTGAAGCCTTCGACCTGTTCGGCATCCTCTTCGAAGGCCATCCGGACCTGCGCCGCATCCTCACCGACTACGGCTTCGTCGGTCATCCGTTCCGCAAGGACTTCCCCCTGATCGGCAACGTCGAAGTCCGCTACGACGAAGAGAAGAAGCGCGTCGTGTACGAGCCCGTGACCTCGGTCGAGCCTCGCGTCGGCGTGCCACGCGTGATCCGCGACGACGCCCGTTACGCCACCGCCACCGGTGAACAGATGGCCAGGAAGGCGGGGAACTGAAGATGAGCACCGTGCAACCAGCCAGCGAAGCCTTCGCCAGCAACGCCGCCGAAAGCAAGCAGGAAATCCGCAATTACACGCTGAACTTCGGTCCGCAGCATCCTGCGGCCCACGGCGTGCTGCGCCTGATCCTGGAAATGGACGGCGAAATCGTCCAGCGTGCCGATCCGCATGTCGGCCTGCTCCATCGCGGCACCGAGAAACTGGCCGAATCCAAGCCGTTCAACCAGTCGATCGGCTACATGGATCGCCTCGACTACGTGTCGATGATGTGCAACGAGCACGCCTACGTGCGCGCGATCGAGACCCTGATGGGGATCGAGGCGCCGGAGCGCGCGCAGTACATCCGCACCATGTTCGACGAAATCACCCGCATCCTGAACCATCTGATGTGGGTCGGCTCCAACGCGCTCGACCTCGGTGCGATGGCGGTTTTCCTCTATGCGTTCCGCGAACGCGAAGAGCTGATGGATGTCTACGAGGCGGTGTCCGGCGCGCGCATGCACGCGGCCTACTACCGCCCGGGCGGCGTCTACCGCGACCTGCCTGAAAAGATGCCGCAGTACCGCGAATCGCCGTGGCGCAAGGGCGGCAAGCTCAAGCGCTTCAACGAATGGCGCGAAGGCTCGATGCTCGATTACCTGGAAGCGTTCACCAACGACTTCCCGACGCGCGTCGATGAATACGAGACCCTGCTGACCGACAACCGCATCTGGAAGCAGCGTACGGTCGGCATCGGCGTGATCCCGCCGGAACAGGCGCTGGCCTGGGGCATGACCGGTCCGATGATCCGTGGCTCCGGCATCGCCTGGGACCTGCGCAAGAAGCAGCCCTACGCCAAGTACGCGGAAGTCGATTTCGACATCCCGGTGGGCGTGAACGGCGACTGCTACGACCGCTACCTGGTCCGCATCGCCGAGATGCGCCAGTCCAACCGCATCATCCAGCAGTGCGTGAAGTGGCTGAAGGCGAACCCGGGTCCGGTGATCGTCGACAACTACAAGGTCGCACCGCCGAAGCGCGAATCCATGAAGGACGACATGGAAGCGCTGATCCACCACTTCAAGCTGTTCAGCGAAGGCTACTGCGTGCCGGCCGGCGAGACCTACAGCGCGGTCGAGGCGCCGAAGGGCGAGTTCGGCTGCTACCTGGTTTCGGATGGCGCGAACAAGCCATTCCGCCTGCACATGCGCGCGCCGGGCTTCGCGCATCTGTCGTCGATGGACGCGATCGTCAAGGGCCATATGCTGGCCGACGTGGTCGCGATGATCGGCACCTACGACATCGTGTTCGGCGAAATCGATCGCTGAGGTCACAGAAGAATGAAAGCGACTGGTAATTTCGAAGCCTGCCGCAACGTCGACCCGATGGTCGCGTTGAGCGACAAGACGCGGGCGCACATCGATCACTGGCTGGCCAAGTTCCCGGCCGATCGCAAGCGTTCGGCGGTGCTGCAGGGCCTGCACGCGGCGCAGGAACAGAACGAAGGCTGGCTGAGCGACGAACTGATCGCCGCCGTCGCCAAGTACCTCGACCTGCCGCCGGTGTGGGCCTACGAGGTCGCGACCTTCTACTCGATGTTCGAGACCGAGAAGGTCGGCCGCAACAACGTCGCGTTCTGCACCAACATCAGCTGCTGGCTCAATGGCGCCGAGGATCTGGTCGCGCACGCCGAGAAGAAGCTCGGCTGCAAGCTCGGCGAATCCACCGCCGATGGCCGCATCTTCCTCAAGCGCGAGGAAGAGTGCCTGGCCGCGTGCTGCGGCGCGCCGATGGTGGTCATCAACGGTCATTACCACGAGAAGCTCACGCCCGAGAAGGTGGACGAGCTGCTCGACGGTCTGAAGTGAGGCAGGGCGACGAGATGGCACATCACGACTCCCACCATGCGACCGGTCCGGTCGGCCCCGCGCCGAAGGAGCACCAGGTCGTCTACACCACGCTGCATTTCGACAAGCCCTGGTCCTACGAGAACTATCTGAAGACCGGCGGCTACAGCGCGCTGCGCAGGATCCTCGAAGAGAAGATCCCGCCGGAGCAGGTCATCGAGATGGTGAAGGGCTCCGGCCTGCGCGGTCGCGGCGGAGCGGGCTTCCCGACCGGCCTGAAGTGGAGCTTCATGCCCAAGGGCACCGGCATGCAGAAGTACATCCTCTGCAACTCGGACGAGTCCGAGCCGGGCACCTGCAAGGACCGCGACATTCTGCGCTTCAATCCGCATTCCGTGGTCGAGGGCATGGCGATCGCCTGCTACGCGACTGGCTCGACCGTCGCCTACAACTATCTGCGCGGCGAGTTCCACCACGAGCCCTTCGAGCATTTCGAGGAAGCCCTGGCCGAAGCCTACAAGCACGGCTGGCTGGGCAAGAACGTGCTCGGCAGCGGCATCGACATCGACATCTATGCGGCCCTCGGCGCCGGCGCCTACATCTGCGGCGAAGAGACCGCGCTGATGGAATCGCTGGAAGGCAAGAAGGGCCAGCCGCGCTTCAAGCCGCCGTTCCCGGCGAACTTCGGCCTGTACGGCAAGCCGACGACGATCAACAACACCGAGACCTATGCATCGGTGCCGGCGATCGTCCGCAACGGCGCCGAGTGGTTCCTCAACCTCGGCAAGCCGAACAATGGCGGCCCGAAGATCTTCTCGGTCTCCGGCCACGTGAACAATCCGGGCAACTTCGAGATCCGTCTCGGCACCTCGTTCGCCGAGTTGCTGGAGATGGCCGGCGGCGTGCGCAACGGCCACAAGCTCAAGGCGGTGATTCCTGGTGGTTCGTCGATGCCGGTACTGCCGGCGGAAACGATGATGGCCTGCACGATGGACTACGACTCGATCCAGAAGGCCGGCTCCGGCCTCGGCTCGGGCGCGGTGATCGTGATGGACGAGACTACGTGCATGGTCCGCGCCTGCCAGCGCATCGCCCGCTTCTACTTCAAGGAAAGCTGCGGCCAGTGCACGCCCTGCCGCGAAGGCACGGGCTGGATGTACCGCATGCTGACCCGCATCGTCGAGAAGCAGGCCACGCTCGACGACCTGCACATGCTGAAGGCCGCCGCAGGCCAGATCGAAGGCCACACCATCTGCGCCTTCGGCGAAGCCGCGGCCTGGCCGGTGCAGGGCTTCCTGCGTCATTTCTGGAACGAATTCGAGTACGCGATCGTGAACAAGCGTTTCCTGGTCGACGACCAGCGCGCCGGTACCGTCGTCGAGAAGGTGGCCGCATGAGCACGCCGACCGACACCACGCCCGCTGCACCGGTGGTCCCCGAAGGCCACGTCGCCATCGAGATCGATGGCCATTCGGTGTTCGCACCGAAGGGATCGATGATCATCCATGCCGCCGACAAGGCCGGCATTCCGATCCCGCGCTTCTGCTACCACGAGAAGCTGCCGATCGCGGCCAACTGCCGCATGTGCCTGGTCGACGCGGAGATGGGCGGCCGTCCGTTCCCGAAGCCGCAGCCGGCCTGCGCCACGCCCGTGGCCGACGGCATGAAGATCTTCACGCGCAACGAGAAAGCGCTGAAGGCGCAGCGCAACGTGATGGAGTTCCTGCTGGTCAACCACCCGCTGGACTGCCCGATCTGCGACCAGGGCGGCGAGTGCGAGCTGCAGGACCTCTCGATGGGCTACGGCCGTTCGGTCAGCCGCTTCGTCGAGCGCAAGCGTGTCGTCGCCGACGAGGACATGGGCCCGCTGGTCGCCACCGAGATGACCCGCTGCATCCAGTGCACGCGCTGCGTGCGCTTCACCGCGGACGTCGCCGGCACCTACGAACTGGGCGGCATGCAGCGCGGCGAGAACCTGCAGATCGGCACCTACGACGGCAAGCCGCTGACCACCGAACTGTCCGGCAACGTCATCGACGTGTGTCCGGTCGGCGCGCTGACCAACAAGGTGTTCCGCTTCAAGGCGCGTCCGTGGGAGCTGACCGCGCGCGAATCGCTCGGCTGGCACGATGCGCTGGGCAGCAACCTGTTCCTGCACGTGCGTCGCGGCGAAGTGCTGCGCATCGTGCCGCGCGACAATGAAGCCGTCAACGAATGCTGGCTGTCGGACCGCGACCGCTATTCGCACCAGGGCCTGTACGCCGATGATCGCGCCAGCAGGCCGATGATCCGCACGGGCGAGGGCGACGATGCCTCCGCGTTCCGCGAAGCCTCGTGGGAAGAGGCGATCGCGAAGGCGGCCGAGATCCTGCGCGCCGCATGCGGCGACGACCTCGGCGTGCTCGTGCATCCGTCGACCTCGAACGAGGAGGGTGCGCTGATCGCCCGTCTCGCCGACGCGCTCGGCACCGGCAACGTCGACCACCGCATCGCCCAGCACGATCTCGCCGATGGCGCCGTGGCCGAAGCCTTCGCGATGCCGGTCGCCGACATCGAAGCCGCCGATGCCATCGTCGTCGTCGGTTCGAACCTGCGCCACGAAGTGCCGCTGCTTCACCAGCGCCTGCACAAGGCGGCGAAGCGCGGCGCGAAGATCCACGTGGTCAACCCGGTCGACTTCGACTTCACCTTCAAGGCGGCCTCGAAGACGATCGTGGCGCCGTCGCAGCTGGCCTCGGCCGTGTCCGGCCTCAAGCTCGATGGCGCGACCCGCGCGGTCGTGATCGTCGGCGCGGTCGCGGAGCTGTCGGCGCATGCCAGCGCGATCCGCAAGGCGGTCGCCGAGTTCGCCGCCGCGAACAACGCCGCAGTGTGCCGCATCCCGCAGGGCGCGAACGCGCTCGGCCTGTCACGCGTCGGCGTGCTGCCGACCGCGCGCGATGCCCAGGCGATGCTCGCCGATGCGCGCGGCGCGTACGTGATCTACGGCATCGAACCCGGCCTCGATTTCGCCGACCAGGCGCGCGCGCTCAAGGCCCTCGGCGCAGCGAAGGTCGTGGCGTTCAGCCAGTACGCCTGCCGTTCGACCCGCGCGGTCGCCGACGTGATCCTGCCGATCGGCGCGCTGCCCGAGATCGACGCCACGCTGACCAACCTCGAAGGCCGCACCCAGCGCGCCGTCGCCGGCGGCAAGCTGCCCGGCGATGCCCGTCCGGGCTGGCGCGTGCTGCGCGCCCTGGGCGGTGCCCTCGGTGCCAATGGCTTCGACTTCACCGATCTTGCCGGCGCGCAGCTCGCGCCGCGCGCCGTGAAAGTGAACGCGTCCGCCGCGCAGAAGACCGGCGGCGAAGGCCTCGAACTTGCGGTCTCGCAGGCGATCTACCGCGTCGACGCCACCGTGCGCCGCGCCGCCGCGCTGCAGTCGCATCCGCTCGAAGCCGGTCCGCGCATCGTGCTGAACCCGGCCGATGCCGGCGCTGTGTCGCTCGCCGCAGGCGCGATGGCCAAGGTCGACAACGGTCTGGGCACCGCGACCCTGCAGGTCGTGGTCGATCCGCGCGTCGCGGCCGGTGCTGCCTGGGTCGAATCGGGCTACGGCGCGACCGCCGCGCTCGGTGCGGGCCGCGTCCGCGTGACGGGGGTGAACTGATGGAGATGTTACTCGACGGTTTCCGCGACTGGCTGCTGGCCTACGGCACCGCAGGCGCGCTGGCCTGGATCATCCTGAAGATCCTCGCGATCGCCGTGCCGGTGATCACAAGCGTCGCGTTCTACGTCGTGTGGGAGCGCAAGCTGATCGGCTGGATGCACGTCCGCCACGGGCCGATGTACGTCGGCTGGGGCATCCTCCAGGCCTTCGCCGACGTGTTCAAGCTGCTGTTCAAGGAAGTGCTGCAGCCGGCCAACGCCAACAAGCCGCTGTTCATCCTCGCACCGCTGATCGCGCTGGTGCCGGCCTTCGCGGCCTGGGCGGTGGTGCCGTTCGATGCCAAGCTGGTGCTGTCGAACGCCAATGCCGGCCTGTTGTACCTGCTGGCGATGACCTCGCTCGGCGTGTACGGCGTGATCCTCGCCGGCTGGGCCTCGAATTCGAAGTACGCCTTCCTCGGCGCGATGCGTTCCGCCGCGCAGGTGGTGTCCTACGAAATCGCGATGGGCTTCGCCCTGGTCGGCGTGCTGATGGCCGCCGGCAGCCTGAACCTCACCGACATCGTCGTCGCGCAGTCCGGCAACGCCGGCTTCTTCGAGTGGTTCTGGCTGCCGCTGCTTCCGCTGTTCGGCGTCTACTTCATCTCCGGCGTGGCCGAGACCAACCGCGCCCCGTTCGACGTGGTGGAAGGTGAATCGGAAATCGTCGCCGGCCACATGGTCGAGTACTCCGGTTCGCAGTTCTCGCTGTTCTTCCTGGCCGAATACGCGAACATGATTCTGGTCAGCTTCCTGACCGCGATCTTCTTCCTCGGCGGCTGGCTCAGCCCGCTGCAGGGCTGGATCACCGCCGACGTCTCGCCGTGGGTCGACTGGATCTGGAAGGGCGGTTGGCCCTGGCTGCTGCTGAAGGTGTTCGTCTTCGCCAGCCTGTTCATCTGGTTCCGCGCCTCGTTCCCGCGCTATCGCTACGACCAGATCATGCGCCTCGGCTGGAAGGTCTTCATTCCGCTGACGATCGCCTGGATCGCCGTCACGTCGCTGCTGGTGTTCTACAAAGTCTTCGAGGCAGGCCAGTGATGTCCCGAGTCGTTTCCTACTTCAAGAGCCTGCTGCTGCTGGAACTGTTCCAGGGCATGGCGCTGACCTTCAAGTACCTCTTCCGTCCGAAGTACACGCTGATGTACCCGATGGAAAAGACGCCGCAGTCGCCGCGTTTCCGCGGCCTGCACGCCCTGCGCCGCTATCCGAACGGCGAAGAGCGCTGCATCGCCTGCAAGCTCTGCGAGGCGGTGTGCCCCGCGCTGGCGATCACCATCGATTCCGAACAGCGCGCCGACGGCACCCGCCGCACCACGCGCTACGACATCGACCTGTTCAAGTGCATCTTCTGCGGCTTCTGCGAAGAGTCCTGCCCGGTCGATTCGATCGTGGAGACCCACATCCACGAATACCACTTCGAGCAGCGCGGCGAGAACATCGTGACCAAGCCCAAGCTGCTGGCGATCGGCGACCGCCTCGAGAAGGAAATCGCCGAACGTCGCGCCGCCGACGCCCCCTACCGTTGAGGACCACCGTGGAATTCGCCACTCTCGCTTTCCTGGTCTTCGCCGCGATCGCCGTCGTCTCCGCCGGCGCGGTGATCACCGTCCGCAATCCGGTCCACGCCGCGCTGTGCCTGGTCCTGACCTTCTTCACCGTGGCCTGCACCTGGATCCTCGCCGGTGCCGAGTTCCTCGGTGTCGCGCTGATCCTCGTCTACGTCGGTGCGGTGATGGTGCTGTTCCTGTTCGTGGTGATGATGCTCGACATCGACACTGCGGCCACGCGCGAGGGCTTCGTCCGCTACCTGCCGGTCGGGCTCGTCGTCGCCGTCGTGATGCTGGTCGAGATGCTGACCCTGATCGGCGCGAAGTCCGAGCTGGCCAATGCCTTCGGCGAGGATCCGGCTGCGGCCGCGGGTCTGTCGAACACCAAATGGCTCGCCCAGGCGCTGTTCACCGAATACCTGCTGCCGTTCGAGTTCGCGGCCGTGATCCTGACCGTCGCGGTCATCGCCGCCGTGATGCTGACCCTGCGTCGCCGCACCGGCGTGAAGACGCAGAACCCGGCCGAGCAGGCCCGTGTCCGCGCCCAGGACCGCATCCGCATGGTCAGCATGCCCGCCGAGAAGCCTGCCGGCGCCGGCGAAGCCACCGAGGAGGTGAAGTCGTGATGGGTCCGCTTGCCCTCGGGCATTTCCTGGCGCTCGGCGCCGCGCTGTTCTGCATCAGCCTGGCCGGCATCTTCCTGAACCGGAAGAACGTGATCATCCTGCTGATGTCGATCGAGCTGATGCTGCTCAGCGTCAACATCAACTTCATCGCCTTCTCGCGCCACCTCGGCGATGCCGCCGGCCAGATCTTCGTGTTCTTCATCCTGACCGTGGCCGCGGCCGAGGCCGCCATCGGCCTGGCCATCCTGGTCACGCTGTTCCGCAACCGGCGCACGATCAACGTCGCCGAAATCGACACACTCAAGGGCTGACGGGCATCGGCATGGAACATTCTGCTGTGGAAGTCGCACTTTCCAAGTCCGTCCTGGTCGCGGTCGTGCTCGCGCCGCTGTTCGGCGCGATCCTCGCCGGCCTGTTCGGCCGCCGCATCGGTCGCGTCGGCGCGCATACCGCCACCATTCTCGGCGTCGCGATCAGCTGCGCGCTGTCCGTGTACACGCTGTGGCAGCTGGTCGGGCAGGGCGCCGCGCCGTTCAACGAAAACCTCTACACCTTCTTCCAGGTCGGCGGCTACGAGGCCCACGTCGGCTTCATGGTCGACAAGCTGACCGCGATGATGATGGTGGTCGTCACCTTCGTGTCGCTGCTGGTGCACATCTACACCATCGGCTACATGCACGAGGATCCGGGCTACCAGCGGTTCTTCAGCTACATCAGCCTCTTCACCTTCTCGATGCTGATGCTGGTGATGAGCAACAACTTCCTGCAGCTGTTCTTCGGCTGGGAAGCGGTGGGCCTGGTGTCATACCTGCTGATCGGCTTCTGGTTCAAGCGTCCGAGCGCGATCTTCGCGAACCTCAAGGCCTTCCTGGTCAACCGCGTCGGCGACTTCGGTTTCCTGCTCGGCATCGCTGGCGTGCTGATGTACTTCGACACCCTGGACTACGCGACCGTGTTCGCCAATGCGTCCAGCACCCTGCCGGGCGTGGGCATCGAGATCTTCGCCGGCCACGAGTGGGATGTCGCCACCGTCATCTGCATCTGCCTGTTCATCGGCGCGATGGGCAAGTCCGCGCAGGTGCCGCTGCACGTCTGGCTGCCGGACTCGATGGAAGGCCCGACCCCGATCTCGGCGCTGATCCACGCCGCCACGATGGTGACCGCGGGCATCTTCATGGTCGCGCGCATGTCGCCGCTGTTCGAGCTGTCGGAGACCGCGCTGCAGTTCGTGCTGTTCATCGGCGCGACCACCGCCTTCTTCACCGGCCTGATCGGCATCGTCCAGAACGACATCAAGCGCGTCGTCGCCTACTCGACCCTGTCGCAGCTGGGCTACATGACCGTCGCACTGGGCGTGTCGGCGTACTCGGCCGCCGTCTACCACCTGATGACCCACGCCTTCTTCAAGGCGCTGCTGTTCCTCGCCGCAGGCTCGGTCATCATCGGCATGCACCACGAGCAGGACATGCGGAAGATGGGCGGCCTGCGCAAGTACATGCCGATCACCTTCTGGACCAGCCTGATCGGTACGCTGGCCCTGGTCGGCACGCCCTTCCTCAGCGGTTTCTACTCGAAGGACACCATCATCGAGGCCGCCAAGTTCAACGCGGAAGGTGGCGGCTGGGTCGCGACCTACGGCTACTGGGCGGTCCTGCTCGGCGCCTTCGTGACCTCGTTCTACAGCTTCCGCCTGCTGTATCTCACGTTCTTCGGCGAGGAGCGCTTCCGCCACGCCGATGCGCATGGCCACGATGCGCATGACGATCATGCGCATCACGACGCACATGGTCACGATGCGCACGACGACCACGGCCATGGCCATGGTCCGCACGTGCCGCACGAGTCGCCGTGGGTGGTGACCCTGCCGCTGATCCTGCTGGCGATCCCGTCGATCTTCGTCGGCCTGTTCACCGTCGGCCCGATGCTGTTCGGCACCGACATGTCCGGCCACCACGCGCAGCTGCCGTTCTTCCTCGGCGCCATCGAGGTGTCCGCCGCCAACGACGTGATGGCGACGATCAAGGCCGAGCTGTGGCACGGCTGGGTGAAGTTCGCCCTGCACGGCTTCATCGCCCCGGCGTTCTGGCTGGCTTTCGGCGGCTTCGCGCTGGCGACGCTGATGTACCTGGTCAAGCCGGAACTGCCCGCGAAGTTCGCCGCGTTCCCGCCGTTCAGGCTGGCCGCGCGCATCCTCAACAACAAGTACGGCATGGACGACCTGTGGATCGGCGGCTTCGCCGGCGGCGGTGTGCTCGCCGGCAAGGTCGCGCGCAAGCATGACGAGGTCGTGATCGACGGCGTCATCGTCAACGGCAGCGCGCGCATCGTCGACCTGTTCGCGGGCCTGCTGCGCAAGACCCAGTCCGGCTATCTCTACCACTACGCCTTCGCGATGATCCTCGGCCTGATCGCCTTCCTGGCCGTCCTGATCAAGTTCTGGCGCTAACGACACGCAACCGACGGATACCGAATCGCGATGCAACACTGGCCCCTTCTCAGCATCCTGGTCTGGCTGCCCATCGTCGGCGGCGCCCTGGCGCTCGCGCTCGGCAACCAGCGTGCGCAGACCGCGCGCTGGCTGGCGCTGACGGTCGCGCTGGCGACCTTCGCGTTCAGCATCCCGCTGCTCACCGGGTTCGATTACGCGACCCCGGCGCTGCAGTTCGTCGAACACCGCGAGTGGATCCCCGCCTACGACATCCAGTACCACCTCGGCGCCGACGGCATCTCCGTCGCGCTGATCGTGCTCACCACCTTCACCACGGTGCTGGTGCTGCTGGGCGCCTGGGGTTCGATCGACAAGCGCGTGAACCAGTACGTCGCCGCCTTCCTGTTCCTGGAAGGTCTGATGGTCGGCGTGTTCGCGGCCGTCGACGCGATGCTGTTCTACGTGTTCTTCGAAGGCATGCTCATCCCGATGTTCATCATCATCGGCGTGTGGGGCGGCCCGCGTCGCGTGTATGCGTCGGTGAAGTTCTTCCTGTACACCTTCCTCGGTTCGGTGTTCATGCTGGTCGGGCTGATCTACCTGTACCTGAAGACCGGCAGCTGGCAGTTGCCCGACTGGTACGCGGCCAGCCTCAACGCGCAGGAGCAGATGTGGCTGTTCTTCGCCTTCCTGATCGCGTTCGCGGTCAAGGTGCCGATGTTCCCGGTACACACCTGGCTCCCGGATGCCCACGTCGAGGCGCCGACCGGCGGTTCCGTGGTGCTGGCGGCGATCATGCTGAAGATCGGTGGCTACGGCTTCCTGCGCTTCAATCTGCCGATCGTCCCGGACGCGAGCCATGAATATGCATGGCTGGTGATCGCGTTGAGCCTGATCGCGGTGGTCTACGTCGGCCTGGTCGCGCTGGTCCAGGAGGACATGAAGAAGCTGATCGCCTATTCGTCGATCTCGCACATGGGCTTCGTCACCCTCGGCACGTTCATCGCCTTCATGCTGATCCGCGACCAGGGCAACACCGACGCCGCGCGCCTCGGCCTGCAGGGCGCGATGGTGCAGATGGTCTCGCACGGCTTCATCTCCGGCGCGATGTTCTCCTGCGTGGGCGTGCTCTACGACCGCATGCACAGCCGCATGATCAAGGACTACGGCGGCGTGGCCAACGTCATGCCGTGGTTCGCCGCCTTCTTCGTCCTGTTCGGCATGGCCAACTCGGGCCTGCCGGGTACCTCCGGCTTCGTCGGCGAGTTCATGGTCATCCTCGCCAGCTTCCAGGCGCATCCGATGCTGGCCTTCACCGCCGCCATCACCCTGATCGTCGGCGCTGCGTACACACTTTGGCTGGTCAAGCGCATCGTCTTCGGCGACATCGGCAATGCCCACGTCGCCGAGCTCGAGGACATCAATCCGCGCGAGTGGATCGTCCTGTCCGCGTTCGCGGCCGGCGTGCTCTATTTCGGCATCAATCCGAAGCCGCTCACCGATCTGATGGAACCCTCCATCGCCCAACTCGCCAGCCAGCTGGCGATCAGCAAGCTCTGAGGCCGCGACATGCTCGATACCAACGTCACCGCTGCCGACCTGTTGCCGCTGCTGCCCGAGCTGGTGGTGGTCGGCGCCGCTTTCGCGCTGCTGATGCTCGACCTGTTCATCTCCGAGCGCCAGCGCGTCGTCGTGCACGCGCTCGCCGTCGCCACGCTGCTGGGTGTCGTCGGCATGCTGGCTTTCGATGTGGGCGGGCAGGGCACCGTGATGAACGGCATGTTCATCCGGGACACCATGGCCGACGTGCTGAAGATGGTCGTCTGCGCGGTCAGCGCGCTCGCCCTGGTGTACAGCTGGCCGTTCCTGCGCGAGCGCGGCCTGTACAAGGGCGAAGTTTCGGTGCTGATGCTGTTCTCGGTCGCCGGCATGATGCTGCTGATCTCGGCCGGCAACCTGCTGGTGGTCTACCTCGGCCTGGAAATGCTGGCGCTGTGCTCCTATGCGCTGGTGGCGGTCGACCGCGACAATCCCACCTCGTCCGAAGCCGCGATGAAGTACTTCGTGCTGGGTTCGCTGGCGTCCGGTCTGCTGCTGTACGGCATGTCGCTGGTCTATGGCGCCACCGGCAGCCTGGATCTGGCCGCGATCAACGCGGCCGCAGGTTCGACCTCGCTGCTCATGACCGGCATGGTCTTCATCGTCGCCGGCATCGCCTTCAAGTTCGGTGCCGCGCCATTCCACATGTGGCTGCCGGACGTGTATCACGGCGCGCCGACCCCGATCACCCTGTTCATCGGCGCGGCGCCCAAGCTGGCCGCATTCGCGATGGCCTTCCGCCTGCTCGAAGCCGGCCTCGGCCCGCTCGACGAACAGTGGCGCATGCTGGTGTCCGGCCTCGCCGCGCTGTCGCTGGTGCTCGGCAATCTCATCGCCCTGGCGCAGACCAACCTCAAGCGCATGCTCGCGTATTCGACGGTCTCGCACGTCGGCTTCCTGCTGCTCGGCCTCGCCGGTGGCGGGGCGGTCGGCTACGCCGCGTCGATGTTCTATGCGATCAGCTACGCGATCATGTCCGCAGCGGCGTTCGGCGCGATCGTCGTGCTGTCGCGTCGCGGCTTCGAAGCCGATCGCATCGACGACTACAAGGGCCTGAACGCCCGCAGCCCGTGGACCGCCGGTCTCGTGCTCTGCGTCATGGCCTCGCTGGCCGGCGTTCCGCCCTTCCTCGGCTTCTGGGCCAAGCTGGCGGTGCTGCGCGCGGCCTGGGAAGGCGAGCTGGTCTGGCTGACCATCGTCGGCATCGTGTTCGCGGTGATCGGCGCGTTCTACTACCTGCGCGTGATCCGTGCGATGTACTTCGACGAGCCCGAGTCGAGCGACGGCCGGGAGCCGATGGCCCAGCGCGACGATGCGACCCTTCGCCTCGTCTTTGCGGTGAACGCCCTGGCTCTGCTCGTGCTGGGTCTGGCGTGGAACCCGATCATGGCGTGGTGCCAGGACGCGTTCGCCTGAGGCATCGTTTGGAAACGAGGCGGATTTGCGGAAATCGCCTCGTTCGCTCTTGCAAGTTTCGACGCATGTCGTCATAATTCCGCTTCTGCTGCGGGGTGGAGCAGTCTGGCAGCTCGTCGGGCTCATAACCCGAAGGTCGCAGGTTCAAATCCTGCCCCCGCTACCACGTTCATCCTGATCCGCGTACAAGGCCCGAAGGCGACTTCGACGCCTTGCGGATCAAGGAAACGGGGCTTTGTCGAAGCGATTGCTTCCGCTTCGACGCCGACATCCAGCGGTATCGGACAAGGGGCCCCTGCGGCCCCTTTTTCGTTGCCGTTTTTCCTGTTGCCGTTTTCCGTCGTACTTCGTCGGCAATCGTTTTTCGCAACAGTACGTCCGTTCCACCCTTCGTCGTCGCTCACCGCGGGAAGTTCATGGCCGACAAAGCCACCGACATCGCCAACCTGCTGTCGCCCACCATCCAGTCGCTCGGGCTCGAGCTGCTGGGCGTGGAATACCTGCCATCGCCCGGTGGCGCCGTGCTGCGCCTGTACATCGATATCCCTGCGGGCGCCGAGGGCGAGGCCGCCGAAGGCGCCGCGCCGCGCATGGTCGGCATCGAGGATTGCGAAACGGTGAGCCGTGAAGTCTCCGCGCAGCTCGACGTCGAAGACCCGATCAGCGGTCACTACACCCTCGAAGTGTCCTCGCCCGGCGTCGACCGTCCCCTGTTCACCGCCGCGCAATTCGCGCGCTTCCTCGGCGAAGAGGCCAAGGTCGTGCTGCAGCTGCCGCTGGACGGGCGTCGCCGTTTCCAGGGCCGCATCGTGGCAGTGGAGGGTGACCGCATCGATTTCGAGATCGATGCCAAGCCCGAGCCGCAGCGCGTGTCGGTGGACATCGGCAACATCGAGAAGGCGCGCCTGGTCCCCGACTGGGCCGCGCTGGGCCTCGCGCCCGTCAAACCCGGAAAGAAGCCCGCTGGCGGCGGCCGCAAGGCCAAGGCGCCGGGCGGCAAATGACATCGGCCGGCGTCCGCGCCGGCCACACGCACACACGAACTCAGAAAGTTTCAGAGGCGCAACACCATGAGTAAGGAACTCCTGCTTGTCGTCGACGCGGTCGCCAACGAAAAGGGCGTGCCGGAGTCGGTCATCATCGAGGCGCTCGAAGCCGCGCTGGCGACGGCCGCGAAGAAGCGTTATCTCGATCAGGACGTGCTGACCCGCGTCTCGATCAACCCGAAGGACGGCAGCTACGAGACCTTCCGTCGCTGGGAAGTCGTCGCGGACGACGTCGTGATGGAGTCCCCGGATCGCCAGGTCCGCCTGATGGATGCCGTCGACGAGGTCGAGGGCGTCGAGGTCGGCGACTACATCGAAGAGCAGATCGAGAATCCGGAATTCGGCCGCATCGCGGCGCAGGCCGCCAAGCAGGTCATCGTGCAGCGCGTGCGCGAGGCCGAGCGCAACCAGGTCGTCGATGCCTGGAAGCACCGCGTCGGCGAGCTGGTGACCGGCGTGGTCAAGCGCGTCGAGCGCGGCAACGTCTATGTCGACCTCGGCGGCAATGCCGAGGCCTTCATCCCGAAGGACAAGGCCATCCCGCGCGACGTCGTGCGCGCCGGCGACCGCGTCCGCGGCTACCTGTTCGACGTGCGCAGCGAGCCGCGCGGCCCGCAGCTGTTCATCAGCCGCGCCGCGCCGGAATTCATGATGGAGCTGTTCAAGCTCGAAGTGCCGGAAGTCGGCCAGGGCCTGGTGGAGATCAAGGCCTGCGCCCGCGATCCGGGCGACCGTGCCAAGATCGCCGTCGTCGCCTACGACAACCGCACCGATCCGATCGGCGCCTGCATCGGCATGCGCGGCTCGCGCGTCCAGGCGGTGTCGAACGAGCTGAACGGCGAGCGCGTCGACATCGTGCTGTGGTCCGACAACCCGGCCCAGTTCGTCATCAACGCGATGGCGCCGGCCGAAGTGCAGTCGATCATCGTCGACGAAGACAAGCATTCGATGGACCTCGCCGTCGCCGAGGAGCGCCTGGCGCAGGCGATCGGCAAGGGCGGCCAGAACGTGCGCCTCGCCAGCCGCCTGACCGGCTGGCAGCTGAACGTGATGACCGCCGACCAGGTCCAGGCCAAGAGCGAGGCCGAGCAGGCCGCCGCCCGCCGCCTGTTCATGGACAAGCTGGAAGTCGACGAGGAAATCGCCGGCATCCTGGTTTCGGAAGGCTTCAGCACGGTCGAGGAAATCGCCTACGTCCCGGTCGGCGAGCTGCTGGCGGTGGAAGGGTTCGACGAGGACATCGTCGAGGAACTCCGCTCCCGCGCCCGCGACGCCCTGCTGAACGAGGCGCTGGCGGTCGAGGAGGAGCTGGAGGAACACCAGCCGTCCGCCGACCTGCTGGGTCTGGACGGCATGGACAACGAGACTGCCTACGCGCTGGCCGCCAACGGCATCCAGACCGTGGAGGCCCTGGGCGAGCTGGCCGCCGACGAGGTCGCCGAGTTCGGCATCGAGGGTCTGGACGAGGCGCGCGCCGCCGCGCTGATCCTGGCTGCCCGCGCCGAGGAAATCGCCCGACTGGAACGCGAAAGCTGAGCCCGGCCGGGATTAGAATTCCGCCCAGGGCACTCCGACGAAATCACGCACTATTTTCCGAGCGGGACCGGCCGAAACTCCGGCCCGCTACTCAGGATACGGATACCGAATGTCGCAGCAAACCACCATCCGCAAGCTGGCCGAACTGGTGAACACGCCGGTCGAGAAACTGCTGGAGCAGCTGGCCGAGGCCGGCATGACCTTCAGCGGCCCCGACCAGACCGTCACCAGCGCCGAGAAGCTGAAGCTGCTCGGGTTCCTGAAGCGTTCGCACGGCAAGGCCGATGTCGCGACGGAAGAATCGGTCGCGCCGAAGAAGATCACCCTCAACCGCAACCGCAAGCAGGAAATCACTGTCGGCGGCGGCAAGCACAAGACCACGGTCGACGTGGTCGTGCGCAAGAAGGTCACCCTGGTCAAGCCGCAGGACGGCGGGGCCGGTGCGGGCGACGACGACGAGCGCGCCGAGATCCTGCGCAAGCTCGAAGAGTCGCGCCAGCGCAACCTCGAAGAACAGCAGCGTCTGGCGGACGAAGATCGCCGCCGCGCCGACGAGGCCGCCGCGCGCAGGCGCGAAGCCGAGGAAGCCGCTGCACGGGCCCGCGCCGAAGCTGAAGCCGCTGCTGCGGTCGATGCACCGGCGGCCGTGCCTGCCGAACCCGTCGCCCGCGAAGCGGCTGCCGCGCCGCGCCCCAAGCCTACCGCCGCGCATGGCCACGGTCATCCGAAGCCGGCCCGTCCGGAACCGGCCCGCGTCGACGACCGCAACGCCCACAAGGCCAAGCCCAACCGCGGCTCGCACGCGATGGTCTCGGATGTCGAGGACGACGATGCCACCGCGCGTTTCGCGGGCCAGCTGCACCTGTCCGCATCCGAGCGCGAGCGCCGTTCCAGCTCGCGTCCTAAGGGCGGTCGCCAGACCCGGCGCCAGCCGGAACAGAGCCGCAGCGGCGGCGGCCAGCATGGATTCATGCGCCCAACGGAGAAAGTCGTGCGAGAAATCGCCATTGGCGATGCCATTACCGTGTCCGATCTCGCCCAGAAGCTCGCGCTCAAGGGCGGCGACGTGGTGAAGGCGTTGTTCAAGATGGGCGTGATGGCCACCATCACCCAGACCATCGATCATGACACCGCGGTGCTGGTGACCGAGGAACTCGGCCACAAGGCGCTGCGCGCCAACAGCAACGACGCCGAAAGCGAACTGCTGGCCCACCTCGAAGACCAGGCCGTCGGCGACAAGTCCCAGCGCCCGCCGGTGGTCACCATCATGGGCCACGTGGACCACGGCAAGACCTCGCTGCTGGACTACATCCGCCGCACCAAGGTCGCCTCGGGCGAAGCCGGCGGCATCACCCAGCACATCGGCGCCTACCATGTCGAAACGCCGAAGGGCGTGATCAGCTTCCTCGACACCCCGGGCCACGCCGCGTTCACCGCGATGCGCGCCCGCGGCGCCAAGCTGACCGACATCGTGATCCTCGTGGTCGCTGCCGACGACGGCGTCATGCCGCAGACGATCGAGGCGATCCAGCATGCCAAGGCGGCCAACGTGCCGCTGGTGGTCGCGGTCAACAAGATCGACAAGTCGTCCGCCGATCCGCTGCGCGTCAAGAACGAATTGCTGGCGCACGGCGTGGTCGCCGAAGATTTCGGCGGTGACGTCCAGTGCATCCACGTCTCGGCCAAGGCCGGAACGGGCATCGACGAACTGCTGGACGCGGTGCTGCTGCAGTCCGAAGTGCTCGAACTCAAGGCCGTGGCCACCGGTCGCGCCACCGGCACCGTGATCGAATCCTCGCTCGACAAGGGCCGCGGCCCGGTCGCGACGGTACTGGTCCAGGAAGGCCTGCTGCAGAAGGGCGACTACCTGGTCTGTGGCGTGCAGTACGGCCGCGTGCGTGCGCTGTTCGACGAAACCGGTACGCAGGTGCAGAGCGCCGGCCCGTCGATCCCGGTACAGGTGCTCGGCCTGTCGGGCGTGCCCGATGCCGGTGACGACTTCGTGGTGGTCGCCGACGAACGCCTGGCGAAGGACGTGGCCCAGCAGCGCGACGCCAAGCGCCGCGAATCGCGCCTCGTCGCCCAGGCCGGCAACCGCATGGAAGACATCATGGCCCAGATGGGCCAGGGCGGCAGCCAGCTCAGCCTCAACCTGGTGGTCAAGGCGGACGTGCAGGGTTCGGCCGAAGCGCTGCGCCAGGCGCTCACCAGCCTGTCCAACGACCAGATCCGCATCAACCTCATCGTGTCCGGCGTGGGCGGCATCACCGAGTCCGACGCCAACTCCGCGCTCGCGGCGAAGGCGACGATCATCGGCTTCAACGTCCGTGCCGATGCCTCGGCGCGCAAGGTCATCGACGCCAACAACCTCGACCTGCGCTACTTCTCGATCATCTACGACGTCATCGACCAGGTGAAGCAGGTCGCGTCGGGTCTGCTCGGCAAGGAAGTCCGCGAAGAGATCATCGGCACCGCCGAGGTCCGCGACGTGTTCCGCAGTTCGAAGTTCGGCGCGGTCGCCGGCTGCATGGTCGTGGAGGGCGTGGTCAAGCGCAACAAGCCGATCCGCGTGCTCCGCGACAACACGGTCATCTTCGAAGGCGAGCTGGAATCGCTGCGCCGCTTCAAGGAGAACGTGGACGAAGTGCGCAACGGCACCGAGTGCGGCATCGGCGTGAAGGCGTACAACGACGTCAAGCCGGGCGACCAGATCGAATGCTTCGAGCGCATCGAAGTCCAGCGCACGCTCTGATGCCGAAGAAATCGTTCCACCGTACCGATCGCGTGTCGGCCCAGCTCCGCCGGGAGCTGGGCACGATCGTGCATGCCATCGTCCGCGAGCACGGCCTGCCTTCGATCAGCGTGTCCGATGTCGAGGTCACCCGAGACATGGCGCATGCCAAGGTCTTCTTCACCGCGCTGCAGCAGGAGCGGGCGAGGGAAGCGCTGAAGGGCCTGAAGGAACTCGCGCCGGAAATCCGTCGCGAGCTGTCCCTGGCCGTGCGCATGCGCCACACGCCCGAGCTGCACTTTCAGTACGACGATTCGGTCGATCGCGGCGAGCGCATCGAGACGCTGCTGCGCGACCTGGATGCCGGCACGCCCGGCGATTCGAACGACGCCGCCTGACCGTCGCCCGAGCCGTCGCTTCCGCGCGGACCGGCTCGGTGCTTTAATCCCCCGATGGCCCAGGCCCCGAAGAAAACCTTCCGCAAGCTCGACGGCATCCTGCTGCTCGACAAGCCACAGGGCCTGAGTTCCAACCAGGCCCTGCAGCGTGTACGGCACCTGTTCCGCGCCGAGAAGGCCGGGCACACGGGCAGCCTCGACCCGCTCGCCACCGGCCTGCTGCCGGTCTGCTTCGGCGAGGCGACCAAGATCGCCGGCAACCTGCTCGGTTCGCGCAAGGCCTACGACACCGTGGCGCGGCTGGGCATCGTCACCGATACCGACGACGCCGAAGGCCAGCCGCTGCGCGAACGCCCGGTCGGTCGCTACGACATCGCGACGATCGATGCCGCGCTGCGCGGCCTTACCGGGCGCATCCAGCAGGTGCCGCCGATCTTCTCGGCGCTCAAGCGTGGCGGCGAACCGCTCTACGCGAAAGCGCGGCGCGGTGAGGTCATCGAACTCGAATCCCGGCCGATCGACGTGCACGCCTTCGAGCTGCTGTCGGAACAGGACCTGCTCGACGGCGATGCGCCGCAGCTGCGACTGCACGTCGAATGCGGTTCCGGCACCTATGTGCGCAGCCTCGTGCGCGACCTCGGCGAGGCGCTGGGCTGCGGCGCGCATGTCGCCGAACTGCGCCGGCTGTGGGTCGACCCCTTCCGCGATCCGCGCATGTGGACCCTCGACTCGCTGCAGGCGATGGCCGAACGCGATCCGCACTGCCTCGATGCCTGCCTGCTGCCGATCGAGGTCGGTCTGGTCGGATATCGCCACATCGAACTGACCGACGAGGCCGTGGTCCGCTTCCTGCAGGGGCAGCGCATCCGCCTCAATCCCGGCGCGCCGCAGGAGTCCCCCGGCCCGTGTGCGGTGTTCGGCCCCGACGGCCGCGCGCGCGGACTGGCCGAGATCGACGACACCGGCTGCCTGCATCCGCAGCGCGTCTTCCAGCGCCAACCCTGACCTGACCGACATGCGTCGCATTCACGCCCTCATGCTCTTCCTGGCCGCGTCGATCTCACCCGGCCTGTCTCCCGCCGCCGAACTTTCGCCGGACCTGCCGCCCGAGGCGGTGCTGCGCGAGGCCTATGCGCGGATGCGCGCCGGCGACTGGAACGCCGCCGCCGAAGCCTTCGATCCCGCGGCGCTGGCCCGCTTCCGGACGATGCTGGAGCCGTTGTTCGTGGCGGCGTCCGCGCCGGCGGAGGCGAAGGGGCAGGAGAACCGGGACGCGATGATGCTGATGATGCTCTTCGCGCCCGCCCGGTCGGTCGAGGAAGTCCGGGCCCTGTCCGATCGCGAGTTGTTCGCCCGGCTGATGCGCGGGACGATGTCGCTGGCCGGCGCCTCGCTGGATGAACAGGTCATTCTCGGCAACGTCGCCGAGGGCGCGGATCTCGTCCACGTCGTGACCCGCAACACCGCGCGGATGGACGAGGCGGTGGTGACGAAGGTCGAAGCCGTCACCCTGCAGCGCACGCCGCTGGGCTGGCGCCTCGCCCTGACCGGGGAGATCGAGGGCCTGGCCGAAACCCTGCAGGCCACGGCCGAAGCCGGCCGCCCGCCCGCCCAGGGCGCGCCGCCGCCGCCCGGGACGCCCTGACGCGACGACGGACGGAACTGCCATCAGGCGGCTCCGGCTTGTCCGGGACGCCCCCGGCCGCTACAATTCCGCCGCTGTCCGGGACGGTTTCGCCATGGCCCGGGCAGTTTCCTTTTTTCATTCATCCAGGCGGCTCCGGCGGTGCGTCTCGCCCGGTCCACACCGGCCACGTTCCTGCGGTTCCCGCGTCCCAGAGATCACTCATGTCCATCGAATCCAGCCCCATCATCGAAGCGCACAAGCGCAGCGCCAACGACACCGGCTCGCCGGAAGTCCAGGTCGCCCTGCTGACCGCGCGCATCGTGCAGCTCACCGAGCACTTCAAGACCCACAAGCAGGACCACCACAGCCGTCGTGGCCTGCTGAAGATGGTCAACCGTCGTCGCAGCCTGCTCGACTACCTGCACCGCAAAGATGCGGAGCGTTACAAGGCACTGATCGAGAAGCTCGGTCTGCGCCGCTAAGCTACAGACCCACCGCGGCGCAGAGATGCGCCGCGGTTTTTTTGGGGAAGGGACGGCTGCGGCCGTCCGGTTGTCGCGGGCCGGGCCCGCAGGATTTTCAGGCCGCCGTCGCGGCCGCCCGCAAGGGGCAGGGGCCCTTTCCGGTTCATCGTTTCAGATCGAGGAATGACCAACGTGGCAAAAGTGACCAAGCGTTTCCAGTACGGCCGGCATGAAGTGGTGCTCGAGACCGGCGAAATCGCCCGCCAGGCCGGCGGCGCAGTGATGGTGTCGGTGGATGGCACCGTGGTGCTGGTGACTGCGGTCGCCGCCAAGAGCGCCCGTGAAGGACAGGACTTCTTCCCGCTCACCGTCGATTACCAGGAGAAGTTCTACGCCGGTGGCCGCATCCCGGGTGGCTTCTTCAAGCGCGAAGGCCGTGCGACCGAAAAGGAAACGCTGACCTCGCGCCTGATCGACCGCCCGATCCGCCCGCTCTTCCCGGAAGAGTTCCGCAATGAAGTCCAGATCATCGCGACGGTGATGTCGCTGAATCCGGAAGTCGACGGCGACATCCCGGCCCTGATCGGCGCGTCCGCCGCGCTCGCCCTGACCGGCGCGCCCTTCGACGGCCCGATCGGCGCCGCGAAGGTGGGTTACAAGAACGGCCAGTACATCCTCAACCCCAGCACCACCGAACTGCTCGACAGCGACCTGGAACTGGTCGTCGCCGGCACCAAGCAGGCGGTGTTGATGGTCGAATCCGAAGCGAAGGAACTGTCGGAAGACGTGATGCTCGGCGCCGTGGTCTTCGGCCACCAGCAGATGCAGATCGCGATCGACACGATCAACGAACTCGTCGCCGAAGCCGGCAAGCCGAAGTGGGACTGGCAGGCGCCTGCCAAGAACACCGCCCTGATCGACGCCCTGAAGGCCGCCCTCGGCGACCGCCTCGGTGCCGCCTTCCAGATCCGCGACAAGCTGGAGCGTCGCGACGCCATCTCGGCGCTGAAGAAGGACGTCCTGGCCGGCCTGGCCGCGCAGATCGAAGCCAACGGCTGGAGCACCGCCGAAGCCTCGAAGGAATTCGGCGAACTCGAATACCAGACCATGCGCAACGCGGTGCTGAGCACCAAGGTCCGCATCGACGGCCGCGCGCTGGACACCGTCCGCCCGATCACCTCCAAGATCTCGGTGCTGCCGCGCGTCCACGGTTCCTCGCTGTTCACCCGCGGCGAAACCCAGGCGATCGTCGCCGTCACGCTGGGCACCGCCCGCGATGGCCAGGTGATCGACGCGGTCGCCGGCGAGTACAAGGAACACTTCCTGTTCCACTACAACTTCCCGCCGTACTCGGTCGGCGAAGCCGGCCGCATGATGGGCCCGAAGCGCCGCGAAATCGGTCACGGCCGCCTCGCCAAGCGCGGCGTGCTCGCCGTCATGCCGACGATGGAAGCCTTCCCGTACACCATCCGCGTCGTCTCGGAAATCACCGAGTCGAACGGTTCGTCCTCGATGGCCTCGGTCTGCGGCAGCTCGCTGGCGCTGATGGATGCCGGCGTGCCGATCAAGGCGCCGGTCGCGGGCATCGCGATGGGCCTGGTGAAGGAAGGCAACGACTTCGTCGTGCTGTCCGACATCCTCGGCGACGAAGACCACCTCGGCGACATGGATTTCAAGGTCGCCGGCACCGACAAGGGCATCTCGGCCCTGCAGATGGACATCAAGATCCAGGGCATCACCGAAGAGATCATGAAGACCGCGCTGGCCCAGGCCAAGCAGGGTCGCCTGCACATCCTCGGCGAGATGGCCAACGCCATCACCGCGCCGCGCGAAGAGCTGTCCGAGTTCGCGCCGCGCCTGCTGACCATGAAGATCCATCCGGACAAGATCCGCGAAGTGATCGGCAAGGGCGGCGCTACGATCCAGGGCATCACCAAGGAAACCGGCACGCAGATCGACATCCAGGACGACGGCACCATCGTCATTGCCTCGGTCAATGCCGCCGCTGCCCAGGCCGCGAAGGCGCGCATCGAGCAGATCACCTCGGACGTCGAGCCGGGTCGCATCTACGAAGGCAAGGTCGCGAAGATCATGGACTTCGGTGCGTTCGTGACGATCCTGCCGGGCAAGGACGGTCTGGTCCACGTGTCGCAGATCTCCAACGAGCGCGTCGAGAAGGTCAGCGACAAGCTCAAGGAAGGCGACGTGGTCAAGGTCAAAGTGCTCGAAGTCGACAAGCAGGGCCGCATCCGCCTGTCGATGAAGGCCGTCGCCGAAGGCGAGGGTCTGTCGGCCGAGTGATCGCGACCGACAGTGCTGGAGACACGAAAAAGCGGGCGAAAGCCCGCTTTTTCTTTTGGGCATGTCGGCGGGCGAAAGCCCGCTTTTTCCTTGAGCATGTCAGCGGGAGAAAGTCCGCTTTTTCCCTGGGCATGCAGCGGGCCAAACCCGCTTTTTCCTTGGGCGTCTCTGCGGGCGTTTGCCCGCTTTTCCTTTTCTGGCCAGTGGGCCGATACGCCTTCGGTGGCGTGTCAGAATTCCGGGCATGACCTTGCTTCGTCCGCTCGCCGTATCCCTCGCCTGTGTCTGCTGCCTGCCGCTCGCGCAGGCGCACGCCCAGGACGCCGATGACGCCACGGAACTCGACCGCATCGAAGTGATCGGCAGTCCGCGTCCGAAGCCGCCGCCGCCGGGCGCGATCGCGCGCATCGATGCCCTGACCCTGCGCGAGGGCCAGCGCCAGGTGAACCTGTCCGAGGCGCTGCAGCGGGTGCCGGGCTTCACCGCGCTGGATCGCAACAACTACGCGCAGGACCTGCAGATCCAGACGCGCGGCTTCGGCGCGCGGTCGACCTTCGGCATCCGGGGTGTCCGGCTCATCGTCGACGGCATTCCGTCCAGCGGCGCGGACGGGCAGGGCCAGGCGGCGAGCTTCCCGCTGTCTTCGCTGGATCGCATCGAAGTGCTGCGCGGGCCGCTGGCCCTGCGCCATGGCAGCGCCCCCGGCGGCGTGATCCTCGGGTCGAGCGAGGCGCCGATCGATGACGGCATCGATCTCGATCTCTGGGCCGGCGACGACGGCACGCGCCGCGCGAACCTGCAGGTCGACGGCCGCAGCCGCGAACTGCGCTTCCGCTGGCGCGCGCAGGCCGGCAGCTTCGCGACCGATGGCCTGCGTCCGCAGAGCGCGGCGCGCCGGCATCACGCCAATGCCCTGGGCGAGTGGGAATTGGGTGAACGCGATCGCCTGCGCGTGGTGTTCAACGGCCTGCACCAGCCGCTGTCGGAGGATCCGCTGGGGCTTACCGCTGTCGCGTTCGCGGACGATCCCGGAGGGACCGATCCGGCCGCGCGGCGTTTCGATACGCGCAAGACCGTCGACGACCTGCAGTTCGGCGCGACCTGGACGCGCAGGCTGGCCTCGACGGGCGCAAGGAGCGGCACGACGGGCGTATCGGCCTATCGCAGCGACCGCCGCGTCGAACAGTTCCTCGCCCTGCCGCCTGCCGCGCAGTCCGCGCCAGGCAGCGCGGGCGGCGTGATCGACCTGCAGCGCGTGTCCGACGGAATCGAATGGCATTACGCATTGCGCGGTCCGCGCGGACGACTGGAGTTCGCGCTGGAAGCCGCACGCCTGGACGAAGCGCGACGCGGCTACGAGAACTTCGTCGGCACGCAGGTCGGCGTGCGCGGCCGGCTGCGTCGCGACGAGCGCAACCGCGTCGACAGCCTCGATGCCGCCGTGGTCGGCTCGCTCGATCTCGCGCAGGGCGTCGACCTGCTCGGCGGTGTGCGCGCTTCGCGCCAGCGCATCGACAGCCGCGACCGTTTCCTCGGCAACGGCGACGACAGCGGCGCGCGCAGCGATGCGCGCCTCGCCTGGTCGCTGGGTGTCGAATGGGCGCATTCGGTGCCCGGGACGCTGTACGCGCACGTCGGCGAACAGGGCGAAGCGCCGACGCTCAACGAACTGGCCTATCGCGCGGACGGCAGCGCCGGGCTCAACCGCGATCTCGATGCATCGCGTGCGCGCAGCGTCGAGGCGGGCTGGCGCTGGCGCGGCGAACGCGGCGAATTCAGCATCGCGGCCTATCGGATCGACACCCGCGACGAGATCGTGCCTGCGCTCAATCGCGGCGGGCGCGCGAGTTTCGCGAACGCCGGCGCGACCCGGCGAGAAGGCATCGAGGTCGGTGCATGGATGCCCTTCGGCGAACGCTGGACCGCGACGCTGGCCGCGAGCTGGGTCGATGCGCGCTTCGAGGACGACTTCGCGTTCGTGGTGCAGAACGAGGCGCGCACGGTGTCTGCAGGCAATCGCATGCCCGGCATTCCGCGCACGGATCTGTTCGCCGAGCTCGCCTGGTACGCCCCCGATGCGCGCTGGTCGACGGCGCTGGAAGCGCGCGCGGTCGGTCGCATCGCCGTCGATGATCGCAACACCGACGATGCGCCCGGCCATGCGCGGTTCGCATGGCGGGTGAGCGGCCGTTTCGGCGATGGCTGGCGCGCGTTCCTGCGCGTCGACAACCTGCTCGACAAGCGTCACGCCGGCTCGGTGATCGTCAACGAAGCGAACGGCCGTTTCTTCGAGCCGGGCGCGGGGCGCAGCGTGACGGTGGGAATCGGCTGGCGGTGGTGATGCGGCGCTCCGCGCGTCGCAGCCTCACGCTGCCGTGATCGACGTCCTGACGCAGTCGCGGCCATTGGCCTTGGCGCTGTACAGCGCCTGGTCTGCGACCGACAGCGCGGTGTCGGAGTCCACGTGCTTGCCGGCGTCGATGGTGTGCACGCCGATGCTGGCGGACACGCGCAGCTTGTAGGCACCGCTGACGCAGGGTTCCTCGACGAGCCTGCGGCGCAGTGCTTCGGCCACGTTCACCGCCGCGCGCAGGTCGTGGTCGGGCAGGACCACGACGAACTCCTCGCCGCCGAAGCGCGCCAGCAGCGACGATTCCTGGGCGCGCAGGGTCTGGCCGATGCGTTGCGCGGCCCAGCGCAGGCAGTCGTCGCCGACCAGGTGGCCGTACTTGTCGTTGATCGACTTGAAGTGGTCGAGGTCGATCATCAGCAGCGACACCGGACGGCGGTCGTTGCGCCCTTCCTCGAGCAGGCGCTCGAAGGTCTCGTGGAAATGGGTGCGGTTGTACAGGCCGGTCAGGCCGTCGCGACGGCTGGAATCGCGCAGCCGGCGGTGGGCGTCCTCCAGCTGCAGCAGCGCGCTGCGTACTTCCTGCGTGCGCTGTGCGACCTTGCGTTCGAGCTGCATGTTGGCTTCGGCCGCGATCCGCTCGTTCTCGTTGCGCAGCGAGGCGTAGCGATAGCTCAGCGCGATCGACAGCAGCAGCATCTCCAGCGCCGAGCCGATCTGCACGCCGTATTCGGTGACCATGTTCTTGGGCACCAGGCCGAACGCGAGCGCGGCGATCGCGGCGGTGCCGGCCAGGAACAGCGACCAGGCCAGCAGGAACAGCCGCGCCGGGCCGTAGCCGGTGCGCAGCACGGCGATGCTGGAGATCGCCACCCACAGCACGCTCAGGATCACCGCGCTGGTCGCCCAGGGCGTGACCAGGCGATAGGGCAGCACCAGCGATGCGATGCCAAGCGCCGAGAAGATCGCGATCAGCACCAGGCTGCCGCGATTGCCCAGCGGGAAGCGCCGGGGCAGTTCCAGGAAGATGCGCGTGAACTGCTGCATCGCGATCAGCGCCAGGCAGATGGTCAGCGGCACCGCGACGTTCGCCATCCAGGTCCAGTTCGGCCAGAGATATTCGAACGCGAAACCGTTCATCGTGAACAGCACCAGGCCGAACGCGGTGATGTGCATCAGATACCACGAATAGCTGGCGTCGCGCAGGCTCAGCCACAGCACGAGGTTGTAGACGAACAGCGCCAGCAGGATGCCGTAGTACACGCCCATCACGAACTGGTTGTCGCGCGACAGCGAGGTGAAGGCGGCCGGCGTGTACAGGTCCAGCGGCACCTGCATCGAACTCTGGCTCTGCACGCGGACCAGCAGGTCCACGGGCTGGCCGACAGGCAGTTCCAGGCGGAAGTTCGGATGGCGGTAGGGGATGCTGCGCGAGGAGAAGGGCAGGTAGTCGCCGCTGGCCTGGTGCACGATGCGGCCGCCGGGATAGCGCGCATAGACATCGATGCGATCGCTCAGCGCATAGCGCTGCACCAGCATCCAGCGCGGCTCCTCGCGGTTTTCGTTGCGCAGCTGGACGTGGAACCAGTAGGCGCCGCGTTCGAAGCCGAAGTTCGACTTGCCGCCGGGCAAGGGCGCGAACTGGCCGTCCTGCACGCGGCGGAAGGCATCCTGCGGCGTGTCGCTGCCGGTGCTGTCGTTGCGATAGCGGGTATGCGCGGCGAGCGAGGTCTCGGACAGCCCCGGTGCGAGGACCACCGTGTCCCGGGCCAGCGCGACGGGCGCGAGCAGGGCGCCCAGCAGCCAGGCAACCGCGCACAGCCAGATGCATCGGAACTGCATGCGTCTCCCCTGACCCCCGGATCTCGGTCGATGGTAGTCCCTGCCATCGGATTTAGCATCATCCGTGCCATGCCGGGCGTCGGATTGCGTGCCGCCGTCACCGTTCCGGGATGCGCATGGGCCCTGCGATGGCTCGGCATACTATGGGCCGGTCGTCGGACGGGCAGAGGAAATCGCATGAGGGGTGTCGCAGGCTGCAGGTGGTGGGTCGTGTCGGTGGCGATGACCGCCTGCCTGTTCGCCGCGGTCCTGTTCGCGGCGGTCGCCGTGGCGGCCCCGCCGGCGCCGACAGGATCGGCTGCAGCCGGCTTCGTGGCCGGCACGGTCTACGAAGACCGCGATGGCGACGGCCGTCGCGACCGGGGCGAACCCGGCATCCCCGGCGTCGCGGTGTCGAACGGCCGCGCGCTGGTGTTCAGCGGCCCGGACGGTGGCTACCGGATCGCCGTCGAGCCCGGACAGACCGTGTTCGCGATCAAACCCGCCGGCTGGCGCCATGCCACCGGCGACCCGGCGACGCCGGGCGCGTGGCGACATGTACCGCAGGCCGCCGCACCGGCGTTGCGCTACGGCGGCATCCGCTCCGCGGCCGACGGCTCCTTCGACATCGGCCTGCGCCGCCAGGCGCGCGGCGACGGGCGGCTGGAAGTCCGGGTCTTCGCCGATCCGCAGGTGAAATCCCGCACCGACGTCGGCTACTACGCGCGCGACATCGTCGACAGCGTGCTGGCCGAGCCGGCGCGGATGCCGCGCCCCGAGCTGGGCCTGAGCCTCGGCGACATCGCCGACGACGCGCTCGACCTGTATCCCGCGCTCAACGCCGAGACCCGGCGCATCGGCATTCCCTGGCTGCATGTCGCCGGCAACCACGACATGGACCTCGATGCCGGGCACGACGACGACGCGCTGCGCAGCTTCCGCGAGGTCTACGGGCCGGACACCTTCGCCTGGGAAGAGGACGAAGCCGTGTTCATCGGCCTGGACGACGTGATCCATCAACCCGGGAGCAAGTCGCCCTACATCGGCGGCTTCCGCGAGGACCAGTTCGCCTTCCTCGAAGCCTACCTGCCGCGCGTGCCGAAGGATCGCCTGCTGGTGATCGCCGTGCACATCCCGCTGTTCGAGCCCGAGGACAAGGACACCTTCCGCGACGCCGACCGCGCGCGCCTGTTCGCGCTGCTCCGCGACTTCCCGAATGTGCTGCTGCTCAGCGGCCACAACCACGGCCAGCGCCACTGGCGGCACGAAGCCCGCACCGGCTGGCAGGGTGCGACGCCCCTGCACGAATACAACGTCGGCGCGGCCTGCGGCGCGTTCTGGACCGGCGCACCGGATGCCGCCGGCATTCCCGACAGCACCATGGCCGACGGCACGCCCAACGGTTACGCCAGCCTGCGCATCGAGCGCGGCGGCCGGTACGCCCTGGCCTGGCACGTCGCGCGCGCACCCGACGACACCGGCATCGGCCTGTCCGCGCCGAAGGTGCTCAGGCGCGGCGCCTATCCGGCGTTCGGCGTGTTCGCGAACGTCTACATGGGCGAGGCCGACAGTCGCGTCGAGTTCCGCATCGGCGAGGGCGAGTGGCGGCCGATGCGTCGCGTGCTTGCGCCCGATCCGCGCCTAGTGCGCGAGAACGTGCTCGATGCCGACGCCGAATCGCTGCGCGGCTACGATCGCTCGCCGGAAGCCAAGCCCTCGCCGCACCTGTGGCGCGCGGACCTGCCGACGGACCTGCCTGCCGGCACGCATCGCATCGAGGTGCGTGCGTTCGATCCCTGGCGCGGCGAACTGCGCGCGCAGGGCGAATACCGGCTGCAGGACTGGACGGGCGAATGAACGCGAAGATCGATCTTCCTGACGACCTGCCGATCATCGCCTTCGACGATGCCGAGGCCTGGGAACGCTGGCTCCTCGCGCATGCCGATGCGAGAGGGCTGTGGTTGAAGATCGCGAAGAAGGGCGCGGGCGTGACCACGGTGAACTACGCCGAGGCACTGGACGTCGCGCTGTGCCATGGCTGGATCGACGGCCAGAAGCGCAGCTTCGACGACCGCTTCTTCCTGCAGCGCTTCACCCCGCGTCGCCCGAAGAGTTTGTGGTCGAAGATCAACATCGGCCACGTCGAACGCCTGGTCGCCGCCGGCCGCATGCGCGAGGGCGGCCTGCGCGAGATCGAAGCGGCGAAGGCGGACGGGCGCTGGGATGCCGCCTACGATGGCGCCCGTGCCATGGAAGTCCCGCCCGAACTCGCCGCCGCGCTGGCGAAGAACCGCAAGGCGAAGGCGTTCTTCGAAACCTTGAATTCGACGAACCGCTATGCCGTGTGCTGGCGCGTGCAGACCGCGAAGAAGCCGGAGACGAAGGCGAAGCGCGTCGACACCCTGGTCGCGATGCTCGCGCGGGGCGAGAAGCTGCATTGAGGGGAGTGGGTGTTGCTCCGGTCTTGTCATCCCGAGCGCAGCGAGGGACCTGCTGTCGGGATTGTCATCAAGAACAAAAACAGGTCCCTCGCTGCGCTCGGGATGACAGGAACGCTCAGCGCTTCTCTTTGGAATTCGCGACCGGGGTCGCTTCCGCCGCTGCGCTGCCCGCATCGGCAGCCGGCGCATTGAACGCATACGGCACCTTCGGCCCGGGACGCAGCTGCGCCTGCCAGGTCTGCAGCACCGGCAGGATGTCCTTGCCGACCGCGATCTGCGGCTTGGACGGCCGATAGCCTTCGGCCTTCTCGCGCGCGGCGATGCTGCGCTTCGCCCTCTCGAAGGCTTCGATGAAATCGGTGGTCTCGTTCAGCGCATCGACCATCCAGGCGCGGCCGAAGAAGGTGGCATCGGAATCCGGGCCGCAGCCGAACGAGGGGCGGTTGCGGTGCGCGGCGGTGATCACCAGGGTGCGCGGGCTTTCCAGCGCCGGGACGAAGCCGCCGGAATAGCAGGCCGAGATCGCCAGCACACGATGGCGGATGCCGGCGTCGTCCAGCGCTTCGCGCAGTTCGCGTGGATCGATCATGTCGAGGAATGCGGGCGGCATCAGCGCAACCAGCCGGTGCTCCGGCGTGCCGTGCATGGTCATGAACAGCAGCAGCACGTCCTCGTCGCCCATTTTCGCCGCGACGCCGCGCAATGCCGTGCGCAGGCTTTCCAGGTTCGCCAGCGGGCGCGGCGTGCGGATCAGGCTGTCGCTGTGGTTGACCAGGGTCAGCACGCGACCGCGTGCGCCGAAACGCTCGGTCATCAGGCTGTCGAGATGCACGATCTCGTTGCGGAACACGTCCTCGGTGCTGTCGCCGCCGAAGCCGATCACGTACAGGTCCGGCACGCCAGGACGGTGCGGCAGCAGCGCTTTCACCGCTTCGTCGAGCAGGCGCGCCTCGCGTGCGCGCAGGGCGGGATCGGTGATGACCTGCCGCTCCGTGCCCACCGCGCCCGCGGCGCCGCAGAGCAGCAGGCCGATCAGCAGCGAGAGGGCGTGGAGGGCGCGCATGGCGTGAGTCCCGGTCCGGTCAATCCAGCGCGATCTGGTCGAAACGCTCGACGCGCGCATGGCCGTGCGCGGCATCGCCGAGGCGCGCTTGCGGATAGTCGTCGAGGCGATCGATCAATACGGTGCGCAGGCCGGCCTCGCGCGCGGCATCGAGTTCCTCGACCACGTCGGACAGGAACAGGATGTCGTCCGGCAGGCGGCCGAGTCGGCGCGCGATCTCGGCATAGCTGCCGGCCTCGCGCTTGTGTCCGACCTCGGTGTCGAACCAGCCCTCGAACAGGCCGGTCAGGTCGCCGGCATCGGTGTGGCCGAAGAACAGCTTCTGCGCCGGCACCGAACCCGAGGAATACACCGCCAGCGGCAGCCCCGCCGCGTGCCAGTCGCGCAGCGTCGCGGCGGCATCGGGATAGATGTGCGCGGTGAAGTCCGCGCCGCGATAGCCGTCGCTCCAGATCATGCCCTGCAGCGCCTTCAGCGCCGTGTGCTTGCGGTCCTCGTCGATCCAGCCCTGCAGGATCTCGACGATCGTGTCATCGCTGCACACCGCCCCGTGCTCGGTCGCCACCGCGTCCAGCCAGCGCCGCACCTCCGGCGCCTGCCCGCGCTCGCGCACGAACCCGGGCAACGCCCGCCGCGCGTACGGGAACAGCACGTCCTTCACGAACGAGATGGAGGAGGTGGTGCCTTCGATGTCGGTGAGGATGAGCATGGTTCGGTTCTGGGCGGTTACGGGACGTATCGTACGAGGGTGTGGTCTTCCCCCGCGAGTGCTTCGTCGATCAGCGGCGCAATGATGTTCCAGTCGCCGCCTGCCAGGCCTGCGCCGATCAGCGGATAGCCGATCCGCAGACCCGAAAAGCGGGCCTTGACCTCGAGCATCGCCCGTTTGATCGCATCGTAGTCTGCCTTGAGACCGCTGCCTTGCCAGTGGAACTGGGTGTAGGCGTTCACGATCACGAATTCCGCTGCAGGTCGAACGATCCGGGCGAACGAGATCGTGCCGAGTTTGTCGCGGGCAGCCTTCGGCGTCGCCAGATCTGCGTCGTGTGCTTCGGGAAAATGCTTTTTGATGGTGCGCGCGATTCCTGCACCCATCGTGCACTGGCAGTTGCAGCCGTGCACGATGACGTCGAATTCGCCCTCCATCGCGAGGTCCAGCAGGTTGCCTTCGATGATGCGCATATCGTTTGTCAGCCCGGGTGATCCGGTCGAGGCATGAAGAAGCCTGCTCGCTGCAGCGCTTCTCGACGTTTATGGATGTAGAACAGCCCAGGTGCGAAGGCGGACATGATGCACGCCAAGCGAAAGACAAGATCGGATGTGGACATGGAAGTCATTGCATCACCCTTTTCAGGCAGCAGATACAAGACGCCAGCGAGACAGACGGCGCTGACCGTCAGCCACGAGGCAGTAGACAACGTGATCCGCAACCACGCTGCGCCGATTCGCCCGAAAGCAATCAGTAGGTGCGTATATCCGACAAGCATGAAAGTTGCTGCCAGCGCGACAATCATGGTGCGCAGAAACAGTGAAGTCATGTCCATTGGCAGGCCCCGTAGTCTGGGTCGATGATCCAGCCTGCGAGTTCGACGTGCATCAACCCGCCTGTCCGACCTCGTACCGCGGAAACCGCTGCGCGATGTCGGTGCCGGTGAAATGACCGACCCAGCCGTCGGGCTGCTGGAAGAAGCGGATGGCGACGAAGCTCGGTTCCGGGCCCATGTCGAACCAGTGCGTGGTCTTGTCGGGCACCGAGATCAGGTCGCCGGCTTCGCACAGGACTTCGTAGACCTTGCCGTCGACGTGCAGGCTGAACAGGCCGGAGCCGGCGACGAAGAAGCGGACTTCGTCCTCGACGTGGTAGTGCTCGTCGAGGAATTTGGTGCGCATCGCCTCGCGGTTCGGGTTGTCCGGCGCGATGCTGACCACGTCGATGGTGGTGAAGCCGCGCGCGGCGCTGATGCGGTCGATGTCGGCCTGGTAGGCGGCGATGATGGTCTCCGGCGCGTCGCCGGGCTGGATCGGCTGCGCGGCCTGCCACTGCTCGAAGTCGACGCCGATGGCCTTCAGGCTGGCGGCGATGTCGGCATGGTCGTGGCTGACCGACAGCGGGGTGTCGGGGCGGTCGTCGGCGAAGATGCGCAGGCGGCTCATGGCGGTGATCCGTGGATGGCGTGGGGCCTGCCGATCATGGGGCAGGGGAGGGGGTGGTTCAATGCATGAAACGCAGGGTTCTGCATTGTAGGAGGGCCTTCAGGCCCGAGCTCTTGATTGTTGGAAAAGCCGGATCAAGAGCTCGGGCCTGAAGGCCCTCCTGCGAAAAGCAAGGAGCGTCGGCTCAGCCGCGCAGCCGGCGCATTTCCAGTTCGCAGCCGAGCATGAATTCGAAGGCGTCCAGGTGGCGCCGGGCTTCCGAGATGTCCTTGCCCCAGGCGTACAGGCCGTGGCCGGCGATCAGGTAGCCCCAGGTGTTCGGCTCGGTCAGCACGGCGTCGACGCTGGCGGTCAGCTCGTCCATGTCCTGCGAGTTCGGCACGACCGGCAGGTCGAAGGTCTTCTCGTGCGTGGTGTGGCCGCGCAGGGCCTTGAACAGTTCGTAGCCCTGCAGGCGCACGCGGCCCTCGGGCGCGTAGAGCAGCCCGGCGATGGTCTGGGTGGGCGAGTGGGTGTGCAGGACGGCGCCGACGTCCGGGTAGCGGCGGTAGAGATGGGTATGCAGGGCTGTCTCGGCCGAGGGCCGGTGGTGCGTGGCCACCGGCTGGTTGTCCATGTCGACGACCATGATGTCGGCTTCGCTGAGGCGACCCTTGTCCTTGCCGGAGATGGTGATCGCGGCCAGGTCGGCGCTCATCCGGATCGAGAAATTGCCGGCGGTGGCCGGCGTCCAGCCCTTGGCGGCGAGCTCGCGGGTGTGCGAGACGATCTGGGCGGCACAACCGGCGTACAGGTTGTGGTCGAAGGCGGGGGCGGAGGTGGGGGCGTTCATGGCGCGCAGTGTAGCGGACCCGTTCCCGCTGCCATATGGACCCTTGGGCGCCTCTTATTCCTGAATGGAATGAAGAACATGTCATCCTCGCGCAAGCGAGGACCCATGCTTGATCGCGGCTGATGCCTGGGTCCTCGCTTGCGCGAGGATGACGAAGCTTTCCGTCGCCATGCCGCGAGCAGACCTTCGTGCCCAGACGATTCCGGGGTGAGCCGGAACGACGGCAGCGACTCAGTCGTCCGAGCGCTGCTGGCCGTAGGACCTGAACTTCTCGACCACCCGGGCCATTTCCTCGGCCGGCAGGTTGCGGGTCGGGCCGAGGCTGCGCGCGAGCATGTACTGGCGGGCGAGGTTCTCGACCTCGTGGGCCAGCGCGTAGGCGTCGGCGAGGGTCTTGCCGATCGCCACCTGGCCGTGGTTCGCCATCAGGCAGGCCTTGAACTCGCCGTGGAGCACGCGCAGCACGTTGTCGGACAGCTCGGCGGTGCCGAAGGTGGCGTAGTCGGCGCACGGGATTTCCGCGCCGCCGGCCACAGCGACCATGTAGTGGAAGGCCGGGATGCCTTCGCCCAGGCAGGCGAGGGCGGTGGCGTAGGTCGAGTGGACGTGGACGACCGCGTTGGCCTGCGGGTAGGCGCGCAGGATGTCGCAGTGGAAGCGCCATTCGCTGGACGGGATCAGCTGGCCCGGGGCGCAGCCGCCGTCGGCGTCGAGGAAGACGATGTCCTCCGGCTGCAGGCGGTCGTAGGCGCGGCCGGTGGGGGTGATCAGCAGGCCGTCGCCCCAGCGCAGGCTGGCGTTGCCGGACTTGCCGAGGGACAGGCCGCTGGCGTTCATCGCGCAGCAGTGGTCGATCAGGGATTGGCGGGCGGCCCGTTCGTGGTCCTGCATGCGGACTGCACCTGGTGTCGTTGCGAGGGGCGCAAGGATACCGCGCCCGGGTTTGATCGGGCTCAAGGTCCTCGACGGCTTCCCGCGACAGACTGGCGCCAGTCTCCCCACAGGATCCCAGCCACATGAGCCACGATGCCTCCCGCCGCCGTTTCCTGACCATCGCCCTGGTCACCGCCGCCACCGCCCCGCTCGCATTGCGCACGGCCTCCGCCGGAGCCGCAGCCCCGGCCGCGCTGCCCAAGCTGCCGGCGACCGATGCCGCCGCCAAGGCGCTGGCCTACACCGAGAACGCCGCGGCCGTGAAGCACGCCGCGTTCAAGGCCGGCAGCAACTGCGCCAACTGCAACTTCTTCAAGGGCGCGAAGGGCCAGGCCTACGGCCCGTGCACGCTGTTCCCGAAGAACACCGTGGCCGCCAAGGGCTGGTGCAGCGCCTGGGCGAAGAAGCCTTGAGGTTTTCCGCCCGCCGGAATGCAGGAAGCCCCGCTTTCGCGGGGCTTCCTGTTTGCGTTGCCGATGCGGGATCGCGCCATCAATCCAGCTGCGCTTCGCCCTTCTGCAGCTGCGAGTTGCGCATGCCGTAGACGAAGTACAGCACGATCGCGGCGATCGCATACCACCCGAAGAAGATCAGCACGCGGGTTTCGACTGTGAAGATCAGCGCGAAGCAGGCAATGATGCCGACGGCCGGCAGCACCGGATACAGCGGCACGCGGAAGCCGCGCGGGATTTCCGGATGCGTGGTACGCAGCCAGATCACGGACAGGCAGACGATGCCGAAGGCGGCGAGGGTGCCGACAGAGGTCATGTCGCCGAGGGTGTTGATGTCGAAGAAGGCGGCGGCGGAGGCCGTGATCAGGCCGACGAGGATCGTGTTGATCCACGGCGTCTTGAACTTCGGATGCACCGTCGAGAACACGCGGGGCAGCAGGCCGTCGCGCGCCATGGTGTAGAAGATGCGGGTCTGGCCGTACATCAGCACCAGGATGACCGAGGTCAGGCCGATGATCGCGCCGATCTTGATGGTCTTGGCGAACCAGCTCCACTCCGGACCGAGAGCGTCGACCGCGACCGCGACCGGGTCGGGCACGTTCAGCATCTTGTAGTTGACCATCAGGGTCAGGACGATCGACACCAGGATGTACAGGATGGTGCAGACCAGCAGCGAGCCGATGATGCCGATGGGCATGTCACGCTTCGGGTTCTTCGCTTCCTGGCCGGCCGTCGACACCGCCTCGAAGCCAATGTAGGCGAAGAACACGATGGACGCGGCGCGCAGGATGCCGCCCCAGCCGAACTCGCCCTTCTCGCCGGTGGCTTCGGGGATGAAGGGATCCCAGTTGGCCTTGAGGGTGTCGAAGTGCTGGATCACGTACCAGCCCACGATCACGATGAAGGCGATGATCACGCTGGTCTTGATCGCGACGATGATGTTGTTGACCTTCGCGCTTTCCGACACGCCGATCACCAGCAGCGCGGCCAGTGCGAAGCAGACGAGGAAGGCCGGCAGGTTGAACAGCGTGGTGACCGGATTGCCCATCGCATCGAGGACCGGCTTGCCATCGCGGATGAGCGCATGTCCGTACGGGCCGGTGAGTTCCGGTGGTATCACGATGCTGAGGTCGGCGAGCAGGCTGACCATGTAGCCCGACCACCCGACGGCCACCACCGAGGCGGCCAGGCCGTATTCCAGGAGCAGCAGGCCACCCATGATCCAGGCGGCGAACTCGCCGATGGTGGTGTAGCTGTAGGTGTAAGCCGAGCCCGACACGGGCAGGGTCGACGACAGCTCGGCGTAGCACAGGCCGGCGAGCGCGCAGACGATGCCTGCGATGAGGAACGAGATCAGCACCGCCGGACCTGCGTGGAGCGCCGCGGCGTTGCCGGTGCGGACGAAGATGCCGGCACCGATGATGCAGCCGATGCCGAGGAAGACCAGGTTCCAGGGGCCAAGCGTGCGCTTGAGCTGACTGGTTTCGGATTCCCGTTGCACCTGCTCGACGCTCTTGCGCATCAGGATGCGCTGGAGAAGAGCAGGCTTAGGAGCGCTCGCCATTGTGGATTCCCCTCACTTGATACTGGTTGGTGTCGCCGGAAAGAAGCCGGATGCCCTGCCCATTCCTCGGGCGCGGAAGCAGCCCGGCACCTTACCCTTTGTCCGCGATGAGGCGCAAGACAGGCCTGCAGCGGATAATGCGCGGGTCCTCTCTGACTGGCGATGGTGCACTGCAACATGACCTTTTCGTATGTCGATCGCGCATCGCTTGTTGCGGATCTTGAACGCTACGCTGCCGTATGGCCGATGGAGGCCGAGGTCGTCGCGCAGTTCCTCGCGCTGGCTGCCGATCCTGCCGATCCCTATGTCCGCGAACGTCTCGATGGACACTTCACCGGATCAGCGTGGCTGGTGAACGCAGCGGGCACGCATCTGCTGATGACGCATCACCGCAAGCTCGATCGGTGGCTGCAGCTCGGCGGGCATGCCGATGGCGATCGCGACCTCGCGGCGGTGGCGCTGAAGGAAGCGGAAGAGGAGTCGGGCCTGGCTGCACTGGTCGTCGAGGGCGGGATCTTCGACATCGATCGACACTGGATTCCCGAGCGCAAGGATGTGCCCGGGCACTGGCATTACGACGTGCGCTATGTGGTGCGCACCACCAGCAGCGAAGCCTTCGTGGTCAGCGACGAATCGCATGCGCTCGCCTGGCGCAAGATCGCGCCGATGCTGGACGACCCGGCCACCGATCCGTCGATCCGCCGCATGGCCGTGAAATGGGTGAGCCGACGCGTCTAGCCGATGCCCTATCGGCATCGGCTGTGTCGGCGAACGCCGCGCACGCACCGCACGAGGCGGTGGTGCGGGTTGCTCGATGAGACCTGCGTTATTCCGCGCGGCCCGCGAATTCGCCGGTGACGGTGTTGACCCACACCTTCTCGCCGTTGCCGATGTATTCCGGCACCTGGATCTCGATGCCGGTGTTGAGCCTGGCCGGCTTCGGGCGCTTGGTCGCGGTGCCGCCCTTGAGTTCCGGCGGGGTTTCGACGACTTCGAGAATCACGCTCTGCGGCAGCTGCAGGCCGACCGGGGCATCGTCGATCACCTGCACGTAGCAGCCGGTGAGGCCATCGGTGATGTAGCCGGCGGCATCGCCGATCGCGCCCGGGTCGAGCGTGTACGGCGTGAAATCCTCGTCGTCCATGAACACGAACGCGTCGCCGTCCTTGTAAGAGAACGTCGCCTGGCGACGCGCCAGGTCGACTTCCTTCAGGTCGTCGTCGCCGCCGACACTGATGTCGAGCTTGGTGCCGCCGGGCACGCTGTACATGGTGAAGCGGTACTTCACGTTGCCGCCGCGACCCTGCGGCGAGCTGCGCTCGATGTCGCGGATCTGGTAGGCGCCGCCGTTGTATTCGACGACGTTGCCTTTCTTGATGTCGTAAGCCTTCATGTCTTCAATCCGGGAGGACGTTGTGGGGATGTAAGTCGTGCGGTCATGCCGTTGGAATCAGGCGTCGCGCGAACCGTGCATGGTGCGGTAGAGGCGTTCGTTGATCCACCAGGTCGCCGCGCCCCAGAGCATGCCGCCGAAGGCGCAAAGCGCGGCGGCGATGCCGATGAGCATCGGCAGCCTCGGGTGATCGGTGCCGAGCTTGTAGGTGACCATGATCGCCATGGCCACGAACATCAGCCCGCCCCAGGTCGCGAGGCCGCGCAGCAGCAGGAAGCGCGCGAAGCCCTGCGCGCGGATCGCCGGCCAGCGCTGCAGGATCCAGCGCTGGGTACGTTGCGACTGGCTGAAGTCGTTGCGCTTCATGGGGAATCCGAGCTTTTGGTGGAGACGGAGGAGCTAGCTTCTTCGCTGTTTCGTGCTGTCTTCCCGTCCGCGTTGCGCAGAATGCGACCGATGATCCATCGGCTGGTCAATGCCACGATGACCGCGACAGGAATGCAAACGATAGCCGATGAGCCGAAAGCGGGCGGCGTGTCGCTTGCGGCCGCCCGCATGAGATCGGCACCGAATGTAAGCGGAAGTCCAAGAAAGATCGCGCCTTTCAGCGCGATCCATACCGGGTTGACGCGGGTTCCCCTTCGCCATCGGTCGATGAGATAGGACTCTGCGGTGGACGGGGGTCTGGTCACTTCGGCGCCAGGCGCGTGGCGCCGTCGAGGCGGATGGTTTCGCCGTTGAGATAGGTGTTGCCGAGGATGTAGGCGACGAGGTCGGCGAACTCCTCCGGCTTGCCCAGGCGCGACGGGAACGGGATCGAGGCCGACAGCGACTGCTGCACGGATTCGGGCATGCCGTCGACCATCGGCGTCCAGAAGATGCCCGGTGCGATGGTCATCACGCGGATGCCGAAGCGGGCCAGTTCGCGCGCCATCGGCAGGGTCATGCCGACCACGCCGCCCTTGGAGGCGGAGTAGGCCGCCTGGCCGATCTGGCCTTCGTAGGCTGCGACCGAGGCGGTGTTGACGATCACGCCGCGCTCGCCGTCGACGCCGGCCTCGTTGGCCTGCATCAGCTGGGCGGCGGCCTTGGCGACGTTGAAGCTGCCGACCAGGTTCACCATCACCGTGGTCTGGAACTGCGACAGCGGCATCGGGCCGTCCTTGCCCAGCACGCGGCCGGCGCCGAGGATGCCGGCGCAGTTGATCGCGGCATTGAGGCCGCCGAGGAAGTCCTTCGCTGCGGCGACGTTGGCGGTCACGCCGGCTTCGTCGCTGACGTCGGTGCGGAAGTAGCGGGCATTGGCCTCGCCCAGTTCGGCGACGGCGGCGGCGCCCTTGTCGTCGTTCACATCGAAGAGGGCGACCTTGCCGCCGTGGGCCACGAGGTGTTTGGCGACGGCGAAGCCGAGGCCGGAGACGCCGCCGGTGACGATGGCGCGAGCCGAAGAAAGTTGCATGAGGCTGTCCTGAGCGCGGAAAACGGCCATTTTAGCCCAGCCGATGGCCGGTCTCGGCCGACGAGACCCCGGCCCGGCATGATGACCGTCCGTCCGGTCGCGCTCACGGCGGCCATGGACGCGTGGTATACAGCCCCATGCCGGTCGGCCTGCCGTCGGCATCACAATCCGAATACCCCAGTCGTATCCAATTCCAGGAACAGCGTTGTGGCTGATACGAGACTGACGGCAGTGGCCACTGCCGACATCGCCCACGGGCGGGCATGCCTTGCCCGCGCCGTGCGGCTCCCTCGCCCTGCCGGGTTCTCCGGCAGGCGTTCCGTCCGTGATGTCGGGCGGATCAAGCATTCCATGCGCACTCCAGGCGCCTGACCATGGCCGACCCGCGCCAGAAGGCGGCCGATGTCGCCCGCGCCTACGACCAGGGCGATATCGCCACCCTCGACGACGCCACCACGCGGCGGCTGGTGGCTTCGACCGTGCTGACCGCTGGCGTTGGCGGCGATCCCGGCGCGATCGGTCGGCTCGGCCATGTCGGCCGCTACCAGGTCGGCGCGGTGTGGCTGGCCGAAGCGGGCTGCGTCGACGGCGAACGCATGCGCGCGGCGATGACCGCCGACGGTGCGCCGGGCGAGAAGGCCTGGGCGCGGGCCGGCGGCATGCGCGCCTTCCTCCAGGAATCCTCGAACTGGTCCGCCGGCCTCGACCTGCAGACGTTCCGCGACGCGCCCGCGCTGCAGGATCGCGCCTTCCGCGCGCAGAGCGAACGCTTCCACCAGCGTGCGGTCGATGAGCGCGTGCTGGGGAACGACGACAGCCCCCTGCGCGTCGCCGGGTTCCTCAAGGCCTGTCATTTCTCCGGGTTCGGCCAGGCGCGCGCCGCCGCGACCGGCGGGCGCGTGCATCGCGACGGCCACGGCCCGAGCAACTACGAGCTGATGCATGACATCACCCGCAACCGCGACGGGCTGAACGCCGTGCTGGCGATCGCGCCCGAGTCGCGATCGGTCGCGCAGCCGGCCGTGCCCTCGGCCCGCGATGCCGCGCATCCCGACCATGCGCTGTTCCGCCAGGCGCTGGGTCATCTCGACAAGGCCGGTGCGTATCCCGACGCCGTCGTGCGCGAGCGCGCCGCCGTCGCGATGGCCGCGCACGCCCGGGCCTCCGGCCTGGACGAGATCGCCTATCTCGGCCGCAGCAGCGCGCCGGATGGCCGCGTGTTCCTGGTCGCGGTGCAGGGCGACCCCGCCAATCCGGCATCGAAAAGCGCCTATCTGCCGGAAGCGCATGCCCTGGACCCGGCACGCGTGCCGGTCGCCGCGCCCGTCCCCCCTGCTGCCGCCGATACGCAGGATCCGAACCAGACGCGCCAGGACCCGGCGCGACCCGCATCGCCGGGCCGCTGATCCATGCCTTTTCCTCCCACCGGATTTCCATTCCACCAAGGACATCGCCCCATGCGTCAACCGCTCCTCCCCCTGATGATCGCCGCCCTGCTCGCCACCGCGTGCAGTCCGCAGGATTCGGCCGCCGTCCCGCAGGCACCGGCCGCGCAGGCGCCTGTCGCCACCGCGCCTGCGGCGACGCCCGCGCCGGAAGCCAAGCCGGCCATCGAAGCCGCGTTCCGCGAGGGGATGCCGTTCGCCGAACTGCGCAAGCAACTGCTCGCCGCCGGCTGGCTGCCGCTGCGCGATCCGATGTGCCGCGAGAACGTCGGCGGCACCGCCGAGGTCTGCTTCGCATTGCCCGAGGTCGAGAGCTGCAGCGGCGATGGCTACTGCAACATGCACTACGCCCATGCGACGGAGAACCGCCGCATCTCGGTGACGACCTATGGCCCCTACGGCAAGTGGAACGTGCCCGGCGAGGAATCCGCGCTCGCGGTGCGTTCGTGGAAGGCTTCCGCGCTGCCCGCGCCCGAAGCTGCAGCGCCGGCCTGCCCGTCGACCGACTTCGATGCTTTCCTCAAGGCATTCGCATCGGACGAGAAGATCGAACGTGCGTTCACCGCGCCGCTGGTGAAGGTGGCGGACCTCGGTGGTGGCGTCGATGGCACGGACAGCGTGCTGCTCTATGCCGCCGGCAGCGACTACACGGGCTTCAACGTCGCCTGGCGCGATGGTGCCTTCCACTTCGCCGGGCCGGACGGCCAGGTCGATCCGGCGCCGCTGCAGGTGCAGGTCGAGCCGCAGGGCGATGCCGCACGGATCGTGCGTTATGGCTACGGGATGTCGGAAGGCAATTCGTATCGATTCGAGCAGCGGAACGGCTGCTGGGCCCTCACCGAAGACCCGGAACCGCCGAGTCCGTGATGCAGGGCGCGGCGAGTGCGCTGCGCCGATGATTCAACAGGGGGAGGCGCGCGGGCGATGCAGGTCCGCCGCCTTCTGGAACCCGCAAGGAAATGCCAACAACGGAGCGTGTCGTCATGCCCAAGATCACCATCTACGAAAGCGTCGGCAGCAACAGCCAGCTCGTCACCAACTACCGCGACCTGGAAAACCACCATCCGAGCCAGCGCCTGCAGGAAAGTGGGCGCGTCTACGCCCGCGTCGGCGGCGAGAGCGAGGAAATCCTCGGCAACTATCGCGGCACGGCCGTGCTCACGCCGGGCGGCAACTACATGGTCAGCAAGGACATGGTGCTGACCGCACCGGGCCTCGCCAACAACCAGGTCGCGATCCCGTCGCCGGCCGCGGGCGTGATCGGTCGCATCGACCGCGAGGACGGTGTGATCACGATCAACGATCCCGCCACCGGCGACACGATGTTCCAGATCCGCCATGCGCGCATCGATCCCAACCTCCGCCCGGGCGACAACGTGGCCTACGGCCAGCCGATCGGTCACCAGGACGGCTACAACAACGGCAATGCCAACGCCTTCCCGGACCACGTCCACTTCGACGTCAACACGCGGTACATCGCGCAGGCCGACAAGTGGATCCGCGACATGCACAGCGGCGCGCTGACCACCGACACCCGTCCGGCGCAGGCGCAGAACCTGGTCACCGAGCGCCCGAGCTTCGTGCCGATCTCCGGCAACTTCCCGAGGCCGGCCGATCCGCCGCTGGCGGACGGCAAGCTCAGCTACGGCGAGAACGGGCCGGAGGTCGAGCGCCTGCAGCGCGCGCTGAACGCCGCGAACGTCCGTGATGCGGCCGGACAGCCGCTCAATCCCGACCAGGACTACGGGCGTCGCACGCGCGAAGCGGTCGAGAACTACCAGCGCCAGAACAACCTGCCGGTGACCGGCGAGGCCGATCGGCAGATGCTGACCGCGCTGGGCGTCATCCAGCCGACACAGCAGCAGCCGACGCAGCAGGCCCCGACGCAGCAGCAGCCGACGCAGCAGGCCCCGACGCAGCAGGCCCCGACGCAGCAGGCCCCGACGCAGCAGCAGCCCACGCAGCAGCAGCCCACGCAGCAGCAGCCCGCGCAGACCAACCCCTACGGCTTCGGGCCGAGCAACGAACTGGGGCGCCTGATCGGCAGCGGCGAGGGCGGCTACAACTCGTACAACCGGGGCGTGGCCGGCGATGCGCGCGGCGCGCAGATCGATTTCTCGCAGATGACCGTGGCCGAGATCATGCGTCGCCAGGACCTGCCTGCCGGCGATCCCAACCGCTTGTTCGCGGTCGGCAAGTACCAGTTCACGCCGGACACGCTGGAGGAAGCGATCAACCAGACCGGCGTGGACCGCAATGCGCGCTTCACCCCGCAGTTGCAGGAGAAGCTGTTCGCCGACTACCTGATCGACGAGAAGCGGCCGTCGGTGCGTGCATACATCACCGGCGAAGCCACGGGCCCGCAGGCACTCGAGCGCGCGCAGCACGCGCTGGCGCTGGAGTTCGCCAGCGTCGGCACGCCGCGCAACGGCGGCCGTGGCGCCTACGACGGCGATTCCGCCGGCAACATGGCGTCGATCACCCCCGCGGAGACCGCGACCGCGCTCAACAACATGCGTGAGCAGTACCAGCGCAACGTCCAGTCCGGCATGCCGCCGGAGCAGGCCTACCGCGCGTTGAGCGGCGACCCGAACAACTTCTCGCGCGATGCAGGCGCGGTCGCGCCGGGTCAGGCGCAGGCGCAGAACGGGGGGCTCGACGATCGCCTGCTGATCCATGGCGAACGCGGCGAAGGCGTGCGTCGCCTGCAGGAAGCGCTGAACGCGGCCGGTATCCGCGATGCCGCCGGCCAGCCGCTGCCGACGACCGGCTACTTCGGCGACAGGACCGAAGCGGCGGTGCGCCAGTACCAGGAACGCCAGGGACTCGAAGTCGATGGCAAGGCAGGGCGCGACACCCTGACGGCGCTGGGTATCCATCCCGACCAGCGCCAGACGCAGCAGGCGCCGACACAGCAGGCCCCGACGCAGCAGGCCCCGACGCAGCAGGCCCCGACGCAGCAGGCCCCGACGCAGCAGGCCCCGACGCAGCAGGCGCCGACACAGCAGGCGCCGACGCAGCAGGCCCCGACGCAGCAGCAGCCGACGCAGCAGGCCCCGACGCAGCAGGCCCCGACGCAGCAGGCCCCGACGCAGCAGGCCCCGACGCAGCAGGTGCCCACGGAGCAAGCCCCGACGCAGCAGGCGACCGCGCAGCCCAGCCAGACCGATCGGCCGCTGATCTCCAATCCGAACCATCCGGATCACCGGCTCTACCAGCAAGCGGTGTCGAACCTGGAGCAGCTCGGGCCGAGCGGTGGCTTCGCGTCGCGCGAAGCGCTGGAGAAGGCTGCGGCTGCGGTCGCTGCCGATGCGAAGGCCTCCGGCCTCAGCGACATCACCCATGTCAGCCGCACGCAGGGACCGAACGGTCAGGGCTTCCTCGTGGCGGTGCAGGGCGATCCGACCAACCCGGCGTCGAAGAATTCGTACATCGACTACAACCAGGCGGTGAACCAGACCGTCGAGCAGAGCAGCCGCATGGCCGAGACCAACCGGCCCGTGCAGGAACAGCCGGCGCCGGCCCAGCAGCAGGAGCAGAACCGCGTGGCGATGGGCGGGCGCTGACCGCTTCCGCCGTCGCATGAAACAAAAAGGGCCGTCGCAGGATGGCCCTTTTTCATGTCGCAGCGCCTGAAGCGATCACTTCAGCAACTGCTGGATCATCTCGTGGTGGCGCTGGATCTGCTGGTTCCTGCGCAGGCGGCTGGCGGTGAAGATCGCGCACATCTCGTCGACGGCGGTGTCGAAGACTTCGTTGACGATGACGTAGTCGAATTCGCCGAAGTGCGACATCTCGTCGCGCGCGGCGGCGAGGCGACGCGCGATCACGTCCTCGCTGTCCTGGCCGCGCTTGCGCATCCGCTCCTCCAGCGCCTCGCGCGAGGGCGGCAGGATGAAGATGCCCACCGCGTCGGGCACCTTCGAGCGGACCTGCTGCGCGCCCTGCCAGTCGATCTCCAGCAGCACGTCGCGCCCGGCGGCGAGCTGCGGCTCCACCGACTGCCGCGCGGTGCCCTTGAGGTCGCCGTGGACGTTCGCCCATTCGAAGAAGTCGCCGGCGTCGATCATCCGCTGGAATTCCTCGGCGCCGACGAAGTGGTAGTGCTGCGCGTGGCGCTCGCCCGGGCGCGGCGCGCGCGAGGTGAACGAGATCGACAGGGCGATGTTCGGGTCGCGCGCCAGGCAGGCGTTGACGATGCTGGATTTGCCCGCGCCGGAGGGCGCCGCGACGATGAAGAGAGTTCCGCGCATGTGCTTGGGTATCGGTTCGTGTGGCGGGATGGCGGGGTGCATGCCGGAGCGTCGCTCCTGCGCGCGTCGACCTTACTCGATGTTCTGCGCCTGCTCGCGGATCTGGTCGATCAGCACCTTCAGTTCGACCGCCAGCGCGGAGGTGCGCGCGTCGACCGATTTCGAGCCGAAGGTGTTGGCTTCGCGGTTGAACTCCTGCAGCAGGAAGTCCAGGCGGCGGCCCACGGCGTCCTTCTGCTTGAGCACGCGGCGCAGTTCGGCGATGTGGCTGTCGAGGCGGTCCAGCTCCTCGTCCACGTCGAGCTTCTGCAGCGCGATCACCAGTTCCTGCTCGAAGCGGCCCGGATCCATCGGCTGCGGCAGGTCGGCCAGGCGGTTCTCCAGCTTCTGCTTCTGCCCGGCGCGGATCGCCGGCATGAGCGTGCGCGCATCGGCGGCGTGGCGGGCGATGGCGTCGACGCGTTCGAGGATGACCGTCGCCAGCTTGCCGCCTTCGCGCTCGCGGGCTTCGACGAACTGCGTCAGCACCTCGTCCAGCAGCGACAGCGCCTCGGCATGCAGCGCCGCCGGGTCCCCGGCCTGGCCCTGCAGCACGCCGGGGAACTGCAGCAGGTCGGTCAGCTGCACCTGCAGGTTCGGCATCTGCTCGTGGATGTGCTTGTTGAGCACGGCCAGCTGCGCCACGCGCGCATGGTTGAGCTGCAGGCCGCCCTCGTCGGCGGATGCGCGCAGGCGCAGGGTGAGGTCGAGCTTGCCGCGCGAGATCCGGTTGGCCACCTTCTCGCGCAGCGCAGGCTCCACCGCGCGCAGGTCGTCGGCCAGGCGCACGCCCAGCTCCAGGAACCGGTGGTTCACCGCGCGCAGCTCGCAGCCGAGGGTGCCCCAGGGGGTGTTGCGCTCGGCGGCGGCGAAAGCGGTCATGCTGCGGATCATCGGTGGTCCTCGAAGGCGCCGCCGGGAAGGCGGGGGGCGGCCATTCTCCGGCATCCCGTGGCAGGGGGCCAGCCGGCCGGTTCACGGCCGGGTCGTCCGACAGGGTAAACTGCCGCGCTTTCCGACAGGCAGGCACCCGCATGAGCATCGTCCGACCCAGTGGCCGCGTGGCCGACCAGATGCGGCCGGTCCGCATCGAGCGCGGCTACACCCGCCATGCCGAGGGTTCGGTCCTCGTCAGCTTCGGCGAGACCCGGGTGCTGTGCACCGCCAGCGTCGACAACAAGGTGCCGGCCTTCCTGCGCGGCAAGGGCGAGGGCTGGGTCACCGCCGAATACGGCATGCTGCCGCGCGCCACCCATTCCCGCAGCGATCGCGAAGCCGCGCGCGGCAAGCAGGGCGGGCGCACGCTGGAGATCCAGCGACTGATCGGCCGCACGCTGCGCGCCTGCGTCGACCGCAACGCGCTGGGCGAACGCACCATCACCCTCGACTGCGACGTGCTGCAGGCCGACGGCGGCACCCGCACCGCCGCGATCACCGGCGCCTACGTGGCCCTGGTCGACGCCGTGCGCTGGCTGCAGGGCCGCAAGGAACTCACCCGCGACCCGATCCACGGCGCGGTCGCGGCGGTCTCGGTCGGCGTGTATCGCGGCGTGCCCGTGCTGGATCTCGACTACGCCGAGGACAGCGACTGCGACACCGACATGAACGTGGTGATGAACGACGGCGGCGGCTTCATCGAGCTGCAGGGCACCGCCGAAGGCCACGCCTTCCGCCGCGACGAGCTCGACGCGCTGCTCGGCCTGGCCGAGAAGGGCATCCGCGAACTGTTCGACGCGCAGCGCGCGGCGCTGGGCGGCTGATCGCGACCGTCATGCGCGACCGTCGCATCGCCTTGTTCACCCTGGTGGTCGACGACTACGACGCCGCGATCGCGTTCTACGTCGGCGCCCTCGGTTTCGAGCTGCGCGAGGACAAGCTCCTGGACGTCGGGCCGCGCGGCGAGGGCAAGCGCTGGGTCGTGGTCGCGCCGCCGGGTGCCGAGACCGGCCTCCTGCTCGCGCGTGCCGACGGCGACGCCCAGCGCGCCCGCATCGGCGACCAGACCGGCGGGCGGGTCGGGTTCTTCCTGCATACCGACGATTTCCATCGCGATCATGCGGCGATGAGTGCTGCCGGCGTGCGCTTCCTGGAAACGCCGCGTACCGAAGCCTACGGCACCGTCGCCGTGTTCGCGGACCCGTACGGCAACAAGTGGGATCTCCTGGAGCCGGCCTCACCATGAAACTCGTCCTCGCCAGCAGCAACGCGGGCAAGCTCGCCGAACTGCGCGACCTGCTCGGCGATGCCGGCATCGACCTGCACGCGCAGTCGGAATTCGGCGTCGAGGATGCCGAGGAGACGGGTCTCACCTTCGTCGAGAACGCGATCCTCAAGGCCCGCCATGCCGCGCGCGCCACCGGGCTGCCCGCGCTCGCCGACGACTCCGGTCTGTGCGTCGATGCGCTCGGCGGCGCGCCGGGCCTCTACAGCGCGCGCTATGCCGGCGTGCACGGCAACAACGCAGCGAACATCTCGAAACTCCTCGACGCGATCCGCGACGTGCCCGACGCGCGCCGCACCGCGCGCTTCGTCAGCGTGCTCGCCCTGCTGCGCCACGCCGAGGACCCGCAGCCGCTGGTCGCCGAAGGGGTGTGGGAAGGCCGCATCCTGCACGCCCCGCGCGGCACCGGCGGTTTCGGCTACGACCCGGTGTTCTTCGATCCCTCGCGCAACATGGGCGCGGCCGAACTCGATCCCGCGCTGAAGAACCGCGTCAGCCATCGTGGCGTCGCGCTGGCGCTGCTGCGCGGGCGGCTGCACGAAGTGCTGCGCTGACGTCATGGTCGATCGTGGCGTTCAAATCCCCCCCAGCCCCCCTTTTGCAAAGGGGGGGACGCGTCGTCGCGGCATCGCGCTGAGTCGCCTTCCGACACGACATGAACGTGCGGTCGTCACCGCGATGCCGGATGGGCCGCCGCAGAATGCGGCCGAAGTCGTCCAGCCCCCTTTGCAAAAGGGGGCGGCATGCGCGCAGCGGATGCGGGGGATTTTCGCGACGAGACCCGGACACTGCCCATGCTGAGCCTGCCCCCTCTGTCGCTGTACGTGCACATGCCCTGGTGCGTGCGCAAATGCCCGTACTGCGACTTCAACTCGCACGAGCATCGCGGCGGTTCGCCGCCGTTCGCGGCCTATGTCGACGCGCTGCTGGCCGATCTCGATCACGACCTGCCGCTGGTCTGGGGACGCACCGTGCACAGCGTGTTCTTCGGCGGCGGCACGCCCAGCCTGTTCCCGGCCGAGGCCATCGATCGCTTCCTGCAGGGCGCTGCCGCGCGCCTGCGTTTCGCGCCCGGCTGCGAGATCACCCTGGAAACCAATCCCGGCACCGCCGAGCATGGCCGTTTCGAGGACTACCGCAGGGCGGGGGTGAACCGCATCTCCTTCGGCATCCAGACCTTCGACGACGAGGTGCTCAAGCGCCTGGGTCGCATCCACGACAGCGGCCAGGCCGACGCGGCGGTGAAACTGGCGCAGGACGCCGGCCTCGACAACCTCAACCTCGACCTGATGTACGCCCTGCCGGGGCAGACCCTGGCGATGGCCGAGCACGACCTGCAGCGCGCGTTCGCGCTGTCGCCGGCGCACATCAGTCACTACCAGCTCACGCTGGAGCCCAACACCGTCTTCGCCGCGCGCCCGCCGCAGGGCATCCCGGACGAGGACGCGGCCTGGGACATCCAGGAGCGCGGCCAGGCCCTGCTGGCCGAGGCCGGCTACGCGCAGTACGAGATCAGCGCCTATGCGCGCCCCGGCCGGCAGTGCGCGCACAACCTCAACTACTGGCGCTTCGGCGACTACCTCGGCATCGGCGCCGGTGCGCACGGCAAGATCAGCCTGCCGCGCAGCGACGAGGCCGAGGCCGGCAGCCCGCATGCGTCCGACCGCATCCTGCGCCGCTGGAAGCTCAAACATCCGGCGGCGTATCTGGCCCAGGCCGGCACGCCTGCGACGATCGGCGGCGACGAGGTCATCCCGGCGGCGCAACTGCCGTTCGAGTTCATGCTGAACCAGTTGCGCCTGCGCGAAGCCTTCCCGCTGGACCGCTTCGAGGCGCGCACCGGCCTGTCCCGCGACGCCATCGCGGCGCCGCTGGCCGAGGCAGAGGCGCGCGGCTGGCTGCGGATCGACGGCGAGCGGGTGTCCCCGACGGACACCGGCCAACGTTTCGCCAATGACGCGATCGCGTTGTTCCTTCCCACCGACGATGGCTGATTTCCCGCATGCCGGATCCGTTGCCCGATCCACCGTTCCGCTGCGAACGGTTGGCGCGCGCGGCCCGGCATGTTAAGAAATGCGGATAACGTCGCACTTCGACAGGCCCCGATGGCTTCGCCCAACGATCCCCAGGATTTCGTCGTGCCAAGGACTCTGGCCTCCGCCGGGCTGCCGCGCCGCGTGCGCCGCATCCTCGAGCGCACGCTCGCGCTGTACAGCGAAGAGCTGGAGCGCAACCTCGTCGCGACGGTGACCGAATTCGAGGAAGAACTGTTTCGCCTCGCCGAACGCTCGGGCACCACCGGCGGCGGGTCGATGTTCGACCACATGCAGACGCTGCGCGTGGTCCGCCTGAACCGCCACGACCTGGTGCCGCGCTTCATGCTGGCGCTGGAGAGCGGCCTGGCCTCGATCCGCACGCCGCAGCACCTGATGCCGGTGCGCACGGTGGTGCCGACCGCCACGCCGCTGAATTTCCGCAACCTCAGCCTGGTCGACGAGTCGGTGATGGACGAGGGCGCGGTGCTGCACGCCATCGCCTCGCGCCAGGAGTCGCGCACCAACCTCACCCTGCACCTGCTCGGCCAGCGCTTCGGCGTGCTCGGTGCGATGCCGGCGTTCGACAGCGAACGCAACCCGGTCGGGCCGCAGGCGCTGTGCCGCGCCATCCGCCATTCCGCCGAGGTGCTGCAGCTCGAACACGACGCGCGCCTGCTGTTCTACCGGACGTTCGATCGCCGGGTGATGGTCCATTGCCAGACGCTGTTCGAGAAGCTCGACGCGCTGTTGATCGATGAGGGCGTGCTGCCCGGCCTGAGCTACGTGCCGATGCGCACGCGCGCGACCAGCGGCACCGACGCCGAGCTACCGGTGGCCGCGAGCGAAGCGATGCCTGCGGATGCGATGCGTTCCCCCCGTACGGAGGCCCTCGCGGGTGCTGGCGCACAGGTCGGGCGCGACGCCCCGGCCCTCAGCGCCGCCGGTGGGCAGGGCGGCGATGGCCAGGGCGTGCAGGGCGGCTCCTCGGGAGGCCAACCTGGAGGCATGGGAACGATCGATACCGGTCGCGCGAGCGGTATCGCGGGCGGCCCGGGCCGTGCCGGACAAGGACCCGGCGGGCAGTCCCACGGCCGCCGGGACCCGGGTCGTGCCGATCACGGTGCGGCGGGAGGGGGGCTCATCGGCGCCTGGGGCGACGCCGCCGCCGATCCCGCGACGGCCTTCGGCGAGGACGCCAGCCACGAGCACGGCGCCCACGATCCCCACCGGCCGCACACGGCCTGGATCGGTCAGCCGATGGGTGCCGTTCCGGTCGACGAGCAGAAGGCGTTCAACGAACTGCAGAAGCTGCTGGCCCAGCGCCGCGCGGAGCACGAGCGCGTCAACCCGGTGCCGCCGGGCCAGCGCACCGACCAGCCGATGCCGACGGCCGACCTGCTGCAGGGCCTCGGCCGGCTGGACGCCGAGGCCGCCGCCGGTGGCCCGTCCATGTCGGTCGCCGACGTCAAGAATTCCCTGCTGGCCCAGGCGCGACAGCGCTACGGCAAGGCGGTCTCGCTCAGCCCCGCCGACAACGACACCTTCGATCTGCTCGGCCTGCTCTACAACCATCTGCAGCACGAAATGCGCGCCGATGCGCCGGCCGCGGCGCTGATCAAGCGCCTGCAGGTCACCCTGCTGCGCGTCGCGCTGCAGGACCGTGCGTTCTTCGTTCGCCCGAACCACCCGGCCCGGCAACTGCTGAGCAACGTGTCCGACACCGCCGCGAAATGGCTGGCCGACGACGACTTCGATCCCGCGCTGCTCAAGCCGCTGCAGGACGCGGTGACCCATGCGGTCAAGCAGTACGACGGCGTGAAGCTCGATGCCTTCGAGCAGAGCAACAAGCAGCTGCAGGCGCACATCGAGGCGCAGGTGCGCCGCGCCGAAACCCTCGAACGCCGCCATGTCGAGGCCGCGCGCGGCAAGGAAAAGCTCGAGGCCGCCAAACTCCGCGTCGAACAGACGCTGGCCGCGCAGATCGGCGAACGCGCCCTGCCCAAGTTCAGTCGCGCCCTGCTCAACCAGGCCTGGGCCGACGTGCTCACGCTCACCTGCCTGCGTCATGGCGAAGGCTCGGAGGAGTGGAACCGCCAGCTCGATGCCACGCGGCAGATCGTCGATGCCTGCGCCGGGCAGGCGCCGTCCGGCGACAACACAGCGCTCAAGACCCATGTCGAAGCCGCGCTCAAGCAGGTCGGCTATCACGACGAGGAAGCCGACGCCATCGCGCAGCGGCTGTCGAGCAGCGTGCGCGAGGACGAGGACGGCGAGTCGCGCACCGAACTGACGATGAAGCTGCGTGCCCGCGTGCGCCTGGGCGAGGATGCGCAGAAGACGCGCAAGCCCGACCTGCCGCCGCGCACGCCGCACGAAGAGGCCTGCCACGAACAGCTCCGCCTGCTGCCGTTCGGCACCTGGATCGAGTTCGTGACCAACCAGCAGGGCGACGTGGTCCGTCGCCGCATGTCCTGGCACAGCTCGGTCACCGGCAACGCGCTGTTCGTCAACCAGCGCGGCCAGCGCGTCGGCGAGCACTCGCTCGACAGCCTCGCGCGGATGATGGCGCGCGACCAGATCCGCGTGGTCACCGCGCAGCGCGCCCGGCTGCTCGATCGTGCCTGGCACGCCGCGCTCAGCGCGCTGCGCAGCCTGGCCGGCCGCCGCGACGACGGCGAAGCCGGACACCACGACGACATCGCCGTGCGCTCCGCGCCTGCCGCGCCGCTCGACGACAGCGGCCACGACGACACCGCCATCCGTTACACGCCTGCTTCCAGGGATCCCGCTGCATGAGCACGCGCGAACATCGCCGCTCGCCCCGCCGCAAGGTCACCGACACCATCCTGGTCAGCGACACCATGACCGAGGACGTGGTCGGCCGCATCGGCAACTTGTCCGACGGCGGCATGCTGCTGATGGCGAACATGTCGCTCAACGACGACGCGCTGTACCAGTTCCGCTTCCGCCTGCCCGGCATCGCCGGCGCCGAACTGGAAGTGGGTGCGCATCTGCTGTGGTGCGACCGCGCCAGCACGCCCGGCCAGTACTGGGCCGGTTTCCGCTTCATTTCGATGACCGACGAGCACCGCGATCGACTGCGCGACTGGGTCGACGCCCCTGGCGCCGCCTACGACTGACGACGCGTCGACGGTCCTTTCCCATGCGTCCGCCGCGAGGCGGTCTTCTCCACGAGCCAAGCCCGCTATCCCTATGTCCGCCGACCATTCCAGCCGCCTGTACGCCGCCCATCTCGACACCGTGCGCGCGCGCGCCGACGCCGCGCTCGCCCGCGGCGGTTTCGACCACCTCGTCGTGCCCAGCGGCACCCTGCATTACCAGGTCTTCGACGACCGCGATTATCCGTACGCGGTGAACCCGCACTTCAAGGCCTGGCTGCCGCTCACGAACACGCCGGGCAGCTGGCTGGTGCATACGCCCGGCGAGCGCCCGAAGCTGATCTTCCTGCAGCCGCACGACTACTGGCACGTGGTGCCGGAAGCGCCAAACGGCGACTGGGTCGAGCATTTCGACATCCAGATCATCCGCAACGCCGACGACGCCAAGCAGCACCTGCCGCGCAACGCTGCGCGCTGCGCCATCCTCGGCGAAGCGCAGAGCGCGCTGGGCCAGTACGGCGCCTTCGCGCCGAACAACCCGCAGCCGGTGCTCGACTACCTGCACTACCACCGCGCGTTCAAGACGCCGTACGAAATCGCGATGATGCGCGAAGCCACGCGCGTCGCCGTGCGCGGCCACCGCGCCGCCGAACGCGCCTTCCGCGCCGGCGCCAGCGAATTCGGCATCCACCTGGCCTATTGCCAGGCTGCGCGCCAGGACGCCAACGACCTGCCGTACAACAACATCGTCTGCCTCAACGAACACGGCGCGGTGCTGCACTACACCGACCGCGACCGCCGTCCGCCCGCGCAGTCGCGCAGCTTCCTCATCGACGCCGGCGGCAGCCATCGCGGCTACGCCGCCGACATCACCCGCACCTACGCCGCCGCCGGCCACGACGAATTCCAGGCCATGATCGACGCCGTCGACGCCGCGCAGCTGCGCATGTGCGACCAGGTCCGCGACGGCACCGACTACAAGCAGATCCATCTCGACGCGCACCTCGCGCTCGCCGGCATCCTCCGTGATTTCGGCGTCATCACCGTCTCGCCCGAAGCCGCCGTCGCCACCGGCGTCAGCAGCGCCTTCTTCCCGCACGGCATCGGCCACGGCATCGGCCTGCAGGTCCACGATGTCGCCGGCTTCGCCGCCTCCGACGCCGGCGGCACCATCGCCAAGCCCGACGGCCACCCCTACCTCCGCCTCACCCGCGTCCTCGCCCCCGGCATGGTCGTCACCATTGAGCCCGGCCTCTACTTCATCGACATGCTGCTCGACGAACTCAAGGCGAAGGGGGAGGGCGACAGCGTGAACTGGGAAGCCGTCGCACGCTTCAAGCCCTACGGCGGGATCCGCATCGAGGATGATGTGGTGTGTACGGACGGCGCGCCGGAGAATCTTTCGCGGGATGGGTTTGCTGCATGAGTTTGTAGGGTGGGGTGAGCGGAGCGAACCCCACCATGGATGCCATATGTGGTTCGATTGGACTTAGATAACGGTGACAACGCCATGAGGATAGATGGCTTTGCGGGAAAGATGGTGTCTGTTTGCCATGCAACGGGAGTGGACACAGAAAAAGAAGCCGTTCTTATGCTCGCATACCGCGGCATTGGTGTTCATTTTGATCAAAATTCAAAGCATGCCTATATTTCGATCCCGGCAGCTATTAAGTGGAATCAAATTGAATCTAGAGATGCGTCTGGTTGTCAGAGGATATTTCACTTGGCTCTCATTGGGGAGCTTTCGTTAATTGAGTCAGATCAAGATTTATTTAAATATTCTAAGGAATTGAGTGACCTTAGGAGGTCGTTGGTCAAATAAAGCCTCGCGTATTGTGTGAATTTTCGGCATCTTAATGCAAAAATAGTTAACTTGGGCGTTAATTTCTCATGACAGTCTGTGCCTACTGCGGGCAGGATCGAAAAGCTACGCGAGAGCATGTAATTCCATCTTTTCTTTATTCTTTCCAGAAGGAGCTTGAGCAGTCCGTGATTGGTTGGAATGAAGTGGCTGGCCGTATGGTCAAGGGAGAGGCGAAGATCAAGGATGTTTGCGCGGAATGTAACAACGGTCCTCTCGGTCAGCTTGACGCGTATGGAAAGGGATTTCTGACTAATTCTGGGTTGCTTGTTCAAAACTACAGAAAAGATCGCCTGTTTATACAATACGAATATTCGCTTCTTCTTCGTTGGCTACTTAAGATTTCATTCAATTCTGCTCGCGCAGACGGTGTTCATGCTCATTTCTTTGATGAGCATATCCCGTTCATTATGGGCCAAGATCCGCCCCCGAAGAGGCACCGTGTCGCGATAGTTTTGTATCTTTCAGCGCCAGTATTGCTTAAGAATCACCGTTCCCCCCCTGCGTCTTTTGTCGAAATCTCGCAAGGGTCTGGGGTTGTAAGCCCATTTCATGTTCGTATTAGTTACAACGCGGTGAGAAATGAGAGGTATGTGCATCGGATCATCATAATTGGTCCTGCGGTATTTCACTTGCTGCTGTTTAGAGATGATGTGCTTCCCGGTCATGCGGCTTCTGAAATTCGCTCGTTGATTAAAAGCCAGTCAGGAGCTGTGGAACTCAGTTATAAACGCAATGTTCTTCAACTGGGGGTAGGAAAACAAAGCTGGCTTGATCTATATGCGCCACAAATCTTGCGTGCACGCGACAACACGTAATGCGGGTATTATGTGCAAGTTGGGTAATCACCCGACACCCGGGTCTCGGCAGGGGCGGTTACGCAGCGAGTCTGTCGAGTTCGTTTTCGGCTGTCGCCTCCGACTCCGGAACGATGGGCGGCAGTGTCTCGATCGCGAGCGTTTCGCGTAACCCTTAAGGCGGGCTTGAAACTGAGGTATCCCCACTTTTCTCTTGATGGATCATCGAGTTGGGTCAGTGAATCCTTCTCTGTTATCCCGATCCGAAGGCGAGGGACCTGCTTGTTGCTTCTCTAAAGCCGGGAGGAAGGTGTTCCGCCCGGCCTGTGTTTCGCTCGCTGTCGCGAGCGAGCCACCTTTCTTTGCTTGTGCAAAGAAAGAGTGGCCCAAAGAAAGCACACCCCGTCGGTTGCGCCCGGCGCTGTGCGCCGGGTCCACGGGCTTCGCGGGGTTTTTCGACAAGACGTCCGTGTCTTGTCGAGGCATTTCATCTGAATGCCCGCGCGGCGTCCTGCCGCGCGCCCTGCGGGCCTGATCCGCGAAGCCCGTCGCAACCAGGGGCCCCGGTAGGTCAAGATCAAAAGCTGCGGGCGCGGAGGGCTTATCGGTGTTTGTGTGCTCCGTTGTCATCCCATCCTCGCACCGTGCTCGGCGCGTCAAGGTCGAGGCGAGTTGCTGCGCAAACCTTGACGCGCCTGCGCGCGATGCGGTGTGGATTCGCCAACGGCGCCCACTCCGGGCGTCGGGTGAAACGGAGTGCCGTCATGTCCAAGCCCAAGCAGCAGTTGATGACTTCCAATGTCCTTCTGGTCGAAGTCCCGCCCCAGTTCATCGCGCTCTGCGAAGCCAGCGGCGCCAGCCCGCAGGCGGCGTTGCGCGGCATGGCCGCGATGGTCTGCGGTCTGCAATACGACGAAGACAACCGACTGGTGCCGATGGAAGGCGCCGCCGCGTGATGTTTCACCGGGCGCGGGTCATCCCGGCGCCCGGGTTGCGCCATAGGGTGCGCCTCGGCGCACCGCTCTGGTCGCGGCGGTGCGAAAAGCCGGTGCGGTGAACCACACTCTCGCAGGGTATTGGCTCGCCTGGGCGTGATGCGCCATGAATTCAACGCCACCCGCAATCCTTCACCGTCGTCCCGGCGCAGGCCGGGACCCAGCCTTGAAAGCTTCGAGAGCAGGATCCCGGCCTGCGCCGGGATGACGAGATGCATGAATGCGGCGCGTTTCGAGTTGGTATTGACGAACCTTCACGCGTGCGGGCGATGGCAAATGGGGTGAACCGCATGGCATGAACATCTGCGTGAAATGCCACTAGGCGAACGTGCGGGCGGCATCCGCGAGAACCATGTTTCGCAACGCGCTCGGGCCGGCGCAGATGCGTGGCGACGCCCATGTGGCTGCGCTAAGCTTGCGCCAGGGCATCGCCACTCCCGGCGATGCCCGGTTCGCGTATCGGGGTGAAAGACGTTCCATGCAGACGGTCAAAGGGTCCTGCCATTGCGGTGCGGTCGAATTCGAAGTCGATCTGATCGATGGTCACGAGAACATCAGGCGTTGCAATTGTTCCCTCTGCAGCCGCAAGGGCGCGATCATGGCCGGGGTGACGCTGGACCGCCTTCGCGTCACGCGAGGTGCGGACAAGCTGAGCCTGTACCAGTGGAATACCGGGATCGCCAAGCATTACTTCTGCAGCATCTGCGGGATCTACACGCATCATCAGCGTCGCAGCGTTCCGACCGAGTACGGCTACAACCTCGCCTGCATCGAGGGCATCGACCTGGCGACCATCGGCCCGATCGGCGCCAGCAACGGGGCTTCGCAGTCGCTGGTCGAGCCCTGATCCTTCGAATCGCGGATTGCTTCCTGCCCTTGCAAGTGCCTCAAGGCGCATTGCACGGCGGACCCATCGCCACCCTGGCGCAGGTCGCGATCCGTTCTGATCGGCATTGCCTGCATGAGTCCTCACGCGATGAGCATGCTTTGCAGGATCGATCGCGACGGTAGTAGCATCCGCGATCGCGGACTCGGGTGGCTGCGAGTCCATGTCAGCATTCAAGTCGAAGCCGTCTTGCGAGACGGCCTGGCCCAGGAGGTTTCATGTCGCGTGCACCAGACTTGAACCTGCCCGCGCGTCTCTCGATCGCGGCGCTTTTCTTCCTTGGACTTCTCGGGGGTACGCTGATCGTTGCCTATTCCGGCTATGAGACCTCGCCCCGTCGCGGTGGCACGTCGGTTTTCGTCCCGGCACCGGAAGCGTATTTCATCGCGGCCATCATGTACGCCATGTCCTGCCTGGCGATGCTCGCGCTGCTGCGCGATCGAAGCAGATCGCTGGCGTTGTCGGCGGCGGCGGTCCTCGTCTATTCCTTGCTTGCGTGGGGCTTCGTACAGGCTGTCGGCGCACTCCGGTGACGCTCGCGGGTCGAAGTCCCGCTCCCGTTTCATCGCGTTCTGCGGAGCCTGGTCGCAAGCCGCCCTGCGCGGCATGGTTCATCGCCCCGTTCGCCGGCTACCATGCGCATCCTTCTCCTCTTCATGGAATCCGCTCATGGCCATTTCGATGCACGCCGCCTCCGTTCCCGTCTTCCAGCAGTTGCTCGGTGCGCTGTCCGGCGTGCTGGCCAAGGCCGAGGCCCATGCGACCGAGCGCAAGATCGAGCCGGTGGCGCTGCTGCAGGCGCGGCTGTTCCCGGACATGTTCCCGCTGTCCCGGCAGGTACAGATCGCCTGCGATTTCGCCACGAGCGTCTCGGCGCGCCTCGCCGGCGAGGCGGTGCCAGCCTACGAGATCGGCGACCAGACCTTCGCCGAGCTGCAGCAGCGCATTTCGGCCACGCTGGCGTTCATCGGCGGGCTGGACACGGCACGCTTCGAAGGCAGCGAGGCGCGCGAGATCGTACTGCGTCCCGGCACGCCGAAGGAGCGCAAGATCGGCGGCCAGGCCTACCTGCTGTCGTACGGTCTGCCGCAGTTCTTCTTCCATGTCACCACGGCCTACGATCTGCTGCGCCACAACGGCGTGGAGATCGGCAAGAAGGATTTCATGGGCGCGTACTGAGAGGTCGGAGCAATCGGAAGGGCGCCGTGTGATGGTGAGTGACGCGAACCCCGTCGATGAAGAACCGGTGATCGTGCAGCATGATGGATGAGCCTTCATGCCGAGCGTCGCTCGCATGCCTTGGCTGGTGCAGCATCTGATATTCTTGGATGGTGGCGTTCCCTGCACTCGCAGGCATCCCGCATGCATGGACGCATCGGCTTGCAACATGCAGGTGGCGGAGGGGGCTGGTCCACTGGACTGCGATTTTCCAACGCGACAGCGCGGCCCCTTTCGTCGTGGCTCCGTCAGCCCCGTTCCGCGCCCGGGCACGTTTGCCCAGATCCAATCCGCAAAGGAGTGTGTCATGCGAATCCGGAACCGTCTTCTCCGCTGGACGACGTTGGCGATCCTGCTTTCGGGATGCGCCGATGACGCTCCGTCATCGACGCCCATGCTGCCGGCACCCGTCACACATGCCGATGGCGCACTGCCGAACTGGATGCGCAGCACGGAGTGGGCGCAGCGCCCATGGACGAAGACCCCCGTCGGTGCGGTGTGGCGCGTGCGCCATGCCGGGCAGGATGCATGGCTGATCGACGCGCCCAGCCGCATGGCGCGCGACACGCTGGTCCGTTCCGATGGCGCGGTCATCTGCAATCCGCCCGGTTTCGGTGCGCCCGGTGATGGTCGTTGCCCGACGGTCGTGGATGCAGGCACGATGCCGCACCTGGCATGGTCTCATCCCGGCAATCCCTCGCCGACGTTCGGGCCACCGCTTCCGATGCCGGAGTCCGAAGCAACGGTCGCCCTGCGCGAACCACGTGCTTCGCGCCCGCCTCTGCCCGCATGGCTGGAGACGCGCGTGGCGACGTGGGAGCGCCAGGATCAAAGCGATGCCGACGGTATCTCCGTGTCGCGCCTGCAACACAAGGGCGCGGCGACCTATCTGGTCTACGCCGGCTGCTGCGACCGATACAACACGCTCTACGACGCGGCCGGGCGCGAGCTGTGCAGCCCGTCCGGGGGGATCGACGGCGAGGGCGATGGCATGTGCCCGGTGCCTGTGGATCCGGGCACCAAGGCGGTCACTGTCTGGGAGCATCCAGGCGCGTCGCAGCGTTGAGGGTCCGCTGGCCACTCCTCGCTTTCATGGCGCCGACGCACGGCGCCTCGTCCGTCCCTACGAGCCCTGATCCAGCGCGTGGTGGATCAGCACCACGCATTGCGATGCGAACAGCATGGTCGGGCCCAGCGAGATCTTTTTCGCGCCCAGGCGTTCGAGGCCGGGAATGGTCTTCTTCGGCATCGGGATGTGGTCGGTGAGCAGGAAACAGGGCTTGTCGGCGAAGGCCTGTTCGCCGATCGGCGTGCCCTTGCGATCCATCAGGAACAGCTGGTGGTCCTGCGCCAGCGTCTGCACCAGCTTCTCGAAGCTCAGGGTCTGCACGCTGACGCCCGATTCCACCGGGCGGGTCTCTTCCTTGGCCATGCCCCGCGATGCGTCCAGCGCCCTGGCGACCTTGGTCAGCAGCGAGCGCTCGTCGAAGCCGCCGATCTCGTGCATGGCGTTGATGTCGAAGCGGATCGTGCGCGAGAAATCGCGGGTGCTTTCCAGCACCAGGTAGACGACGACATCGGGCCGATGCGACTGTGCGACGAACATCGCGTTCATCAGCGTGTGCGCGAGGATCTCGGTATGCGCATCGCCGCCCACGCCGGCGAGCAAGGCCTGGCTGTCGGTCGGCGCCGCACGCGCCCTGAGTACGAAAGTCCGCATGTCCGTGGTGTCCGTTGCATGATCCGCCAGGCACCTTGCGTGCCGGGCGGTCATTGTCGCGCGAAACCACGCATCCTGCCCGGCGCGTGCCGGGCCGGGTCAGGACGAATCGCCCCGGACCCGGTGCACGCGCTCGCGGTAGTCCGATACGTTGTCGCCCTCGATGCGCGAGCGCTGCGTGCCCTTGATCTCGTCGACCTTCTGGTCGCGACCGGTGACCGGCTTCGCATCGACCTTGGTCTCGCGTTCGAACGCATGCGATTTGTCGGTGTTGCGGTAGTACCGGTACAGGGCCCAGTACAGCGCGGTCGCGCCGGCCGGGCCGGACAGCAACAGCCAGAGTCCGCCGTCGTCGCTCATGAGGAACCTGCCAGGATCGCGATCGCGATGGCTTCGATGATGGTGCCGGTGGTCAGCGCGGCCAGCAGCAGCTTCCACTGCTGCACGGGCACGCTGCCCATGGTCTCGCCGGTGCGGCCGTTCACCGCGATGTAGTGGAGCATGCCGCCATTCGCGCCGGGCTGGTGGTACGAGTACAGCCAGACCGGCAGGTACATCGACACCCAGCGCGTGCCGTGGACGTCGATACGTTCCTGTTCCCAGCGCACGCCACGATCGTAGCGCCGTACCGAGGCGTGCACCTGGGCGCGGGCGATCGACAGCAGCTGGTCTTCCAGGCGCGGCTGGAGCTGTGCGACGTTGCTGTTGCGCTTCTCCGAAGTGAAGCCCGACAGGTAGGACGCGTTCCACTTCACCGCGTTCTTGGTGTCGAACGGCAGGATCGTGTTGATGATGTTGTTGGTGTTGACCCGGGTGTCGAGGTTGCCGCGCTCGGTGGAGGATTCCAGCGGCAGGTCGTCGACGGTGAAGTCCACGTGGCGCTCGACCTCGTAGATGTCGGCGTCGTAGTAGGTCTTCTTGTTGTTGTCGGAACCGCGCGTGTATTCGCGGGTCTTGATCTCGCCGTAGCCGGCCACGTCGGCGCTGGCGTTGCCGTCGACGATCATGTAGGGCAGGTACACGCCGACGACGTTCTCGGGCGTGAACTGTTCCTTGAATTCCTTCAGCGCGAACAGCCGGCGCTTGTCGACGAACTGGCGGATGCGCGCGACCGCGTCGTCCTTCTTGATACGGAAGGGCAGCACCGCATCCGGCACCGCGCCATTCTCCACCTGTTCGTTCACGCCGAAGACGTGGCGGCACCAGTGGCAGCGCGCGGTCATCGCGCTTTCGGTATTCACCGTGACTTCCGCACCGCAGCCGCTGCACTTGAAGCTCATCAGCACGGCGGCATCGGCGGCGATGTCGCGCGCGCCGGAGGCGACGACCGTGCCCCTGAGCTGGTCGATGCCTTCGCCGAAGCCGAACAATTCCTCGACGCGCTCGCCCTGCCACTCGTGGCGGCAATACAGGCAGACCAGCAGCTCGGTACCCGGCTTGTGGCGGATGTCGGTCGCGCCGCACTTCGGGCAGCGGTTCATGCCGTCGGCGAGTTCGGGCGATGCGGTGTCGATGGCGACCGGGTCGGGCGCTTCGAGCTCCTCGCGGATCGCGTCGGGCAGCTTCGAGGTGTCGATCGGATGCGTGCCGGGCAGGGGCGGGACGTCCCGGGGCGAACCCGGGCCGTCCACGGTCCTCGGCGGCAGCGGTGGCGGCAGCTTCTGGTCGGACATGGTCGGCGGGCCCGGGCTTACAGGCCCAGCGCCTTGGCCTTCAGTGCGTCGTAGTCCTGCTGCGTGATCAGGCCGAGGTCGAGCATCTCCTTGGCCTTCTTCAGCTTGGCGACCGGATCGTCAGCGGCAGGCGCGGCAGGCGCGGCAGGCGCCACCGGCTGCTGCAGTCCACCGACGCCCATCATGCCGGTCGCCATGCCGATGCCCATCAGGCCGGCGGCGCCGCCGTTCTCGCCGGCGGACTGGATGCCCTGCGCGACGCTGGCCTGCAGGTTCGAGTTGCCGCGCGCGCCGGACAGCGCGTCGGCGCGCTGCACGGTCTTGAGCAGTTCGCGGGTGTTGGCGTCGTACTCGATCGAGACGATGGCGGTCTTGACGATGGCCAGGCCGCGATCGGACCGCCACTGGTAGGCCTGCTCGACCGCATCGGACAGGCTCTTGGCGAAGCCGACCGAGTCCTGCTGGATCTTGGTGATGCGGTTGCCCTTGCTCGGGTCGTTCGTGTACAGGCTGAACGCGGGCGCGAGCGAGCCGACCACTTCGTTGAACAGCTGGCCGGCGGCGGCGTTGTCGAGGTCGGTGAAGTCGAAGACCGCGCCCGGGCGCAGGTACGTGGCCGGCACGAAGTTCTTCACGAACAGGATCGGGTCGACGATCTTCAGCGTGTACGAGCCGCGCGTGACCGCGCCGACCTGGGTGTTGAGGAAGCCGTCGTCCCAGTAGATCTCCGACTGGGTGCCGAAGCGGTTGTCCGGCAGTTCCTTCAGCGAGACGAAGAAGGCCGCCTGCTGCGAGCCCGGCTGGCCGCCGAACTTGAAGCGCTCCCAGCTCTGCATGATCAGCGGGCTGACGATGCCGTCGCCGGCGAAGATCGACTGCGAGTTGATGTCGTCCGAGCGCCACTCGTAGCCGCCGGGCTCGGCGACGAAGCCGGTGATCTTGCCGTCCTGGAACAGCAGCAGGCCGTAGCCCTCGGGCACGACGATCTTCGAGCCGTTAGTGATGATGTTGGAGGATGCGCTGGTGTTCGAACCGCGCCCGGCGTTGGTGCCCTGCGGCACCGCCGCGAACAGCGCCGCCGTCGAGGGCAGGCCGGCCGGCACCGTGTAGAAGTCCTTCCACTGGTCCGCGAGCATGCCGCCGACCGCACCCGACACCGCCTTGATAAGACCCATCATCGTTCTCCGAGATTCCCGGCCGGGCGCGATGCCCCGCCATGCCGAGGACTATAACGGGTGAAGCGGCGCATTCGGGACAGGGGCGCGCGGGGCAGGGCAGTCGGGGCCGTTCAGTGCCGGTCGCATTGCTATCATCGCCGGATGGCCAAGCTCCTCCTCAACCTGCGCAACGTGCCCGACGACGAAGCCGACGACGTGCGCGCCTTCCTCGACGAACACGGCATCGCCTGGTACGAGACCGCGCAGGGGTTCTGGAACATCTCGCTGGCCGGGATCTGGATCCGCGAGGACGGTGATTTCCCCGAGGCCAAGCGCCTGATGGCCGAGTACCAGGCGCAGCGCGGCGCACGGGTCCGTGCCGAGAACGATGCAGCCCGCCGCGACGGGACTGCGGAGACATTCGGCACGGTCCTGCGCACGGAACCGCTGTGGGTGCTGCTGGCGGTGCTCGGCATCCTGTTCGCGCTGGCGCTGGTGGCCCTGCCGGTGCTGCTGATCAGTCGATAGCGAGGCGCAGGCGGAACGCGGCCAGGCGCGGGGTCAGCCGAAGGCGCGCATCGCCACGATCCCGGCGACGATCACCGCGACAGCGCCGACGCCAGCCCAGCCCCAGCGTGATCCGCGTCCGGCGGTTGCGGACGCAGGACTCGCAGCCACGGGTTGCGGGGCGGCGGCCGCGGAGGGCGGCTCGATGTCGCTGCCTCGGGTCAGCATGTCCAGCACCCGTGTCACGGTGTCCGCGTCGAAGCGATAGGGGTCGAAGGCCTGTTGGCCGAGCTCGTGCAGCAGGGTCTTCATCTCCGCGTCCAGCGGCACGTACTTCATGGTCCAGGCCGAGAAGCGGGTACGCTCGATGCTGCGCCGCGACAGCAGCTTGAGGTCGGTGTGGCGGGGATCACGGAGCAGCGCCGCGTAGAGGCGGTCGACGTCGGCGGCGCGGCCCTCCAGGCACTGGAAGAAGCAGCCGTCGCCGAAATAGAGCGCCCCGACCAGCCCGCGCCGTGCGTTGTTGACCCGCGACTGCGCCAGGATGCGCGCGACGCTGGGTTCGATGCCGAGTTCGGCGGGCATCGTCGTGAAGGTCGAGCGGCTGACGTAAACGATCTGGACCAGGTCCGACACGGTGTTCTCCCTCATGGATGGATGTGCGCGTGTCCATGGCGCAGGAGCCGATCGGCCCCGCCGTGCGTGCCACGCGCAGTCCATACGCGGGATCGATGTCCGTGGATGCAGGCTGCCGGGAGGGAGGGGGCGGCGCGGGCTTGCCGACGTTGTCGTGAAGGATGGCCTGCGCCTGCAACGTCCTGCGCCGTGCCGCTGCGCTTCAGCCGCGCAGGGCTTCCTCGATCTTCGCGATGTCGATCCTGCCCATCGTCATCATCGCCTCGAAGGCGCGCTTCGCTGCGGCGCGATCCGGGCTGGTGTAGGCCTGGGTGAGGGCGCGCGGGGTGATCTGCCACCACAGCCCCCACCTGTCCCTGCACCAGCCGCAGGCGCTGGCTTCGCCGCCGTTGTCGACGATGGCGTTCCACAGGCGATCGGTTTCGGCCTGGTCGTCGGTGGCGACCTGGAACGAGAACGCCATCGTGTGCGGCACGCCCGGGCCGCCGTTCATGCCGATGCGGGGAATGCCGAGCACGGTGAATTCGACGGTCAGCACGTCGCCAGCCTTGCCCGCAGGGTAGTCGGCGGGTGCGCGATGCACCGCCTTGACCTCGCTGTCGGGGAAGGTGGCGGCGTAGAAGGTCGCGGCGTCGAGCGCGGTGCCGTCGTACCACAGGCAGAGGGTGTTCTTCGGGATCATGGCGATGCTCCTGGGATCGGGATCATGCGGACCGGAGGGTCCGCCTGCATGACATGACGGGCGAGGAGGCGCCGGATCGACAGCCACCGCCGGATGCTTGGTCGCCCGCGCCTTCCGGCCGCCCGGTTAGAATGCCGCATGAAAACCCCCGCTGCGCTGCAGGCGCTGATAGACGATGGCGTGATCGACGAGGTGCTGCGTCCGCTCAAGAGCGGCAAGGAAGCGGCGGTGTACGTGGTCCGTTCCGGCGACGACATCCGTTGCGCCAAGGTCTACAAGGACATGGCGCAGCGCAGCTTCCAGCAGCGCGTGCAGTACCAGGAAGGACGCAAGGTGCGCGGCAGCCGCGAGGCGCGGGCGATCGGCAAGGCCACGAAGTACGGACGCAAACAGCAGGAAACCGCCTGGAAGAATGCCGAGGTGGATGCGCTCTACCTGCTGCGCGATGCCGGCGTGCGCGTGCCCGAGCCGCACGGCTACTACCACGGCGTGCTGGTGATGGCGCTGGTGACCGATGCCGATGGCTTCTCGGCGCCGAGGCTGGGCGAGGTCGAGCTGGACCCGGACCAGGCGCGCGACTTCCACGCGGTGCTGATGCGCCAGGTCGTGCGCATGCTGTGCTGCGGGCTGATCCACGGCGATCTGTCGGCGTACAACGTGCTGGTCGGGCCGGATGGCCCGATCGTGATCGATTTCCCGCAGGTGGTCAGTGCCGCCGGCAACAACGCGGCCCGCCAGATGCTGCTGCGCGACGTGAACAATCTCACCGCCAGCCTCGGGCGCTGGGCGCCCGAACTGCTCGACACCTGGTTCGGCGAGGAAATGTGGGCCCTGTTCGAAGCCGGCGAGCTGCGGCCGGACACCGTGCTGACCGGCGTGTTCGCGCACGACGAGCGCAGGGCGGATGTCGCGGGCGTCCGCGAGGCCATCGAGGATGCCCGCCAGGAAGCCCTGATCCGCCAGCAGGGGCGAGAAGCGGCGGCGCAGGACGATTGACGGCCGCATCGTCGACCGCATGTCCGGTCGATCGAGCCCAAGCTGTCATACTCGACGGACGCCAGGCCGAGATCCGCACCCCATGATCACCAACGACGTCCTGCGCAGCATCCGCTACATGCTCGACCTGAGCGACGGCAAGGTCGTCGACATCGCCAGGCTGGTCGATCCGGCCTTTCCTCTCGACAAGGCCACGGTGCAGGCCTTCCTGCGCAGGGAGGACGATCCCGAGTACATCGCCTGCAGCGATGCCGTGCTGGCGCATGTCCTCGACGGGCTGGTGATCCACCGCCGGGGCCGCAATGGCGATCAGCCGCCGCGGCCGGTGGAGAAGCGCATCACCAACAACCTCGTGCTCAAGAAGCTGCGGGTCGCGTTCGAGCTGAAGGATGTCGACCTGCACGCGGTCTTCGCCGCTGCGGGTTTCCCGCTCTCCAAGCCGGAGATGAGCGCGCTGTTCCGCCAGCCCGGTCATCACAACTACCGCCCCTGCGGCGACCAGCTGCTGCGCAATTTCCTCAAGGGACTCACGCTGCGCATACGCGGCGGCTGAGCCGGCAAGCGTCGCGCGGGCTCAGAACTTCTCGCCCACCGGCAGGTAGCGCCATGCGCCTTCCGGCATCTTCGCCAGCCCGATCCTGCCGATGCGAAGGCGCCGCATCGCGACCACCTGCAGACCCACCTGCGCGCACATATCGCGGATCTGTCCCGGCTCCACGCGCTTGATCGCGAAGCGCAGGCGGAATTCGTTCTGCCAGCTCACCTTGCACGGCGGCAGTTCGCGCCCCCGGTAGCTCAGGCCATGGTTGAGGCGGAGCAGGCCGTACGGCGCGATCTCGCCCGCGACCTCGACGACATATTCCTGCTCGATCTGGTCCGCGTCCTCGGTCAGGCGGCGCCGGACGCGGCCGTCCTGGCTCAGCACGATCAGGCCGCTGGCCTCCGCGTCCAGCGGCACCAGCGGCGTGAGCCGGTGGAAATGCCGCTGCAGCAGCCGGACACCGCCCGGGTCCGCATCCCAGCGCGTATGGGCGGTCGCAAGCGACGCGACGGGGCTGCCGGGACGGAACGCGTCGAAACCGGCCGGCTTGTGCAGCAGCAGCGTCGCCGGCTCGGGCGTTTCCAGCACCGCGTCCGGGTGGAGTTCGACGCGCTCGTCCGTCACCGGATGCTGCGGCGATTCGACGACCTGGCCGTCCACCGACACCCAGCCGCCCTCGATCCAGGCCTCGGCATCGGCGCGCGAGCAGCCGAGCAGTTCCGAAACGCGTCTGGACAATCGGGTGGTGGTGGACATCGGAGGCTCGCTGGGAGGAGAAGTACCGCGAATCACGGAAGCGGGACGTGCTTCCAGTCCCGTGCGGGCTCGGTTGCGATGCCATGGTGCCGGAGGATGGCCCGCATGTAACTCATTTCGTCCTGTGTCGAGGCCAGAGCCTGCCTGCTTGCCTCCCCGTCCGCCAGTACGGTCGGATCGTCCGACAGCAGCTGCCAGCGATGCATCAGCCACGCCGCCTGCCTGCGGCGCTCCTCGGCGGCGGCGCGCCCGCATGCCGTGTCGCTTGCGCGGACCAGGATGGCCAATCCCATCATGTGCGCGATCAACGTGTCGGAATCGTCGGCCAGCAGGCGGCCGAACTGCAGGCAATCGGTGCGGCGCTCCGGCGCGCTGTCCAGCGCATCGCCACGGCATGCATCGATGGTGTCGATGAAGCGCGGCAGTTGCAGCATCGTCATCGCCATGGCGGCGGCATAGCTGTGCAGGGTGGGGACATCGCCGACGAGCAGCACGGCAGTGCGGTCGGCGCCGGGCGGATGGCGTTCGAAAGCCTCGATCACCGCGAGCAGCAGCGCGTTGTAGTGCAGGTCGAAGCGGGACGCCGTGTCGAGGCCCGGCAAGGCAGAGGTGCGCGGCTGTTCGGATTCGGCGGCGAACATCGCCGGGGCGATATTGCCCGGTTCAAGTCGTGCCCACTGCGAGCGCAGTGCGGCGAGTCGCGCACTGTCCGAAGCCGAGAAGCGGCGATTGAGCAGCGCCTGGACCAGTGGATCCTCCTTGCCTTCGCGCGCAGCGCGTTCGATCCATGCAGCCAGGCGGTTGTCCTTGTCCAATTCCGGCAGGGATTCGCCAGTCTCGTACAGCGTGCCGCTGATCGACATCGCACGCAGGTTCGCGGCGATCGCAAGATTGCGGGCGCCACCGTCTTCCGCGAGCCGGTCGGCGAGCCAGACGTGGTAGTCGCGGCTGGTGCGCGACCTCTCGGCCTCGCGTTCAGCTTCGCGCGCTTCGCATGTGGTGCGCTGCGATGCGTCCACGTTCGCGCATGGCGCTTCGGCGGTGTCCGGCCAGTCCGGGATGTCGCCGGGATGCTGGGCGGCGGCGGCCCGCGGCAGCGCGAGCATCGTCGCAACGACGAGGAAGGCAACATGCTGCCGCACGGTATGGGCGCCCGGAAAACGGGATGAGCGCGGCGGCACGGAATCAATCATGGGTGCGTTGGGAAGGGAGCGGGTAGCACATCTTAAGCGCGGATGGCCTTCGCCCGGCCGGATGCCACGTCTCCTGCCGATCCGGGGCGGGGCGGCACGCGTGGGGGAGATGTAGGAAAATGCCCCGTCTTCCTCCTCCGGCCGTATCCCATGCTCTGGCTCCGCGTGGCCTCGCTGTTCCTGTTGATCGTGCTCAACACCCTGGTCCATGCCCTGCCGTTGCTGCTGGTGGCGCTGTTCAAGGCGCTGCTGCCCTTCGCGCGCCTGCGCCATGCCTTGAACCGGGTGCTGACCGATCTGGCGGAGCGCTGGATCGCGATGAACAGCGCGATGATCGATCGGTTCACCCGCACCCGCTTCCAGGTCGAGCTGCCGGCCTCGCTGCAGTCCGACGGTCATTACCTGGTGCTCGCCAACCACCAGAGCTGGGTGGACATCGTGGTGCTGCAGAAGATCTTCAACCGGCGCGTGCCGTTCATGCGTTTCTTCCTGAAGCGCCAGCTGATCTGGGTGCCGGTGCTGGGACTGGCGTGGTGGGCGCTGGATTTCCCGTTCATGGGCCGCTACTCGCGCAAGGAGATCGCGAAGAATCCGGAGCTGGGGCGTCGCGACATGGAAGTGACGCGGCGCGCCTGCGAGAAGTTCCGCAGCATCCCGGTGTCGGTGATGAATTTCGTCGAAGGCACCCGCTTCACCCCCGCGAAGCACGCGGGGCAGCAGTCGCCCTATCGCCATCTGCTCAAGCCGAAGTCCGGCGGCGTGGCCTTCGTCATCGATGCGATGGGCGACACCCTGCGCGCGGTACTGGACGTGACGATCGTGTATCCGGGCGGTCGGCCGACGATGGTCGACCTGCTCGGTGGGCGCATTCCGGAGGTGCGCATGTCGGTGCATGAACGAGCGATTCCGGAAGAACTGCTCGGCGGCAATTACCAGGAGGATCGCGCCTATCGCGCCCGCTTCCAGCAGTGGATGAACGGGCTGTGGGACGCGAAGGACGCCGAGATCGCGCGCCTGCTCGACTGAGCAGGCCGGGCTGCACGACAGCGGCGTACCCGGCGACAGTGCGGCGGACGGTCGTTGCGCGCTCAGCGACGGATCGCAAGCACCCCGTCGAGTGCGGATTCAGCCTTGAATCCGGCTTTTTCCAGCCGTTTCGCCACTTCGCGCGGCACGTCGCGACCGCTGGTCAGCGCGTTCGGCGTGCCGGTGTAGTGGAACAGCCGGCCGCCGCGCCGCAGCACGCGTGCGAGCTGGTCGTAGAACGCCTGCGAATACAGTTCGCCGGCGATGCCGAAGCGCGGCGGGTCGTGGAGCAGGGCATCGACCGAGGCATCGGCGATCGACGTGATCGCCTCCGAGACATCGGCATGCGTCAGCTGCAGCCGACCGCCGCTGGCCGCCGCCTCGGGATCGGGCGACCAGGGATTCAGCGTGCGCAGCCAGAGCACGTCTGCGTTCTTCTCGAACGACACGATCCGCGCCGCGCCCGCATCGAGGCAGCAGGCCGCGAAATAGCCCAGCCCGCCGCAGGTGTCGAGCACGACCTTGCCCTGCGGCTGCACCAGCGCGACCTTGCGCCGCGCGTCGTCGACGGGCGAGGTCTTCGAGGTCGGCAGCATCTTGATGCCGTCGATCTCGAAGGTCGGCGCGCCCCATTCGGTCGGCACCAGCTTGATGAGCGCGCCGTTGTAGCGCGACACCGCGACGAAATCCTCGCCGTCCCAGTAGTGGATCGTCCGGTCCTTGAGCTTGCCGGGGTAGGGGTAGGCCTGTCCCCGCCAGGTCCAGGCGTCGCCATCGAGCCGGACGTCCTCCTGCGACCGGCCCAGATCGAAGGAGCCGGTCCACACGGCCGCCCCGGCGGCGCGCGCGGCGGACAGCGCATCGGCGTGCGCGCGGATGAGCAGTGGACCTGGAGAATGTGGCAAGCGCGGGCTCCCGATGGGCGAGCCGCGATTATCCGCCTTCCGAGGTCCGGGCGAGGAACTGGTTGATCGCCGCGTTCTCCACGATCGCCGGCGGGTCCGGCATGCGGGCCAGCGCGAGCAGGGCGCGGCCGATCGCAGCGGTACTCGTCATCAGTCCCGGGGCGAGGCGGACGCCGATGCCCATCAGCGGCCCTGCGATGGCGTAGAGCGGACGCATCGCCGCGTGCGGCGAGCGTTCGCCATGCACCGGCTGCACGCCGCCCGGGCGCAGCATCACGGTGCGGATCGGCAGCGCCTGCAGCGCCTGCTCGGTTTCGCCCTTCACGCGCAGCGGCATGATCCGGCTTCGGGCATTGGCGTGCGCACCGGAGATGTAGAGGAAGCGGCCCTGCGGGTTGAGCCGGGCGAAAGTCCGTGCCACATGCAGGGTGAGGTCGAAGGTGACATGGCGGTACTGCGCCTCGGGCGTGCCCAGCGGCAGCGCGCCGGCGCAATGGAAACAGGCATCGAACGGCGCGAGCGCATCTTCGAACGCGTCCAGGGCGTCGAGCCCGGGTACGATCAGCTCGCGCAGGCGCGGCTCGTCGCGCCCGCTGGTGCGTCGGCTGAGCAGCGCGACGCGCGTGACTCCGGCATCGGCCAGGGTCTCGTGGAGGACGCCCTGGCCGACCAGGCCGGTGGCGCCGGTGATGAGTACGCGCATCGGCGTTCCTCCTGCAGGCAACCTGCACAGGATAGGTCGGTCCGCTCGCTGCGGACGCATGGCCCGGGGAAGGCATCGTTGCGCGCATGGGTGAATCCATGCGTCGGTCCGCGCCGTACGAACCACAATGACCTGCCGCCTGTGCCTGTCGGCGGCCCGCGAGATCCGCTTGTCCTACACTGTGCGCCCGTTCTTTCGAGGCCCGCGCCCATGACCGAGACCGCTTTCTACCCGATCGGCACGCCCGGTCAAGCGTGGGGACCCGCCGAATTCGACGCCTGGCGCGCCCGCCAGGTCCGTCATCGCCGCTATGCGGACGATGTGGTCAGCGTGATCGACCGCCTGCGGGACCGCTTCGATGTCGAGCAGTACGGTGAAGTCGCCTACGGTGACGAGCGTCATCCGCTGTTCGCGATCCGCAGCCGCCACTGGGACGACGCCTTGCCCTGCGTGCTGGTGACCGGTGGCGTGCACGGCTACGAAACCAGCGGCGTCCACGGTGCGCTGCGCTTCGTCGACCTGCACGCGCAGGCGTACGCGGGTCAGGTCAACCTGCTGGTCGCGCCCTGCGTCAGCCCCTGGGCCTACGAGCGCATCCACCGCTGGAACCACGACGGCATCGATCCCAACCGCTCGTTCCGCGAGCCCAGCCCCGCACAGGAATCGGCGGCACTGATGCGCCTGGTCGCACCGCTGCTGGGCCGCTTCGTCGCCCACATCGACCTGCACGAAACCACCGACAGCGACGAGTCCGAATTCCGCCCGGCCCTCGCTGCCCGCGATGGCAAGCCGTTCGAACCCGGCCTGATTCCCGACGGTTTCTATCTGGTCGACGACACCGAGAACCCGCAACCCGAGTTCCAGCAGGCGATCATCGAAGCCGTCGAACGCGTGACCCACATCGCGCCCGCGGACGACAACGGCGAAATCATCGGTTCCGAGGTCGTCGCGCATGGCGTGATCCGCTATCCGCTGAAGGCGCTGGGCCTGTGCGCCGGCATCACGGGCGCGCGCTACACCACGACCACCGAGGTCTATCCCGACAGCCCCCGCGCGACGCCCGAGCAGTGCAACGAGGCGCAGGCGGTCGCGGTCGACGCCGCCATCGGATTCGTGCTGGCGCAGTAGGCGCTCCGCTGCGGCCTGCCCGCGCGGCACGGATCGACCCCGCCACGCGTTGGCGGGTCTTGGCGGCTGCGGCGTGGCCGCATCCCGGCCCCGCGAGTGGAGTAGAGTCCGGATTCCCGAACCAGCGAGGCTGCGACATGACGACTCCGCCCCGGAAGACGGCCGACGATTTCGATCCGGAAGTGCTCCGGCTCTTCGACAAGTACGTCCATGGCGACATCGATCGCCGTGGATTCCTGCTCGGCGCCGCGCGCTTCGCCGTCGGCGCCACCACCGCTGCCGGATTGCTCGCCGCGCTCACGCCGCAGTTCGCGATGGCGCAGCAGGTGAAGCCCGACGACAAGCGCCTGAAGGCCGAATACCTCGAATTCCCGTCGCCCGAGGGTTACGGCACCGCGCGCGGTTACCTGGTCAGGCCGGCGAAGGCGCGCAAGCCGCTGCCGGTCGTGCTGGTCGTGCACGAAAACCGCGGACTCAATCCGCACATCGAGGACATCACGCGCCGGCTCGCGCTTGAGAACTACATCGCCTTCGCGCCCGATGCGCTGTTCCCGCTGGGCGGCTATCCCGGCGACGAGGACAAGGCGCGCGCCACGTTCCAGACGCTGGACCAGGCGAAGACGCGGCAGGATTTCCTGGCCGCCGCGCGCATGGTGCGCGGCATCAAGGGCGGCAATGGCCGCCTGGGCGTGGTCGGATTCTGCTACGGCGGCGCGATGGCCAGCTTCCTCGCCACGCAGCTGCCGGATCTCGACGCCGCCGTCCCGTTCTACGGCACCGCGCCCAAGACGGAGGACGTGCCGAACATCAAGGCCGAGCTGCTCGTCGTGCTCGCCAGCAACGATGAACGCGTCAATGCGACCTGGCCCGCCTACGAAGCCGCGCTCAAGCAGGCCGGCACCCGCTATGCGCTGTACCAGCCCGCGAACACCCAGCACGGCTTCAACAACGACACCACGCCGCGCTACGACGAAGCCGCCGCGCGCGAAGCCTGGTCGCGCACCCTCGCGCTGTTCGAGCGCACGCTGCGCAAGGCGAAGGCAACGCCCGGCGGGACATGATCCACGGCGGGGCGCGCATGCCCCGCACGCAGCGTTGCCATCGGATGCGGAAAAGAAGAAGGGCGGCCAATGGCCGCCCTTCCTGCGTCACGACACGCGGATGCCTCAGTCGAACTTGTAGTTGAAGCTGACGAAGACTTCGCGGCCGATCGGGCTGTAGCTGTTCCAGAAGTACGGATACGCGTTGAACGAATCGTCCCTCGGTGCCTTCTTGTCGAGCAGGTTCTGCACGGCGAGACCGATCGTGGCCTTGTCGGTGATCCGCTTCTGCACGCCCGCGTTCCAGACGATGTACGGCGCGATGCGGCCGGTCTCCGCCCAGTTCGGCAGAGAACCGTAGCGATAGCCGTTGACGTTCACCAGCCAGTCGCCGCGTTCCCAGTTCGCACCCCAGTTCAGGCGGCTGCGCTGGTTGGTGAACTGGCGGTTGTCGCGCAGGTCGCGCACGCCAGAGCCACGGAACAGTTCGTCTTCGAGCTCGAGCACGTGCGTCCAGCTCAGGTTGAAGTCGAAATTGCCGAGGCGATCGGTATCCAGGCGGTAGCGCGCGGTGGCATCGATGCCGGACGTGCGGGTCATCGCCTGGTTGATCGGGAAGGAACGGTACGAACCGATCTGGTTGTCGGTCAGCGGGCCGGTGCCGACGCGGTTCACCAGGCCGGTGAAGTACAGGCATTCGGTCGAGGCGCCGTTCACCGGCGTGCCGTCGCGGCGCTGGCCGAGCAGGCAGTCCGCTTCGTTGCGCAGCAGGTAGCCGGTGTTGATGTCGCTGACGCCGCCTTCGAGCTTGATGCGGTACCAGTCCACGCTCACCGACAGGTTGTCGACGATGTCCCAGACCACGCCCACGGTCGTCGATTCGCCCTTCTCCTCTTCCAGGTCGCGGCTGCCGCTGCGCGTGCCCGCGATCTCGTAGGCGTAGTTCGCGTTGCTGGTGCAGGCGGTCGAGGTCGGATCGCCGCCGTCGCGACGGCAGCGATACTCGTCGAACACGTTGGTGAAGAAGCCCGAATCGGTCGCGAACACGTAGTGCATGTCCGGCGCGCGGAAGCTGGTGGCGTGGTTGGCGCGCAGCAGCAGGTTACTGACCGGGCGCCATTCCACGCCGGCCGACCAGGTCGCCGCGCCGTCGACGTTGGTGACGTCGTCGTAGCGGTCGTAGCGGCCGGCGAGGTTGACGTTGAGGGTCGACAGCACCGGGATGCTGAACTCGACGCCCACGGCGTAGCGGTCGCGCTCGCCGCCACCACCGCCGCCGCTCAGGTTGAGGATGCGCTCATTGCCGGTGTAGCCAGGCAGGATGCGTGCATCCGGATCGAGGTCGTACTGCTGTGACGCGAACTCGACCACGGCGGCCATGCCCACGGCGCCAGCCGGCAGCTCGAACAGGTCGCCGGAGAGCGTGAAGCCGCCCTGGGTGACGGACGAATCGGCCTCGGTCTTCACCTGGGTGGTCATCGAGCGGAAGGCGTCGACGCCCAGCGGGCTGAAGTAGCGCTGCAGGTTCAGGTTGTAGACGCCGAAGCCATTCGCATCGGTGCCCAGGCGCGGGCCGGCGAAGTAGTCGCGGATGCCGTTGGCCAGGAAGCGCGGCTGGCGGCTTTCCAGGTCGTAGCGCGCATGCGACAGCGAGGCTTCCCAGTCGAAGCGGTTGTCGAACAGGGTGCCGCGCAGGCCGGCCGCCACGTCGATCGAACGTTCGCGGATGCGGGTCTGCTGCGAGCCGACGCCACCGACTTCCGACGGCGTGAAGAAGCGCTGCGCGTCGACATGGACGCCCAGGTTCTGCGCGAAGAACACGCCACGCGTGCCGAAGGTGGCATTGTCGAACGTGCTGTCGAACGCCGAGGACCAGAACTGCGTGCCCGACGCGATCTTCGCATCGGCCTGCGACAGGCTCACCTGCGCGAAGGCCTGCATGCCATTGGCGAAGTCGTAGGTGCCGTAGAAATAGCCGTTGAGGTTGCTGTCGGCGTTGCGGATCTGCTGGGTGGCCGGGAAGCCGTAGTAGCCGCAGAGCTCGCCCAGCGACGGCGCCGACGGAACGGTGAAGGATTCGAAGTCGCTGAACGTGCCTTCGCAGTTCGCCGCAACGCCGTTCGGCCAGATGCGGGTGCCGCCGGCGCTGAGGTTGCGCAGCGCGATGGCTTCCACCGGCAGGCCGCTGTTCGGCGTGCGGGTGGGGTCGTCGCGGTAGGAGTCCATGAAGTCGCGCTGCGAGGCGAAGATCTCTTCGCGCTCCAGGTATTCGACGGCGTAGGTGGCGCTCCACTGGTCGCCGGTCTTGCCGCCGACCCACTGCAGCCGCACCGAATCGCCGCCGCCCTGGGTCGTGGTGCCCGCGCGCAGGTCGAATTCATCGCCTTCGAAATTGGTCTTCAGGATGACGTTGACCACGCCGGCGACGGCGTCGGAGCCGTAGATGGCCGAGGCGCCGCCCGACAGCACTTCGATGCGCGAAATGGCGGCGGCCGGGATGTTGGCCAGGTTCACCGCATTCGACTCGCTGTTGTAGGGCAGCGGGTAGTCGGCGGTGCGGCGGCCGTTGATGAGCACCAGCTGGTAACCCGGGCCGAGGCCGCGCAGGTTGAGGAAGCTGGCGTTGGGCGTGAAGCCGTTCTGGTTCAGTTCGTTCTGGACCGTGCCGGTGAACTGCGACAGCGAATTCAGGGCGTCGTAGACGGTCCCGAAGCCCTGCTTCTCGATTTCGGCGGCGGTGACGATCGTGACCGGGGTCGGCCCTTCGACCTCGGCGCGCTTGATGCGCGAACCGGTGACGATGATCTTGTCCAGATTCTGTTGTTCGCCCGAGGGTGCCTGCTCATCCTGGAGCTGGGTCGTGCTGGTGTCCTGGGCAAAGCTGGCGCCGGAGAGCAGGAGCGTCGTCAAAATGGCCGCAGACAGCGGCTGACGACGCAATACGGAAGTATTGCGAGGGGTCATGAATATCCTGTGGGGGTCTTGCGTGGAGGTTGCGATGCCTGCGCGGCAGGCAGCCCCGCGATTTTAATGCGTTCTTAACGAAGGCCTCGTTCGTGTTACGGGCGTTACATTCGCGATGACGGCCTTCCGTTCCATGCGAGTTCAGCTCCGCGCCGATGCGCTTCCAGACATCGCGCAAAAAAAAGAGGGCGGCCGATGGCCGCCCTCCTCGTGTCGCAACAACCGGATGTCTTAGTTGAACTTGTAGTTGATGTTCGCGAAGACTTCGCGGCCGATCGGGCTGTAGCTACCCCAGAAGAACGGGTAGGAGTTGTTGGTGTCGTCGCTCGGCGCGATCTTGTCGAACAGGTTCTGCACGGCGAAGCCGATCGTCATCTTGTCGGTGATCTTCTTCTGCAGGCCCGCGTTCCAGATGATCGTGGGCGCAATGCGGTCAGGTGCACGGTCGGCCAGGTCGTTCCACGGGATCTGCGAACCCTGGCGATAGCCGTTCACATTGGCCTGCCAGTCGCCACGCTCCCACTGCACGCTCCAGTTCAGGCGGCTGCGGAAGTTGAGCTGGCGGCGCGGATCGTCGCGCTCGTCCTGGATGCCGGAGCCGGGGAACTCTTCTTCGTTCAGTGCCAGGACGTGCGTCCAGCCCAGGCTGAAGTCGTAGTTGCCGAAGCGATCCGTATCCAGGCTGTAACGGACGGTGGCGTCGATGCCGCGGGTCACGACCGAGGACTGGTTGAAGGGATACGAGATGTAGGAGTCGATCTCGTCGTCGGTGAAGGGCGGGCTCACGCCGAGTCGGGTGATCAGGCCGGTGAAGAACTGGCAGCGAGCCGAATTGACGTCGACCGAAGATCCATCCCGACGCTGGCCCAGGCGGCAATCCGCTTCGTTCTCAAGCAGGTAGGCGGTGGAGATGTCCTGGACGCGACCTTCGAGTTCGATCTTGTACCAGTCCACGCTGACCGAGAGATTGTCGACGATGTCCCACACCACGCCGATGGTGGTCGACTTGCCCTTCTCTTCTTCAAGGGCCGAATTGCCCTGGCGGGTGCCCGCCACGAAGTACGAGTAGTTGGGATCGTTCGTGCAGCCCTGGACCGTCAAGCCGTCGCGACGGCAGCGGTATTCGTCGAACACCTGGGTGAAGAAGCCGGACGGCTGGGCGAAGATGTAATGCATGTCCGGGGCGCGGAAGCTGGTGCCGTAGCTGCCGCGGACCAGGAGGTTGTCGAACGGGCGCCATTCGAGGCCGGCAGACCAGGTCGCAGCGCCATCCACGGAGGTGATGTCGTCGTAGCGGTCGTAGCGGCCTGCGAGATTCATTTTCAGCGTTTCGAGGACCGGGACGCTGAATTCGACACCCAGCGCGTAGCGGTCGCGCTCGCCGCCACCGCCGGTGCCGGTGAGGTTGTACACGCGGTCCGGACCCGTGTAGCTGGGGAGAATGCGTGCATCGGGCTGCAGGTCGTATTCCTGCGAGGCAGCTTCGATGACCGCGGCCATCGAAACCGGGCCGGCCGGCAGCTCGAACAGGTCGCCGGAGACCGAGAACGCGCCCTGCATGACCGACGAATCGGCGTCCGTGGTGACGTTGGTGGTCATCGATCGGAAGGCGTCGACGCCCAGCGGGCTGAAATAGCGCGCCTGGTTGAGATTGAAGATCGGGTAGCCGCTGATCGTGCCGATCTGCTCGCCGACGAAGTACTCGCGGATGCGATCGGTCAGGAAGCGCGGCTGCTTGCTCTTCAGGTCGTAACGGGCATGCGACACGGTCGCTTCCCAGTCGAAGCGGTTATCGAACATGGTGCCGCGCAGGCCGGCAGCGATGTCGAACGAGCGCTCGCGATAGGTGGTCTGCTGCGAGCCGAAGCCTCCGACTTCGTTCGGCGTGAAGATGCGCTGCAGGTCGACCAAGGTGCCCAGGGTCGGATCGAAGAAGATGCCGTTACGGAACGCCGGATCAAGTCCACTCGACCAGAACTGGGTGCCCGAGGCGAGCTTCGCATCGGCCTGCGAGCCGCTGATCTGCACGAACGCGTTCAGATTGTCGGTGAAGTCGTAGGTGCCGTAGAAGTAGCCGTTGATATTGCTGTCCGAGTTGCGAATCTGCTGGGTCGCCGGGTAACCGTAGTAGCCGCAGAGGTCGCCGAGCGCCGGATTGGCGCGGAAAGTCTCGAATTCCGGGAAGGTCCCGTTGCAGTTCGCGGACACGCCGTTCGGCCAGATGCGGACGTTGCCAGCCAGACGATCGCGGGCACGGATGCCTTCGACGGGCAGGGCGTCGGCGGGATTCACCGAGGGATCGTCGCGGTAGGAGTCCATGAAGTCGCGCTGCGAGGCGAAGATCTCTTCGCGTTCCTGGTACTCCAGTGCATAGGTCGCGCTCCAGGCGTCGCCGGTCTTGCCGCCGACCCACTGCAGGCGCGAGGAGTCGCCGCCGCCGCGGGTGGTGGTGCCCACGCGCAGGTTCAGCTCGTCGCCTTCGTAGTTGGTCTTCAGGATGATGTTGACCACGCCGGCGACGGCGTCGGAGCCGTAGATGGCCGAGGCGCCGCCCGACAGCACTTCGATGCGCGAAATGGCGGCGGCCGGGATGTTGGCCAGGTTCACCGCATTCGACTCGCTGTTGTAGGGCAGCGGGTAGTCGGCGGTGCGGCGGCCGTTGATGAGCACCAGCTGGTAACCCGGGCCGAGGCCGCGCAGGTTGAGGAAGCTGGCGTTGGGCGTGAAGCCGTTCTGGTTCAGTTCGTTCTGGACCGTGCCGGTGAACTGCGACAGCGAGTTCAGGGCGTCATAGACGGTCGCATAGCCTTCCTTCTCGATCTGGTCGGCGGTGACGATGGTGACCGGCGCCGGCCCTTCGACCTCGGCGCGCTTGATGCGCGAACCGGTGACGACGATGCGATCGAGGTTTTCCTGCGGCTCGGCCTGGGCCTGGGCTTCCTGCGCGCCGGCATCGGTGGTTTCCTGGGCGAACGCGGCGCCCGTGAAGAGCAGCGTCGTCAGAATGGCCGCAGTGAGCGGCTGACGGCGCAGGGAGTAAGTGCAGCGATTGATCATGTACTTTCCTGAATGCGTGACTTGCTTGTGGAGGTTGCGATGCCCAGTGAAGACATCCGGCCGATTTTAACATGTTCTTAATGCGCGCCCCGAGCTTGCATGCCGCGGCTCAGAGACATTGCTCGCGAATCGCGATCCGTAGCGGACATCACGCGTTGGAGCGAGCAAACTGGGTCAAGTGGATGTGTGTGCCGCACCGTTCGCTGCGCACCGGATGATTCATGTGCCGGGAATCCGGCCCGGTGGTCTTCGGGGTCGGGCAGTCCCGTCGATGCCGCCCGCCCGTTGCTGCCCCCTTTGCCGCGCTTCCTGCCCAGGCGGACGCCTCCGCCGGACATGCCTGCCCTGATCGGATGAGCCTGTCGCTGCCCTGCCACCCGTGGCTCGGCTGTGGCACACTGCCCGTGCGACCGCATTGCCGGGGGACGGCGTGCGGCGCATCGAATTCAGGGGCCGGTCCACGGATGTGTCGTCGCCATCGGGCGACCCGGGTCATCGGGCGGGTAACCAGTACGGGAGCAGTGGAATGAGTCGCACCACATTGATGGCGCAGCTGATGCGCCTTGCGCGCTTGTCGGCGCATTGCGAGGCCACGGGACAGAACGCGCAGGAAGCGGTCGAACGGACGACCGAACAGGAGGCACTCGGCGATGCCGGGCGCCGGCGGTTCGCGCAGGGGGCCACCGCTGCGGCGGCGGTCGCGGCCACCGGGGCCATGGCGCCGGGCGCCTTCGCCAAGGTCGGGGCCATCCGTACCGCCTGGAAGCGGGCCACCGCCACCGAGAACGTGGCCGTGGTGGGTGCCGGCCTGGCCGGCCTGTCCGCCGCCACGGAGCTGGCGCGTCGGGGCATCGCCGCCCGGGTCTTCGAGGCCGACAACCGCGTCGGCGGCCGTGTCCGCAGCGTGCGGGGGGTCTTCCCGGGCCAGGTGGCCGAACTGGGTGGCGAGTTCATCGGCACCTCGCACCACGTGATGCTGGGTTATGCCCGCATGCTCGGGCTGACGCTGGAGGACGCGTCGCTGTTCCCGGGCAGCCGCTACTTCGATTTCGGCGGTCAGCGCTACACCGAAGCGCAGATGGTCGAGGAGTTCCGCGGTTTCGCGGCGTCGATGCGCCAGGACCTCGGCACGCTGGGCACGCCGACGGCCGACCGCTTCACCGAGGCCGAAAGCCTGTACGACTACATGAGCCTGGACGATTACCTGATCCTGCACGGCGCGGGCGACAGGCTGCGCAAGCTGATCGGCGCGGCCTACGCCACCGAGTACGGCACCGGCATCGACCAGACCAGCGCGCTGAGCTTCCTGCGCTTCGCGCATGCGGACAAGCGCAGCAAGTTCACCGCGTTCGGCGCGCAGGCCGACGTCCACCTGCACGTGGTCGAGGGCAACGACCGCATCGTGACCGGCCTGGCCGAGCGCCTGCCGGTGCCGCCGACCCTGGGACATCGCCTGGTCGCCATGCACAAGCGCGCCAACGGGAAGATCCGCCTGACCTTCGATGTCGCCGGGCGGACCGTGCAGAGCGACCACGATGCCGTGGTGATGACCCTGCCGTTCACGGTGCTGCGCCGCATCCACCTGGACAGCAGCTTGGGCTTGCCCGCATGGAAGCGCTTCGCGATCAACAGTGCTGTCGCCGGCGACAACAGCAAGCTGATGGTCGGCTTCAAGCAATCCTTCTGGTACACCCGCCACGGCCTCAACGGCAGCGGCTACAGCGATCGCCCGGGTCTGCAGGCCACGTGGGAAACCAATGCGGTCAAGGGCGGCGCGGAAGGCGCCATCCTCACCCGCTACCTCGGCGGACAGGCGGCGCGCACCCAGGACGACCGCCGCCTGCAGTCGGACGCGAACCGCTTCCTGCGCGATCTCGAAGTCGTGCTGCCGGGGGCGATCAACGCGGTGCGCCGCAACGGCAATGGCCAGGTCATCGCCGCCGGCGCCAACTGGTCGACGAATCCGCTGTCGAGGGGCTCCTACGCCAGCACGCGCCCGGGCTACTTCACCACCGCCGCGCACCACGAGGCCAAGCCCATCGGCAACCTGATGTTCGCCGGCGACCACACCAGCAGCTTCTACGAGTGGCAGGGCTTCATGGAAGGCGCGGCGCTTTCGGGCCTGCGCGCGGCCGGCGAAGTCTTCGGGTTCCTGCGCGGACGTTGATCCCCGCTGCATCGGTCCCGCAGTACGGGTGGCATCGCGACAGGGCGGTTTCGGCCGCCCTGTCGCGTTCGGGGCGCGAGCACCGGTCTCCGCCGGTGGCTGCAGCGCATCGGGATTGGGCGGCCTCCCGGGCCGGCGTATGCTGGCGCCCGGGCGATCGACGCGACGGGGCCACATGAGCGGAAAGGCGCATCACCCCGGCGACGCGCTGCGCCGGATCGACCGGGCGAGACTGCAGGACCTGCTCGTGGCCCATTACCGAGATCTGGGCTGGTGGGCCGAGCGTGCGACGGGCGATGCCGGTGCCGATGATGCGGCCTGGGTGCTGAAACGCGACAGGGAGGTGCTGCTGCTCGACTGCCGCCACTGGGGCAGCCTGCATCGGCCGCAGGATGCGGTCTCTTCGCTGGTTCGCGAACTCGAGCATGCCGGTGCGAACGGCGGGATCCTCGTGGATCGCAGGCCGTTCGCGCGTGCGGATCAGGAGGCCGCCAATCGCCACGGCCATGTCAGGCTCATCGATGCGCGCGATCTCGACGGCATGCTGGGCGAACTGCCGGAACAGCGCGGTCAGGCCGATCCTTTCGCCGATCCGCCCGCGAGGCACTTGCCCGTGCCGGAGGTCGTGCGTCCGCGTCCACGCCCCGTGCGCACTGCCCGGCGGGGTAATGCGATGTGGTGGCTCGTCGCGCTGGGCTGCCTCGTGGTGTTCGTGTTGCTGGTGCGTGCGCTGCTCGCGCGGACGGCGGATACCGCCGTGCCACCGGATGTCTCGTCCCCTCCCGTGCGCGATCGGCAAGCGTCCGTGGTCGAGATCGCGCCGGTCCGCGTGCCTGCATCGATCCGATCGCAGACCAAGCCGGACGCCACGCCATCGATGGCGACAGGCACAGCGAAGAAACGATGTGCCTGATCGAGGACGGCACGCCGGAGATGTGAAGCTCCGGCGGCGACATCGCGTCGACGCCGGAGTACCGCATGGGTCGTTGCGATCCGGTCGGATCAGTTCGGGCAGGCGACGCCGACCACGCTGAACGCGGAGGCCACGTCGGCCGTCGAGTAGCCCAGGTCCGTCGCGGCGGTGCGCATGCCGCAGGCGCCCTGGTTGTAGTTCGTGCTCGACGTCCAGTAGAGGTCGTTCGCACGCGCGAAGACCTTGAATGCCTTCGGCACGTCCCAGCCCGACTTGGTGGCCAGCAGGTAGAACGCCTTGTTGTAGACGCCCGACGAGTAGTGCACGTTCATGCCGGTGACGAACTTCGAGGCGTGGTCGATCGACTTGCCGTCCTGCGGCGGATTGGCCATGTAGCGCAGCGCACCCGTGCCCTTGAAGATCTGCGCGCCCACCAGGAAGTCGTTCGTGCCTGTCATGTAGAACTCGGCGGCTTCGCCGGCGATGTCCGAATACGCCTCGTTGATGCCGCCCGACTGGTTGGAGTAGGTCAGGTTCGAGTTCTGCGAGGTGAAGCCGTGCGAGACCTCGTGCGCGGACACGTCCAGGCTGACCAGCGGGTAGAACTTGGTTGCGCCATCGCCGAAGGTCATCGACGAACCGTTCCAGAAGGCGTTCTCGTAGCTGCGGCTGTAGTGCACGCGCATCTGCAGCTGGAAGGTGAGGGGGCGCTTGCCGATGTAGGCGTTGTACATGTTGAAGACGACGGCGCCGAAGTAATGCGCGTCGTTGAGCGGCGAGTAGGCGCCGTTGATCGCCTTCACGGTGTTGCGCGGGCAGGTGTAGGAGAACGCGGTGGAGCCGCTGGTGCCGTGGTTGAGGTTCACGGTCTTCACGTTGGTGCTGTTCATCGTGCAGGTGGTGCCGCTCTGCGTGACGTCCAGCTTGCCGTAGGTGGTGCCGTACTCGTACTGGCCGGTCTTCTGGTTGCCGCCGGGACCGGTGCCGATCAGCGCATGCTGCAGGTTTTCCCACTGCGTGATGACGCGACCGGTGTTCGCATCGACGACCACGAACGGACGGGTCGGCGAGCCGCCTTCCGCGGAATCGGCGAAATAGCTGACCACGTAGGCCTTGCGCGCGGTGCCGAAGTCGTCGACGTGGATCATCAGTTCGGTCTTCGCGTCGCTGATCTGCATGAAGCCCTGGCGCAGGCCGAGGCCGGCGCTGCGTGCGATCGAGAAGGCGCGCGCCTTGCTGACGCGCGGCGCGGCGGCGGAGATTTCCGAGGCCAGGCCCGCGACGGTGCGGCCGAACAGCGCGCGTACGTTGCCGCTGGTGTCTTCGCTGACGACGACCTGTTCGCCGAACACCGGCAGGCCCTGGAAGGTCTGCTGGTAGCGATAGGTGCGCGCGCCGAGGCTGGTGTCGCGATCGAGCATGAGCAGGCGCGACTGGCGATCCAGGCCGAGCGCGCCGGCGTGGCGGGCGTGGACCATGCCGCCGACGTTGGCGCGGGCCAGCGTGGCGTTCTTCTGCGCGACCTGCGCGACGCTGGCCTGGTGCAGGTCGACGAACTGCGCGGCCGACGCGGATCCGGCCATGGCCAGCAGCAGGCTGGCGCTGAGAATGCGATAAGCGGAACGACGATTCATTGCGTGACTCTCCCTGTGATCGAAATGGATGTTGTCCAAACGCCGCGTTGCGGCATGCCCCCGGCACTGCAATGCATCCCGCATCCGCGGGTGGCCGTGTCCGGTGTCCACTGCAGTGATCTGCCGCAGAACTGTGCGGCGCGTCGACGCTAGCCGTGCTGCATCGCGATGGTCAACGGCGCGCCGACGCACGCGCAGCGATTGCGTCCGAATGAATCAAAACGTTGATCATTTGCGTGCGCTGTTGCGATTGCTGTCACGGAGCGATGCGCCATCGCGCCTGCGTTACATTGTTTCGTTGCGCGAATGTCCCGGGACAGCAGTCCGTCTTGCGCGGCTTCGATCGATGATCGTCCGATCATCGATCGATCGCGGTCAGCGCGGTACGCGCGCCATGCAATCGCGGTAGCGCTTGTCGACGCGGTTCGCGAACCACGCCGTGGTCAGCCGGCGGGTGATCTTCGGGCTCTGCAGGCGGATGCGCGGCAGCATCGCGCGCGGCAATGGCTTGCCCTTGCGCTTCTCCGCGATCTCGAAGACGCGCGTGTACAGCGCGCTGTCCTCGAAGTCGTGGCGGTGCGCATTCGACAGCGCCCGACGGATCTGCGCATCGTCCATGCCGAGCTTCGGCGCCAGCGTGCGCACGGCGCGCTCGGTATCGCCGATGCCGTCGCCGCCCTTCTGGCGACGATGGCGGATCAGGTCGCCATCCAGGTCGAGCGGCAGGCCGGTCGCGATCGACACCGCGTTCTGGAACGCGGCATTGCGGCTGGCGTAGCGCCCGGCGTTGAAGTCGGCGAAACGGTGGATGGGCTTCTCGTAGGAGGCCGGATAGTCCAGCAGGTGCGCGATGCCGAAGTACATGCCGCCGCGCCGGGTGAAGACTTCGTGGCGGATCGAGCCGGCATGCGCGAACGGGTACGCGCGATCGTCGGCGTGCGCTTCGGCGAAGGCGATGCTGACCTGCATCGGCCCGCCGGTGCGCACCGGGTTGGCATCGGCGAGCAGGCGCCGGCCCAGCGGCACCTTCGCGATCAGTTCCTCGAACAGATCGCTGAGTTCCTTTTCGGTTTCGACGGCGGCGATGCGCTGGTCCCAGGTGCGGCCGTCGGGCGATTCCAGCTGCAGCGCGGCGCGCACCAGGAACAGCGGCACGTGCTTGCGCTCGGCGCGCGCTTCGATTTCCTTCCGCGCGATCCGGCCCAGGCCGGGGACTTTCGGCTGCGGGCTGAAGTTGGATTCCTGGTCGGTCACCGCGATGACCGCGCAGAGATTGGAATGCGAGGGGTCGATGTCCAGCGCGGCGAACGCGGCCTGGATGTCCTGCGCCCAGGCCGCGCGCTCCTTCACGTGGCGCGGCATCAGCCGTTCGAGGGTCCGCCGGGTCTGTTCGGGGCTGGGGCGCGTGGCGCTGCCGTCGCAGCCGGCCAGCAGGGCGATGCCGGCGATCAGGACCGTGGCCTGGCGCAGCAGGCGGGCGAGGGCGGGGCGCGGGCTGCGCGCGGGCGAGGTCAGGGATCGGGCTGGCGGCATGCGCGCGACTCTAGCCGGGCGGCCGGCCGGGCGGGAAGCGCACGCGTCCGGTCGTTCAGTGCATCCGCTGCAACCGTCGCCCGTCCCCGCACCAGCTTCGCGTCGGCCGGTGGGAGCTCGTCCCGGGCGGGTCAGGCCGCTCGCTGCCTGCTCCCGGCGGCGTTTCGGCATTCCTGCTCGACGTGCACGAAGAAATCGCGCTGGATGTCGGCGAAGTGGCGAAAGCCTTCGCGCGCGAGTTCGAGGATGCGTTCCTGCGGCTCCGGGCGATGGCGCGCGGCCAGTTCCAGCGCCTTCATCGCTTCGGCGAGGTGTTCGGCTTCGACGCCCTGCGATTCGAAGGTGGCGTGGATCGTGATCCAGGCGTAGGCATGCACCAGCTTGCTGCCGAGTTCGACCCGGAAATCGCGTTCGCGCAGGTACTGGTAGAAGCCTTCGTGATGCCGCTCGGCGCGGAATACGCGGTCGATGATCGCGTATTCGCGGTCGGCCATCGCTTCCGAACCGATATGCGTCCCGATCGAACGGATCAGCGCTTCGGCGTCGTGGGCGACGCTGCCGTAGTGGCGGAAGGTGCGGGCGACCACGTCCTGCAGCCAGGCCGGCGGAGGCTCCGACAGCGCGTTGCGCTCGGCGATGGACAGGCCGGCGTAATCGGCGGAGGCCTTGCGCATCGCCTGGGCGAGTGTGCGGTGCGGGACGCGATGGCCCTTGTCGAGGTGTTCGTCGACGGTGGCGTCCAGCACGTGGCCGGCGACATCCATGCCGCGCACGGCCTGGGCGCGGTCGGGTTCGCCGGGATCGAGGAACAGGTCCTGCGACTCGCCGATGTTGCCCGACAGCTTGGCGACCAGCGCCCCTGCATAGCCGTTCCAGCGCGTGTAGCGGTCGATGAAGAGGAACTGTGCGAACGGGTCGAGCACGGCGGCGTCGCAGGCGCGGCGCACGGCGGCTTCCATGGCCTCGAGTTCGGCGGGGGTCTGGAAGTCTTCGATGCGGAACATGGGGCCTCCGACAGGGCGGGTGGTGCGCCGGCCATCGTGGCTTCGGCACGCGTCACCTTGCAAACGTTCCAGGGGTCCCGCAAAGGACAAGCCCGCGCAGGGCGCGGGCTTGTCGGGGGCATCACGGGCGCGGTGGCTCAGAAGTGCGGCTTCTCGCCTTCCGGCGTCGCATTGTAGCGCTCGATCGACTCCAGGATGATCTGCTTGGCTTCGGCGGCATCGCCCCAGCCGTCGAGCTTGACCCACTTGCCCTTCTCCAGGTCCTTGTAGTGCTCGAAGAAGTGGCCGATGCGCTCCAGCCAGTGCTCGCTGACCTGGCCGATGTCGTGGATGTGCTTGTAGCCGGCGAAGACCTTGTCGACCGGCACGGCGAGCAGCTTCTCGTCGCTGCCGGCCTCGTCCTTCATGCGCAGCACGCCGACCGGGCGCACGCGGATGACCGAGCCGGGGATCAGCGGCAGCGGCAGGATGACCAGCACGTCGGCCGGGTCGCCGTCGCCGCAGAGGGTGTGCGGGATGTAGCCGTAGTTGCAGGGGTAGCGCATCGGCGTGGACAGGATGCGGTCGACGAAGATCGCGCCGGTCTCCTTGTCGACTTCGTACTTGACCGGCTCGGCGTCCTTCGGGATTTCGATGATGACGTTCACTTCTTCCGGCGGGTTCTTGCCGGTGGGGACGAGGTCCAGGCCCATGGGCGTTCCATTCGATGCGGTAAGGGGGCGGGCATTTTACGCCGCCCGCTGCTGCGCTGCAGCACTCCCGCGCCCGGGCTGGCCTTGCCGGGGCGGGCCCGCACATGCGAACGGCAGCCCGGAGGCTGCCGTTCGGGGTGAAGCGCTGGTTGTCGGACGATCAGCCGGGCGGGCTGGCCGCTGGGGCGTCGCCCGCCGGAGCCTCACCGGCCGGGGCTTCGCTCGCGGCCTCGACCGGCGGCATCGCCGGCGCCTGCTTCGCCGCCGCTTCCGCCGCAGCGGCGGCGGCATCGGCAGCGGCTTCGGCGGCCGCAGCGGCTGCTTCGACCTGCGCGGCATGCTCCGGCGGGGTGTCGCCGCGGGCCAGGTCGGCCGGCAGCAGGGGGACCAGGAGCAGGGCGACGATGTTGATGATCTTGATCAGCGGGTTGATCGCCGGGCCGGCGGTGTCCTTGTAGGGGTCGCCGACGGTATCGCCGGTCACCGCGGCCTTGTGGGCATCGCTGCCCTTGCCGCCGTGGTGGCCTTCCTCGATGTACTTCTTGGCGTTGTCCCAGGCGCCGCCGCCGGTGCACATGGAGATGGCGACGAAAAGGCCGGTCACGATCGTGCCCATCAGCAGGCCGCCCAGCGCGGCCGGGCCGAGGAACCAGCCCACCAGCACCGGGATGATCAGCGGCAGCAGCGACGGGAAGATCATTTCCTTGATCGCGGCCTTGGTCAGCAGGTCCACGGCCTTGTCGTACTCCGGCTTGCCTGTGCCTTCCATGATCCCCTTGATCTCGCGGAACTGGCGGCGCACTTCCTCCACCACCGCGCCGGCGGCGCGACCCACCGCCTGCATGGCGTAGGCGCCGAACAGGAACGGGATCATGCCGCCGATCAGCAGGCCGATCAGCACGTCGGGGCGGTCGATCGAGAAGTCCACGGCATTGGTGCCGAACTTCTCGTCCAGCTTGTGCGCGTAGTCGGCGAACAGGACCAGCGCGGCGAGGCCGGCCGAACCGATCGCATAGCCCTTGGTCACGGCCTTGGTGGTGTTGCCCACGGCGTCGAGAGCGTCGGTGGTCTTGCGGATCTCCTTGCCCAGTTCCGACATTTCGGCGATGCCGCCGGCGTTGTCGGTGATCGGGCCGTAGGCGTCGAGTGCGACGATCACGCCCGCCATCGACAGCATCGACACCGCGGCGACCGCGATGCCGAACAGCCCGGCCAGTGCGTAGCAGCCCCAGATCGCGGCGGCCACGGCCAGCACCGGCGCGGCGGTCGACTTCATCGACACCGCGAGGCCGGCGATCACGTTGGTGCCGTGGCCGGTTTCCGAGGCCTTGGCCACGTCCTGCACCGGCTTGTACTCGGTGGCGGTGTAGTACTCGGTGATCACCACCATCGCGGCGGTCAGCGCCAAGCCGATCAGCGCACAGTAGAAGATCGCGCGTGCGTTCGCGACGATCATCGCGTCGGTGACGAACCAGAAGCCGACGGCGGACAGCAGGCCGGCGACGATGAGGCCCTTGTACAGCGCCTTCATGATCTTGCCGTCGCTGCCGACCTTCACGAAGAAGGTGCCGACGATCGAGGCGACGATCGACACCGCGCCCAGCACCAGCGGATAGAGCACGCCGCTGTTGCCGTAGGTGGCGAAGGAGATGCCGGCAATCAGCATCGCGGCCACGATCGTCACCGCGTAGGTCTCGAACAGGTCGGCGGCCATGCCGGCGCAGTCGCCGACGTTGTCGCCCACGTTGTCGGCGATCACTGCCGGGTTGCGCGGGTCGTCCTCGGGGATGCCGGCTTCCACCTTGCCCACCAGGTCGGCGCCGACGTCGGCGCCCTTGGTGAAGATGCCGCCGCCCAGTCGCGCGAAGATCGAGATCAGCGACGAGCCGAACGCCAGGCCGATCATCGGCTGCAGCGCGGCCTTGATGCCGGCTTCGTCCGTGGCGCCCTTGCCGACCAGCCAGTAGTAGCCGGCCACGCCGAGCAGGCCCAGGCCGACGACCAGCATGCCGGTGATCGCGCCGCCGCGGAAACTCACCGCCAGCGCATCGTTGAGACCCTTGGTCGCGGCCTGGGTGGTGCGCACGTTGGCGCGGACGGAGACGAACATGCCGATGAAGCCGGCCACGCCCGAGAGCACCGCGCCGATCGCGAAGCCGACCGCCGTGGGCCAGCCCAGGCCGGGCACCAGCCCGATCGCCAGGAACAACACGACGCCAACGACGGCGATGGTGGTGTATTGCCGGCGCAGGTACGCGCCCGCGCCTTCCTGGATCGCCGCTGCGATGCCCTGCATGCGCTCGTTGCCGGCCGGCTGCGCCATGATCCAGCGCGCAGACAGAATGCCGTACAGGATCGCGATGACGGCGGCGCCGATCGCGATCCAGATTGCGTGTTGCTCAAGCATGAAACCCTCCCCAGAGTCGAATGGAATGTGACAGCGGAAGCAGGATGCAGCAAACCGCGACCATCGCGGCCACGTGCAACGTCCCGACTATGGCACAGGCTCCGCCCGTCTTGGAATCCGCCGTGTCGCCGCGATGCGGGCCGGGGCGATGACGCGCTGCACCAATACGCAGCGGTGCGGATGCATGCATGTTCAGGCGCGATCCGGCACCCTGCGCCTCCCACTCCGCAAGTCCGAGGTCGATGCCATGTCGATGACCCTCACGTCCCTGCGAGCGCGCTGCACCGGACTGTGCCTGGCCTCGGCCTGCATGCCTGCGTTCGCGCAGACCCCCGAGATCCGTCGCGAGCCGTACCCGGCGCAGGCCGTCGGCAGCACGCACACCATCCGCATCATTCCCGAAACCTGCGCCTACCTGCGCGGCATGTTCACCACCGATCCGGCCGTGCCGTACCGCTACGGCGCATCGAAGACCGCCGGCCGCTGCCAGCCGCGCGCGCGCCTCGTCGATCCTGCGAAGGCGATGCCGTCCGCTGCGAAGGGCTGGATCCTCAACGACATGGTGCGCATCCCGCAGGCCGGCTGTCCGGCGCGCCAGGCGGTGATCCGCATCTGGCGCAAGCCGGTCGATACGTCGGTGCCGCTGGACGGCCGTGGCCAGCCGCGCATCTACCTGCAGGACGCGAAGCAGCAGGCGCAATCCGGTGCCGTGGCGAAGCTGCCGGAATATGCGGCGGTGCTGGAGATGACGGGTCGCGGCTGCGAAGCCGCGACCACGGGTTGACGGTCGGCCTCAGGGCTTGCCTTCGGTCACGGGCGCTTCCGGTGCAGGTGTTTCGGTTTCAGGCGCTTCGGGTTCGGGAGATTCCGGCGCGGGCGTCTCCGGTGCCGTGGCGGCAGGCGTTCCATTGGCGGCGGGCGCCGCAGCCACCACACGAGACAAGGGGTTTTCGAGCTCGGCGGGAATGGCGGGCGCGCGTTCGGCAGTGAGCTTGAATCCCTCGATCGCCAGCTGGCGCGAGCACTTCCACGCAAGCGACGCAAGGATGTCCTTGGTCAGCTGCGCGCGATCCGCACTCAGCTGCTCAAGCGACGGACGTACCGGATTCTTGTGCGTCGAGGCAGTGCAGTTGCCCCTGCTGACGACCTTTCCGGACGCGGTATGGATCAGTTGCACGCCCAGGGAGTTGCCGACCCAGTATCCGTCCCATTTCCCCGGATAGTAGGCGTACATGGAGCCTATGTGCATGACTGACAGTATGTAATCGGAATCCGGATGGACCTTGACCAGTTCTGCGGGTTTGACCGGCTTGGTGACTGTCGTGTCGACAGCCATCGGCACCATTCCGAACTGGTCGCGCAACATGTTCGCGAACTGTTCGCGGGCGATGATCGCCGGGTCGGGAATCTGGTTCTGTTCGACGAAATCGTTGCCGGCCTTGAACATCGCGCCTATCCCGATCAGGCCGAACATGGCCTTGCCGGCGGTCATCGCCTGAAAGGACTGGCGCTCGTGCAGGGTGACCGCAACGGACTTGCCCTGCAGCGCCGCAGCATCGGCCTGCGACAGCGCAGTGGCCTTGACCTTGAGCTGATCGGCGTTGGACGGGAAGGCAGCGAAGGCGAGGGTGCCTGCCAGCGCGGCGACGAGCGGAATCTTGTTCAAGGCGGATGCTCCTGTATGGAGCGCGCTGTTTAACCTGCGGTCCGACCGGGGTCAAGCGAGGCCAATCCGGGCAGCGTCCGCACGAATGCCTCCACCTCCCGCGTATAGGCATTGTCCTCGCCGAGCAGGCGATTGATCTCGCCGTGCGACAGCGGCTTTTCCATCAGCTGCGTGTGCGTGCCGAAGCGGGCGGCCTTGTCGAGGAAGGCGCGATTCGCGCGGCAGGAATCGCGACGTTCGCTGGCGCACACGGCGAGGATCGGTGCGGTCTTGCCGGCGAGCTGGTGCATCGGCGAGACCGCGCGCCAGAACGCCGGGTCATCGCCGAAGGCATTGCGGAACAGGCCGATGCGACCACGCGGCGAGGCCATCGTCTCGACCACGTCGACCGATCCGGCATCGAGCAGCACCGTCGCGCGCCATGGGCGTGCGCCCGCTTCGCGCACCAGGTCGGGGCGTGCGGCAAGCAGCGCGATCAGGTGCCCGCCCGCCGAATGCCCCATCAGCACGAAACGGTCCGGGTCGCCGCCCGCACGCGCGACCACGCGCTGCGCCTCGGCCAGCGCGCGGGCTACGTCGCGTGCCTGTTCCAATGGATCTGCCACCGGACGCATGCGGTAGTTGGTCGAGACGAAGAACAGGCCGGCGTGCGTCCAGCGCGCGCGCTTGTTCGCGACTTGCCCGGACTTGTCGCCGAAGGCCCAGCCGCCGCCATGCACGTAGAAGACCGTGGCTGCGCCGGTGGCGCGCGCGGGCAGGTCGATGTCGAAGCGCTGCGCTGCATCGGGCCCGTAGGCGACGTCGCGCATCGGTGCGGGCAGGGCGACCGGGGTGGCTGCGGAGGTCTGCGCCGCAGGCCGCAGCACCGCGCCGCAGGCCAGCAGCAGCGCGAACGCGACCAGCGGCCAGGGCGTGCGGCGGCGCGGCATCAGGGGCGACGATCGGGTGCGGGTGCGGGTGCGGGTGCGTCGGGCGCAGCGCGACCGGGCACGTCGCCCGGTGCGCGACGCTGGCGCAGTTCGCGCTGTTCGCGCATCCACGCCCGGCGCTGTTCGGGCGTCATCGTCTTGAGCTTCTCGCGCAGCGCTGCGCGCTCCTCGGGCGACAGCTGGCGCGCATGGTCGTACAGCGCGCGCATGCGCTGGCGTTCCTCGGGCTTCATGCCGGCCCAGCGGTCCATCCCGTGTTTCGCGCTGCGGCGCTGCTCGGGCGTCATCGCCTTCCAGCGCTCAGCATGCTTCAACATGCGCGCGCGTTCCTGCGGGTTGTCGTTCCAGCGATCACGCAGCACCGCGATCACCATCTCGCGCTGCGCGGGCGTCAGCTGTTCCCACTGCGGAGGCGGCGGACCCTGTTCCCGCGCGGGCGCCTGGCCGGGGCCGGGACCTCGATCGGGCGGTCCGGCGAACGCCGGGGAGACGGCGCCTGCGACCAGCAAGGTGCAGAGCAGGCGGGCGAGGAGGGTGATGCGGTTCATAGCGACTCCGTGACGTCGGCCAGCGCGTCTTCCGAGCCCAGCCAGGCATAGAAATCAGGGGTTTCGTCGAAGGTGCCGTAGCCGATGTCGTCGGTCGCGCCTTCGATCGCCTCGATGGCATCGAACTCGGCGGCGATCAGCGTGTCGGGCAGCGCATCGGACACGGTGGCCTGCGGCTGTACCGCCAAGTCGGGCGTTTCAGTCGACACCGGTGCGGCCGTTGCGGCGTCGGCGACGCGGGTCTCGGCGGGTGCCTGCACGGTTGGTGCCACGGGTGCCGTCGTCGTCACGCTGGCATCCGCGACCTGCGGCGCCTGCGCGCCCGTATCGCCCGGCATGCCATCGCGCAGCACGAACACACCGATGGCCACGGCCAGCACGGCGGTCGAGCTTGCGGCGATCATCGCCCAGCCGCGTCCCGTGCTGCGTGCGGGCTGCATCGCCGCGCGGCGACGCTGCGCGAGCTGCGCCTGCACGCGCGGCGACAGGCGATCGAGCGACGCCGCGTGCGCGTGGCGCGCGGCGCGCAGCAGCGCGTCGTCGGCGTCCATCCCGTCGCGAAGGTCGGTCTGCGGGGTCATCGGAAATCCTCCAGCTGTTTCTGCAAAGTGTCGCGGGCGCGGAAGAGGTGGGTCTTCACCGACCCCTCGCTGCAGCCCATGATCCGCGCGGTGGTGGCGACATCGCAGTCTTCCAGTACGCGCAGGGTGAAGGCCTCGCGCTGCCGTGCGGGCAACGCGCGCAGGGCCGACGCGAGCGTGCGGTAGGCCTCCTGCTGGTCGTGTGCGCCCGACGGGTCCGGGCGCTCGTCGGCGGTGTTGTCCGCCCAGTCGATCGACTCGCCGTCCTCGCCGTTCTTCGCGCTGGACGGCAGCATCCAGCGCAGGCGGAACAGGCTGCGCCGCTGCATGTCGATGATCCGGCTGCGCAGGATGCTCCAGAACAGCGGCGTCCACTCCGTCGACGGGCGGTCGCGGTAGCCCATCATCTTCATCATCGCGTCCTGCACCGCGTCCAGCGCGTCCTCGCGATGGCGCAGGCCCAGTTCGGCGAAGCGGAAGGCGCGTGCGGAGATGTCCGCGAGGAAGGCGTCGAGCGTGGCCGGCGTGGCATGCGTCGAGGCTTCCGTCGCGTGCGATAGAGAATGTCCCTCGGCCGCCCGGGGGGGTACGGCCGAAGGACTGCGCGATTGGCCGGCGTCCGGGCTCATGCGCGAAACTCTAGACCCTCGCGGGTCCGTTGGGGTGTGGCCATCCGCCATGGCGGCCGGCCCTCAATGCCGACGGTCCCGGCGGCGGTCGACTCGATGCGCCAGGCGCCGGTCGATCCGGTCGCCCTTCGCATCCAGCCGGTGCTCGATCCGGTCCCCGGTCCGGTCCAGCCGCGCCGCGCGGCGGTCGTGCCCCTGATCTTGCGCCCGTCCGGCGCGACGGTCGAACCGCTCGTCCAGACGCTCGCCCCGCTGGTCCAGACGGGCATCGATCCGGTCGCCCCGATCGGCGGCCCGGGCATCGACCTGGAAGGCGCCGGCCGCCAGGACCAGCAGCAGGGGGAGGAGGATCGACGGTCGCATGCGGCACCTCGGGCTTCGACGGGACGGCGCGCGCGGCGCCTGCAGCAGGGGAAACGCCCGGCCTCTGGTCCGGTTGACAGCGATCTTCGCGGGCCGGCTTCGACTTCCTCCCCCGCGTGCGGGGGAGGATCGAGGTGGGGGCACGGCAGCCCGGCGTCCAGCGCCCCACACCCCGCCATCGACAAGCCCGCGACGGGCATAAGCAGATGAGACCTGCGTATCGCTTGCCCGTGCCCGGACGGTCTCGAATGTCACGGCCCGGCGGTTATGATGCGGGACAGCACCCTCAGGAGGACGGACGTCGTGGATGGTTTCGTAGCGCTCTACATCTTCATGCTCGCGGCGATCGCCGGGCACGTCATCATCTCGCGGGTGCCGGTGATCCTGCATACCCCGCTGATGTCCGGCAGCAACTTCATCCACGGCATCGTGCTCATCGGCGCCATGGTCGTGCTCGGGCACGCCGACACCACCCTGGAGAAGGCCATCGGCTTCATCGCCGTGTTCCTGGGCGCGGGCAACGCCGCCGGCGGCTACGTCGTCACCGAACGCATGCTCGACATGTTCAAGCCGTCCAGCAAGCCGGGGCAGGGCAAGCAATGACGGCAGCCCGGAGGCCGGCCGAGCAGCGCCTATCGCCGTCCCGCGCGACCGAGCTGTTCCAGAAGATCAGTTACCTGCAGTACCCGGCGATGCTCGCGGCCCTGGTCTACGCGGTGAAGCCCGCCTTCACCGGCATCGCCGGGATCTTCGACGACGCCAACTACGCCTTGCTCTACATGGGCATCGGCATCGGCCTGTCGTCGCTGCAGGATCCGACGCGCACGCAGAACGAAGTCTCGCGCAAGATCTGGCAGGACCCCCGCAAGGGTTTCCTCTTCCTCGTCCTGATCGCGGCGCAGGCGTTCCTGATGATGCTGGCGGGCCTGATCGGCAGCTACTTCGCCAGGGACAACGCGCTCAACCAGCTGTCCCTGGGCCTGTTCTCCCTCGGCCTCGGCATGCTGGGCATGCTCAAGACCGCGATCGACATGTACGAACACCACCGATTGGACAAGAACGCCACGGATGAATGCCATCCGGTGCAGGAGACAAACGCATGAGCCTGTTGTTGCTGGTCAAGCTGAGCTACTTCGTCGCCGCCACCCTGTTCCTCCTCGGCCTGCAGCGCATGGCCTCGCCGAAGACCGCGCGCAGCGGCATCCAGTGGGCCGGCGCGGGCATGCTCATCGCCACCGTCGCCACCTTCTTCCTGCCGGACCTGCACAACATCGCGCTGATCGCCATCGCCATCGTGCTCGGCGTCGCCGTCAACTGGATGTGGGGCAAGAAGGTCGCCATCACCGACATGCCGCAGATGGTCGCGCTGTTCAACGGCATGGGCGGCGGTTCGGCCGCGGCCATCGGCGCCGTCGAGCTGCTGCGCTTCTCGGCCGAAGGCAAGGCGCCGAACAACTTCACCCTCGGCCTCGCGGTGGTCGGCGCGCTGATCGGCGCGGTCTCGCTCACCGGCTCGGTCATCGCCTGGGCCAAGCTCGACGGCCGCATGGACAAGCGCTACACCTTCCCCGGCCAGCAGGCGTTCAACGCACTGGTCGCGCTGGCCTCGGTGGGCCTGGGCGTCGCCGCGCTGGTCACCCTGGACCCGGTCTTCATCATCGCCTTCTTCGTCGCCGCGCTGCTGCTGGGCGTGCTGATGACCCTGCCCATCGGCGGCGCCGACATGCCGGTGGTCATCTCGCTGTACAACGCCTTCACCGGCCTCGCCGTTGCGTTCGAAGGCTACGTGCTGGGCAACGAGGCCCTGATCATCGCCGGCATGATGGTCGGCGCCGCCGGCATGCTGCTCACCAAGCTCATGGCCAAGGCGATGAACCGCTCCATCCAGTCGGTGCTGTTCTCCAACTTCGGCGCCACCGGCGAAGCAGCCGCCATCGAAGGCAGCCAGAAGCCCATCGACGCCAGCGACGTCGCCGCGATGATGGCCTTCGCCGAACGCGTGGTCATCGTGCCGGGCTATGGCTTGGCAGTGGCCCAGGCGCAGCACAAGATCTGGGAACTGTCGCAGAAGCTGATCGATCGCGGCGTGAAGGTGAAGTTCGCCATCCACCCCGTCGCCGGCCGCATGCCCGGCCACATGAACGTGCTGCTCGCCGAAGCCGGCGTGCCGTACGACCTCATCGTCGACATGGACGACATCAACCCCGAGTTCGCCAACACCGACGTCTCCCTGGTGATCGGCGCCAACGACGTGGTCAACCCCGTCGCCAAGACCGACCCCAACTCCCCGATCTACGGCATGCCCATCCTCGACGTGGTGAACAGCAGGAACACCATCGTCATCAAGCGCGGCAAGGGCACCGGCTTCGCCGGCATCGAAAACGCCCTGTTCTACGCCGACAACACGCGGATGCTGTATGGCGACGGCGCGGACATGGCGAATCAGCTCGTCAGCGAGCTGAAGGCGCTGGACGGCGGGCATTGATCTCGCATTCGTAGGGTGGTGGTGAGCGCAGCGAACCCCACCTGAGCCGGCCGCAGCGCCGGACATCGCAGAAAGCGGTACATCAAAGGCGTCATCCGGGATCGGGTGGCGCTTTTGTGCGTCTAGCTTATGAAATCGAATTGATACTGGACTGATACTGTTAGAAATTACAGGCTTGACGGGTACAAAACAGTGTCTCAGCCTCAGAGACTGATGGGTGCTACTAATCAAAACCTGAGGGGGGTGTATGACGACTATTGATCGACTCTTTGCATTGAAAATCATTACTTATTCAACGCAGCGCAAAGAATTTTCTGCTCCCGACTTAGCAAAAATTTTAAGGAAAGCAAAGAACGCCTCGCTCCCGGCTCAAGATAAGCACTATCCTAGTGTTGATTCGCTAAAAAAAGGCCGTCGCGCTGCATTTATTAACAAAATCCACGATCTTGGTATAAATCACGGCGTTATTATTGAAGTGTGTACATATGTGCATGGACTTTTTCCGGAAACGGGAGCTGTTCCATTTGGCAAGCCTGAAATTGATTTGGATGCTATTCAGGAAAAAGAGAGCGCTGTTTCTCCGGGAGGAGAAGAAGCGATCTATCGATTCAGGGCCCTTGTCTTTGGGGAGTCTCTCATCGTAGAGAAGGCTTCAAATACTTCCGCATCAGCAATTCTTCCTCATGTTTTGCGAACAGTTTTGAGGAAAGTCCTCAGCGACCCCACTTTTCCTCTTCCGCATTTGGTCAACGTAGGCTCCCGAAAACTTTCCAGCATCGTGCAATCAAAAGGTGGTGTTGAGCGCGTTGTTGCAAGCATGGTTGTTCCTAAAAAGAAGCCAAAGAGTAAATTTTCCATGCTTCTTTCGGAGGTTAGAAAAAATGTAAAGGGTGCGGAGTCTATTCAAATTTCGTGGGTTTCAAAAAATGCAGATTTAGCTGCGTCAGATGTAAGCGATCTTTATGAGGAGTTTGAAGACGAAGAGGGTATTTCATCAGTGAAAATTGATTTTCCAGGCGGGACAAGTGTCACTGATTTGAGTCAATACCGTGAGCAGGAGCGTTATAGCCTGCAAGCTGATTCAAGGGGGCGACCATATGCTGCGTCTGTTCACGAAGCGCTTCGTGACTATTCTGCTGTCTTAAGAGATCCATCTAAGGCTGGTCCTCTGACTGCGGCCGGCGGTCTGTCAAGTGGGTACTACCTAGCGGGAGCGGATGATGAAGATTAGAGGGGTCCTTTGGCCAGATGAATGGCTCTCTGCCATGGGGGCTGGTAATGACTTGCTCAGCGCTTCGAGGAAGACGGCGAATGGAGTTCTAAAGATCTTCTTGTCGCTTTTCTTCCCATTTGCAGTCGGTGGATCTATTTTCTTTCTTGCAGATCGCTACATCATCGGGCTGTCAGGAAAAATTGATGAGGATGTTCTTCGTGCTGTTGTAACTGTTGTTGCAATACTCGCGGGTTTCATGATTACCACTATTTTGTTTACCGGTAGGCCTAATGGCTTATCTTCTCTGACGAGCCATGAGTTGCGTGATGTAAGGGATAAGGTTTCATATTTAGTGCTTTCGCAGTGCCTTACTTTGGCGTCTCATGTGGGTTGTGTTCTCTTTTGCTTGATTTGTATTGGCGTATTTGATGATTCAATGAAATCATCTGTATGGATTGGCGTTGTTCTTTCTGGTCTTGTTTTTAACTCAATAATGCGCGCTTCAATTTTACCTCTGCAAATATGGGAGGTTCATGCTTTTGCGCTTGATGTCGAGATCAGTGAGCGAATCAAGGCGGAGAAGAAATTAATCGAGGGGGATTGATGGAAATTTTATAAAGAAATATTGTTGATAATCTCTGTTCTGATCAAGGCCGTAAAGAGAATAGGCTGCTGTAGGGCGCATAATCGAAGCGTCGTGAACCGTTTTTTTTGTATCCCGCACCAGTAGGTCCTGATGGCGCATGACGCCTTAGGCTTATGCGCCCTGCGGTGCTAATTTCGTAAATAATCTAGTGGAATTCCTGGTTGTCAACTGCTAATAAAGGAGCGGCAAATGGATTGCGCAAAAGCACTTGTCATGAACGAGGAGTATCGAACTTCAGATCTGGCTTCAAGCTATCTAAGAATGTCTTACTTCGATCGAGATAGCTATGATGAATCAAGTAAGAAATTTGCTGAGGAAATTTTTGGCTTGGGTGCTTTAGATTATGAAAAATTCTCGCAGAGGCGAGAAAAACTTCGTCAAATGATGATTGATTCTGGCGTCAACATGAGTTCGCAATCAACTATTATCCGTACATTAAGTTCGGAAGCAGCTTCGGCCTACTCGCAATGCATTTCACAGAACTCCGATGGTTTGATTAGTGCTTGGATAGACAAGGTTGTCGACAATACTGTGTCTGTAATGTTGAAGACTGGATTTGGCGGCAAGGCGAACGTCGAGGTTACCGTCGCGGGTGACGTGATGCCCAATGAGGGGCGCGTACATTTGCTGCAAGGCAATAGTCAACGCACTCTGACTTTCAATCTGCCTTCAAAGAAAGATGCTCTCATTACGATAAATGCGACAGAGAAAACGATTGATTTTTCGAGTGCTGTCTCACTTGTATTGGAATGCTCAAAGCGATTTGAGCTTCGGCATGAAATACAACTATTAACCACGACCATCGAAGTTGGTGCTGGATGCCATGGGAGCTCTAGTGGTTGCCAGATCGCTCGGATGGGATCCATCATCGCCCCTGCCAATTTTTATTTACTACCTGAGACATTTCGTTTCAGAGAGCGCACCATTGTTGGTGGTCCTGGCGTCCGTGACTGGAGTATTTCCAAAAAGGAAACGGCAAGAAACGGAGAGATACTGCGCATCGATATCTTTCCACATAGTGTCGATGGCAACGACGGCCATGCGCAGGGTATAGAGCTTATTACCTACGAATGTAGCGCGCGTCGTGATTATGTTGCAACAATCTATAGTGATTAGAGCCTTCGTAGGGATCTATCCTAGTGCAGCAGAAGAGTAGAGCAGGGCGGTCGGATGGGTTCCGCCGGACGGAACCCATTGCATTTCGCGAGCGCTAATGATTGCGATCCCTCCGATCAGCCCACCCTGCAAAAGCGTGGTCGATTCATTGCTTCAATGTGCCCACCGTTGTCGTCCCATCATCGCACCGTGCTCGGCGCGTCAAGGTCGAGGTGAATTGCTGCGCAAACCTTGACGCGCCTGCGCGCGATGCGGTGTGGACTCGCCAACGGCGCCCACTTCGGGCGTCGGGCGAAACGGAGGTCCGTCATGTCCAAGCCCAAGTCGCAGTTCCAGCCGTCCAACGTCCTGCTGGTCGAAGTGCCGCCCCAGTTCATCGCCCTGTGCGAAACCAGCGGCGCCAGCCCGCAAGCCGCCCTGCGCGGCATGGCCGCCATGCTCTGCGGCCTGCGCTACGATGCCGACAACCGCCTGGTGCCACTCGACGGCCCCACCGCGTAAGCTTCACCCGGGCGCAGGCGGGGTCTGCGTCCGGGTTCTAGTCTCTGGTTGGTTTTCGCTCGATGGAAGGCGTGACACGCATGGAGCTTTTTCGCAGCATATTTGGATGGTTGTTGGGCGGTCTGCTGGTGTCAGCAGGTCTTTTCCTGCTTTATTCGATCGTACGCTATTCGATCATCTCGCCATGGCTGACCCGTGGCGACCGGCAGCGACTGCGTGTGCCTGTGGCCGATGGTGTGGAGAAGGCATGTGGCTTCGAGCCCCAAGCAGACTTGGTTCGCTTCTATGAGACATGCCCATTCGTCGAGCGAATGGAGTTCTATCTCGTTGATCGTGATGCGACGCCTCCCGCATCTTGGGAGATTGGGGCATTCATTCCATTGCATATCAAGGATATCCGCGAGTCTCAGAAGATCATGCGCGTCCCGGGGATTCCGATTGCCACTGATATGGACAAGGGGACCTACTATGTCGACGCATACGGTTCTGTGATGCTGATGTCGCCGAATGTGGCTGGCGGAAAAATCATTGTTGCACCATCGATCGAAGCTCTTTCGAGGTTCTCGCCACAGGATGATCTGCCGTGTGACTAGGACTGTGAGAAGGCCGTAAGGCGCATTCGTAGGGCGGAACCCGCGAAGCGGATTCCGCCATTGAATTGTCCGCGAGGATTGCGGTGGAATCGCCTTCGGCGGTTCCACCCTACAAAAGCCAATGCCTGCGTTGACAGGGTAAGACTTGCCCACCGTTTTCGTCCCAGCATCGCATCGTGCTCGGCGCGTCAAGGTCGAGGCAACGCGGACCAGTGGTCCGCACTACGCAAACCTTGACGCGCCTGCGCGCGATGCGGTGTGGATTCGCCAACGGCGTCCACTCCGGGCGTCGGGCGAAACGGAGTGCCGTCATGTCCAAGCCGAAGCCGCAGTTCCAGCCGTCCAACGTCCTGCTGGTCGAAGTCCCGTACGAGTTCATCGCCCTGTGCGAAGCCAGCGGCGCCAGCCCGCAAGCCGCCCTGCGCGGCATGGCCGCCATGCTCTGCGGCCTGCGCTACGATGCCGACAACCGCCTGGTGCCGCTGGAGGGTGAGGCCGCTTGACCACCGCCCGGGCGCGGGTTGCTCCCGGGCCCGTGAAGCGTCCTCGCTAATTCGATCCACTTGGAAGTAGAGTTCCCACCCAAGGAGCTCCACATGAAGAAGTCGCGATTCACGGAAGAACAGATCGTCCGTATCCTCAAGGAG